>JAHFDN010000001.1 GCA_023248995.1 Candidatus Rokuibacteriota bacterium
CTCGAGGATGTCCGGGTGATCCACCTTCAGGATCCCCATGTTAGCTCCGCGTAGAGTGCCCCCTTGTTTCACCGCCTCGGTGGCGCCGTTAAACACGCGGAGAAAGGAAACCGGGCCCGAGGCCTTGCCGCCCGTCGAGGCGACGAAGTCGTCCTTGGGACGGAGCCGGGAGAAGGCGAATCCCGTTCCCCCCCCGCTATTGTGAGAGACGAAGCCGTTGGCGATATAGGCGTGCTTCAGGGGGACGGTCAGATCATAAACGCGGCGGATGCCCGCATAGCCGATCGCGGTCGCCCGGACGAAGAAGAACTCCTCAGCCGCCAGCTCCTCGAAGAACGGAGGAAAGGGGGCGGACTTTTTCATCACGGCCGTTAGCCTCTGCCGACTCAACTCCCTCGGCGCTGTGACCCTGTTGAGGAGGTCGTCAAATTGGATCTTCGCCTCGCGCCTCGAGCTTGCAGGCAAGGCATCGTACCAGACGCGCAAGCGCGCGCGTTGATTGGGAATGGTCTCGCCTTTGACAAAAATCTCCTCGTCAAGGACAGCGGCCAGCCTCGCGGCCTTCTTCGCGGCGGCAAAGCCGATCTTTTCCCGGAACCTGCGGAATCCTGCTTTGGTGCAGACCGAGATCTGCCAGCTTTCATACTGGGTCGCAGAGACGTCGCGCCGGAGGTGCGTCGGCACACCGAGGGCGAGCAGCATGATCTGCAGCTCTTCGCCAAGGCGACGCGAGCTCGTCGTCAAGGTGATATGCCCGTTCTGGCGGACGCAGCCATCAGCCGTAAATAGACCGCGGACGAATGCGGCCGCCACCTCCTCTGAGCTGCGAAGGATGACGTCCGGGATGTGGGCCTCCAGCGATGAGACTTTGGTGATGCCGAGGAAGGCAAACCACTCCTTGACCTGCCTGCTCAGGATGGACACTTCGAAGGCGTTCCCTCCCGAATACCTGCTGACGCTCGGGTTCTTTTCGAAGAGCGCAAGACTCAGCTCCTTGATCCTCGCAACGACCTCAGGGCAGTCGTCTCCGACCGTGAACCGGATGCCGTCCCGGTGGTTCGATCCATCGCCGATGTAGAGGCCGATGAGCTCCGCAAGTTCGGGGGTGAGCTCCCGGGGCAGGCGATATTCCCGTGGCTTGAAGCTCGTCCGATTTCGTCCACGCTTCTGGCTGAGGGTGAATTCTGGCAACTTCGTCTCGCCGCCAACCCAGGAGCCTGGCTTCATGATCAGCCAATCGCCTTCCCGGACCTCGCCGATCTTCCGCCACTCATAGGATCCGTCGTGAGCGACGGCCAGCAGCCGGTGTTCGGCCGTGCCAACGATTTTGTAGCCCCGATTGGTCCTCACCTCAAAGACGGGTTGGTCGCCATTGTCGTGAAGACTGTTCACGTGGAAGGGGCCTTCATCGGTCATGACCAGGGCGCCATCCCTCACTTCGCTCAACCGGGTCAGGCCGTTGCTCATCACAAAAGTGTCCCCGACGAGGCACTTATGGATGATGGCCGCCGCCTTGACGGCGTCGAAGATCTCCTCCATGGAGTCGCCCACCGGGAGCACGTAGCACGCCGAGTACTGGAGCTGGTTCCCCTTACCGGCGTTCATGAGCGTGGGGGAGTTCGGCATGAAGTAGCCGTCCACCATCAAGTCGTAGAAGGCCACGGCGACCTCCTGGGTCGCCGCCGGGCTTCGCCCGTAGCGCTCCTCCGCCCGGGCCAGGCACTGGGCCACCCGCCAGCACATCTCCTCGGGGGTCTCCTGCACCTCGTCCCCCTTGCGGGAGAGATAGCGCTCCCGGAGGACCCGGAGGGCGGGATCGCTCCAGTTCCCGACTTTCGACGGCCGCGTGTCGGACAGCATACGACTCCTCCTTTAGCTCTATGAGGTGGGCGGGTGACCCGTGCGGTGGATGCCCGGGCGCCGTGCCCGGCAAAGGCAGCCGTTGGGAAGGGGGCGCCAGCTGTCGCCGAGAACGCGGGTGGGTCCGTCCAGGCCTGTCAGCATTGTCAGTCCACACTATATTGTGTGGCGGAGCAGAGCCTACCACACCAGATTTAGCATCGGTCAAGAAAAAAGTGGCAGCCCGCTCGTTCGGGTGAACACAATCACAAGGTCATCCCAGGGGAGTTGGAGGGGCCGGACAGAAGAGCGGCAGAGGGCTCCTTCCCCCCCCTGCGGTCAACCAGGGGGGTGGCTGATTCGTCTATATTGGTGAGACCTCGAGGCAGATGGAGCCCTTGTTAGACGGCCCGTCCAGGCAGGCGGAGTATGAGGCGCTCTACCGGAAGCACTCTGCCCGGGTGGAGCGCCTGTCCCGCCTTCTGCTGGAGGATGTCCAGGAGGCCCGGGACGTTCGGCAAGAGGTCTTCCTGAAGCTGCTCCGAACGCCGGAGCGGCCAAGGCCGGCGGAGTGGGGGCGGTGGCTGACCCGGGTGACGATCAACGCCTGTCGCGATCGCCGGCGCGCGGGGTGGTGGCAGTGGTGGCGCCGCCGGCACCAGCCGATCGACGAGGTGGAGGTCGAGGACCGTGAGGCGACGCCGGAGCGAGCCGCCCTCAGCGGGGAAGACCGGGAGCGGATCTGGCGCGCCTTCCGGCAGCTGCCGCCTCGCCAACGAGAGGTGTTCGCGCTTCGGCATCTCGAGGAGTGGTCCACCCAGGAGGTCGCCGAGGCGCTGGGGCTCAGCCCCGGCACCGTGAAGCGCCATCTGTTTCGGGCGGTTCGGCACTTGCGCAAGGGGTTAGGGGGACGCTCATGAACCGATGCCTTAGGGATCGAACGCTCTTGCTCAGCAGCTACGGGGAGGGCAGCGAAGAGGATCGGGCCCACCTGAGGGCTTGCCTGGATTGCGCCCAGCGCTATCAGCGCTTGAGTCGGGATCTCGAGCTGATCGGCCGCGCGCTCCGGGAGGATCCGCCTGTCGCCGCGGTCGACCGTCTTCCGGGCGCTGTCAGGCGCCGCGGCCTCGTGGTGGCGGCCGCCCTGACCGCGCTGGCCATCTTCGGCGGGGTCGAAGCGTGGATGTGGCGCGAGTCGGTGCTGTGGGTCCGTCCCCAGACGGAAGCCGGCGATGCCGACGCCCTCCGCTTCTTGGCAGAGGTGTCCGCCGTCCTGTCTTCAACAGGGGATGCGCCCACTGCGGACTTTGCCGACGTGGCAGCGATGCCGGAAACCGGCTGGTCGGACGAATGGGACGCAGGCCAGCTGTTTGATTACAACACGTGAGGAGGGAACGTCGATGAAATCGGGATGGGGTGTGGTCTTGGCGGCGGTGCTCGCGATCGGCATCTGGACGGCGACGGCCGCCGGACAGCATCCGGGAAGTGTCGGCCCATCCGGGGGGAGTCCGTGGCACGGGGAGTTCCGCATGACGTTGCCCCTGCTCGTCAAGGGAGTGAGCCTCACGGAGGCCCAGCAGGCTCAGGTGAAACAGATTGTGGCAAGCCATCGACCACAGTTTCAGGGGCTACTGAGCCAGCTACGGACCGCCCACGAGCAATTGGCCGAGAAGCTCTATGCCCCAGGTCAGGTGAAGGCCGAAGATCTTGCCCCGCTCAAGGAGCAAATCGGCCAGCTCCGGGGACAACTCGCCCAAGAGGGGCTTCAGGTCGCCCTCGAGATCCGTGGGGTGCTCACCCCGGAGCAGCTTGCCAAGGCCGGGCAGACTCGACGACGTTTCAACGAGTTGCGCGCCGAAATGAGGGGTCTCCTCGGGGCGGGTCAGTAACGCCCCCGGAGTCCTGCCGCCGCGTGGGACAAAAGGTATAATTTCCGTTCGTCTCTGGCGCAGGCGCCGGTACAATATTTGCCGTGGCTGTCTGCGCTTTTCTCTGCCTCGCCAAGTCCTGAGGCGCTTTCCCTGATGGGAGGAGACTCCGCATGAAACGGGGTTCGGTGGTGGGGCCGCCAGCGCTCGGTCTAGCGCTGGCTGTCGGCGTTTGGGGGATTCCACTGCTGGCGGCAGCCCAGCCCCCTCCCGAGCCTTCCTCGCCGCCCGTCTCCGCTCCAGCTCCCTCCCCTGCCACGTCCCCGGTTGCCGGGCGGGTGCTGACGCTGAAGGAAGCCATCAGGATCGGGCTTGAGACGCAACCCGACATCCAGGCCCGGCTCGCCGATTACGCTGCCGCTCAGCAGCGGGTGAAGGAGGCCCTCTCCAACATCTTGCCGCAATTGGGAGGCAGCTGGACGGCCAACCGTCAGAAGAGCGAATTCTTTTCGGGGTCCATCGGTGGCGGCACGCCGAAGCCTTCGCCGCTCTTCAGCACCAACCAGTCGGCGCAGGTTACGCTCTCCCAGATCCTCTTCGACTTCGGCAAAACCTTCGCCGCCACCGATGTGGCCAAAGCCCAGGCTGAGGTCTCGCGGTTCGATGCGGAGGTCCAGAAGGATCAGGTGATCCTCAATGTCAAGCAGGGGTACTTCAACCTGCTCTTGGCCAAGCGGCTCGTCTCAGTCAACGGGGCGGCTCTGGAGCGGGCCGAGCTGAACCTGAAGAACGCCAAGGGGTTTTTCGAGGTGGGGACCCAGCCCAAGATCGTCGTCGTCCGCGCCGAGGTGGACGTGGCCAATTCTCAGGTGTCGCTGATCCAGGCGCGGAACGCGGTCAGCCTGGCGCGGGTTGCCCTGAACACGGCCATGGGGATCCAGGTGAACACGCCCACAGAGGTGGAGGACATCCTCGTCTACGAGCCCTACCCGGTGGATGAGGACCAACTGATCGGCGAGGCCATCCGGCAGCGGCCCGATTACCGTCGCGTGAATGCGGTGGTGACCTCAGCCGAGGCGTCAGTCCGCCAGGCGTTCCGGAACTTCCTTCCCGATATCGCGGGCCAGGGCCAGTACGGTGGAACTTTCCGGAGTCCCAGAAGGCCTGTCGATGACCTCGCCGAAACCTGGCTGCTCGGCGTCACACTCACGTGGACCATCTTCGACGGGGGCAACAAGATCGCGCGCTACCAGGAGGTCCAGAAGACCCTGGAATCCGGGCGCTCCCAGGTCAGATCCCTCGAGCTCTCGATCGGCCAACAGGTCGTCCAGGACGCGCTCAACCTCAATGCCGCCAGGGAGCAGATCGACGCGGCGAAAAAGGCGGTCGAGTCGGCTCAGGAAAACTTCCGTCTGGCTCGGGGTCGCTTCGACGCAGGCATCGGCACGATCATTGAGCTGACGGACGCCCAGCTGGCGCTCACGCAGGCCGAGGCCACGTACGCGCAGGCGCTGGCCAACTACCGGCTGGCCATCGCCCAGCTGGAGCATGATCTGGCCCGCCGATAGGAAGTTCGGTGGGGGTCCCCCGGCGACTGTGGGTTTCTCGCCGAGTGACCAGGGATAGAATCGTAGGAACCCGGCCCGGGAGGCCATCCCAAAGTCATGAAGCGTCGGTTCCTCACGCTCCTCATCATCGTGGTTCTCGCCGTTGGGGCCACGGCAGCCTGGTTCTATACCCAGGGACGCGGCGCGGTCCCGAAGTACCGGTTCGCCCGGGTGGAGAAGGGGCCTCTGACGGCCGCCATCTCGGCGACGGGGAATCTGAACGCCGTCATCACCGTCCAAGTGGGGTCCCAGGTCTCGGGGCAGATCAGCCAGCTACTGGCTGACTTCAACTCCCAGGTCAAAAAGGATCAGCTCATCGCGCGCATTGACCCGGCCACCTTCCAGGCGAAGCTCGGCCAGGCCAAAGGCGACCTCGAGGCGACCGCTGCCGCAGTCTTGAACCAGCGGGCCCTCGTCGAGCGGACGCACGCCGACCTGGAGAACGCGCGGGCCGCCCTCGCCGCGGGCAAGGCTCAGACGGCCAAGGCGCAGGTCGCCGTGCTGGACGCCAAGCGCAACCTGGACCGGACCGGCGAGCTTTTCAGGAAGGAGCTGATCGCCCAGAGCGACCAGGACACAGCGCAGGCCACCCACGATTCGGCGGTGGCCCAGATCGAGGCCAATCGCGCGCAGGAGCAGGCCCTGGCCGCGGCGGTTCGCTCCGCCGAAGCCCAACTCAGGGTGACGGAGGCCCAGCTCAAGACCGCCGAGGCCCAGGTCAGGCAGAAGAAGGCCGCCCTCGACCAGGCCCAGGTGGACCTGGACCACACCATGATCCGCGCACCCGTGGATGGCGTCGTCGTGTCGCGGAACGTGGACGTCGGACAGACCGTGGCCGCCAGCCTCCAGGCGCCCACGCTGTTCACGATCGCCCAGGACCTGACCCAGATGCAGGTCGACACGAACGTGGATGAGGCCGACGTGGGACGGATCCGCGTGGGTCACCGCGCGACCTTCACGGTGGACTCGTTCCCGGGGGAGACTTTTTCCGGCGAAGTCGTCCAGGTCCGGAAGGCGCCCCAGGTGGTTCAGAACGTGGTGACCTACGACGTCGTGGTCTCGGCGCTGAACAAGGAGCTCAAGCTCCTGCCCGGCATGACCGCCAACGTGCGGATCGTGGTGGACCAGAAGTCGAGCGTCCTGAAGATCCCCAACGCCGCGCTCCGCTTCCGGCCCCAGGGGGTGGAGGCGGATGGCGTTCCCCGGAGCGGCCCGCCGCCGTCCGCCGGCCCAGCGGGGCAGTCTGCCAGACCCGGCGGTCTCACGGGGCGGGTCTGGGTGCTGGGGCCCGACACCCGTCCGAAACCCGTTTCGATTCGGCTCGGGATCAGCGACGGGACGTTCACCGAGGTCCTGGACGGAGGGCTCGCGGAAGGGCAGGAAGTGATCGTGGGGGCCACAGACCGGCCGGCCCAGCCGTCGGGCGGCGGGACGCCGCGCCTGAGGCTCTGAGCCGTGCCGGCGCCTCTCATCGAGACGCAGGGGCTGGTCAAGGACTACCGGCTCGGCCCCCACACCGTGCATGCCTTGCGCGGCGTGTCGGTTCAGGTCGCTCGGGGGGAGTTTCTCGCGGTCATGGGACCGTCCGGCTCGGGCAAGTCCACCTTCATGAACCTCCTGGGGTGCCTCGATACCGCCACGGTCGGGCGGTACCTCTTGGACGGCGAAGACGTTTCGCGCCTGTCCCAGGACGCACTGGCCCGTGTCCGCAACCTAAAGATCGGGTTCGTGTTCCAGGGGTTCAACCTTTTGCCCAGGGTCAGCGCGGTGGAGAACGTCGAGCTCCCGCTGCTCTACAACGGCACTCTGCCGCGCGAGCGTCGCCCCAAGGCCCGAGCGAAGCTTGAAGCCGTGGGACTGGCCGACCGGGAGCATCACCACCCCGCCCAGCTCTCGGGAGGGCAGCAGCAGCGGGTGGCCATCGCGCGCGCCCTCGTGAACGACCCGGTCCTGATCCTGGCCGATGAGCCGACGGGAAACCTCGACTCGCGCACGAGCGTGGAGATCATGGTGCTCTTCCAGGCGCTCAACCGGAGCGGGATCACCATCATCCTCGTCACCCACGAGGCGGACATCGCGGCGTTCGCCGAGCGCATCCTCTCCTTCCGCGACGGCCGGCTGATCAAGGACGAGGTCGTCCGGGAGCCCAGGGAAGCCCGGGCGCTCTTGGCAGGGCTCCCCGCCCAGGAGGACGAGGCGTGAACCTCTTGTTCGGCGCCCGCATCGCGCTTCGCGCGCTGCGGGTCAACGCCCTCCGCACGGCCCTCACCATGCTCGGCATCATCATCGGCGTGGGCGCGGTCATCGCCATGGTGGCCGTCGGGGCGGGCGCCCAGGCGCGCGTCGCCGAGCAGATTCAGAGCCTGGGCTCCAACCTGATCATCGTCCTTTCGGGCGCCATCACGTCGGGCGGGGTGCGGCTCGGCCAGGGCACCCAACTGACCATCACGGAGGACGACGCCTGGGCCATCGGCCGCGAGGTGCCGGGCGTTCAGGCCGCCGCGCCCTCCATGCGCGGCACCGGTCAGGTCGTGTACGGCAACCTCAACTGGTCCACGATCGTCCAGGGGGTCACGCCGGACTTTCTCGAGGCGCGGGAGTGGGGGGTCGTCGCCGGCAAGCCCTTCACCAAGGAAGACGTGGACGGCGCCACCAAGGTGGCGCTCCTCGGCCAGACGGTCGTGCGGAACCTGTTTCCCGACACTGACCCGCTCGATCAGGTGATCCGGATCCGCAAGGTTCCCTTCGCGATCGTGGGCGTCCTTGAGCGGAAAGGGCAGAACACCTGGGGCCAGGATCAGGACGACATCATCCTGATCCCGCTCTCCACCGCGAAGAAGAAGGTCATGGGGGTGAGCCAGGCCAACGCCCGCTCCGTCGGGACGATCTCCATCAAAATCCGGGAGGGGGCGGACATGAAGGAGGCCGAGCAGCAGATCCGGGATCTCCTGCGCCAGCGCCACCGCCTCCAGCCGTACCAGGACGACGACTTCTGGCTCCGCAACCTGTCGGAGGTCCTCCAGACCCAGGAGGAGTCCTCACGCGTCCTCACGATGCTCCTGGCCGCCATTGCCTCAGTATCGCTCCTGGTCGGCGGCATCGGTATCATGAACATCATGCTGGTCTCGGTGACGGAGCGGACCCGCGAGATCGGCCTCCGGATGGCCGTGGGGGCGAGGCGCCGGGACATCATGGTCCAGTTCCTCGTGGAGGCGGTGACGCTCTCCCTGATCGGCGGGCTGATCGGGATCGGCGTCGGCGTGGGCGGCTCGTACGGGGTCGCGTACTTCGCCGAGTGGCGTACGCTGATCCACCCGGAGGCGATCTTTCTCGCCTTCGGCTTCGCCGGAGCGGTGGGGATCTTTTTCGGCTTCTACCCGGCGCGGAAGGCGTCCAGCCTGGATCCCATCGAGGCCCTCCGGTATGAGTAGGAGGCCGCTCGCGCCTCTGGCCGGGCTCGCCCTTCTGATCGCCGGCGCGTCACCGGGCGCGGCCCAGTGGTACACGCCACAGTCGGACCGGGACCTTCGCCTCACCTGGAATGCCGAGCGCATCGGGCCCTCGCGGGTGCTGATCCTCGGCGACATACAGAACGCATCCTCGCTCCCGGCTACTCGGGTGGCCCTTCGAGCGGAGGGACTCGACGAGGCGGGAAAGGTCGTCAGCCGGACCCGGGCCTACGTCCCGGGAGAGGTGCCCCCTCGCGGTTCGTCGAGTTTCGAGATCCGGCTCGTTCCTTCGGGGTCCGAGCGCCAGTACCGGGTCACCGTCGATTACTTCGAGTTTCTGGATCCCGTCCAGAGCGGCCGCGGATCCCCGTAACGGAACGTGACGGTCACGATCCCCACAGGCGTCCCATCGCCACACCGCGAGGTCGAACCAGGGCTCGCCGGGTAAGGCGCCGCGCGCGGGCGAAGGGTCCCTCGCCGCCCGCCGGCGTCCGTTCCATCGAGGAGCGCGGCTTTCCCCTCGTCAAAGAGCTGGCGAGGCTCGCGAAGCGGACGGGCCCGCCGGTCGTCAAGCTGGAAGGGGCGCTCGACATCCTCTTCGGGGCCTTCGGGGCTGGCGACGACCGCTTCTCTGGGCCGCTCCTGGAAGGGTGGCTCCGGGCGCGGCGGGACAAGCGTTACCGCCTCGCCATGGCCTGGCTCAGGGAGCAGCTGCGCCTGTCGGTGGAGGAGATTGTCGCCGAGGGCGTCGCCGCGGGGGCCTTCAGGCGGGATCTGGATCCGGTCGTCTTCTCGGCGGTCTGTCTCGGCGCGGCGGAGGGATGCCTTCTCCAGTCAGCTTCCCAGGGCGGGACCGTCGCCCCCGACGAACTCGTGAAGGCCCTCCTTCACCTGGCCCTCGCCCTCGCCGAGCGCGATGCCCGGGGATCTCCCGCTCCATCGGCTCGAGTTCCTTTCTGAGCGCCTTGATCAGGTGGGGAGCGCTTGGCATGTCCCTCACCCCCTGAACCGGACCGCCTCGACCACGACGAAGGCCAGGCCGGCCAGAAGCGTGAGGCCGTTGAGGACCACCGCGAGCCTGTGGAGCCGGGCAAAGGCCAGAGCCTCGGGCGCCGCGCTCCCCGGCAGGGCCCCGGCCGCCCGCATCGCCGCTCGCGCCGCCTCGCTCTGGGGCAGGAGGACCAAGAGCGCGTAGGAGGTCAAGATCAGCATGAGGAGGACAAGGGCGAGACTTCCCCCGAGCCCCTCGACCGCCGCCCTGGCGGCGAGCTGCCCCACGAGGCCTGCCAGAGCCAAGAGTCCGAGGACGAGCCCGAAGACGTAGTAGCGGGGAAACACGGTCGTCACGAGATGGCCAGCGCTCTCGCGGTCGAGGACCGAAAAGGCGGCGGGGGCCACGAACAACGAGAAGAAGGCGATCGCCCCGACCCAGATCGAGACGCAGGAGAGTGTCAATACTTTCAGGTAGTTCACACCGAGCCCCTTTTGAGCCTCTTTAAGAGTGATCCCGCTCGGTCACGGGTCAGATGACCCCCCGCGACCGAAGCGTTTCGATCTCCTGGGGGCTCAGGCCCAGGCGATCGCCGTAGATCTCCTCGTTGTGCTGGCCTAGCCTGACAGGTCCGGTCTCTCGGATGCTCCCCGGGCTCCGCGTCAATCGCGGAACGACGCCGACCATGTGGAGGAGTCCGCCGAGGGGGCTCGGCACGGCCACGATGTTCTCGCGCGCTCTGAGGTGCGGGTCCTCGAACAGATCTTTCACGTTGTAGACGAGGGAGGCCGGCACTTGAGCGGTCTCGAGCCGGGCGAGCGCGGCCGCCGCCTCCCGACCTCCCACCCACTCCTGGATCAGGACGTCGAGCTCCTCGCGGAGCCTGAGCCGATCGTCCATCGTCCGATAACGCTCGCCGAGCTCCTCCCGCTCCATGGCGCGGAGGAGCCGCTCGAACATCCGATCGTTGCTGCACGCGACGGCGAGCCAGCGCCCATCGCGCGCCCGGTAGTGGTTGTGCGGGGTCACGTACTCGGTCCCTGAGCCGACCCGCTCCCGGACGTGCCCGGTGGCGCCGTACACGGGGATCAGCTCGTCCAGCATCCGGAGGATCGGCTCGTAGAGGGCGATGTCAACGACCTGCCCCTCGCCGGTACGCTCCCGATGCTGGAGCGCGATGAGAGCGCCGAGCGCTCCCATGACGCCGGCGAGGTAATCGGGGATCGTCGGCGTTCCCGGCGTCACGGGCGGGCGGTCCGGGTAGCCGGACAGATAGCTGATCCCGCTCACCGCCGCGGCGATCCGCCCGAAGCCGGGGCGCTCCCGATACGGCCCCGTCTGGCCGAAGCCCGAGACCCGGACCATGATGATGCCGGGGTTGAGCGCCCTCAGATCGTCGTAGCCGAGATTCCACCGCTCGAGCGTTCCCGGGCGGAAGTTTTCGGTCACGATGTCGCTCTGGGCGACGAGCCGCTTGATCAGGGCCTGTCCCTCGGGGGCGCGGAGGTTGCACGTGATGCCCTTCTTGTTCCGCGCCTCGGCGAGCCACCAGAGCGACACGCCGTCCATCCGCCGCCCCAGGCGGCGCAGGTCGTCCCCCAGCCCGGGCTGCTCGACCTTGATGACCTCGGCGCCGAACTCTCCCAGGAGCGTCGCAGAGACCGGCGCCGCCACGAACGTGGCCAAGTCGAGGACCCTGAGTCCTTCGAGCGCCGGCGCCATCCTCCCCCTTATCGGCCAAGCTTCTCACGAAGTCAAGGCACGCAAGCGCGAGCGAAGGCGACGACCCAGCCGCAAGGGCTGGGTGCCCGCAGAGGTGGCTCGCTACGCTCGCGCCTCCGCCCCGGCGGCCCTTGCGGGCGGGTCCTAAGCCGCGCGCCGTTGACAGCGGGGATCCCCGACGGTAGAGTGGCCCCTGATGCGCTCGGCGATGGTTGCGCTCGTTCTCGTCCTGGCGCCGTTGTCGGCCCTGGCCGAGTCGCCCATCGAAGAAGCGCGGGGCCTCATCCAGAACTACCACGAAGACGTGACGCGGCTCGACCGGGCCCGCGACCTGATGGAGAAGTTCCTCAAGACCGATTCCCAGGTGGAAGGGATGATTCTCCTCTCGCGGATCTGCTTCATGTGGGGGGACGTGCGGGCCAAGGACGACGAGGAGAAGCTGGCCGCCTACGACCGCGGCCGGCAGCTCGGCCAGCGGGCCACTGAGCTGGGGCCGAAGAACCCGGAAGCCCACTTCTGGTACGCGGTGAACACCGGCCGCTGGGGGACGACGAAGGGGGTGCTCCGCTCGCTCGTTCTCCTCCCCACCCTGCGCCAAGAGGTGGACACCATCCTCACGCTCGCCCCGGACGACCCCGGCGCGCTCGGGCTCGCGGGCAACATCGAGCTGGCCCTGCCCTGGGGCGACCTGGACAAAGCCGAGACGGACTTGCGAAAGGGGCTCAAGATCGATCCCCATTACACGGCGGTGCGTGTGGACCTCGCGCGCCTTTTGATCAAGCGGGGCCAGTACGAGGAGGCTCGAAAGGAGCTCCAGCGGGTCCTTGACGACAAGGAGCCGCGCTTTCTCGCCGACTGGACCGTCAAGCATACCAAGCGCGCGCGCGAGCTGCTCGACTCCATCAAGGGGAAGTCCTGAAGCCTGAACCCGCGTGGCTGACTCGGGCGGTGAGGGCGCCCATGGACGTCCGGGCCATGGGCCGCGTCCTCCGTCGCCTCAGGGCCCGGGCGCCCGAGTGGAACCCGACCGCGCTGGCGGACGTGGCCGATCGGACGCGCCGCGACCCGTTCAGGATCCTGATCGCCTGCCTGCTCTCGCTCCGGACGAAGGACGAGACGACCGGCCCGGCGTCCGAGCGCCTCTTCGCTCTTGCGGGGACCCCCGAGACGATGCTGCGGCTCACGCCGCGCCGGATCGAGCGGGCGATCTTCCCGGTGGGCTTCTACCGCACCAAGGCGCGGGTCATCCGCGGCGTCTGCCGCGATCTCCTCGCGCGGTACGGCGGCGCGGTGCCCGGAAGCCTAGAGGAGCTGCTTGCCTTCAAGGGGGTGGGCCGGAAAACCGCGAACCTCGTCGTCACCGTGGGGTTCGGGAAGCCGGGGATCTGCGTGGACACCCACGTCAACCGGATCAGTAACCGCCTCGGCTTCGTGAGGACCAAGACGCCGGAGCAGACCGAGCTCGCCCTCCGGAAGAAGCTGCCGCGACGTTACTGGGTCGAGCTGAACGACCTCCTCGTGGCCTTCGGGCAGAACGTCTGCCAGCCCCTGTCGCCCCGGTGTTCGATCTGCCCGGTCCGGGGACTCTGCCCGCGCATCGGCGTGATCCGCTCCCGCTGAACCCGATGACGCCCCCCACCTCTTCTCCTCCCTTCACGCAAGGCGCGAGCGAAGCGAGCCTTCCTTAGTGGGCACCCGACCCTTGCGGTCGGGTCAGGGGGAGGGGAAGTCTCAGCGCCTCTTGGCCTGGAGCCGGCGGAGCGTTCTCAGGTTTCTCACGTCCCAGTCGTCGTCCTTCGGCGTCTCGAGGACCATGGGGATCCTCCTGAATCGGCGGTCGTGGAGGAGCCGGCGGAACGCGCCCACCCCGATGTGGCCCCTGCCGATGTGCTCGTGGCGATCGAGTCCCGAGCCGAGCGGCGCCTTGGCGTCGTTCAGGTGGCACGCGAGGACCGCCCCCGTCCCCACGGTCCGCGTGCAGGCCTCCATCGTCCTGGCATATCCCCCCGGCGTCCTGATGTCGTAGCCGGCGGCGAAGAGGTGGCAGGTGTCCAGACAGACCCCGAGCCGTTTCGGCTCCTTCACACGGTCGAAGATGGCCCCGAGCTCCTCGAACCTCGCCCCCAGGGTGTTCCCGGCGCCCGCCGTGTCCTCCAGCACGATCCTGACGTCGTAGCCTCTGGTTCGTACCGTCAGCTCGTCGAGCGCGGCGACGACCCGGCGGATTCCCGCCTCGATGCCGCTCCCCTTGTGCGACCCCGGGTGGATGACGACGAAGGACAGCCCGAGGGTCTCGGCGCGCTCCAGTTCGTCCGCGAAGGCGTCCACGGCACGCCGCCACTCGGCCTCAGCCGGGGTGGCGAGGTTGATGAGGTACGTCGCATGGGCGAAGACCGTCCGGATCCCCGTGGTGCGCCGGGCCCGGCGGAAGAGCCGCACGTCCTCGTTGGTGAGCGGCTTGGCCGTCCACTGGAGCTGGTTCTTGACGAAGAGCTGGACGACGGAGCACCCGACGGCCCTGCCCCGCTCCAGTGCCAGGGAGAGGCCGCCGGCGATGGACATGTGGGCGCCGAGCCGGTCAGCTGGAGGCACCGAAGAGCTCCTCCAGGCGTCGCCGCCGGTGGGCGAAGATCGCGCGGAGCTGCCGGCCGACCACGAGGGCGTGGAGCAGGCACCCGAGGGGGCCCAGCGGGAGGCGGTAGGTGACCCGGTCTTCGACCCACGTTCCCCCGTTTTCCTCCCTGAAGACGTGGCGGTGCTCCCAGCGCGCGTAGGGACCGCGCAGCTGGACGTCGACGAAGCGGTAGGGAGGGTCGTACTCGCGGATCATCGTCCGCCAGCGGAGGCAAATCCCCAGCCAGCGGATCCGACAGTCAAAGACGGCGCCCGCCTCGAGCGGATTCGGCGGGGAGGTGAGCAGCGTGAAGCGGAGCCGGCCCGGCGTGATCGCGGTCAGGTTCGCCGGATCGGCGAAAAACGAAAAGACGTCCGCGCGAGGCCGGGGAAGCCAGAAGCGAGACTCGAGGATGTGGTCGGCCATGACTCCCGCGCTATGATAGGGAGGTGCCCGCGCTCAGTCAAACGCGCGCCTACCTGGCGCTGCTCCTCGTGGTGTCGCTCTGGGGAAGCTATCCGGCCATGACGAAGCTCGCGCTGCCGGACCTGCCGCCCTTCTTCTTGGCGCTCTTTCGATGCGCGCTGGGCGGGGCGTTCCTGGTGATCCTCCTGCTGCGGCGCGGCTCGGGGGCGCTCAGGTCCCTGACGCTGGAAGATCTGGGCGCCTTCGCGGTCCTCGGGTTTTGCGGGATCGTGATTTCCACGGCCCTCACCTACCTCGCCATCTCTCTCACCACCGCCTCCAACGCGGTGATCCTCCAGGCGTCCACCCCCGTCATGGTCGCCGTGGGCGCCCGGCTCTACCTGGGCGAGCGGCTCCGGGGAATCCAGTGGCTCGGGGTCGCCTGCTCCGCGGCCGGCGTGCTGCTGGTTGTCACGCGCGGGCAGTGGGCCACGCTCCGCCTCGGGAACCTTCACGCCGGCGACTTCGTCATCCTCTTCTCGCTGACCGGGTGGAGCGCCTACACGATCTATGGCAAGCAGGTGCTGACGGTTCACTCGCCGGCGCTCGCGACGACGCTCTCCTACGTCCTGGGAACAGCCATGCTGCTCCCGCTCTCGCTCCTGACCGCCCATCTCTTCCCCGCGCCGCGCTTCGGCTCGATCACGGCGTGGGGCGTCATCCTGTACCAGGCCATCCTCGGGGCGCTGGCCCACATCTGGTGGTACGAGGGGGTGCGGGCCATCGGCCCGAGCCGCGCCGCCATCTTCATGAACTTCCAGCCGGTGGTGGGCGTCCTCTTGGCCGCGGTCCTGCTCGGCGAGAGGATCGGGGCGGCCCAGGTGGTCGGCGGCGTGGGCGTCCTCCTCGGCGTCGCGCTCACGACCCGCCCGAAACAAAGGGCCGAGGACTGACGTCCCCGGCCCCCCATCGCGCCCCGCGGCTTCTCCCAGCGCCGGCTTAGAGCTTCTTCACCTCGGCCAGAATCTTTGCCGGGTCGGGGATCTCCCCCTTCCCGTAACGCTCGGCGAACCGCACCTTCCCCTGCTTATCCACGACGTAGGTGGCCCGGTAGTTGGCGTTCAGCTCCGGCCACCAGACCCCGTAGTTCTTCACGACTTCGCGGTGCACGTCGGCCAGGAGCGGGTAGCTGACCCCGCCGAGCGACCTGGCCCACGCGTCGTGGCAGTAGATGCTGTCGGTGCTGATACCCATGACCTGGGTAGCGGCCGCCTCGAAGTCCCTGAGCCTGCCTTCGAAGGCGGGCATCTGCTTGGTTCACCCGGGAGTCCAGTCGAGGACGTAGAAGAGGAGGACGACGTTCTTCTTGCCCCTGAACTCGCCCAGCGTGTGCTCCTTTCCGCCGATCCCCGGGAGCTTGAAGTCGGGGGCCTGCTCGCCCACCTTGATCTCGGTGGTGCTCGTCATCGGGCGTCTCCTCCTTTCGCGCGCTGGGACATCGTGCGGCGCTTTACTATATCCGAACCCGCTCGCCGTTTCAACCGCGCGGGCGTCAGCCTCGCCCCCGGCTTCCGCCGCTCCGCCCAGAGGCGGTGGCGGTTGGCCTCGAGCAGCCGGTTGGGCCGGCCGAGGTATTCCGCGGCGGTCACCACCTGCCTGGTTTCCCAGAGGCGGTGGAGCCGCTCCGCCTGGCGCGGGTCCCGGACGGCGTGGTGATCCATGATGACCCGGCAGCCCGTGGTCTCGATGATCCGGAGCAGGTTTTCGATCCCCTGGTCGATGAGGGCGGCGCCGATCTGTTTTTCGATGTACGAGGGCGGGCCCGAGAGGTACAAGAGGCGAGGCCGCTCGCGGATCAGGTAGGCCGTCGCCACCGGGGAGAGCGGCCCCTGGACGTCGGAGGCGTGGACGAACCTGAACCCGTCCGAGCCATCGGTGACGGTCAGCGCGACGACGTAGCCGAGCCCGGTGCCCTCCACACCGTGGGCCAGCGGGGGCGACGCGGTCAGCAGCAGGTCGGTGAAGTCGTAGCGGCGTCCCTCCGCGGCCTCCAGCCGGCAGCGCGGGGCGATGGCTCTCCAGAGGTTGCCGCCGCGCTGGCCCTGCTTGGGGTTGATCATGCGCCGCGGGTCCTTGGCCCACACCTGCCGCCCCGCGTAGAACTCGGGGTCGTAGCGAAAGTGGTCTTCGTGGTAGTGGCTCACGAAGACCACGTGGGCCCGCGTCGCGTAGGTCGAGATCAGGTTGTTGGCGTCCCGCAGGGCGGCCCACTCCTCCTCGGCGGGGGGGAGATTGTAGCGCGTCGGGCCGAGCGTGGCACCAGGGTCGATGAGGATCCGGGTCCGGCCCCCCTCGACGTAGGTGGCCATCGACCGTACGCCCAGCGAATCCGCGGCCAAGGGAATGACCTTCACGCGCGCCTCCTAGAGTCTCCTGAGCGCGAGGAGCGCCAGGCGGGGACGCCGCCGGGGGCCGGCCCAGCGGTGGCGACCCAGGTCCACCCGGCCCCGCCTGAACGGGACATCCTCCTGTTGGAGCAGGATCCGCTGGGTCACCATCCCGCTGACGTTGGCGCGGAGGCTGATCCCGCCGCGGGCGTTGAGGACCCGCTGCCACGGTGTACCGGGGGGGCACCGCTTCATCGCGTACCCGACCGCGCGGGCCGCTCGGGGGTAGTCGAGGAGCGCAGCGAGCTGCCCGTACGTGGCCACTTTCCCCCTGGGAATTTGGCGGACGAGGCGGTGCACCGCCTGGTTGAAGGGGCGGCCGGCCCCGCCCCGCCCTGGGTTTACCTCCCGCACTGCAGTTCGTAAAGGTGCGAGTAGATGCCGCCCCGGCGGAGGAGCTGGGCGTGCGTTCCCTCCTCGCGCACCCGCCCCTTGTGGAGGACCAGGATGCGGTCCGCCCGCTGCACGGTCGAGAGGCGATGCGCGATGACGAGGCTCGTGCGTCCCGTGAGGAGGCGGCCCATCGCTTCCTGGATCAGGGCTTCGGACTCGGGATCCACGCTGGACGTGGCCTCGTCGAGCACCAGAACGGCCGGATTGTACACCAGGGCGCGCGCGATGGCCAAGAGCTGGCGCTGGCCCTGGGAGAGATTGGCCCCGCGCTCCCTGATCGGGTGGTCGAAGCCTGCCGGCAGTGATTCGATGAAGCCGCGGGCGTTGGCCAGCGTCGCCGCCCGCGCCAGCGCGTCCTTGGTCACCGCCCCGTCGGCGGCGAGCCGGAGGTTGGCCTCGACGCTCCCCGAGAAGAGAAAGACGTCCTGCGGAACGAGCCCCACGCGGCGGCGAAGCGCGTCCAGCTCCCACTCGCGGACGTCCGTCCCCTCCACGAGCACACGGCCGCGGGTCACGTCGTAGGAGCGGTTCAGGAGGCGCGTGACTGTGCTCTTGCCCGCGCCCGTCACCCCGACGAGCGCGACGCACTCGCCCCGCCGGACCTCGAAGGAGCAATCGCTCAGCACCCACTCCTCGCCCGTGTAGGCGAACCAGACGTTTGTCACGTCGACGATCGGACAACGCCCGTCCGCGCGCCCCCTCGCCCGCCCCGAGCGGATCGTCGGCTCGAGATCCAGAAGTCCGAAGATGCGCTCGGACGAGGCCATGGCCGCCTGCATCACCGCGTACTTCGCCCCGAGGTCCCGGATCGGGAGGAAAAAGCGGTTGGTGTACTCGATGAACGCCACGAGGCCGCCGAAGCTGAGGACCCCTTGCCAGATCTGCCCCCCGCCGTACCAGAGAAGCAGCGCCACCGCCGCCGATCCGATCGCCTCCACCACGGCGTAGAGCGAGGCGTCGTAGGTCGTGGAGCGGAACTGGGCCCGGCGGAAGTCGGCGCTGAGCGCCTCGAACCTCAGGCGCTCCTGCGGCTCGCGGGCGGAGAGCTGGATCACCGTCATCCCCTGGAGGCTCTCCTGCAGGAACGCGTTGAGGCGCGCGAGCCGGCTTCTGAGACCGCGGTAGGCGATCCGTGACTGGCGGCGGAAGTAAGCGGCCGCGGTGAAGAGCGCCGGGACCAGCGCGAACGTCACCAGGGCGAGCCGCCAGTTCATGGCGAGCATCACGACCACCACCCCGGCGAGGGTCACGACGTCGCCCAGGATCGCCACCACACCGCTCCCGAACATGTCGCTCACCGCTTCCACGTCGTTGAGGATGCGCGTCATGAGCCGCCCGACGGGGTTCCTGTCGAAAAAGGCCGCGTCCAGGGTCTGCGTGTGGGCGAACAGCCGGAGGCGGAGGTCATGCAAGACCCGCTGACCGGTCAGGTTCATCAGGTAGCTCTGGAGCATTCGGAGGGCGTAGAGGCCCGCCAGCGTCAGGAGGAACACCGCGGCCACGCCGCTGAGCCCGGGCCAGTCGCCCGGCAGGATGTGCGCGTCGATGGCGATCTTGATGAGGTACGGCTGGAGGAGCTCGAGGGCCGCGATGGGAAAGAACAGGACCGCCGAAGCGACCAGGACGCGCCGGTACGGCCGGGCGACCTCCCAGAGACGCCGGGCCAGCCGGGCGTCGTAGGCCTTGCCCAGGATCTCGTCGTCGTGGGGATCCGCCGGAGCGCGGCCGCCGTGGCTAGGCACGGGAGATTTCCTCCTCCAGCTGCTGGATGCGCCAGAGGCGCCGGTAGAGGCCCCCCTGGGCGATCAGCGTGTCGTGACTGCCCTGCTCCACGATTCGTCCCTCGTCGAGCACGACGATCCAGTCGGCCGCCCGGGCGGCCTTAAACCGGTGGGTGATCAGGAGCGTGGTCCGCTCCCGGAGCACGTCGCCGAGCGCCTCGAGGATCTCGACCTCCTTGGCGGCGTCCACGTTGGCGAACGCGTCGTCGAGGATGAGGATGGGAGAGTCGGGCAGGAGCGCGCGGGCGAGGGCCGCCCGTTGTCGCTGCCCCCCGGAGAGCGTGATACCCCGCTCTCCCACGACGGTGTCCCATCCCTCCGGGAAAGCTCGGATCTCGGCGTCGAGGCCGACCGCGCGCGCCGTTTGCTCGAGGCGTGGCGCCAGGGCGTCGTCGTCGGCGAGCGCCAGGTTCTCGCGGACGGTGCGCGAGAAGAGGAAGGGTTCCTGGGGGACGTACCCGACCGCCCGGCGGAGGTGCTCGAGACGGAGCCGGCGGACGTCGGTGCCGCCGATGAGGAGGCTGCCCGCCGGCGGGTCGAAGAGGCGCGGGATCAGGGCGCCGAGCGTGGACTTGCCGCTCCCCGTGGGACCGACGATCGCCAGCGTCAGTCCCGGTGGGATCGCGAGCGTCACGTTTCGGAGCGCCGGCCCCCGCCCCTCGTGGGCGAAGGTCAGGTTCCTGAACTCGATCGTGGCGGCCCGGAAATCCGGCGGGCGGTCCAGGGCGTCGGAGGCGTCCCGGATCGAGGGTTCCGCGGCGAGGATTTCGGCGATGCGCCCGAGCGCTGCCAGGCCGCGCCGCACGATGGAGAGCGTCCAGCCGAGCGCGATCGTCGGCCACGCCAGGTGCGCCAGGTACGCGTTGAAGGCGACGAAGGCGCCGAGCGTGATCCGTGTCTCGACCACCGCCCTGCCGCCCTGCCACAGCACGATCAGCGTGCCGATCCCCGCGACCAGGCCCATGAGCGGGGAGAACGCGGCCTGCGTCCGCGCCAGGCGGAGGCTCCGGCCGAGGTACTCGCCGTTGAGCCCCTGGAACTGGCGGATCTCGCTCGCCTCCATCGCGTAGGCGCGGACGACGGCCATGCCGGCCAGGTTCTCCTGCACCTTGGCCGAGAGCTCCCCGAGTTGCTCCTGCACCGCCTGCGACTCCTGGTGGACGGTGGCGTTGAAGCGCCTGGCGACGAGGATCAGGATCGGGAATGGTGCCATGGCGTAGAGGGTCAGCCGGGGGTCGAGCGCCAGCATGGCGGCGAGCGTCCCGACGAAGGCGATCGCCGTTCCCAGGAGGCTGAGGGCGCCGAAGCCGACGAGGTGCCTCACGGCCGCGAGATCGTTCGACGCGCGCGACATCAGATCGCCGGTGCGGTGCGCGTGGTAAAAGGCCTGGGGGAGCGCCTGGAGGTGGCGGTAGAGCCGGTTGCGGACATCCTGTTCCACCGCCTGGCCGCCGCCCAGGATCGAAAACCGAGAGCCGAGCCTCACCAGCCCGTGCGCAGCGGCGAGGCCGAGGATCAGGAGGATGTACTTGCGGAGCTCGGGGGTGCTCGATCCGCGTTGAAGCGCTTCGATGGCGAGCTTGACCGTCCAGGGGATGGCCAGCGAGCAGAGGCTCCCGAGCGCGAGGAAGAGGAATCCCAGGGCGTAGCGGAGCCCGTAGGGGCGGAGGTGCGCGAGCAGCAGTCGCGGCGGGCTCACCCGGGGGCGCCGTCCCGGAACGGCCTGAGGGCGGCGTAGACCGAGAACAACACCGGCGTCGGGATGCCGAGCTTTTCGCCGAGGCGGATCGCGTGGCCGTGAAGCGCCTCGAGCTCGAGGCGCTTGCCGTGGATCAGGTCGTGGTGGAGCGAGGAGGTGAAGGTGGGGCCGAGACGGTCGGCGTGGCCCATGATGTCGTCCACGGTGTTGGGACCGAGGTCGATCCCGGCCGCCTTGGCCAGCCCGGCGAGCTCTTCGACAATCAGGCGGTACATGCGGCGAGTCTCCGGGATGGACCGGATGACCCCGATCGGGCAGCGCGTGAGCGCCGTCATCCCGGCCTGGGCTGTGATGAAGAGGTACTTCTCCCAGAGTACCTCTCGAATGCGGGGCGAGCGCTCCGCCGGAATTCCGGCGCGCTCCAGGGCGTCCTGGATTTGTCGCGACCGCGGCGTCTCTGCCCCGTCCAGTTCGCCGAACACGATCTTCCCGCCGAACGAGTGGGCGATCACGCCGGGGGCCTCGATCGTGGCGAGGACGTAGGCGGCGCCGCCCAGCACGCGCCCGGGGCCGACGACGCCGGCGATGGTCTCCTCGTTGCCCACGCCGTTCTGGAGCGAGAGGACGGCGGTCTCCAGACCCACGACGGAGCCGATGGCCCGGGCGGCGGCTTCCGTGTCGAAGGATTTGACGCAGAGGAGGACCAGGTCCGTGGGGCCGGCGCTCGCCGGACTGTCGGTGGCGCGTCCGGGGACGACCCACTCGCCCTCCGTGGCCGATTTGATGCGGAGCCCGTGGGCGCGGATCGCCTCCAGGTGGGCGCCGCGCGCCACGAACGTCACCTCTTCGCCGGCCCTGGCCAGCTTGGCGCCGAAGTACCCCCCGACCCCACCGGCCCCCATCACGACGATCTTCACGGCTCCTCCTTGGCGGGTGCCTCAGCGAGCGCGCGCTTGAGCGCGCGGCGCGCCAGGTCGTACGCCTGCGACTGATAGAGCATGGTGTTCGGCGGCTCCCACTCCCAGATCACCGACCGGTTCCTGGTCTCGGCGTCCAGCTTGGTCCACAGGTCCGTGTTCGCGCTCCGGTCCCGTCCGCCTTTGGCGCCGTCCACCAGATAGGCGCTTGCGCTCACCACGCGCACCGCCGTCGCGCGGTCTCGTCCCCTGAGTGACCTGAATCCTTCGATGGTCGCCGTGATCTCCATCCGGTTGGCCGTCGTCGCCTCTGCCGAGCCATGCCCTTCCTTCTCGAGGCCCGTCGGGAAGCACGCGACGTATCCCCAGCCGCCCGGCCCGTGGGCCTCCTGGCAGATGCTGGAGACGACGAGAAGGATGGAGCGCTCGATGTGCTTGGGCGGCATCGGGGGCCTTCGTTTAAGAAAAGCACCGGCCGGGTCGGCTGTCAAGGCGTGTGTCGCGAGCGGCCCCGATTGGCCGCCCGTATCGGCTGTGGTACGATCGTGGGCGGTGCGGCCCCAGGCCGCATCGTGCGTGTTTGAGGTCCGTCATGGACGATCGGTGTCGGAGCGCGGCGGTTCGGATCGCGAAGCGCGCCGGCGCGCTTCTCCGCGCCGAGGCGGGGAAGCGTCGCCAGATCTCCTTCAAGGGCAGCCCGACCAACCTCGTCACCGAAATGGATCGGCGCTCGGAGGCGCTGATCATCGACGCTCTCCGCGCCGAGTTTCCGGAGGACGCGATCCTCTCGGAGGAGCGCGGGGCGGTGGGTGGGCCCTCCGTCCGCCGGTGGATCATCGATCCGCTGGACGGTACGACGAACTATGCCCACGGCCTCCCCGTCTTCGCCGTGTCCATGGCGCTCGAGGTCGACGGCGACGTGCGTCTGGGGGTGGTGTACGATCCCACGCTGGACGAGTGCTTCGTGGGCGAGCGCGGTCGCGGCGCGCGGCTCAACGGCGGGGCGCTGGCGGTGTCCCCGACGCCGACCCTCAACGAGAGCCTCCTGGCCACGGGGTTCCCCTACAGCATCCGCGAGACGGCCCGCAACAACCTCGCCGAGTTCGCCGCCTTCAGCCTGCGCTGCCAGGGCGTCCGCCGAATGGGCTCGGCGGTACTCTACTTCTGCTACGTCGCGGCGGGGCGGCTGGATGGCTACTGGGAGCTCCGGCTCGGCCCCTGGGACGCGGCGGCGGGCGCGCTCATGGTGGAGGAGGCCGGCGGGCGGGTGACGAGCCTCGAAGGGGGCCCGCTCGATCTCGAGCATCCGGCGGTGGTCGCGTCGAACGGGCGGATCCACGACGAGATGCTCAGGGTCCTCCAGGAAGCGAAGGGTCAGCGGGCCTGATGATCCCGGGATTCCGCCAGGAGCGGACGGGGGGGCTCAGGGCGTGCCGGTGCGCGCTTTGTCGAAAAGCGTCTCCGCGCGAGCGGAGTTGAACACGCCGCAGATGCAGAAGCGCGCCAGGTACGTGGTGGCCTCGCGCGGGCTCCGTCGCCCCTCCTTGACCCAATCGAGGAGCTTCTTGACGAGGCTGTGCGAGACCATCCCGTGCCCGCACATGGTGCCGATCTCGAGCACCGCGCGGTCCGGCAGGCGCTCGACCCGACCCTGGAAGCCGAGCGAATACTCCACGCTGTGGCGCCGGATCCCGGCTCCCTGGCAGCACCGCCTGGCCGCGTCCATGGGAGCACTGATGTTGATCGAGACTCCGAGGTCTGCGTCGCGGAGGTCCTTGACGAACGCCTCCATGTCCTCGAAGGTCGAGAAGACGGCGGCCATCGTCGTGTGCCCCTCGACGTCGTTGACCACGCGCTCCGGGTCCGGGCGGTTGTCACGGCGCCAGTGGGCCAGCGGGTTCAAGCGCGGCTGCGGGCGGTAGATGCCGCCTTTGGTCGCGTCGCCGACGTTCACGGGATCGTGGCGGAGGGCGAGCCGGGCGAACGTCCGGTACTTGTCCACGAGCGCGTCGTCGTTCAGGTTCCGGCTGGCCATGGCGAAGACGACATAGTCGTCCGCCACGGGTGGCACATCGGATCGCCGCTCGACGGCGTAGTGTTCGCTCCAGCGGTGGAGTGTATTCGTCACACGGCCACCTGCCGCGTGACGCGGCCCAGCCCCAGGTTCGTCTTGCCCCGGTAGGCAGGGTAGCCCTCCCGCTCCAGCAGCGCGGCGAGCGGCTCGTTCCCGGCAGCGTCGCAGCGGCTCGAGACTCCCACGGCGACCACCGTGTCCAGTTCGCGCGAGACGCTCCTGATGATGTGGAGGATCGCGGGGACCTGATCGAGGCCGGTCTTGATCTCGACGATGGCCGAAAGCACTTTCTCGTTCAGGATGTCCTCGCGGATCAGCCCACGGTCGGGTTCGGTCATCAGGGAGGTCACGGGGTTGTTCTTCTCGAACTCGACCCCGAAGGCCGCCAGCCGCTGGGTCATCTGCTGGATGTCGCCAAAGCGCGCGCCGACGCCGGGGCGGCCGAACTCGATGACAAACCCGGCCTCGCCCTCCTTGACCCGGTTCGTCACGTCGTTGGTCTTCACCTCGGCGGTGCCGCGCCCGTGGATCCCGGTGGACTCGTGAGGCACTTGAGGATCGGAAAAGGCGCGCCGCACGATGCGGGGCCACGTCAGGTCCTGAGGGACGATGGCGTCGGTGGGGCAGATGTCGGGTTCGGGGTCGAAGCGGAAGCGGAACGCCTTGGCGACCCGGCGAATGGCCCGGACCATCGGCGGGAACAGGCGCTCCTTGGACATGCCCCTAAAGCAGGCGTAGCACTCGACGCACTCATCCTGGTTGACCTGGGCGCGCCCCACCGCCGGGTCGATGTAGATCGCTCCCATCGGACAGACGGGGATGCAGTTGCCGCAGGCCACGCATCGGTACTGGTCGATCTGCATCGGTGCCCTCCCCGACCGAACCTCCCGCTACACTAGCCGGGAGCCTGCGCGTCTGTCAAGGCGGGCCGCCCTTCCGCCGCGTGGCCGGCGCTCTCACGGCACCTCGCGGTCGAGACGGTGCGCGTGGCCGCCGGCGCGGAGGATCGTCCGGCCGGTCCGCTCGTCGTACTCGAGGATCTGGCCCAGTTGGTACGCCGCGGCCCGGGAGAGGCGCGCCTCGAACTGGCCCCCCTTGATCCGGCAGTACGGGACCTCGCCCGGGCCGAGGCGCAGCGTGGTCGGATCCAGGACCTCCTGGGTCCCGTCGTTGAGCGTCAGGCGGAACGCCTGGCCCTCGGCCTCGATCCGGATGACGATGAAAGGCGCGTCGGCGACCTCGACGACAATCCGGACCGGCCCGGCCTGGATGAAGTAGCCGGCGTCGTCCCGGCGCAGGCTGCGTCGGAGGTTTTCGAGAATGCCGGCGTGGGTGATCTCCTCCCCCTCGTGAAGCCACTCCCCGTCCCGGTTCACCTGGATGCGGGGCAGAGTCCACTTGGCGGGGTCCGGCGTGCTCACGGAAAGACGACGCTCGCGAAGGTGACCGTCCCCTGGGGGTCGGGCCACTGGGCATAACGAAGCAGGCGGCCCCGGCCGGGGGGGAGACAGCGAAGCAGAGTGTAGATGGGTGACAGCCCGCAGATCCGTCGGCCGTCGCCGTCCCTCGCCACCGACTCGTAGAAGGCCGCGGGGTCCACGGCCGTCACGGCCTCCAGCATGGCCCGGTCTTCGCGCTCGACCCGAGCCAGCGCGGCCGGCCCCACGGGCTCCGGATCGCCGAAGCGCGGCCCGACGTGGGCCAGGTCCGCTCCGGCAATCAGGCAGACGCGACGCTTCGAAGTGGCGATAGCGCCCCGGAGAGCGTCGAAGAAGCGGGGGACGCGCGCGTCGGCCTCCGGATCCTTGCCCAGGGCCGGGCTCTCGTGGAGGAAACTCGCCAGGAGGGGGACGACCGTGAAGTCACGCCGGCCCCCGAACAGGTAGCGGAGAAGCACCGCCTGGAACTCGATGGAGTGCTCGGCCCGGTGGGCCAGCTCGCTCCCCAGGAGATCGTGCCCGTACCGGCGGCCGAGGGCCTCGGCGAACTCGCGGTCCACCGGGGCGGGCCCGAGCGGGGTTTCGAAGCTCTTGAGGGTGAGCGCGAACGGGTCGGGCATCCCTGCGTGACACGTCCCGACGATCACGAAGAGGTCCGCGTCGCTCCGCCGGGCCAGTTCCCGGTAGGCCCAGGCGTAGATCGGTCCGCCCCGGTGGAAGTCAATGTGGGGGGCGACGAGCCCCCGGACCTCGGCGCTGCGGTCGGCCTCGCCGGTCGGCCCCGGTCCGTCGGGATGGGCGAAGAAACCCTCGACCTGCTGCCGCAGCGCTTCCGGCTCGCCCGCGTAAGCGCTGCCGGCGTGGACCGCCGGACGGGCGGGGCTCGCCCTGAACGCCGCCTCGATCGCCTCGCGGCGCCGAGCGAAGCCAGGGCTGTCCAGGAAGCCGTGCTCGTCCAGCGTCCCGAGGATTTCCTGGAGCCGCTCGCTCGGCAGCAGCTCGCCGCGGCGGCGCATGAACACCTCCTGGATGTCCAGGAGCGTGTGCTCGCCGTCGAAAAGGGAAACGATGTCGAGGAGGGGCACCGGAAGGACCAGAACCGATTCGGTGAAACCTGACGGGTCGCGCAGCGCGATGCCCTTGCGCCCGCCGGCCTCCACCGGGAACGCCTCGACGGGGCGCAGCTTCGGGCGGAACGGGGCGGGCGCGCGACCTCTCACTCGTGGGGGAAGGAGAGGATCACCGCGTCGAGGCGGATCACTCGATGCTCTTGCTCGCTCAGGTAGAAGTAGTGCCCCTCCACGTCCTCGGGGTTCTCCTCGAACGCCACGACGGCTTCCAGCGGCGGCATCTCGCGGAACGCGTTGGCGCCTTCGTCGAACCCGTCCCCCCGGCCGACGACCTGGCCGTACCGAATGGGCGAACCCTTGGGGCAGTGGACGCGGATGTCGGCGGGGGGCTCGCTCAGGAGCTTGACCAGAAGGTTGATGCCGAACACCTGCACGGGAATCTGGCTCATGAAGTCCTCTCGGGGTCGGTGTGGCCCTTATCTTATCACGCCTGCCACGACCGTGCCGAATCGGTCACGATCCACGCGGTCAGGACCGTCGCGGCCGTCAGGAAGAGGATCCCGCGCCCGGCGCTTCCCAGCAAGAGGGCGCCGATCCCGAACAGGCCCAGGTAAACCACGAGGCACCCGAGAGTCCAGTGGAGCAGGTCCCGCGGCCCGGGACCTTCCGCCGAAGCCGCGGGGCCCGTGATGTGGCGCCACCCAGGGCCGCCCGGCCTCACCCGGGCGCAGAAGCGCTGGAGGTGTTCGAGCGGCTCGCTGGGGGTGAGGTACGTCACGGCGACCCACACGGCGGTGGTGCCGGCGACCGTGAGCAGCATGAGCCAGGCAAAATCGTGCGCGTCGTCCACGCGGAGCCCAACGCCCCACTGGAGCCCGAACGAGAAGGCGAGGGCCCCGCCCATGGCCGCCACCTCCGACCACGCGTTGATGCGCCACCAGTACCAGCGGAGGAGATAGACGAGCCCGGTCCCCGCGCCGATCGCCAGGAGGAACTTCCACGCGCCCTCCACCGACCGGAGGTAATACGTGATGACCCCGGCGACCAGCATGATGCCGACCGTGGCCAGGCGACCGACCGCCGCGTAGTGGCGAGGCTCGGCCTCGGGGCGCCACAGGCGGCGGTAGACGTCGTTGACGAGGTAGGAGGCGCCCCAGTTGAGGTGGGTCGAGATCGTGGACATGTAGGCGGCGAAGAAGGCTGCCAGGAGGAAGCCTCGCCAGTAGGGTGGCAGGAGATCCACCATCACGCGGACGTACCCTTCCTCGGGATTGGCGAGCCCCGGATAGAGCACCATGGAGACGAGGGCGACCAGGATCCACGGCCACGGTCGCAGGGCGTAGTGGGCGAGGTTGAACCAGAGCGCGGCCAGGAAGGCGTGACGCTCGTTCGGCGTGGAGAAGAGCCGCTGGGCAATGTAGCCGCCACCACCGGGCTCGGCGCCCGGATACCAGGAGGCCCACCAGTTGACCGCGACATAGACGAAGAACGTGAAGGCCGGCATCCACGCCGAGTGGAGGTCCGGTAGGAGCGCGAGCGGGGCGTCGTCGGGGAACCTGGCGTGCAGCGCGGCCACCAGTGCCGAGAGCCCGCCGACCTCGCGCACGGCGAACACGGCCAGGGCCAGCGAGCCGGCCATGGCCAGGATGAACTGGACGAAGTCGGTGAGGACGACTCCCCACAGTCCCGAGAGCGTCGAGTAGAGCGCGGTCAGGAGGAACAGCGCGACCGTAGCCTCCCACTTGCCGACGCCGAGGGTGAGCCCGAGGATCGTCGCCATGGCGTGGGTCACCCACCCGATGATGAGGCAGTTGATCGGCACGGCCAGATAGGCGGCGCGGAAGACGCGCAGGAAGGCGGCCGGGCGGCCCGCGTAGCGAAGCTCGGCGAACTCGGCGTCGGTCATGACCTGGGCCCGCCGCCAGAGGCGGGCGTAGAAGAAGACGGTGAGCATGCCGCTCATCACGAACGACCACCAGAGCCAGTTGCCGGCGATGCCGTGCTTGACGGTGAGCCCGGTCACGGCGAGCGGCGTGTCGGCGGCGAACGTGGTGGCGACCATGGAGGTGCCCGCGAGCCACCAGGGGATCCGGCGGCCAGACAGGAAGTACTCCTCCGCGCTCTTGGCGGCGCGTCCCGCGAAGGCCAGCCCCACCGCGAGGGAAAGGACGAAGTAGAGGACGAGGATCAGCCAGTCGAGGCCGGTCAGGATCACGCGTCGGGTCCGGGGAGCGCCGCCTGTTCGCCCTTCCGCTCGATGGCCTCCAGCTTGGCTTCGAAGCGCCCTAGGTCGCGCTCGGCGTCGGCGAACTGCTTCTGCGCGTTGCCGAGGTGGCCGCCGAGCTTCACGAAGTGGTCCATGATCTTCTCGAGGTCTCCGTCGAGCCGGATCAGGTCGTTCTGGATCTCACGGGCATTGGCCTCGATGCTGAGCCCGCGGAGGCCGAGGACGATGACCTGGAGATAGGCGTAGAAGCTGTTTGGCGACACGGGCACCACGTGGCGCGACCGCGCGTGGGTCGCGATGGACTCCTCCTCCGCTTCCTCGTCCTTCACGACCATCTCGTAGTAGACGTTCTCGGCCGGGACGTACATGAACGCGAAGTCGAAGGTTCCCTCGTCCGGGAGGATGTACTTCTTGGCGATCTCTTCGACGCGGTTCTTGACGTCGCGGGCGAAGGCCTTCCGGAACGCCCGCCGCCGCTCCTCCTCCGGCTCGGCGAGCATCCGGCGGAAGTTCTCCAGCGGGAACTTGGCGTCCACCGGGACGAGGCGCCCGCCGATCCGGATCGCGACGTCGACCTTGTCCCCGGTCTTGAAGCCATACTGGAGCTCGTACCAGTCGCGCGGCAGCATCTCGGCCAGGAACTGCTCCAGCAGGGTCTCCCCGAGCTCGCCTCGGACCTTGGGGGATTTGAGGATCTGCTCGAGCCCGGCGATGTCCTTGCCGACCTCCATCACGCGCTGGGTCTGCTCGCCGAGCTTGCCAAGGCTTCCCTGGACGCTGCCCACGACCTGGGTCACGTGCTGGAGCTCTTGCTGGACGCCGCTCCCCACCTGCCCCACCTGTCCGGCCACTTCGGTCCTGAGCTGGTGGAGTTCCTGCCTGACCGCCGAGAGCGTGCTCTCCTGGATCTGGCGCGCCTCGCTCCGGGCCGCCTCGATCTCGGTCTTGAGCAGGAGCAGTGCCGATTCCGCCTGGCCCTTGGTCGCTTTCGACACCGCCCACACGGCGAAGGCGATCGCCGTGATCAGGAGGACGAGCAGCGCCGTCGTCCACTCGGCCGTCACGCCCTCCCCCTCCAGTGGCGGCAGACCGAGCGGAGCCCGCAGGGGGGGCAGACGACCGGATGCCGCCGGTCGAGGCAGTCGCCCGACATTCGCTTGTGACAGAGGGGGAAGTCGTACTTGACCGGGTCCAGCGGGTCCAGGAGGCGCAGGCGGCCGGTGATCTCCACCGCCATCCGCCAGTTGCGGCTCTTGCGGCGCGTGAGGCCGATGGCGCGGGACATATTTTCGACGTGCGTGTCCACGGGGATCAGGAGCTTGGCGGGCGGAATCTCGGGCCAGAGGCCGAAGTCGGGCGGCTCGCGTCGCACCATCCAGCGGAGGAAGAGGTGGAGGCGCTTGCAGGGCCCGCCCGTCGAGGGGAGCGGAAAGAGGTGGCGGTATCCCCGGGAGAGGCGGTTCCCGGGAAAGATCGCCTCGAGGTCCTGGGTCAGGAATCCCCGGACGAAGCGCTCGAGCGCGGGCCCCACGTCCGGGTCGCCCGGGGCATACCCCGAGACGAAGTACGCCCTGAAGGAGCCGTGACGGAGGAGGAGGCGCTCGGAGGCGAGGCAGAAGGCCGCCAGGTCTCGCGGGCGGTTGAAGCGGTAGTGGAAGCCCTCGAAGCGTTTTCCATCCTTTCGCGGGTCGAAGCCCAGGACGAACCGGTGCGGGGAGGGATCCATGCGGGCGAGGACCCAGTCCACCCACGGCGCGAAGAGGTCCACGCGGCCGTAGGCGAGGCAGGCGGTTAGAAGCGCGACCACCTCGCGATCAGCAGGGTCGGGATAACGGAGCGGGAACTGGATGGCGTCCCGGTCGAGGCGAGCGGCCCAGTCGAACTCCCGGTAGAGCCGGTCGAGCGGAAGTTTGAGCCGGCTGACGGAGGTCATCGTCCCGCCCACGTGGCTTCATCATAGCACGGGCTAATGACCGGCTCAGGGTCGGGACTTAAGCTCCCGCAGGTGCTCTTCCAGGTGCTGCCGGGCAATCACCTCGTTCGCCGGGTCCAGCCACTTCACCTGCCCCAGGCGTGAGAGGGCCGACCGGAGGTGCGGCACATCCACCTCCCCGTCTTCGGTGTGGTGCGGCAGATGGCGCATTGTGCGGCCGTCCGGCGCGATCTCGACCACCGCGAAGGCCGAGTCGCGAAGCCTCTGGATCCGCTCCTGTTTCCATTCTTCCGCGAAGGCCGGACCGGCCAGAGCGATGAGCGCGAGGAGCACACAGGGAATTGACGCCCACATGGTCATCACCTCCCCTGTCAGTATGGCCAGGAGAGGAGCGGGCGCAATGTCCAACAGAAGAGACGTATCCAGCTAGGGGTGAGCTTCCAAGTAGCGCTCCGCTTCCAGAGCGGCCATAGAGCCCGTCCCGGCCGCCGTGACGGCCTGGCGGTAGGTGTAGTCCTGGACGTCGCCCGCGGCGAAGACGCCCGGTACCGACGTTCGGGTCGCCCCGGGGGCCACCTTGACGTAGTCGTTGGGCAGGAGCTCGATCTGCCCCCTGAAGAGCTGCGTGTTGGGCAGGTGGCCGATGGCGACGAACAGCCCATCCACCGGCCGCGCCGTGACCTCGTCACTCTGGAGGTTCCGGAGGCGCACCCCGGTGACCATGCCCTTGGCGACGTCCAGCACGTCCTCCACCGCCGAGTTCCAGAGGAACTCGATCTTGGGGTTCTTGAAGGCGCGCTCCTGCATGATCTTGGACGCCCGGAGCGCGTCGCGACGGTGGACCACTTCCACCTTCCGGCCGAGGCGGGCCAAGTAAAGCGCCTCCTCCATGGCGGAGTCCCCCCCGCCCACAACCATGATGTTCTTGTCCTTGAAGAAGAAGCCGTCGCAGGTGGCGCAGGTGGAGACGCCGCGGCCCATGAGCGCCTTCTCCGACGGGAGCCCCAGGAGCTTCGACGACGCGCCCGTGGCGATGATCACGGAGAGGGCCTCGTAGGTGACGTCTCCCGCGGTGATGCGAAACGGCCGCGTCCGGAAGTCCACCGCGGTCACGTCCTCGCCGACGATCTCGGTATCGAAACGCTCGGCCTGCTTCCGGAAAACCTCCATGAGCGGGGGGCCATCAATGCCGTCCACAAAGCCCGGGTAGTTCTCCACCAGGGTGGTCAGCATCAGCTGGCCTCCCCACTGGCTGCCAATGAACATGAGCGGGGAGAGATTGGCCCGCGCGGCGTAAATGGCGGCGGTGAAGCCGGCTGGCCCCGATCCGATGATGATGACCTTCCGCGGCACTGGCATGGCGTTCGCTGATCTCCTCCGGATCGCCGTCATTGTATTAGATGCGAGAAGGATTCGGAAGGTTACACGGGGGGTTGGCCAGGGAGGAGGAGCGGGCCCAGGTCGGTGAGGGCCCTGAGCTCGTAGTCCGGCGCGGGGATGCCGGGCGGGAGCGCGTCGCCGTTCGGGTTGAGCCAGGCCGCGGGCATGCCCATGGCTTTGGCGCCCACGACGTCAATGTCGGCGCGGTCCCCGACGAACAGGGCGTCTCCGGGGCCGATGCCCAGCCGGCTCAGGGCGGCCTCGAAGATGGCGGCCTTCGGCTTCCGCCACCCGACGTCGGCGGACACCACGACGGTTTCGAAGAGGCCGGTCACTCCCTCCCGGTCCAGAATCCAGTGCGCAGTTGGCGCGTAGTCGAAGTTGGAGACGATCCCGAGCCTGTACCGGCCGGCGAGCGCCGTCACACAAGCCCGGTGGGCCTCTGGGAGCTCCGCCGCAAGAGAGAGATGGTATTTATGCGTCTCGAGGAGGTCGGCTAGGACCTCGGCGGGGATCCGGGCGGGTTCGATGCCCAAGCGGCAGAAGAGGAGCCCGAAGCGGTCGACGGCGGGGACCTCGCGGTGGTCGGTGGCGCGGATCCGTTCCGCTTCCTGCCAGCTCCAGAGGAGCGCCTCGAAGAAGCGGGGAAGGTCCACGCTCGGCGCATGGGGGGCGAGAATCGGGAAGAGGCGCCCTGCGGTGGAATGCACGGTGGTGCCGTTGATCTGGACCTCCGGCAGGCGGGTTCTGTCGAACCGGACCAGGGTGTCGAACAGATCGAAGAGGACCGCGGAGAGCCTCACCGGGGGGAATCCCCCTGGCGGCGCCGCGACAAGGCCAGGCGGGCCGTCGAGCGTACGGACAAGCTTGGATCTTTGAGTGCGGCGCGGAGCCCTTCCTCAGACCCGGGAAAGAGAAGCTCGCCGAGGGCGCGGGCCGCGGCGGCCCGGACAGTTTCCGGGAACCCCCTGACGAGCCCCAAGAAGCGCGGGCGCTGCCGCAGAACATCCACGAGGGGATCAACCGACTCTTCGTCCTTGAGCTGGCCCAGACAGACGCAGCAGGCCTTCAGCAGGTCGGCCGGCGCCTCCTTCCGGAGGAGCCGGACGATCGCGTCCACAAGTTCCGTCGTGTGGAGCGCCCGCACGCCCTCGAGGGCGCCCGCGGCGACCCCGGGTTGCGGCTCCGACAGGGCGCGCCGCAGAAACAGCACTGCAGCGGTCCTCGGTACGCGGGAGAGGACGCCGGCGAACTCCGCGCGCACGAGCACGTCCGGGTGGGCCAGGAGGGAAAAGAAGTCAGGCCCTAGCTCGGGGGCGAGTAGATCGAGGACGCTGACGATCCGGCGCGCCACCACCACCGGCGTAGGGGGATGAAGCCGCGGGAGCAGCAACGGGAGCCCGGCGCCGGGCAGTGAGCGGAGGAGGCTCGCGGCGATCTTGCGAACGTCCGCATCCTCTTCCTGCGCCACGATGGTCGCGACAAACTGGGCGGTCCCCTCGCCGAGCGCCGCCAGGATGACTCGGCTCTGCTCGCGGCGGTGCGGCTCGCTGCCCTTCAGGGCGGCCTGGAGCGGCTGGAACACGCCGGCCTGAGCCATCGTCTCTACGGCCGCGGTCGCCATCGGGAGGAGCTTTTTTTGATCCGGCTTCCCGACCTGTCCTTTGCCCAGTGCTTCGGCCAGGCTCAGCGCGCGCGCGAGGTCGTCGTAGCGGAGGTAGAGCTTGAGGGCCTCGGTCGCGGCGCGGACTTCCCACTGGAACGCGCGCTGGCCCGCTTCCTTCACCAGGGCCCGCTCCAGGGGCTCGAGCGAGAGCTCACGGAGCCACAACTGCGTGTCGAAGTTCGCTCCGGTGAGGAGGACGTTGAGGCCCGCGGCGGCCCGCTGGCGGGTCCCTTCCATGGGGTCGGCCAGGCCGGCCATGATCCTCTCCCAGAGGCGGCGCGCCAAGTCTGTCCGCTCGGAGCCGAGCCAGGAGGCGACGGCGGCGGGGATGTCCTCCTCGCGGAAATCCGAGGTGGCCGAGGGCGAATGCAGCCACTTTGCAACCTGCTCGAAGAGGCGGTCCTCCTCCCTGGGTGTCCGTGGAGAAGCGGTGGCCGCTTCTCCCGACCCCGTTCCCGCTCCTGCCTCTACCTGTCCCGGTCTTCCGCCCCCCGTCAGCGAGCCACGGGCCGCAGCGTACGAGCGGCTTCCTACCTGGATCGTCCTGATGCCATGCTCCTCCAGGACCTTACTCAGCACCCCAGGGCTCGAGACCTCCTCGGAGGCTTGCTGAGCGAGCTGGGTCAGGAGCACCTGAAGGTCGGCGCGGCTCAATCCCCGCGTCAGCGTGAGGCTGGTCAGGGCGTTGTCCTGCATGAGTTTGTACAGGAGCGGGATCGTGAGGCCGAACCACTTCGAGTTCGGGCGAACGCCGTTGATCACGATGGCCTCTTCGGCGAGCGCGAGGGTCACCGAGGGCAGTCGCTCGAGGAGCATCTGGGCCTGGTCCTCCAGCTTCTCCTGGAGCGCGACGTTCAGCTCGTTCTCGGGGGGGTAGAGCCGGAGGTTATCCACCGCGCCGGCGAGCGACCGGAAGGCTTCGGCCGCCAGGCGCATGGCCTCGTCGTCCAGGATCGTCTCCTCCCCCGCCCGGCCGGCGCCATGCGTCGCGCTGGCGAGGTAAATGGCGGGGAGGACGCCGATGTGCAGAATGTTCCGGGATCGCATCAACTTCTCCCAAGCGCCCACCTCCGGGGGAATCCCCTGCGGCGGGCCGCTCAGGATCCTCAAGAGGTTTTCTATTTCACTCTCGATCGTCCCCCGGACGAATGTGACACTCCGGACGCCATGCTCCCTGAAGAAGCGGAGGAGATCCTGGACGAGCGCGGCCAGGGTTTTGCCCTCCACGGGCTGGCCGCTGGCCAAGAGAGTGCCGCGATGCTCCGCGAGGGTGATTCCCTCGCGCTCTTCGAGCAGGCGCAGCAGCATGGAGGCGGCGCCGGCCACCTCCTCCCGCACGAGCAGGTTCCCCGCGGGGAAGACGCGCATGTTCTTCAACGCAAGAGCCATGGTCTTGATGAACGAGAGCGCCAGGGGCAGGGTGGCCTCGTCGAGCGGCTCGGAGTCCTCCGGGATCCTTACCTTGACGGTCGCCGCCTCGCGACCGTCGCCGGATCCGGTCGCCACGCCCCCAGGGTCGGTGCCGGTCCTCCCGCCGGAGGAGCCCCCGCCCTCGCCGGCCCCGGGCGCCCCGACATCGGCCGCCGAAAAGAACCACTCGCGGAGCGCCCGAAGTTTTTGACGATAGAATCCGGCCTTGCCGGCATCGTCGGAGCGCTCGAAGTGGTAGGCGATCGGCCCGATAGCCTCCTCGCCCCCGACCCCCGCCAGGCCCTCGTAGACCTGGGCGACCTTGCGGTGCGTCTGGCGGCGGTGGGCCGGGTCCACGCCCCCGTAGACGAATTCGCGGAGTCGCTCGTTCGAGAACCGGATCTCTCCCGGGTCCGCCGCGGGATCGCCCGGCTCGAACACCCCGGAGGCACGACCCCGATCCACCAGGTGGAGGGTCTCTCCGGGGTCCTGGCCCAGCACTTCGGCCAGGACGGGCAGATCCACGGTCGGGCCGATGATGGAAGCCTCCGACACGATCTCGAGGGTCTCCGCGTCCAGGTTCTCCAGGCGCCGCGCGATGGCTTCGTCAGCGGAGGCGGGGAAATCCTCGGGCGTCAGCTGCTCGAAATTCCACGCCTTCTCTTCCTGGCGAAGGAGCCCCCGCGTGATCAGCCCTTTCAGCGTCTCCTCGACGAGCAGCGGGACCCCCCGGCTGACCTCGAAGAGTTGCTGCTGGAAGCGGAGGGGCGGTGCGGGGTGCCGGAGGATGTCGGCCGCCAGATCCCCGACCTGCCCCAGCGTCAGGCGGGAGAGTGCCAGCCGGCGGAACTGGGAGGAGGCCTCGAAGTACGGCAGGAAGGCGCGGAGCGCGCGTACGTCCGTGTGGGGCTCGTCTTCCTCGGGGAGGTCCACCACCGCGGTGGCGTGAACGATGACCCTCCCCTCCTCCCGGCTCAGGAGGTGGAGGAAGACCTCCAGGCTGGCTTCGTCCGCCCAATCGAGGTTTTCCAGGAAGACCGCCACGGGCGTACCCTCGGAGATCAGACAGAGGAGATCCAGCATGGCCTGGAAGAGCTGGCGCCGGCGCTCGGGAGCGGGGATCTCCTCGAGAGTGCCTTTGCTCGGGCTCAGGAAGGGAAGAACCGAGCCCGCCGCCGCCAGCTTCGGCCCGGCGAGCCGCGCCGCGGCGGGCGCGATCAGCTCCGGGGAGCGGTCGAAGTATTCCTGGAGCAGCGGCCCGAGCGTGCTGTAGGGGACGGCCCGGTGATGAGGCAGGCAGCCGCCCTGGATAGACTTGAGACCGACACTCCGGGCAAGGGCAGGCAGCTCCGCCAGAAACCGGCTCTTTCCTAGGCCGTGTTCGCCTTGCACGAGGATGAATCGGCTCCGTCCTGAGGCTGCCCCTTCGAAGAGCGACCGGCAGAGGTCGAGCTCCTTCTCCCTCCCCAAAAGGCGCGGGCGGTGCAGTTGCGCGAGCGCCTCCTTGTCCGTCGGGAGCCTCTCGCCCGTGTCCTGGCTCGTGCGGTTCTTGCCCAGGCGCTTGGCGCGCGCGAGGGCGTGTCGCGCCTTCTCGATCAGCCCGGAGGCGGTCTGGACCTCGTCGGGGAATGTGGCCACGCCCAGGCTCGCCTTCGTGGGGATCCCGCCGGGCGCGTGCGGGACGACGATCGGGGCCGCGCCGATCCGAGCGCGGATCTTCTCGGCGACGACCATCGCGTGGTCGCCGTTCGCCCCCTCGAGAAAGACGAAGTACTGGTCGCCCGCGTAGCGAATGGCGAACCCCCCCTTGCGCCGCCCTTCCTCGAGGAGCAGGGCCACCTGTCTTAGGACGACGTCGCCGGCGAGGCGGCCGTGGGTCTCGTTGATCGCCTTGAAGTTGTCGAGGTCAACCAGGAGCACCGAGAGCGGAATCTTCTCGGAGGCGAGCCACTTAAAGCGCTCGCGCAGGTACTGCGCCATAAACCACCAGTTGTAAAGGCCCGTCAGGCGATCAAGGAAGAGGAGCCGGGTAGGGTCGCGAAGCGGGACCGTCATGCCTTCGGCCTGGCTTCGAGTTCTTGTTCCAGCCTGAGGAGCGCCAGGCGGGCGGCCGAACGGACCGTCTTGTTCCGCTCCTTCAGGGCGACCTGAAGCCCCAACTTGGCTTCAGGGATGGCAAGCTCGCCCAGCGCGCGGGCGGCCGTCGCCCGGACGCCTTCGGGGAGGCCCTTTTTGAGACCGAAGAAGCGCGGCCGCTGCCCGAGGATCTGAAGGAGGGGGCCGATTGCACGGGTGTCCTTGAGCTTCCCCAGGCAAAGGCACGCGACGCGCAGCACGTGGTCGTTGGCCGGGTTGTCGAGGATCCGGAGCACCGCGTCGAGCAGCTCGACCCCCTGGAGGCCCCTCACGCACTCGAGCGCCCCCACCAGCACGTCGGACTTTCGCTGGCTCAGGGCTTGGCCGAGGAAGCGCATGGCCTGGTCGCGGCCGAGGCGCGTTAGCGTCCGCCCCGTTTCGGCTCGGACCTCCGCCTCGGGGTGGCCCAGGAGGAACAGGAACTCGTTTCCCAGGGCCGGGACCAGCAGGTCGATCACTGCCACGATCCGACAGAGCCGCTCGATCGACTCGGATCGATGGAGCTCGTCGGTCAGGAGGCGGACGCTGGCCTCTCCCTGGGCCCGCACGAGCGTCGCGGCGGCCCGGGAAACCTCCTCGTCCGCGCCGTCGAAGATCAGGCCCAGCAGCATGGGGACCGCCGCGGCGCCCAGCCCCGACAGGATGGCGCTCCCCTGCTGCCGTCGGATCGGATCGCGGTCCTTCAGGGCCATCAAGACGGGCTCGAGGGCGCCCACGGCGGCGAGGGAATCCACGAGGCCCTTGACGGATTCCAGGAACTTCCCGGGATCGGGCCCCCTTTCTGATGTGCCGGCAAGCCCCTCGGCGAGCCGCGCCGCGCGCGAGAGATCGCCGGCGACGAGGAAGTGCTTCAAGCCGGCAGAGACGACTTTCACCTCGACTTGAAAGGCCTCTAGCTCCCGCTCTTTCCCGAGAGCCGTCGCGAGCGGCTCGGTCATCACGGAAAGGAGCCAGGTGACCGCCTCCTCCTGGGCCTCCCTGAGGCAAAGGGCCAGACCCTCCGCCGCCTTGCGCCGGAGAGTTCCGTCCGCCTGCCCCAGGCCGGACGCGGTTCGCTCGACGAGTTGGCGCGCGAGGTCTTCGCGTTCCCTGCGTTTGAGGGCCTGGATCAAGGCCGGGAGTTCTTCCTGGATTCGTCGCTCCAAGAAGTTTGCCAGCGGTTCCCCGAGCAGCTCGGCCGCGCGTCGAAGGGTCGGCTCGGTCTCGGAGACCTCCATCTGGCCCGGCGGGCGCGGACCCTCCTCGGGCGGAGCCTCGGGTTCGGCGGTCTTGGCCTGCTCGAGTCGGGTGGCAGCAGCGTACAGCCGAGTCCCGACCTCGATCGTCGAGATCCCTCGCCCTTCCAGGACGCTCCGCCAGAAGGTCGGCGCCCGTTGCTCCTCTTCGACGGGCTGGGCCAAGTGGGTGAGGAAGAGGCGAAGCTCTTCGCGGGTCACCCCTCGCCGGATGGTGAGGCTCGTCAGGCCGCTATCCTCCATGAGCCGGTGCAAGATCTCGATCGTGATGCCGAAGAGCCGGGGATTCGGCCGGGTCGCGTTGACGACGAGCGCCCCTTCGGCCATGGCGAGGGTCAGGCTCGGAATCCGCGTCAACAGCGTCTGCATCTGCCGTTCGAGCTGATCGAGGGTGTGGGTGATCAGCTGGCTCTCCGGCGGATAGAGGCGGATGTTGTCCACCGAGGTGGCGAGCACGCGCAGGGCGTCCCGCACCAGCACGAGCGTCGGGTCGTCGAGCTCCACCTCCTTCTGCTCCCGCCGCCAGATCGTCCGGCCCTCCGTCGCGGCCAGATAGATGACTGGGAACACGCGCACGTGCGCGATCTTCGCCGATTTGAGCCGTTGCTCCCAGAAAGCCACGTCGTGCTGGATCCCCTCGGGTGGTCCGCTCAGGATCTTGAGGAAGCCCAGCACGTCCGCCTGCGTTGCTCCGCGCTCGAACGTGCACCGGCGAATCCCGTGGTCGGCGTAAGTCCTCAGAAGCTCCTGTGCGAACGGGAGCAGTCCCTTGCTCTCCACCGTGCGGCCGTTGAGCTGCAGGCTCTGGCTCTCCTCGGCCAAGGTCACGGCTTCGACGCGGGCCAAGAGCTCGCCGATTGCGCCGCTCACGCTGGCCCAGCCGTCGGTCACGAGCTGGCTTCCCTCCGGGTACACGCGCATGTTCTTCACGGCCACGGTCAAAGCTCTCAAAAACCGATCGGCCAGGGGCCAGGTGCGCTCGTCCAGCGCGAGCGTGGTTTCGGTGGTCCCGACCTTCAGACTGAGCTCGCGCGCGAGCTCGTCGGCGGAGAATAACTGCCCGGAGAACTCCTGGACGCGCCGGCGGTAGAAATCGGCCTTGGCGGGGTCGTCCGACCGCTCGAAGTGGTACGCCAGCGGCCCGAGCGCCTCGTCCACCAGCGGGCCCGCCAACCGCTCGGTCACCTCTCCCACCACTCGGTGGGTCCGCTGACGGTCGTTCGGATCCAGGTGGTAGTACACGACCTGCTGGAAACACTGGCTCAGGAAGCGGACCTCGTCGTCGTCCCCGAGGGGACCCGGGTCCTCGAACACGCGGTGCTTCTTCCCCTGATCCACCAGCGCCAGGGTTTCTCCCGCGTCCTTCCCCAATACCCCCGAGAGAAGCGAGAGGTCCACATGGGGGCCGACCACCGCCGCTCTCGTGATCATCGTTTGGGTTTCCTGGTCGAGGGTCTCCAGTCCTCCCAGGATGGCGGCCTCGAGGGTCGCCGGGACGGCCTCGGGCTCCACCGCGTCCAGGTTCCAGATTCCCTGGGGTGATTGAAGGGCGCCCTTGGCGATGAGCCCCTTGAGTGTTTCCTCGACGAAGAGCGGGATGCCGCGGCTCGCCTCGTAGAGGCGCTCGAAGAAGGCCGGCGAGCCCTCGGAGTTGACCAGGATCTCGGTCACCATCTGCGCGACCTGGGAAGGCGTCAGGGACGGCAGGCTGAGCCGGGCGAGGCTCGGCGATTGGCGCAGGAGCGCGAAGAGCCGCTGAAGGGGGCCAGGCGTTCCCTCCTGTTTGGCGAGGCCCTCGGACTGGGTCGCGGCGTAGACGATCACCCGGCCTTCCTCCCGGTCCAGGAGGCGATAGAGGACCTCGAGGCTCGCCTCGTCCACGAAGTGGAGGTCGTCGAGGAACAGGACCAGGGGGGCGCCCTCCGAGAGGAGGCAGAGGAGATCTTCCATGGCATGGAAGAGAAGGCTCCGCCGGTCCTCCGGAGCGAGCGGCTGCCGTGGCGGGTCGGCAGTCGCCAGGGCGGGAATGAGCGTGCCGATTTCCGCCACGGTGGGCGCGGAGAGCCGGCGTCGGATCGCGTCTTGGTGCTCCGTCGCGCGCCCGAGGTAGTCGGAAAGCGCCTCTTTGAGGGTGCTGTAGGGGATGGCCTGGTTCGAGTGCAGGCATCGGGTAAACAGGCACCTGAGCCCCCGGTTCACGGCGCGGGCCTGTAATTCCAGGAGGAGGCGGGTCTTGCCCACGCCGCGGCTGGCCTCGACGAGGAAGAGCCGGTTCTTGCGCAGAGCCTCGTTGAGGAGCGGTTGCTCGAGCTGGCTCAACTCCCCTTCCCGCCCGACCAGCCGCGGGCACGGGAAGCGCTTGAAGATTTCCGCCTCGGACGGAAGCGTCCAACCGCCCGCCCGGCTCACGCAGTTCTTCCCCATCCGCTTGGAGCGGTAGAGAGCCTGGTCGGCGGCCTCGATGAGCTGGGACGGCGCGGCCGCGTCCTCGGGGTAGGCGGCGACGCCGAGGCTCAGGCGGACGGAGATTCCGGTAGGCGCCTTGGGGGTGGCAAAGGAGTCGGCGCTCACGCGTTCCCTGATCGTCTCGGCCACCCGGACCCCTCCGGCGCCGTCGGTCCCTTCCAGAAACGCGAAAAATTCGTCCCCGGCAAAGCGAATGGCATATCCGCCGGGGGGGAGAGCCTCGCGGACGATCTCGGCAACCCGCTTCAGGACGAGGTCACCCTCGAGGTGACCGTACGTGTCGTTGATCTGCTTGAAGCCGTCCAGATCGAGCATGATGACGGCGAGGCTGCTTCGCTCCCGGGTCAGCTGGTCCAGGCGCTCGCGCAGATACTGCCGCATGAACCGCCGGTTGTAGAGCCCGGTCAGCTCATCAACGAAAATGAGCCGTGAGGCCTCACGAATCCCTGCGATCGCCATCGCCTGCTCTCGTGTTCAAAATACCCCCGGTTGACCGGGTGATGGGCTTCCTTTCTGCACCAAACGTGCCAAAATGCCTGGGGCTTCCCCTTTGCCGGTTCGGCACCTGGTGCCCCCCTTCACTCCTCCCCCGGCCGGTCAAAAGGGCGAAATCCGCCCATTTTCAGCAAGAAAAAGGGGAAGTTGCCCATGAGATGGGCACCGCGCTACGGGGTCTTCGGGAGCTCGGCTCGTAGGGTCCGAACGATGCCGACCATCGCCGCGAGCTTCGCCCGGCTCTCCTCGACCGTGCGGGTTTTGAGCCCACAGTCCGGGTCCACCCAGATGCGCTCCGTCGGCAGGACGCGCAGGCCGCGCATGATGCGCGCGCGGATCTCCTCCCGGGTTTCGATCTTGTGGCTGTGCACGTCCAGCACGCCCAGGGAGAGATCTTTGGTGAAGGGGTCCTTCTCGAAGATTTTGAGGAGGTCGAGCGCGCTGTTTGAGATGGCGAGATCGAGATTATCGACCGGAAGCTCCAGCATGTCAGGGTAGATGGTCTCGAAGGCCCCGTAGCAGGCGTGGGTGATGAAGTAGGCGGGCAGCCCGTCCACGGTGAGGGAGAGGGCTTCGATCGCGAAGGGCAGCTCCTCCTGACGGACGGAGATTGCCGGCTCGTCAATCTGGATGATCTTGGCTCCGGCCTCGATGAGCGCCTCGACTTCTTTTCGGATCTCCCTCGCCAGAGCGAGGCAGGCGGACTTGCGGTCCGGGTAGTAGTCGTTGAACGACCAGTCCATGATCGTGTAGGGACCGGTGAGCATCCCCTTCACTGGTTTCGTCGTCAGGCTCTGAGTCCACCGCCACCACGCGACCGTCATGGGGGCCGGCCACCGGACGGGGCCCACGATGATCGGCTTGTGGTAGTAGCGGTTGCCGTAGGAACGGACCAGGCCGCCCGTCCGGAAGCCGCCCATGATCTCCGCGAAATGGGCCACCATGTCGCCCCGGTACTGCTCGCCGTCCACGAGGACGTCGAGCCCGATCTCTTCCTGCGCGCGCACCCAGTACTCGGTCGCTTTCTTCTCGAGCGCCTCCAGCTCAGGCCTGGTGAGCTCTTTGCGCGCGTACTTCGTTCGCGCCGCGGCCAGCTCCGGGGTCTTGGGGAAGCTGCCCACGGTGCTCGTGGGGAGCAGGGGCAGATCGAGGCCCAGGCGCGCGAGTTTCTGTCGGCTCATGATCGTCCCCCGAGGTAGGCGTCCCGGAGGCGTTTCATCGTCTCGAGCTTCTGCCGGGCGCGGTCGCGCGGCAGGAACTCGAGCCCGCAGGACGGCATGAGGAAGGCCTGCCCGACCTTGAGGGCGGGGAGCACCGTGTCGAGAATGGGGAAAACGCCCTCCCGCGTCTCGAGCTTCGTGTTTCGCGCGTCGATCAACCCGAGCGCCAGGGGTTTGTCGGAGCCCGCCTCGGCGATGAGCATGGCCAGCTTGGGGCCGTAGGTGAAGTCCAGGCCGAGCACGTCCACGGGCATGGCCTGGAGGTCACGGTAAAGGGGCGTGACGTCGCCGAACGACGTATGGAGCATCAGCCGCGACGTCCCGCGCTCGGCGGCCAGTGGCGCGAGGGCCTCCTCGAGCACGTTCAGGTCCTCGGGGTGGCGCAGGATGGCCGGCTCGTCCACCTGGATGAGCGTCGCCCCTGCGCCTGCCAGGTCTCGGACCTCCTGGGCCAGCGGGTCGGCGTAGGCGAGCGCTAAGGCGTGGACCGAGGCGTAGGCCCCGCCGAGGATCGAGCCTCGCGCCAGCGTGTACGGTCCCGTCAGCACGGGCTTGATCGGACGGGACGACACGGAGCGGGCGAACTCGTACTCCGGCAGGAGGATCGGTCCTCGGCGGTGGACCCGTCCCCGGACGACCGGCTGGCGGAAGTAGACGTTCGTGTCGAAGAGGCGGAGGAGACCGTTGATCTCGATTCCCTCGAGGCGGCGCGCCAGGTGGGAGTAGGGATCGTACCAGCGAATCTGGCCGTCGGTGACGAGCTCGATCCCCGCCTCGATCTGCTCGCGGATGGCGGCCGCGGTCACCTCGTCCTCGACTTCTCCGAACGCTTCCTCGCTCAGTTCCCCCCGTTCCCGCTGGCCGTAGGCCTGGCGGTGGCGTTGAAGGTCCGGGGCATCGCCGATCCGCGGATAACTTCCCGCGGTGGTCAGAGTCAGTTCCATGCGAGTCTCCTTTAGAGCGGCTTTCTTCGGGCGTAGCCCTCCTCCAGGCTGTGCCAGAAGCTGATCCTGGTTTCACCGAAGCGCCAGCAGAGGTTGACCTCGCGGTCCTCGAGGAGGTGCGGGAAATCCACCAGCCCCATCGACAGATCCTTGGGCACCCCGCCCAGCTTCGTGATCGCGGCGATCCCTGCCTGGGCCCGACGGGTCAGCTCCTCGAGTCGCCGGGCGCGCTCGCGCCAGGTCTCGCGGTCGAGGATTGCCCCTCCCGCGGCCATGATGCGGTGCTGCTCCTCGCGGAGGGCCGAGCGGAGTTTCCCGATCTCGCCCTGGATGTCCATCAGCCGTTCCATGATCGTCATGAGCTCCGGGATGAGAGCCTCCACGTCCTGGGGTGAGAAGTACTTCTTCGGCTCATGCGCCACGGCGCTTACCTCACAGGGAGTCCACGAAGATGGCATGGACTTCCTTGGGTCCGTGAACCCCGCGGGTCAGGGTGAGCTCGATGTCTGCGGTCCGGCTCGGCCCGGTGATGAAGTTCACGACGGCGCCGCGGCGTGCGCTCTCAGGCTCCGCGTGGAGCGCCTCGAGGATCACGCCCACCTGTTCCAGCGTCTCGAGGAGCCGGCTCTTGCCGAAGATCGCCACGTGCGTCTCCGGCAGGAGCGACGTGGTGCGGGGGCGGCCCGGACCGGACATCAGGATGAGCGTGCCGGTCTCCGCGAGGGCGAAGTCGGCACCCGTCACCCCGATCTGGGCCGCGGCCGCCGCCTCGCGGTAGCGCGCGCGGGCGTCGTTGTCCCCGTGTACTGGCGCCGCGACGAGGCTCAGCCCTTCCGCTTCCAGGCTGGGGCGCAGGTCGATCCCGAGTTGCCCGGGGTCCCAGCTTGTCACCCCGCGCGCGTCCTTCTGCCGGGCGATGTCCCGGATCACGCTCGGGACATCTTCCATGGTGCCGACCCGGTGAAAGACCCCGCTGACCAGTGCGAACTCCTCCTGGAAGCGCTCCAGTGCCCCGGGCCACCGGTCGGTCATCTGCCGCCTCACGGCCTGGGCGGCTTCCGCCGGGCGCTCGGGGCGCGGCGCGGGGGTGGCCGGGAACAGCCCCGGGGCCCGCCGGACTTCTGCCCGGATGCGACCGAGGAACTCCGCGCGCGTCGCCATGCCTACCGGAGTTCGCGCCAGCGCTCGCTGAACGTGCGCGCGGCCACGGGGGGGAGGTCGCGGCCCTTTGTCCACCGGGCGAACACGAGAGGGAGGTTCTGGAGCCGCCCCCCTCTCACGAAGGGCCGCTGGGCCAGGCGGCCGAGCGTGGCGGCCAGCCTGAACAGCGCCGGCGTGGTCAGCACCTGCGCGAACGTCTTGAAGAGGACGCGCTCCGCCAGCGGGGCGATCCGCTCCCGGTCCAGGCGCTGGCGGAGCTCGATCAGCATGCGCGGAATATCGATGCGAACCGGGCACACCTCCTGGCAGGCGCCGCAGAGGGAGGAGGCATGGGCGAGATCCTTCACGGCGCGATCGCCCTTGAGCATGGCCGTGAGGAGGATGCCGATCGGGCCTGGGTAGGTGTAGCCGTAGGCGTGGCCGCCGATCTGGCGATAGACCGGGCAGACGTTGAGGCACGCGCCGCACCGGAGGCAGTAGAGGGCCTCCCGGAGTTCGCTCGCGATCTGCCTCGCGCGCCCGTTGTCCATGAGGATCAAATGGAACTCGTCGGGCCCCTCCAGCTCGCCGGGTTGGCGCGGCCCGCGCACGAGCGTGGTGTAGACGGAGATCTTCTGGCCGGTGGCGCTCCGGGCCAGGATCCCGAGGAAGAACATCAGGTCGGTCATGGAGGGGATCACCTTGTCGATCCCCATGACCGCCACGTGGATCCGCGGCAGCGAGGTCACCATGCGTCCGTTGCCCTCGTTGGTGACCAGCACGATCGTGCCGGTGTCGGCGACGGCGAAATTGGCGCCGGTGATTCCCATGTCGGCCTGGAGAAACTTCTGCCGCAGCTCCTTCCGCGCCACGGCCGTCAGGACCTCGGGATCGGCCGGGAATTGCCCTTTGAGCACCCGGGAGAACAGGTCGGCGACCTGGCCCCGGGTCTTGTGGATGGCCGGCGCGATGATGTGCGACGGCTTCTCCCTGGCGAGCTGGATGATGTACTCACCGAGGTCGGTCTCGATCGGCGTCACCCCGGCGTGTTCGAGGGCTTCGTTCAGCTCGATCTCCTCGGTCGCCATGGACTTGGACTTGACGACCGTCTTGACGCGGCACTCGCGGCAGATCCTGAGGATCGTCTCGCAGGCTTCCTCGCCTGTGGTCGCCCAGTGCACGTGGCCGCCCAGGCGCTCGACGTTGTCGGCCAGCATGTTGAGGTAGTGATCCAGCCTCTGCAGGGTCGCTTCCTTGATGGCCCGGGCCTGGTCGCGGGCTCTCTCTCCCTGGGGGTAGGTCGCGAAAGCCTCCTTCCTGAGGCCGATGAACTTGGTCGTCGCGAGGGTCAGCGCCTGCTGGAGAGACGTGTCCCGCAGCGCTGCGCCCGCCCGCTCGCTGAAGGGCGTCCGGAGCGCCTGGTCGCTCATGGCTCGTCGGGACCCGCCAGGACCTGCGCCAGGTGGAGCGCCCGGACGCGGGAGCCCTTGCGCGACAAGCCGCCAGCCATCTGCAGGAGGCAGCCGGCATCGCAGGCGACCACGCACTCGGCACCGCTCTTCTCGACGTTGGCGATCTTCTTGGCGAGGATCGAGGTGGAGACGTCGGGCAGCCGGACGGAGAAGGACCCTCCGAAGCCGCAACACTCGTCCGCTCCCGGCAGCTCCACGAGCTGCACCCCCTCCAGGTTGCCCAGGAGGGTCCGCGGGGACTGGGACTCGCCCAGGCCGCGCAGGAGGTGGCAGGAATCGTGGTAGGTCACCTTGCCTTTGAAGCTCGTCCCGACGCGGCTCGCGCCCAGCACCTTGACGAGAAACTGCGAGAGCTCGTACGTCCGCCGCGCGAGCGCCTCGGCCTCCCGCGCGAGCTCCGGGTCGTCCCGGAAGAGCCCCGGGTACTCTTTCTTCACCATCCAGGCGCAGGACCCCGAGGGGACGACGACGTGCTCGGAGGCGCCGAAGAGGGGGATGGTCCGCCGCGCCACGCGCGCGGCCTCCCGATGGTAGCCCGAGTTGAACAGGGGCAACCCGCAACACGTCTGGTTCGGCGGGAAGTTCACCGTGACGCCCAGCCGGCGGAGGAGCCGGACGATGGCCACCCCGACCTCGGGGAAGAAGAGATCCCCGAGGCACGTGACCATGAGGGAAGCGCGAATGGGCCCTGTCATAGGTCCTCGGCGGGCTAGTGCGGCGGGGGCGGCGGAGCCACCACGACCAGGATCACCAGCGGATCCGGGCCGTCGTTGACGAGCCCATGCTCCGTGCCGGCCGGGGCGACGAGCGCTTCGCCCGCCCGTAGCGCGGCTTCCGTCCCGGCCAGAGAGAACCGCCCCGCGCCCTTGAGGACGTAGTATATCTTGTCCTGCGCGTCATGGGTGTGGGGTTTCTGGACCTGGCCCGGAGACACGCAGTAGAGGTCGAGCTGGAGCCGTCCGGTCGTCGCCAGTGGGATCTTCGCCAGCTTTTCCGGCTGAAACTTGACGTGCTCCTCCACGCGGACCTTCATGTCGCAAACTCCTCAAAAATAAACTTGCCGACCCCGGGAAGGGCCGGCACGGAGTTGTGGGGGTTCGACCGCGGGCCTGGGCCGAGCTCCCGAAGAACGTCCCGCAGGGAGGCGCGGCCGACGCCCCCCCTCGGGGATGCTAGCCGATCCTCCAGGTGTCCCCGGAGACGAGAAGTGCTCCGATGTCTCCCGGTCCCCGGTCCGCGATGGCTTTGTGCTCCTGCTCGAGCAGGATCTCCTCGTACACGGGTTCCTGGATGCTTTCGATCACCCCGATCGGGATCGGGAAGTCCGGCGGCGCCAGCTTGGTCAGCACGGAGGCCTTCCAGGCATTGGTCTCATCGTGCACCCAGAGGGTGCTCTCCGCGACGTCCTTGGCCCGCACGGCGCGAGGAGTCGGGCCGTCGAGCACGAGCCCACGGCGATCGTCCACCGGACCAAACAGGAGCGGCCGGCCGTGCTCCAGCCTGAGCTCGTGCAGGCTCTTCGACTCCCGATCGTACAGGACGTTCCAGGCGAGGTCGTTGTAGACGTTGCAATTCTGAAGGATCTCGACGAAAGCCGCCCCGTGATGCTGCGCCGCGCGCTTCAGCGTCTCCTCCATGTGCGCCACGTTGCGATCCACGGTGCGGGCGACGAACGTCGCGCCGGAGCCGCGCGCGAAGGCGCAGGGGTTGAGCGGCCGGTCGGCCGCGCCCATGGGCGTGGACTTGGTAACCTTGCCCAGCTCGCTCGTGGGGGAATACTGGCCCTTGGTCAGGCCGTAGATCCGGTTGTTGAAGAGCAGGATGGTCACGTTGACGTTGCGCCGCAGCACGTGGAGCAAATGGTTGCCGCCGATGGACAGGCCGTCGCCGTCGCCGGTGACGACAAAGACCTTGAGGTCCGGTCGCGCCAGTCGGAGGCCGGTCGCGATGGCCGGCGCGCGCCCGTGGATGGTGTGGAAGCCGTACGTGTTCATGTAGTAGGGGAAGCGGCTCGAGCAGCCGATCCCCGAGATGAACACGATGTTCTCGCGCGGCAGTCCCAGGTCCGGCATCATCTTTTGCGCCGCGCTTAAAATTGCGTAGTCACCGCAGCCCGGGCACCAGCGGACGTCCTGGTCGGATTCGAAATCCTTCTTCGTGTATTTCCTGGGGGCCGTGGTTTCGCCTGCCGGATGGCTCATTGCTTGTCTCTCAAGAGCTGCTCGATCGTTTCGCGGACCTCCTGCGTCGGAATCGGGAGCCCGCGCACCCGATTGAGGCCGACGGCGTCCACGAGGTACTCCGCGCGGAGGATGCGTACGAGCTGGCCGCTGTTGACCTCGGGGACCAGGATGCGGTCGTACTGGCGCAGGATCTGGCCGAGGTCGGGCGGCAGTGGGTTCAGATGGCGGAGCTGAATGCTCGCGACAGCCTTTCCCTCCTGCTGGAGCTCCTCCACCGCCGCGGTGATGGTCCCGTAGGTGCTCCCCCACCCGACGACGAGCACGTCACCCGCCGAGGGACCGTTCACGGTGGTCGGGGGGATTTCCTGCGCTACGCGCCGCACCTTCTCGGCCCTGAGCCGGACCATCAGGTCGTGGTTCTCGGCGTCATAGGACACGGTGCCGGTGATGTGCTCCTTCTCCAGGCCGCCGATCCGGTGCTCGAGGCCGGGCGTCCCGGGGCGGACCCAGGGACGGGCGAGCGTCGCCTCGTCCCGTAGGTAGGGGAAGAAGCCCTCGGCATCGGTCCGGAACTTGACCGGGATGTCCCGCAGCGTCTTCGGGTCGGGGATGAGCCAGGGCTCGGCGCCGCTCGCGAGGTACCCGTCACTCAGGACGACGACCGGCACCATGTACTTGACCGCGATGCGGATGGCCTCGTAGGCGATGAAGAAGCAGTCGCCCGGGGTCGCCGGCGCCAGCACGACCACCGGCGACTCGCTGTTGCGCCCGTGGAGCACCATGAGCAGATCCGCCTGTTCGGTCTTCGTCGGCAACCCCGTGCTCGGCCCCGCCCGCTGGATGTCGAAGACGACGATCGGCAGTTCAGCCATGACGGCCAGGTTCATGCCTTCAGCCTTGAGCGCGATGCCGGGGCCGCTCGAAGCGCACACGCCGATCGCCCCACCGAACGCCGCTCCGATGATGCTCCCGATCGCGGCGATCTCGTCCTCGGCCTGGAATGTTCGGACCCCGAAGCGCTTGTGGAGCGCCAACTCGTGAAGAATATCGCTGGCGGGCGTGATCGGGTAGGCGCCGTATACCACGGTCAGCCGGGTCCGCTGGGCCGCGGCCAGAATCCCCCAGGCGAGCGCCCGGTTGCCGGTGATGCTCCGATAGACCCCCGGCGGCATCGCCGCCGGCTCTATCCCGTAGCACTCCGTGAAGATCTCGGCCGTCTCGCCGAAGTGGTACCCGGTCTTCAGCGCCCGGATGTTGGCCTCGGCGATCGCCGCGTGTTTGGCGAACCGCCTGCCGATCCAGCCGAGCGTCGGCTCGATGGGGCGCGTGTAGATCCAGGAGACCAGCCCGAGGGAGAAGAAGTTCTTGCAGCGCTCCTTCTCCCTGGCGCCGAGGGCCACCTCCTCCAGCGCCTCCATCGTCATCCGCGTGATGTCGATCTTGTGCAGCCGGTAGCGGTCTTCGAGCGCCGCGTCGGTGAGCGGGTTACTCCGGTATCCCGCCCGATCGAGGTTCTTCTGCTCGAAGGCCGCCGTGTTCACGATCAGCAGGCCGCCCTCTTTCAGGTCTCCCAGGTGCACCTTGAGCGCGGCGGGGTTCATCGCCACCAGGCAGTCGAGGCGATCGCCCGGCGTGTACACGCGGCGGCTCCCGAACTGGAGCTGGTAGCTCGACACACCGAACAGCGTACCGGCGGGCGCGCGGATCTCCGCGGGGAAGTTGGGCAGCGTGACGAGGTCGGCCCCGGCCCAGGCGGCCTCGGTGGCGAACTGCTCGCCGGTCACCTGCATGCCGTCCCCCGAGTCCCCCGCAAACCGAACCACGGCGCGGTCGAGCTGACGGCGCTGCTTCGAAACGGCAGAGGCCGGCGCGCTGGCGTCGCTCATGGGGTCGCGTCTCTCCCTTAGCCGGCGTCCACCTGGAGCGGCCGCTTGATCTCGTCTCCTGGCCTCAGGTTCAGGACCGCCTCCGGAAAAATCTCCGCCAGCCACCTGACCACGTCATTGACCGTCACGATCCCGATCGGGCGATGCTGGGCGTCCACGAGGGGGACCGTCCGATAGCCCGCGTTGTTCATCCGGTTCACCGCGTAGCAGATCCGGTCCTGAGGGGAGAGGGCCTCGGGTTCGCGGGTCATCACCTCGGCGAGCGTGGTCTTGTGGACGTCCCGCCCCTGCCCCACGACGCGCGTCAGCACGTCCCGCTCCGTGAAGATGCCGATGAGCCGCCCGTCCGCGTCCACGATCACGACCGCGGCCCGGCGGTTGGCCAGCATCTTCGCGATGGCCTCGTGCACGGTGGCGGTTTCGGTGAGGCGGAGCGGCTCACTCGGCGCCAGCAGGTTCACGGCATCGTTGAGGAGCGCCCCTTCGAGCTTTCGAAACTCGTCGTCGCCCGACTCGGAATACTCGTCCTGAAACTCGTTCATGGTCCTCAGCACCTCCGGCCCCTGACACGCGCACATCGCCGCCTGCCGAGACACCTCACGATGTTGGTCCGGTCCTCCCCTGAAGCCCGTCGCAGCATCTTCTATGGTATCGGAGGGTGTGGCAGATGGCAAGGCGATCGGCTTCTGGTCGGACCGCCCGCCGGCTAGAGCTCGAGGAGCTTACCCTTGGCCGCCCGCGTCAGGTTGCGGCACCCCCCCGCCTCGACGACCACCAAGTCCTCGATCCGGACGGCCCCCGCTCGCGTGTAATAGAGCCCCGGTTCCACCGTGACGACTTGGCCGGCTTTAAGGGTGTGATCCACCTTGCTGATGCGCGGCGGCTCGTGGATGTCGAGCCCCACGCCGTGGCCGGTCCCGTGGAAGAAGCCCTGGTTCCTTCCGTCCACGACCCCGGTCTCGAAACCGCGGCCTTCCATGGTCCGGGTGACCTCGGCGTGGATCTGGCGTCCCGAGGCGCCGTCCCGGACGAGCTCGATGCCGCGCCGCTGGGCGGCCAGAACGGCATCGTACATCCGCCGGAGGGCGTCCGAGGCTCTCCCCTTGACGACGGTTCGTGTCATGTCGGCGAAGTACCGGGTGCGACTCGAGCGGGGGAAGATGTCGAAGATGATGGACTGGTGGGGCCGAATGGGGCCCGAACCCTGGTTGTGCGGGTCCACGCCGTCGAGCCCGCACGCGACGATCGTGTGCTGGGCCACGCAGTCGTTTTCCATCAGCGACACGTTGATGACCTTCTTCATCTGCTCGACCGTCAGCGGCCGGCCGCGCCAGCGCACCTCTTCCCCCCTGATCCGGCTCTCCCGGAGGACCCCGAGCGCAGCCCGGAAGGCGGTCTCGGTATGGCGCTGTGTCTCCGCGATCGCCGCGATTTCCTCCGCGGACTTGACGAGGCGTTCCGGGAAGAACGGGTCGGGGCGCGCCGCCACCCGCACGCCCTTTTCCCGCAGGCGATCGGCGTACTCCAGGGGGAAGGCGGACGGCACGCTCACGAGGGGGACCCCGTACGCCTCCAGGAGCAGCCCGACCATGTCGATCAGGTGGGGAGATGGCCAGCGCTGGCGGGCTTTGCCCTCGTATTCGGAGAGGGAGAGCACCTCGTCGACGCGGGCCTGGGCGCGCGCGCGGTCGATTTCCAGGTCGCTCATGAGCAGGATCTTGCGCTCGCCCACCTGGAGGAAGACGAAGGGGTCGGGCGCCAGAAAGCGGGTCGCGTAGTAGAGGTTGGCGTCGGCCTCGCTGGTTGCGATAAGGAGAAGGGCCGGCTCCCGGGTCACGTAGCTAGGATAGCACGCGGCCTCGGCGGCCTCAACGCGCGGCCGACCGGGGCGGGCGTCAGGCCCCCTCGCCCGCCTTGCGCAGCGACTTGATGAACCGCACGGCGGTGGGCGAGAGGTGCTTCTGCTTGCGGTAGATGATGCCGATCGGGCGCACCAGGTCCGGGATCCCGAGCGGCCGAGCCGCCAGGCTGCCGATCTCCGTCTCCTTCACGACCGCGGGACGGGGGAGGATGCTGACCCCGGCGTCGATCGCGATGGCCTGCTTGATCGTCTCGATGTTGTCGAATTCCATGACCACGTTCACGCGCACGCTCTGCTGTTTCAGAGCCCGGTCGATGGCCCTGCGGATTCCCAGGTCGGGGTCGAAGGCGACGAATTTCTCCCCGTTCAGATCCGGCGGCATCACCACCCGTCGCCGGGCGAACCGGTGGCCGGGGTGACAGACAACCACCATCTTCTCGTCTCGCCACGGGATGACCGCGAGGGCGCGCATGGCGGGCGGGTAGGACATGATCCCGATGTCCGCCTCGTCGTTGATGACGGCCTCCACCACTTTGTGCGGGTGAAGGCACTCGAGTCGGACCTTGGCCTGGGGGTGGGCGGACATGAACGGCTGCATATGGCGGCTCATGTCGTGCAGGCCGACCGAGTAGATGGCGGCGACGCGGACGGTCCCGTCCAGCCGCGTCCGCGACGCGCCGACCCGGGCCTTGGCCTCTTCGTAGCGGTGGAGGAGGTCGCGGCAGGCGTCGTAGAGCGCCCGCCCCTCGGGGGTGACCGTGAACGGGCGCTTGGTCCTGTCGAGGAGCCGCACCCCCATGTCCGCCTCCAGCTGCTGCACAGACTGGCTGGCGGCGGACTGGGAGACCTCGTTGGCCGCGGCGCCGCGGGAGAAGCTCTTGAGGCGGACGACGTCGCAGTAGAGCTGGAGCGTTTCCAGGTTCACAGCGGCAGGATACACTATTAGCATATCTGATGCACAGTATTTTTCCTTTGGGCGTGACTTATGATTGGACTTCGTGTATCCTCACCCGAAAGATTGTTCCGGTCCTTCACAAGCCATGAGGAGGTCTCGGTGACCGACGCGCCGCACGCCAAGCCGCTGACCCCGGACGGGCTCCCCCCCGCCCAGGGGCTCTACGACCCGGCCCACGAGCACGACGCCTGCGGCGTCGGGTTCGTCGTGGACATGAAGGGGCGTCAGTCGCACGGCATCGTCCTACGGGCCCTGACCGTCCTCAAGAACCTGCTCCACCGTGGGGCCTGCGGGTGCGAGGTCAACACGGGGGACGGGGCCGGGATTCTCATCCAGATGCCGCACGCCTTTCTGGCCCGCGAGTGCCTGACGCTGGGGATCGTCCTGCCGGCCTCCAGGTGGTACGGCGCCGGGCTCGTCTTCCTGCCCACCGACCCCGGCCAGGCCAGGCGCTGCCAGCAGGTCTTCGAGGAGATCGTCCGGGAGGAAGGGCAGACGATGCTGGGCTGGCGGGACGTGCCGACCGACGACTCGCCCGTCGGGCCGAGCGCCAGGGCCGTGGAACCCGTCATCAAACAGGTGTTCATCGCGCGCGATCCTGCGATTCGAGACGACCGGCAGTTCGAGCGTGTCCTCTACATCGTCCGCAAGCGGGTCGAGCACGCCATCTACGGGTCGGAGATGGCGGCGCGGAAGCTCTTCTACCTGCCGAGCCTCTCCTCCAACACGCTCATCTACAAGGGGATGCTCTCGGCAGACCAGATCGAGACCATGTTCCCCGACCTGACGGATCCGGCGATCGAGTCGGCGCTCGCCCTGGTCCACCAGCGCTTCTCCACCAACACCTTCCCCTCCTGGCCTCTGGCTCATCCCTACCGGTATCTGGCTCATAACGGAGAAATCAACACCCTGCGCGGAAACATCAATTGGATGCGCGCCCGGGAGGCCCTTTGCGAGTCGCCCCTCCTGCCCGACCTGAAGAAGATCCTCCCCATCGTGCTCGAAGGCGGGAGCGATTCGGCGATCTTCGACAACGTGCTGGAGTTTTTGGTCATGACCGGGCGGCCCCTGCCGCACGCCGTGCTCATGATGATCCCGGAGGCGTGGAGCGGCCACGAGTTCATGGACGAGGACCTGAAGGCCTTCTACGAGTACCACGGCTGCCTGATGGAGCCCTGGGACGGGCCCGCGTCCATCGCCTTCACCGACGGCACCGTCATCGGGGCGGTCCTGGACCGGAACGGGCTCCGTCCCTCGCGCTACTACGTCACGAAGGACGGACTGGTCGTCATGGCGTCGGAGGTGGGGGTGCTGGACATCCCGCCCGACAACGTCCTCATGAAGGAGCGGCTGCACCCCGGCCGGATCTTCCTGGTGGATACCTCCCAGGGCCGGATCATTGACGACGCCGAGCTGAAGCGGGCCTTCGCCACCGAGCATCCCTACCGGGAGTGGCTCGGGCGGCACCTGGTCCCGCTCCAGAATCTCCCCGCACCACCCCACGTCCACGAGCCGGATCACGAGACGGTGCTCCAGCGGCAGCAGGCCTTCGGCTACACCCACGAGGACCTCCGCATCCTGATGGGGCCCATGGCGAAGAACGGGGAAGAGCCGGTGGGCTCCATGGGGACCGACACCTCGCTGGCCGTCCTGTCGAACCGCCCGCGTCTGCTCTACGACTACTTCAAGCAGCTCTTCGCCCAGGTGACCAACCCGCCCCTGGACGCGATCCGCGAGGAGCTGGTGACCCAGATGTCCACGACGATCGGGCCCGAGCGTAACTTATTGATGCCCGAGCCGGAGAGCTGCCGCCAGATCAAGCTCAGGACCCCGATCCTGGACAACGAGGAGTTGGCCCGGGTCCGGTACGTGGATCGGCCCGGGTTCAGATCCATGACGCTGCCGATGCTCTTCCCGGTCGGCAAAGGGGGCCCGGGGCTCGAGAGCGCCCTGGAGGAGCTCTGCCTCAAGGCGAGCCAGGCCATCGCCCTCGGGTATACCTTCATCATCCTCTCCGATCGGGGCGTGGATAAGGACCTGGCGCCGATCCCGGCGCTCCTGGCGACGGCCGGCGTCCACCACCACCTGGTCCGCGAGGGGACCCGAACGCGCGTGGGGCTCGTGATCGAGAGCGGGGAGCCGCGCGAGGTGCATCACGCGGCGCTCCTCCTGGGCTACGGCGCGGGAGCCATCAATCCCTACCTGGCCTTCGAGAGCCTGGACGACATGATCCGCCAGGAGCTCCTGCCCGGGCTCGACCACGTGAAGGCGGTGAAGAGCTACATCAAGGCCCTGAACAAGGGAGTGTTGAAGGTCATCTCCAAGATGGGGATCTCCACCATCCAGTCCTACCGGGGCGCCCAGATCTTCGAGGCCATGGGCCTCGACAAGGAGTTCGTGGACCGGTTCTTCACCTGGACCGCCTCCCGCATCGGCGGCGTCGGGCTCGACGTGATCGCCGAGGAAGCGCGCCTCCGCCACCGGCACGCCTTTCCGGAGCGGCCTGTGGGGAAGCCTGACCTCGACTGGGGGGGCGAATACCAGTGGCGGCGCGACGGGGAATACCATCTCTTCAACCCCGACACGGTCTTCAAGCTCCAGCACGCCACCCAGAGCGGCCGGTACAAGATCTTCAAGGAATACACCCAGCTGGTGGACAACCAGAACCAGCACCTCTGCACGCTCAGGGGGCTCTTCGACTTCAAGGTGGCCGAGACGCGCATCCCCATCGAGGAGATCGAGCCGGTCGAGTCCATCCTCAAGCGGTTCGCCACGGGCGCCATGTCCTACGGCTCGATCAGCCAGGAGGCCCACGAGACGCTGGCCATCGCGATGAACCGGATGGGCGCCCGGTCGAACACGGGCGAGGGGGGGGAGGACCCGGCGCGCTACAAGCCTGATCCTAACGGCGACCTGCGGCGGAGCGCGGTCAAGCAGGTCGCCTCCGGCCGATTCGGCGTCACCAGCGAGTACCTGGTCAACTCGACCGATCTGCAGATCAAGATGGCCCAGGGCAGTAAGCCCGGCGAAGGCGGCCAGCTCCCCGGCCACAAGGTCTATCCCTGGATCGCGAGGGTCCGCTACTCCACCCCCGGGGTGGGGCTGATCTCTCCGCCCCCCCACCACGACATCTACTCGATCGAGGACATCAAGCAGCTCATCCACGATCTGAAGAACAGTAATCCCAAGGCCCGTGTTCACGTGAAATTGGTCGCTGAGGTGGGGGTCGGGACGGTGGCGGCGGGAGTGGCCAAGGCGTTTTCGGACGTCGTGCTGATCTCCGGCCACGACGGCGGCACCGGGGCCTCCCCGCTCAGCAGCATCAAGCACGCCGGTCTCCCCTGGGAACTGGGTCTCGCCGAGACCCAGCAGGTCCTCGTGCTGAACAAGCTCCGCGACCGGATCACCGTCCAGGTGGACGGGCAGATGAAGACCGGGCGCGACGTGGTCGTGGCGGCGCTCCTCGGCGCCGAGGAGTACGGCTTCTCCACGGCCCCGCTGGTCGTGATGGGCTGCGTCCTGATGCGCGTCTGCCACCTGAACACGTGCCCGGTGGGGATCGCGACCCAGGATCCCGAGCTCAGGAAGAAGTTCACGGGGAAGCCCGAGTTCGTCCAGAATTTCTTCCGGTTCCTCGCCGCGGAGGTCCGGGAGTACATGGCCCAGCTCGGCTTCAGGACCATGGACGAGATGATCGGGCGGGTGGACAAGCTCGACATGAAGAAGGCGCTGGATCACTGGAAGGCGCGCGGGCTCGACTACTCCTCGATCCTCTACCAGCCGCAGGTCGGGCCCGACGTGGCGATCCGCAAGGTGCGCGAGCAGGATCACGGCCTGGACAAGGCGCTGGACAGGACCACGATCATCCCGCTCTGCCGGCCGGCCCTCGACCGGCGCGAGCCCGTGGATCTTCGCCTGCCGATCCGAAACGTCCACCGGACTGTCGGGACCCTCCTGGGCTACGAAGTCACCAGTCGTTACGGAAGCGAGGGGCTCCCCGACGACACGATCAGGATCCACTTCACGGGCTCGGCGGGCCAGAGCTTCGGGGCGTTCATCCCGCGGGGGATCACGCTCGTCCTGGAGGGTGACTCCAACGACTACCTCGGCAAGGGCCTGTCGGGTGGCAAGATGATCGTGTACCCGCCGCGGGAGTCTACCTTCGTTCCCGAGGAGAACATCCTGGTCGGCAATGTCGTGCTCTACGGAGCCACCAGCGGCGAGGCGTACTTCCGAGGCGTCGCGGGTGAGCGGTTCGCCGTCAGGAACAGCGGGGCGCGCACTGTCGTGGAGGGCATCGGCGACCACGGCTGCGAGTACATGACGGGAGGTCGCGTGGTCGTCATCGGCGGCACAGGACGCAACTTCGCGGCCGGCATGTCCGGCGGCGTCGCCTATGTTCTCGACGAGGTGGGCGACTTCAGGATCCGCTGCAACCTCGGCATGGTGGATGTCGAGCCCCTGGTTGCGGACGAAGATGTGCGCGAGGTGAGAGAGCTCCTCCGTCGCCACGCCCGCTACACCCAGAGCACGGTGGCAGAAGGAATCCTCGCCCGGTGGGGCAAGACGCAACCCAAGTTCGTGAAGGTCATGCCGCGCGATTACAAGCGGTCCCTCAATGCCATGAAGCGGGCCCAGGAGGAAGGAATCCCCTGGGAGAAGGCGGTGATGGAAGGGGCGCATGGGTAAGCCCACCGGCTTCATGGAGTGGAAGCGCGACAAGCAGCCGTACCGCGCGGTGGCCGAGCGGGTCCGGGACTGGAAGCTGCAGATGCTTCCGTGGCCCGAGGACACGCTCCAGAAGCAGGGCGCGCGCTGCATGGACTGCGGCATCCCCTTCTGCCACGAGGGCTGCCCGCTCGGCAACCTGATTCCCGACTGGAACGACCTGGTCTACCGCGACAAGTGGCGGGAAGCGATCGACCGCCTCCACGCGACGAACAATTTCCCCGAATTCACCGGGACCCTCTGCCCGGCCCCGTGCGAGGGCTCCTGCGTCCTCGGCATCAACGACGACCCGGTGACGATCAGGGCGATCGAGCTGGCGACCATCGACCACGCCTTCGAGGCCGGATGGGTGAAGCCCGAGCCCCCGGTCGTGCGGACCGGCAAGAAGGTCGCGGTTGTCGGCTCAGGGCCCGCCGGGCTGGCCGCTGCCCAGCAGCTCAATCGCGCAGGGCACTGGGTGACGGTCTTCGAGCGGGACGACAGGATCGGCGGCCTCCTGCGCTACGGGATCCCCGAGTTCAAGATGGAGAAGCGGGTCCTTGACCGGCGCCTCCAGCTGATGGAGAAGGAGGGGGTGGACTTCCAGGTCAACGCCCACGTGGGAGTGACCGTGTCCGTCGAGGACCTGCGCCGGGAGTTCGACGCCATTCTCCTTGCCGGTGGCGCGACGCTCCCGCGAGACCTCAAGGTGCCTGGGCGCGAGCTCGGCGGCATCCACTTCGCCATGGAGTACCTGACCCTCCAGAACAGGCGCTGCGAGGGCGACCCGATCCCCGACGAGGGGTTCATCACCGCCGGCGGGAAGCGGGTCGTCATCATCGGGGGCGGCGACACGGGGGCCGACTGCCTGGGCACCGTCCATCGCCAGGGCGCCGCCTCGGTCCACCAGTTCGAGCTCCTTCCCCGCCCGCCCGACGAGCGTGCTCCCGACAACCCCTGGCCCCAATGGCCGGTCATCTTACGGACATCCGCGGCCCACGCGGAGGGAGGGATCCGTGAATACGCCGTCTCGACCACTCGCTTCTCGGGGGAGAACGGCCACGTGAAGAAGCTCCACGCTCACCGGGTCGAGATGGTGCGGGAGGGCGGGCGCCTCGACTTCAGGCCGATCCCCCACACCGAGTTCGAGCTGGAGGCCGAGTTGGTCCTTCTGGCCATGGGCTTTCTTGGCCCGGAGCGGGACGGCGCCTTGAGTCAGCTCGGCCTCAAGCTGACGGAGCGCGGCACCGTGTCGCGGGACGTGAACTGGATGACGAGCGTCCCCGGCGTGTTCGTCGCCGGGGACATGCAGCGCGGCCAATCCCTCATCGTCTGGGCCATCGCCGAGGGCCGGAGCGCCGCCCGGGGGGTGGATCTCTACCTCATGGGCCGCTCCGATCTCCCCGCCCCTCTTCCGTAGCCCCATGCCCCTCAGCCGGCAGGAGCGCGAGCGCCTCATCCAGCAGTACGCCGACGGCCCGTCCCGCCTGCGCGCGGCCTTCATGAGGATCGCCGAGGAGGCGCGGAAGTGGCGCCCGGCGCCGGGGGAGTGGTCGGCGCACGAGATCGTCTGCCACTGCGCCGATTCGGAAACGAACGCGGCGGCCCGGATCCGCTACGTCGTCGCCGAGAAGGATCCCCTGGTCCTGGGCTACGACGAGAACGCCTGGGTCCAGCGCTTCGACTACCACTCGCACCCGATCGAGGCGGCTCTCGCGACCGTGGACGCCGTTCGCGCCAACACCTCGGCGCTCATCCGGCGGCTTCCGGGCGAGGCCTGGGCGCGCGAGGGGCAACACACCGAGTCAGGCCGCTACACGGCGGAGGACTGGCTCAGGATCTATGCGGCCCACCTGGAGGAGCACGCCCGCCAGATCGAGAATAATCTCGCCGCCTGGCGGGCCCGCCAATAGGTCACTCCGAGTATTACCCCCCCTGTGCGCTCCTCTTCCGATGTGGTCCCGGAGGGGCCCGAGGGATCGATCCCGTCCTTCGGGGGTCAGGTTCTTCTGTCGCCTAACGATAAAGCTCACCGGCGTGCCGCTTTTGCGCGTCCGGTGAAGCGAACGGTTAGCCAGCCCGGCGCAAGGATGTCGTTCCAATAGAACCATGCTCGGCGTCCCAAAGAAGGTCGGCTTCCGAGAAAGCCTGGCGAGCGTGACTGTATGCCACTACGCATACCGGCGGCCACTTCCACTGTTGATGCACCACACCCGCACGCTCCGTCGAGAATCTGATCGTACCGCGCGTACCCTCCAACTCCATGCGGCGCAACGCATCGCGGACGTTCGGCGGTTCCGTAGTCCCAGCGTCCTCGAAAGCGCGCGCGAGCACGAGCACACTATCGAACCCTTCGAAGGCGACGAATGTCGGTTCTCGGCCGTACTGCTTCTTGAAGTGCATTGATATGCGCTTTCCGTTGCCCGTGGGGCGGTCCGGTCGCGTGTACGAGAGGAAAGGGACCTGTATGGCACCGGTACCAGCAATCTCCCACCAGTCCGGAAACACCGTGCGTCCCGCAGGATCTCCGAAAAAGCATGCAGGCGGGACAAGGCCATGGTTGTGCGCCTCGCCCACGACCGAACGCAGTGGTTCCGGGTAGGCCATGAGAAGGAGCAAGATGTCCGGGACCGCAGACTCCGATTGCTTCGCCTTGACTTGCCGGATCCAGGACGCTGCATCGGCCAGTCCTGGAGCAACTGAAAGCCGCGTAAAATGTACGCCTAAGTTTTGGAGCCGACCCTCTATTGCTCTTGAGCCGTTGTTCCAATAACGATTATCTTCTTGAAGCGCGACGACATGCTGAAAACCCTGTGACGCTAAAAAGTCGGCGTAGATAGCCCAACCGTAGGATTGAGGTGGTGCAAGACGAAACACGAAACCCAACCTGCGGGCTGTGATGTCATCCAGCGTCGCGGACGCGCATACGAAGGGGAGGCCGGAACGCTCCACTGGCTCTACGATGGCATCAGCAACCACGCTGTGGAACTCGCCGGCCAAGGCGTGGACGCTTTCTCCAAGCAGCCTCTCGACAGCGGCCACACCTGCCTCCGGTCGGCCATGTGTGTCCTCAAATAAGAGAGTCAACTGCCTGCCCAGCACGCCACCCGAGCCATTAAGTTGCTGCACGGCGAGACTCATCCCGTCCTTGAGTTCGCGTCCTGCCCAAGGAATGCCCGGCAACGTCAGCGGGCCAAGACCGCCGATACGTATCACCTTCTCCCCCTTTACGTCGTTACCTCACACACCTCATTGTGGAGCTGGCTAACTAGAATTAGGTAGAAGCGTATATCACGGCAAACCTTGCAGTTGGCCGCAACCTATCGCGGAGACGCATCGCCAGGGTCTACCGCGTATCTCCAGGTTCTTCCGGGGAGTTGCCCTCCGGAGACCCAGGCGCTGCCATGTTATGCAGCATCGCGTTGCGGCCTATCCCGGCGTGCCTTCCGTGGCATCGACCTCTACCTCATGGGCAAGTCCGACCTCCCCGCTCCCCTCCTCTAAGGGGGCACGAGGCGCCCCTAACGCTATAGAAGGTCGCGAAACTTTTCGACGGTTAGGCCGGCGTCGCGCACGATGCCGCCCAGCGTGTAAGCGTTAACGGGATTGTGACGGGGAATGGTAAGAATGCGGACGCCGTCGGTCATAACGACGTGCTTACCTTCACGGACAATGCGAAACCCGGCCTTCTCCAGCGCGCGCACGGCATCTCGGTGGTTGACGCCGGGGATCTTGGGCACGCCTATGAGGTGACTTCGACTTCGCGGACGACCGCCCCTTTCAGGAGTCCTTCACGCGCGGCGAGGTACTCGCGAATCGCGTCTTTGATGTTCGCCAGCGCCTCCTGTTCGGTGGCACCCTGCGACCAGCACCCCGGCAGCCCCGGAACCGAAACACTATAGCCTTCGTCCCTCTTCAGCAACGCAATCTTGTATTTCATGGCTCAAGTATATACCGGAGAGATGCTACCGTCTAACAGGAATCGCCATGTCCCATTTCCGATACACCGGCCGAGGGGGAGCGCCGCCCGCGGCATCGACCTCTACCTCATGGGCAAGTCCGACCTCCCCGCCCCGCTTTGACGCGGAGGGGGCCTCGACGCCCCCATCCGTACCTCCCCTGGAAAATTGATAATCACACTCCGCATTGCCAAGTAGACGACAACTCCGTTCAGGACGTGCCAGAGGAAGTGGGTGCCGATTAGCAAATAAGGGCATACAACTTTATCAACTGTGCGAAAAACGAGCGAGAGTGAAAATACCCCCGTTGTCGCGAGCAGCAGGAAATGACCTCTCTTTCGTTGCTGGAAATGGTACAGTCCCAGGCTGAGTAGCAAAAGGAATGAAGGAGAATAGATGAGTGAGCCGTTGAGGATGTTCGGGAATTGCCTCCCGAGATAGGCTGCAGCAGCGAAGCCGACTGTGCAAGCGGATGCAAGCTCGATGCGTATTCCCACAACTGTGCGCGTGTACAGCCACAGAAACCAGAGCTGAAACAGCAGAATGGGGAGCGCGTCTAGGACCCTCGCCCATCCCGTCGCGAACGTGTGGAATGCGATGCTCCCAACGCCGATGGTGACAAACAAGGCGATTAGCCCCGAGCTCCCCGCCGACAGAGCATTCGCACGTCGGGCCAGAGACCAGGCCGCCCAAGCAGCGATCAGAAAGGACAGATTGGTGGACGCATTGACTGGTTCCGCAAATAAACCGGGACCCAAGCGTTCACAGTAGAGATCGATCACGCGTTACCGCGCTGGTGGAGCGGCCTAAAGATCGCGCCTCAACGCTCCTCCGACACTAGGCTGACGCCACGGCGTGCCTTCCGTGGCAGCTCGCCTGGCGCTCAGGCGTTGAAGATCCGATCAGCCGGCCTCCGCACCCAGCCGGCCCCCGTCGGTTAGCCGCCGCGGGTGTGCATCTCGAGGTGGGGGTCCTGACGCAGCTCGCCGATCTGGACCAGGGGGCTCCGGCTGCCGAGGGCCAGGCGCTCCTCGGCGCCCCGGTCGGCCCGCTTGTGCCAGATGGGGGCGATGAGGGCCTTGAGCTCTGCCTTCGAGGCGCCACGCCGCAGGGGCCCCCGGAGGTCGGTCCCGTCCTTCGCGTAGAGGCAGAGGTACCACATGCCATCGGCGGTGAGGCGGCTCCGGTCGCAGGAGCGGCAGAAGGGCGCCGTCGTCGAGGAGATGATCCCGAAGACGGTCCCGTCGGGTAACCTGAAGCGGTCCGCCGGCGCCGAGCTTTCCTCGATCACGGGTTGGATACGGCCGTAGTGACCCTCCAGTCGCTCCAGGATCGCCGTGCGGGGGAAGACCTTGTCCATGGACCAGAGCGTGGCGCCGCCGACGTCCATGTACTCGATGAAGCGCACCTCGGCGCTCACTTTCTTGCCGTACTCGATGAGGTCCACCAGCTCGTCGTCGTTGGTCCCCCGCATGACCACCGAGTCGAGCTTGAGCCCCTTGAAGCCTGCCCGCCCCACCGCCTCGATTCCACGGAGCGCCCTCGCCAGATCGTCGCGGCGCGTCAGGCGCCTGAAGCGCTCGGGCTGGAGCGTGTCGAGGCTGACGCTCACCCGATGGAGTCCCGCCTCGTAGAGCGCCTGGGCCTGCTCGGCCAGGAGCACGCCGTTGGTCGTCATGGCGAGGTCCCGGATGGCCGGCTTGGCGGCGAGCATCCGGACGAGCGCTGGCAGATCCCTGCGCAGGAGCGGCTCCCCGCCTGTCAGCCGCACTTTGTCCACGCCGAGCTCGGTGAAGACGTCCGCGAGGGAGCTGATCTCCTCGAAGTGAAGGAGATGCTCGCGGGGGAGCCAGACGTACTCGTCCTCCGGCATGCAGTACTGGCAGCGCAAATTGCAGCGGTCGGTGACCGAGATGCGGAGGTTTCGAAGCGGGCGGCCCAGGGTGTCGAGGTGGGGCATGGACGGTTCAGATCTCGATGAAGACCCCGGTGCCTTCCACCTTCACCGGAAAGCAGGCGACCTTGACCGCCGGGTTGTTGGTGTTGGCACCCGTGCTGACGTCCCACCGCCAGCCGTGCCAGGGGCATGTCACCACGGAGCCTTCCAGTTCCCCCTCGCCGAGCGGGCCGCCGCGGTGAAGGCAGGTATTGTCCAGGGCGTAGAAGGTTCCGTCCACGTTGAAGAGGGCGAGGGTCTTGCCTTGCACCTCGATCACCTTGGCCTCGCCCGGGTTGAGATCGGCCTTGTCGGCAATCTTGGCCAGTGTGCCCATGTTCTCTTCTCCTTCGAAGCTCAGCCGAGGGACCAGAGGATCTCCTCTATCGGCCGCTTGACACAGGTGAAGATCGGCGTGTCACGGACCGTGTAGAGCGACCCTCTGGTCTCGCGGAGCCGCATGACCAGCGTGACGAACTCCTTGGGATCCTCGCCCTCGAACGACACGACGAAATCCTGGTCGTCGAGGCCGAAGGAGTAGGCGGTGTTGATGCGGATTGCCGGGAACTTGTGCCCCACCCGGATGTGTTCGCTCATGAGCTTCTGCCGCTCTTCCATGGGCAAGAGGTACCACTCCCGGGTCTTGACGAAGGGATAGACAAAGAGGTATTTGGCCTGGCCGGGCTCGACGGTGACGGTGACCTCTTCGGTGTGCCCCTTGAGGTAGATGGACTCGCGCGTCACCGCCAGGAAGCTCCAGGTCTGCTCCAGGTAGGGCGCCATCGCCGTCTTCCTGAGCGCCTCCATGAGGCCCTGGATCTGGTCGAGCTCAGGGGCGATGATCCAGAGGAGGAAGTCCGAGTCCTTTTTGAGGCCGAGCGTCGAGTACGGGCGGAGGAGCAGGCGCCCGTTGAAGTCATCCACCCGGGCCAGGTACTCGGCGATCGCCCTCCCCTTTTCGTCCTTGGCGAGGCCGTACCAGCCGGGGAGCGCCCGGAAGCAGGCATAGACCATGAAGCGTCCGGGGGGCGTCTGTTCGGCCATCGTGTCTCCTATACGGCCAGGGTCTCGGGGGCGAGGCCGGCCTTCTGGTACTCTCGGATCAGGCCGGACTTTTTCACGCCGACGTCGAGGTGATCCCACGGAAAGACTTCGTCCAGCGGCCGCTCGCGGCTCGTGTAGAAGGCAGGGTCGCCCTCCCATTGTCTGAGCGCCCGTCGCCAGTCTCCGCCCAGGCGCGCCGCGATCTCCAGAAAATCCGCCACGCGGCGGTCCCCGCGCGCCAGGAGCGCCTGGAGGGAGGCCTCCCGCGGGTTTTCGTGGAGCACCCGCACGTTGGGGAAGCGCCGGACGCCGCGCTTGATGACCCCGAGCTTGTCCTCGAGGCTCCGCGGATCGTCGAAGGGCGCCCACTGAAAGGGCGTCCAGGGCTTGGGGACGAAGGAGGAGATCGACAGCGTGAGCTTGCCGAACGGGTGGCCGTCCGGATCGAGCACGCGCAGCCTGTCCAGGAGGCGTCCAGCAAGATCCGGGATTGCCTCTATATCCTCGCGGGTCTCGGTGGGGAGCCCGATCATGAAGTAGCACTTGAGGTTCGGGATCCCATGCCGCCGGAGGAGGCCGCAGGCCTCGTAGAGCTGTTCGTCGCTGATGGTCTTCCGGATCACGTGCCTGAGCCGCTCGGTGCCGGCCTCCGGCGCCATCGTGAGCGTCCGATGGCCGCCGCGCTTGAGCGAGGCGACCAGGTCCTCAGTCAGGCTGTCCGCTCGCAGCGACGAGATGGACACCTCGACGCCGTGCTCCTCGAGGATCTTCATCAACTCCCCGATCCACGGGTAGTCGGAGACGCACGCCCCCACCAGCCCCACGCGGCGTCCGTCCTTGGCGATCTTGGCCACCGTCTCCCTCAGCGACTCCAGGCTCCGGTGACGGACCGGCCGGTAAATCTCGCCCTCCAGACAGAAGCGGCACCCTCTGCCGCACCCTTTACCCACCTCCAAGAGCGACATATGCCCGTACTCCGCCCGCGGCGTCTTCAGGAGAGAGATTGTCTCGAACTGGTTCACGTCCTTCAGGCGGCGCTTGAGCACCACGGGCGGCACGTTCGCGTGCCGGGGAACGACGGCGGCCACGCTCCCGTCATCGGTGTGGCGGACCTCGTAGGCATGGGGAAGATAGATGCCCTGGATCGAGGCGAGCCGGTCCAGGAAGGCGTCCCGCTTGCGGCCGGCCGGGTCGAGGCCCTCGAAGGCCTCGCGATAGGAGGACACGATCTCGCTAACAATCTCCTCCCCTTCCCCCACCACCACGAAGTCCATGAAGGGGGCGATGGGCTCGGGGTTGGCGAAGGCGCACACGCCCCCCATGAGGATCAGCGGGTCCTGGGGCCGGCGCGCTTCCGGGCGTAGCGGGATGCCTGCCATGGCGAGCAGCCGCAGCACGTTGATGTAATCGCCCTCGTAGGTCACCGAGAACCCGACGAGGTGGAAGTCGGAGAGGGGGCGCTGGGACTCGAGCGAGAACGGCGGGGTGCGCGTCCTCAGATATTCATCCAGGTCCTCGGGGTCGGGGAAGAAGACCCGCTCGCAGACGACGTCGGGGAGGCGGTTCAGGCAGGCGTAGATAGCCTGGAACCCCAGGTTGGACATCCCGACCGCGTACGTGTTCGGGTACACGAGGGCGACGGAGATCTTGCCTCCCCAGTCTTTCGCGATCCCTCCCTGTTCGAGAGCCAGGAGGGCCTGCGCCTTTTTCTTGAGGTCCCAGGACATGGTTTCGCTTGTTTTGTGATGAGTTACGTCGAATCAGTCTAGCAGAAGCGCGCGCGGAGGGTCAAGGCGAGTGGCTAACCCTTGATGACCCCGATGGGCTTGAGCCGGGCGACCTTCTTCGAGATGCCGAACCGCTCCACGACCTCGACGACCTCGCGGACGTCCTTGTAGGCCTCGGGCATCTCCTCTTCGAGGGCGTCCCGTCCGGTGGCGCGCGCCAGGATGCCCTTCGATTCGAGCTCCCGGGCGATGTGGCGCCCGCGGGCCGCCTTGACGGCGGCGGTCCGGCTCATCAGGCGCCCCGCGCCGTGGCAGGTGCTGCCGAACGTCTCCCGCATGGAGCCCTCCGTTCCCACCAGGACGTAGGAGTAGCGGCCCATGTCACCGGGGATCAAGACGGGCTGGCCGATGGCGCGGTAGGCGTCCACCAGTTCCGGGTGGCCGGGCGGAAACGCGCGGGTCGCCCCCTTCCGGTGGACGAGGAGGTGGCGCCGTTTGCCCTCCACCTCGTGCTCTTCGTCCTTGGCGATGTTGTGGGCCACGTCGTAGACGAGCGCCATGCCGAGCGCGGCAGGCCCGACCCCGAACACCCGGGCGAAGATCTCCCGCGTGAAGTGGGCGAGGCACTGCCGGTTCGCGAAGGCGAAATTCGCCGCCGCGCGCATGGCGCCGAGGTAGTCGGTCGCCTCCGGGGAGCCGAGCGGCGCGCAGGCGAGCTGACGATCCGGGAGCTGGATGTCGAACTTCCGGAGCGCTCCCTCGAGTCGCCGCAGGTAGTCGGTGCAAACCTGGTGGCCCATGCCCCTGGAGCCCGTGTGGATCATGACCGTCACCTGGCCGGCGAAGAGCCCGAGCACCTCCGCGGCGCGCTGATCGTAAAGCTCTTCCACCGCCTGGATTTCCAGGAAATGATTGCCCGAGCCGAGCGTTCCCAGCTGGTGTTTCCCGCGCTCGTAGGCTTTGGGCGAGACGGCCTCGGGGTCGACTCCCTCGAGGCGGCCGTTCGATTCGATCCGTAGAAGATCTGGGGCTTCGCCGAACCCGTGCTCGACGGCCCAGCCGGCGCCGCGTTCGACGAGGCGGCGCTCGTCGGCGGGGGAAAGTTTGACCCGCCCGCGCGATCCCACCCCGGCGGGGATGGCCTGGTAGAGTGCGTCCACGAGCTGGCCGAGGCGCGGAAGCGCGTCCTTCGCCTGGAGGTCCGTCCTGAGGAGCCGGACCCCGCAGTTGATGTCGTAGCCGACGCCCCCGGGACTGACGACCCCCGTCTCGATGTCGGTGGCGACCACGCCGCCGACGGGCAGGCCGTAACCCTGGTGGATGTCGGGCATGGCGAACGAGGCCTTGACGATCCCGGGGAGCGTGGCGGCGTTGGCGACCTGCTCGAGGGAGGCGTCGCGACGGATCTGGGCCATCAGCGACGCGTCCGCCAGGACCAGGCCGGGAACCCGCATGCCCGGCTTGGCGTCGGGGGGGATCCGCCAGAGGTACGGACCGACCTGCTCGATCTTCACGGGACCTCCGTTTCCTGTCTCGAGGTCCCGAACGCGACTCGCCTAGACGCCCATGATCTGGACGTCGATGCTGCGCTGCCGGGGACCATCCAGTTCGGCGACGATGATGCTCTGGAACCTTCCCAGGGACAACTCTCCCTCGCTGATCCCGACGGCGACGCTTCGCCCCAGGAGCGCGGCCCGCAGGTGGGCGTGGGCGTTGCCGCGCTCGCAGTCGGAATAGCGGGGGTCGTCGTGGCGGTAGCCGTTTCGCTCCCTCACCAGCCGCTCGAACAGCGACTTCAGATCCTCCACGAGGGCGGCCTGGAATTCGTTCACGAACAGCGCCACCGTGGTGTGGAGCGAATTGACGAGGAGGATGCCTTCTTTGACGTCCGCGCTCAGGACGATGTCCCGGATCTGCCTCGTGATGTCGTGGAGCTCGGTACGCTTCTCACTCAGGAGCGTGAAGGTCTTTCGCACTACCTTGAGCGTCTGCACGCCGATCCCCTCCCCCAAGGCGTTCCGTCCGGTGGTTGTGCCTGCTGCGGGTCCCGTGGTGCCGAGGGGGGGATTCGAACCCCCACGGCCCGGTCGGGCCAGCGGATTTTAAGTCCGCGGCGTCTCCCAGTTCCGCCACCCCGGCGTGTACCCGCGACGAGAGCTTGAATGGAGGCGGCGAGCGGATTCGAACCGCTGAATAGAGGTTTTGCAGACCTCCGCCTTGGCCACTTGGCTACGCCGCCGACCCGTTCAGATCTGGAGCGGGAAACGGGATTTGAACCCGCGACCCCTACCTTGGCAAGGTAGTGCTCTGCCGCTGAGCTATTCCCGCAAATAACCGCGCGAAATTGTAACAAGGGCACCTAATCCTGTCAACTTACGGGCCCTCGGGCGCTCAGGACGCCTCGCCGCGGAAGTACCTGGCGGCGTCCTCCGGCGGGGTGGGATTGATGAAAAAGCCGCTTCCCCACTCGAAGCCGGCCACCTTGATCAGCTTCGGGATGATCTCCAGGTGCCAGTGGTAGTGGTCCAGGTGCGGGGTGCGGAGGGGCGCGGTGTGCAGCATGAAATTGAACGGGGGGTCCTTGAGGGTCTGGTTCATCCGGCGCAGGAGGTCGCCCACGATGCCCGCCAGGCTCTGGGCCTCGTCGCGCTCGATCTCCTCGTAGGCGGCGCGGTGGGCCGCGGGGAGGATCCAGGTTTCGAAGGGGAACCGCGGGGCGAAGGGCGCCAGCGCGACGAAGCCGCCGGATTCCAGGATGACACGGCTCTGGTTTTGCCGCTCCTGTCGCACGATGTCGCACCAGACGCAGCGCTTTTTCATCCGAAAGTATCCCTGAGCGCCCTCGAGCTCTTCCTCGACCATGATCGGCACGATGGGGGTGGCGATGAGCTGGGAGTGCGGGTGCTCGAGGGAGGCGCCGGCCGCCTCGCCGTGGTTCTTGAAGATCAGCACGTAGTCGAAGCGCGGGTCCTTCCTGAGGTCCACGATGCGCTCCCGGTACGCCCAAAAGACCTCCGTCACCGCTTCTTCGGGCAGACTGGCGAGGGTCGCGCCGTGGTCCGGCGTTTCGATGATGACCTCGTGGGCCCCGATGCCGTTCATCCGGTCGTAGAGCCCCTCGCCCTGCGGCTCGATCTCACCCTCGATGCGCAGCGCCGGAAACTTGTTCGGGACGACCCGCAGGGACCAGCCGGGGCTGTTCGGGGGAGCGTCGGAGGGCCGAAGGGCGAGGATTTCGGGCGGCGTCTTCCCCTCGTTCCCCGGGCAAAACGCGCACGGGCCGCCTTTCGTTCGGACCGGGGCCGCACCGAAATCCGACGGGCGCCGGGCCCGCTCGGTGGCGATGATGACCCAGCGCCCGACGACGGGATCTTTCCGGAGCTCGGGCACGCTAGCGTCCTCCGGGAGCGCTCGCCGCCGGGAGCGGGTCTTCCTCCGACCGGGCCTCCCGCCGGAGGAGCGACCCGAGCGCGGCCTCCGGGGTCTTTCCGTCGAAGAGGACGGCGGCCACCTCCTCGCAGATCGGCAGCGCCACGCCGGCCCGGCGCGCGAGCACGATCGCGGAGCGGCTGGTGCGCACGCCCTCGGCGATCATGCGGGTTTCCCGTTGCGCCTCTGCGAGCGTCTTTCCACGCGCGAGCGCCAGGCCGAGGGCCCGGTTCCGGCTGAGGGAGCCCGTGCAGGTCAGTACGAGGTCGCCGATCCCCGCCAGGCCCGCGAACGTCGCGGGGGATGCGCCGAGGGCGACCCCCAGGCGCGTGATCTCCGCCAGGCCCCGGGTGATCAGCGCCGCACGCGCGTTTTCGCCGAGGCCCAAGCCGTCCGAGATGCCGGTGGCAATGGCCATGACGTTCTTCAGCGCGCCGCCGATCTCCACGCCGACGACGTCACGGTTCGTGTAGACCCTGAACTCCCGCGAGGAGAGCTGCGGCTGGAGGGCACGGCCAACCTCCTGGTCAGACGAGGCCACGACGGCGGCGGTCGGCCGCGACAGGGCGACCTCGCGGGCGAAGGTCGGTCCCGACAGCACGGCCACGGGAGACGCCGGCAGGTGGGTGCTTACGAGCTCGGACATGCGCCGCGAGCGCTCTGGCTCCAGTCCCTTGGTCGCCGAGAGGGTCGTCGTCCCGGGGGGAACCCAGCGCGCCGCCAGTTCCATCACGGCGCCAAACACGTGGGCCGGCACCGCCACGACGACGAGCCCGGCGCCGTCCAGCGTCTCGGCGAGGTCGGCCGTCGCGCGGAGCCCTTTGGGAAGCGGGACCCCGGGAAGGTACCAGGGGTTCTCGCCAGTGGACCGGATCAGCTCCGCCAGGGCCGGTTCGTGCACCCAGAGCCGGGGCGAGTGGCCGAGCCGACCCAGGTGGACCGTGAGGGCGCTGCCCCAGCTGCCGCCCCCGATCACCGCAACCCGCACGCCGGTCATGAGACGGACACCTGCTCGCCCAGCTTTCGCTCGGTGCCCGCCAGGAGTCGTGCCACATTATCACGATGCCGCAGCGCGATGATGAGACCGACCGCCAGCGCTGCCAGCGGCCCGCTCGCATGATACCGAAGGAGCGCACCGCCGATGGGCAGACACAGGACCGCGGCCAGCGACGCCAGCGAGACGTAGCGGAACGTCAGCGTGATCACGACCCAGACCAGTACCGCGGGCAGCACAGCCAGCGGCATCACGTTCAGGAAGGCTCCCAACGCGGTGGCCATCCCCTTGCCGCCCCGGAAGCGGAGGAAGACCGGCCAGCAATTGCCGACGACCGCCAGCAGGGCGCCGGCACTTGCCCACCAGGGCTCCGGCCCGAGGCCGGCCGCGAGCCACACCGCGGCGTAGCCCTTCGCACCGTCCAGGAGCAACGTGAGCACGGCGGGCCCTTTTCCGAGCGTGCGGAGGACGTTGGTCGCGCCGATGTTTCCGCTGCCGTGCCGGCGGATGTCCACGCCCGAGAACCGGGCCACGAAGTAGCCGATCGGCAGCGCACCGACGAGGTAGACCAGGATGAGACCGGCGAGCGTCAGGACCACCGGTCGGCGTCTCGGACGAGGGCGTGGTAGTCCGCCTTGCGGAAGAATCGGTAGAAGTAGTCGGCTCCGGAGAGCACGGTCAGCGCCAGCGCGACCCACAGCGCCGCGTGGGAGACCCAGTAGAAAGGCACGTAGTCGGACGGCACGCCCCTCTCCAGGATCAGGAGCGTGATCGCGACGTACTGGGTGGCCGTCTTGTACTTCGCCAGCGTGGAGGCGGGAACGACCACGCCGACCCAGGCGGAGATGCCCCGGAGCGCCGTGACGGCGAACTCGCGCCCGATGATGACCACGACCATCCATGCCGGGACGATTTCGACCTGCACCAGGGAGATGAGCGCCGCCGCGACCAGCAGCTTGTCGGCGACCGGATCGAGCAGCTTGCCGAGCGTGGTCACCTGATTCGTCCGGCGCGCGATCAGCCCGTCGAGCCAGTCGGTGAGCGACGCCGCCACGAAGATGACCGCTGCGAGGAGGACGTGGACGCGCGAGGAGGAAATCAGGAACACCATCACGAGGGGGACCAGAACGATCCGGACCAGCGTGAGGGAGATGGGGATATTCACGGCTTATGCACCCGCCGACCGGGAGAACGCTGGTTTCTGTGTGAGCCGCAGCAAATGCCCTGTTATTATCGGTTCGCCGGCGCGAAATGTCAAGGTGCGCCGCCTCCCGCGCGCCGGAGCACGCCGTCCTGGAGGATCGGCACGAGCGGGTAGGCGTCGAGCCGAAGGCACGCGGCCAGGTCCGCGTGGCGGCCGATGCGAGCCAGGTGGCGTCCCCAGGTCGAGTCGATGGCGAGGTCCTCCAGCCGCTGGCGGTACTCGCGGGCCACGCCGCGCGAGATGCTCGCCGGGTCGGCCAAGTCGCACGGCGTCCCCGCGGCCACGAGCGCCTCGACGATCAGGCCCGCGCAGACCGAGTCCTCCAGCGAGGCGTCCGCCCCGTCGCCCGCGCACAGGAGGGTGACGTCTCGTGCCTGGTCTTGGAGCCACCGCGCGACCGCCGTGACGTTGACCAGCGCGCCCACCGCCGTCGCCCTCGCCTCCCCCGCGCGCAGCAGCGCAGGCGTCCCGTTGCTCGTGGTCAGGATGATCGTCTTGCCGGCGACCCGGTCGGCGGTGTATTCCAGCGGCGAGTTGCCGAGGTCGAACCCGGCGATCGGCTCCCCGCCGCGCTCCCCCGCCAGCAGCAGCTCGCCGGAAGGGAACTCGCGGGCGCGCTCGCGGGCGTCCGCCGGCGTCAAGACCGGCACGATGAGGCGGCAGCCATGCGCGAGAGCCGTCGTGATCGTGGTCGCCGCGCGGAAGACATCTATGACGACGACGGCCTGGGAGTGGAGGCCCTCCGCGGCGAGCTGGGCCGGGGCGAGAGCCGCGCGCACGCGCACGGGGGCTAGGTCCGGCGGTCGCGGAGGGCGCGGATCCTCAGGCGAAGCGCGTTGAGGTTGATGAACCCCTCCGCGTCGCTCTGCCGGTACACGCGGTCGGCTTCGAACGTGGCAAAGTCGGGTCGGTAGAGACTCTGGGGTGATCTTCGCCCCAGGACGGTGGGGCTTCCCTTGTAGAGTTTGAGCCGCACCGACCCGGTCACATCCTGCTGGGCGTCGTCCATCAGCCGCTGAAGCGCGATCCGCTCCGGGGAAAACCAATAGCCGTAGTAGATCATCTCCGCGTAGCGTGGCATCAGCGAGTCGCGGAGGTGCAGCAGCTCGCGGTCCAGCGTGAGGGACTCGATGGCGCGGTGGGCGACGTGCAGGATCGTTCCCCCGGGCGTCTCGTACACGCCGCGCGACTTCATGCCCACGTAGCGGTTCTCCACCAGATCCACGCGGCCGATGCCGTGTTCCGCTCCGAGGCGATTCAGGCGCTCGAGCAGGTCCGCCGGGCCGAGTCGCTTGCCGTCCACGGCCACCGGGGTTCCCGTCTCGAAGTCGATCTCCACCTGGGCGGGAACATCGGGGGCTGCCTCCGGAGAGACGGTGAGCAGGAACATCTTGGGTGGCGGCTCGGCCCAGGGGTCCTCCAGCATGCCACCCTCGTAGGACATGTGGAAGAGGTTGCGATCGGTGGAAAACGGGTGCTCGGCGGTGACGGGCACCGGGATCCCGTGCCGCTCGGCGTAGGCGATGAGCGCCGACCGCGAGCCCAGCTCCCATTGTCGCCAGGGCGCAATGACCCGCAGGTGGGGCGCCAGGGCCGCGTAGGTGAGCTCGAACCGGACCTGGTCGTTTCCCTTGCCGGTGGCGCCGTGGGCGACCGCGTCGGCCCCTTCCTGCGCGGCGATCTCCACCTGGCGCTTGGCGATCAGGGGGCGCGCGATGGACGTGCCCAGGAGATAGCCGCCTTCGTACACGGCGTTGGCCCGGAGCATGGGGAAGACGAAGTCGCGGACGAACTCCTCGCGGAGGTCCTCGACGAAGACGCGGGAGGCGCCGGTCTTGAGCGCTTTGTCCCGCACGGTGAGGAGCTCCTCGCCCTGTCCCAGGTCCGCGCAGAAGGCGACCACGTCGCAGCCGAAGGTCTCGATGAGCCAGCGGAGGATGACGGAGGTGTCCAGGCCACCCGAGTAGGCCAGCACGACCTTCCGCACGGGCTGCTCAGGCATGGGAGGCTTGCCCCAGCTGGAAACCGAGCTCGCGCGACTTCGCGCTCTTCGGCGGGTGCGGGTAGAGCGTGATCCGCTTGATGCTGTAGTAGAGGCAGTAGATCTGCCGGGTCGCCTCCTCGTCGTAGGCCTGGAGGCAGAGCCAGTTCTCCCGCGTCTGGAGGAAGCTCCGGACGTGGAGGACGCTGCCGTCGTCCAGGAGGAATTCCACCACGGGGCTGGCCACCTTGTGCTCGCGGGCGAAGGACCGCGCCTGCTCCTGGAAGTGCTGCTCGAAGAAGGCCCGGTCAAACATCGCCGCTTCCGGTGAGGTGCAGGATCACCGCCTTCTGGGCGTGCAGCCGGTTTTCCGACTGCTCCAGGACGATGCTCTGCGGCCCGTCGAGGACGGCCTCGGTGATCTCCTCCCCGCGGCGGGCGGGCAGACAGTGCATCACGAGCGCCCCAGGCTTGGCCAAGCCCACCAGGCGCTCGTTCACCTGATACCGCCGGAACGCCTCGAGCCGTGTCGCCCGCTCGGCTTCCTGCCCCATGCTGACCCAGACATCCGTGTACAGGACGTCCGCCCCCTCGGCGGCCTCGCGCGGGTCGGTCGTGAGCTTCAGGTGTCCGCCCAGCGCGCGCACCGCGGCCTGGATCTCGGGGGCCGGGGCGTACCCGGGCGGCGTGGCGACCGCCATCGGAGTGGCGAGGAGCGCGGCCAGGAGCAGCAGCGAGTGGCAGACGTTGTTCCCGTCCCCGATCCAGGCGAGCCGGGTCCGGCCGAGGTCCACGCCGCGCTCCCAGAGCGTGAAGAAATCGGCGAGGGCCTGGCAGGGGTGCTCGAGGTCCGAGAGGGCGTTGATCACCGGGACCGTCGCGTGGGCCGCGAGCGTCGCGACGGTGGCGTGAGCGAGGGTGCGTGCTGCGATGAGGTCCACCCAGCGGCTCAGATTTCGCGCGACGTCCGGGATGGACTCGCGCTCGCCGAGTCCGATCTCCTGAGCCGGGAGGTAGATCGCCGCCCCTCCCAGTTGCGTCATGCCGACCTCGAAGGTGACGCGGGTGCGGAGGGACTGCTTTTCGAAGATCAGCGCGATGCTCTTGCCGGCCAGCGGTGCCGTCCGGTCCCCGGACTTCTGGCGGGCCTTGAGGGTCGCAGTGAGCCGGAAGAGGCTCAGGACGTCCTCCCGGCGCAGATCCCGGATCGACAGGAGGTGGTTCATGAGCTCATGCCGCTTGCGCCGCCAGCGCCGCACCCAGGATGGCCAGCGCCCGATCGCACGTGGCCTCGTCCACGATGAGCGGCGGCGCCAGCCTCAGCACCGTGTCGCCCGCGGTGAGGATCAGCAAGCCAGCCTCCCGGCACGCCGTCACGACCGGGGCCGCCGGCCGTGCCATCTCGACGCCGAGAAGGAGGCCCTTGCCGCGCACGTCCCGGATCACGGGGTGCCGGGCCTTGAGCCCCTGGAGACCGGCGGTGAGATGTCTGCCCACGCGGGCCGCACGCTCGGGGAGCTTCTCCTCGAGCAATGTCTCGAGGGCCGCGAGCCCCACCGCGGTGACGAACGGCGTTCCCCCGAAGGTGGAGGCGTGGCTGCCGGGCGTGAGCGCCTGCCCGATGGGGTCGCGCGTGATCATGGCGCCGATGGGGATCCCGTTCGCCAGCGCCTTGGCGAGCGTCATGACGTCCGGCTCGACGCCCGAGTGCTGGTAGGCCCAGAGCTTTCCCGTCCGCCCCATGCCCGTCTGGATCTCGTCCAGGATCAAGAGCGCGCCCGCCTCGTCGCAGAGCTTCCGGAGTCCCGGCAGATAGTCGTCGTCCGGAACGATCACGCCGCCCTCGCCCTGGATCGGCTCGACGAGGACCGCGGCGGTCCGACTGTCCAGGGCGAGCTCCACGGCGCGCAGGTCGTTGTAGGGAACGTGCTTGAAGCCGGGCACGAGGGGCTCGAACCCGCGCTGGTACTTCTCCTGGCCCGTGGCGGTCAGCGTGGCCAGCGTGCGCCCGTGGAAGGAATTGCGGGCCGCGATGATCTCGTAGCGGTCGCTCGCGAGGTGCTCGCGGGCGTACTTGCGGGCCAGCTTGATGGCCGCCTCGTTGGCCTCGGCGCCGGAGTTGCAGAAAAAGACCCGGTCGCCGAAGGAGTGCTCGCAGAGAAGCTTGGCCAGGCGGGCCTGGGGCGCCGTGTAGAAGAGGTTCGAGGTGTGGATGAGCGTCGCGGCCGCCTCCCGGATGGCCTCCGTGACCCTGGGATGACAGTGACCGAGCGCGACGACCGCGATGCCGCCGGTGAAGTCCAGGTATTCGCGCCCGTCGGAGTCCCAGACCCGGACCCCCTCGCCTCGCACCAGGCAGATCGGCGCCCGGGTATAGGTGGGGACGTGGAATCGGTTCGACCACTCGATCAGCGTTTTGGTGTCCACGCGCCCTCCGTTACAGCACGATTTCGGTGCCGATGCCTGCGTTGGTGAAGATCTCCAGCAGGATCGCGTGCGGAATGCGGCCGTCGATGATGTGGCACTTCGCCGTCCCGCCTTCCAGCGCCTTGAGCGACGACTCCACCTTGGGAAGCATCCCGCCTTCGATCACGCCGCCCTTGATCAGCCGCTCGGCGTCCTTCCGGGTGAGCGTGCAGAGCAGCGTGCCATCCTCCCCCTGGATCCCCTGCACGTCCGTCAGGTGGATGAGCTTCTCGGCCGTCAGCGCGGCCGCCACGTTGCCGGCCACCAGGTCGGCGTTGATGTTGTAGGTTTCCCCCGCTGCCCCGACGCCGACGGGCGCGATGACCGGGATGAAGCCGTTCTGCTCCAGGAGGCGAATGACCTGAGGGTTCACCTCCTCGACCTCGCCGACCAGCCCGATGTCCACCTCCTGGCCGTCCGGCGTCCGATGGGCGAGGCGGCGCGCCCGGATCAGGTTGCCGTCCTTGCCCGACAGGCCGACGGCCCGGCCGCCGTGATGGTTGATCAGGCCCACGATCTCCTTGTTGATCCTGCCGACGAGGACCATCTCGACGATCTCCATCGTCTCGTCGTCGGTGACCCGCATACCGCCCACGAAATGAGGCTCCTTGCCCAGACGCTTCATGAGGGCTCCGATCTGCGGTCCCCCGCCGTGGACGATGACGGGGTTGATGCCCACGTACCGGAGCAGGATCACGTCCAGGGCGAAGGATTCCTTGAGGCCGGGCTGCTCCAGGGCGGCCCCGCCGTACTTGATGACCAGGGTCTTGCCCTGGAAGGCCCGGATGTACGGCAAGGCCTCCATGAGGATCTCGGCACGCTGGATCAAGGGGGTCATCTGGGGGCTGTCCATGCGCGCGCTCACAGGATGTACCGGGCTAGGTCCTCGTCCTTGACGATGTCCGCGAGCCGGGTGTGGACGTAGCCGCCGTCGATGGTCAGCTCCTTGCCCGGCATGTCCGGGGCGGCGAAGGAGATCTCGTCCAGCACTTTTTCCATGATCGTGTAGAGGCGGCGGGCGCCGATGTTTTCCGCCCGCTGGTTGACCAGCGTGGCGATTTCGGCCACGGCCGCTACGGCGTCCGGGAGAAAGTGGAGCACCACTTCCTCGGTCTTGAGCAGCTCCACGTACTGGCGGATGAGGGCGTTTTGTGGCTCCGTCAGGATTCGGATAAAGTCCTCGCGCGTCAACGGGTCCAGCTCGACGCGGATCGGAAATCTCCCCTGGAGCTCCGGGATGAGGTCGGAGGGCTTCGACACGTGGAACGCGCCGGCCGCGATGAAGAGAATGTGATCGGTCCTGACGGGTCCGTACTTCGTGGTCACCGTGGATCCCTCGACGATGGGCAGGAGGTCCCGCTGCACCCCTTCCCGCGATACGTCGGGACCGTGGCCGGCCTCGCGTCCCGCGATCTTGTCGAGCTCGTCGAGGAAGATGATCCCCGAGTCCTCCACGCGGTGGATCGCCTGGGCGATCACTTCGTCCATGTCCACGAGCTTCTGGGCTTCCTCCTGGGTCAGGAGCCGTCTGGCCTCCGCCACCCGGACCTTCCGGTGCTTGGTTTTGGTTGGAAGCATGTTGGCGAGCATCTCGCGGAGATTGATGCCCATCTCTTCCATCCCCTGCCCGGAGAAGATCTCCACGATCGGAGTCGTCTGCGACTGGACGTCCAGCTCGATCGGCCGCTCGTCCAGCTTGCCGGCGCGCAGCTGCTGCCGCAGTTTTTCCTTCGTCGCCTGCCGCGAGGCGTCCGGCGAAACTTCCTCCAGGGTCTGGCTCTGGAACGGCTCCGACTTCCGCCGGGGGAGCAGCAGATCCAGGAGGCGCTCCTCGGCGAGCGCTTCGGCCTTCCCCCGCACTGCCGTGGTCATCTCGGCCTTGATCATGTTCGCGGCGAGCTCGGTCAGGTCGCGGATCATGGACTCCACATCGCGCCCCACGTAGCCGACTTCCGTGTACTTGGACGCCTCTACCTTCAGGAACGGCGCCTGGGCGAGCTTGGCCAGGCGCCGGGCGATCTCCGTCTTGCCGACGCCCGTGGGGCCGATCATGATGATGTTCTTCGGGGCCACCTCGTCGCGGAGCTCGAGCGGCAGGTTCTGCCGCCGCCAGCGATTCCGGAGCGCGATGGCCACCGCGCGCTTGGCTCGCTCCTGCCCGATGATGTAGCGGTCGAGCTCCACGACGATTTGGGCGGGGGTCAGCGGCGCAACCGCATGCTCGCTTCCTGTGTGCTTCATAGCTCTTCGACCGTGACCCGGTCGTTGGTGTACACGCAGATGGCGGCGGCGATCCGCATGGCCTCCTCGACGATCTGCTTGGCGTCGAGATCGGAGTGGGCGATCAGCGCCCGGGCGGCGGCCAGCGCGAACGGGCCCCCGGAGCCGATGCCGACGACGCCGTCGTCCGGCTCGATGATCTCGCCGCTTCCGGACAGGATGAAGGAGTGCTCCTTGTCCGCCACGGCCAGGAGCGCCTCCAGACGCCGGAGGATCCGATCGGTGCGCCAGTCCTTGGCGAGCTCCACGGCGGCGCGGGAGAGATTGCCCCGATACTCGTCCAGCTTCGCCTCGAATTTCTCGAAGAGCGTGAAAGCGTCGGCGGCGGTTCCCGCGAAGCCGGCGAGGACCCGGTCGTGGTAGAGCTTCCGCACCTTGCGCGCCCCGGCCTTGACGATGGTCGGCCCGATGGAGACCTGCCCGTCTCCGGCGAGCGCCACGCGGCCCTGGTGGCGCACGCAGATCACCGTCGTCCCCCTGATCCGCAGAAGGTCCCCGGCGCGTTCGCTTCCTCCCCGGGCAGGCGCGACGTTTCGACGGGTCATGGATGCGCCCTCGGATGAGCGGCGTCGTAGACCTTCATCAGATGGTCAGCGCTGACGTGCGTGTAGCGCTGGGTCGTGGACAGCCGGCTGTGGCCGAGAAGGTCCTGGATCAGGCGGAGGTCCGCGCCGGCGTCGAGCATGTGGGTGGCGAATGTGTGCCGCAGCGTGTGGGGACTCACCCGTCGCGTGAGGCCGGCGGCGCGGGCCCGGGCCTTCACGATCCTGTGCACGCTTCTCTCCGTGAGCCGGTGGCCCCGGAGATTTCGAAAAAGCGGGCCGTCTCCCTCCCCGCGGGCGGCGAGGTAGGCGGCCAGCGCGGCCAGAGCCGCCTCGCCCACGGGGATGATGCGCTCCTTGCCGCCTTTCCCGCGCACCCGAACGGTACCCTGGAAGGGATCGAGATCCGCCAGGTCCAGGCCGCAGAGCTCGGCCACCCGAGCTCCAGTGGCGTAGAGCAGCTCGAGGATAGCCCGATCGCGTCTGTCAGCCAGCGACCGGCCTGGCGCCCGGTCGAGCAGCGCTGTGGCCTCGTCCACGGGGAGGAAGGAGGCGAGCTTCTTCGGCAATCGCGGCGTCGTCACGTCGCGCGCCGGGTTCCGCCCGAGCCGGCCTCGGCGGGCCAGGAAGCCCAGACAGCTCCGGATAGCGGCCAGCTTGCGTGCGATGGACGGGCGCGCCAGCCCCAGGTCGTAGAGCTCGGCCAGGTATTGCCGGAGCAAACGGGCGTCCACGTGCTCGATCCGCCGGACGCGGTGCCCCGACAGGAAGCGCCAGAACTGGTCCAGGTCCGTCCGGTAGCCGCGAAGGGTGTGGGGCGAGGCGCCCCGCTCCACCGCCTGATAACGGAGGAAGTGCTCGATCGGATCCGTCATCCCGCGGCCACCTCCGCCTCGTGGGCGTAGTCGCACCCCTCGCTCGCGCACGCCCGGAGGAGCCGCTTGCCGCGGGCGTATCGCTCCACGAGGAACGGGGCACCGCACCTGGGGCAGGGCTCGGGGATCGGTCGCTGCCAGAGCACGAACCGGCAGCGCGGGTAGTTGGAGCAGGCGTAGTAGGCCTTGCCCCGGCGGGAGCGACGCTCCACGAGCTGGCCGCCGCACTCTTTCTCGGGACAGGCGATGCCGGTGGTCAGCGGCTTGGTGTTCTTGCACTCCGGATACCCCTGGCAGGCGATGAACTTCCCGTACCGCCCCTCCTTGACGACCATGGGCTTGCCGCACTGCTCGCAGAGCTGGCCGGGCACGACCTCCGCGGCGCGCCCGCGGCCGTTTCCGTTGAGGTCCTGGGTGTACTTGCATTCGGGGTAGCCCGAGCAGGCAAGGAATTTTCCGAACCGTCCCCAGCGCTCAAGGATCGGCTTCGCGCACTCGGGGCAGAGCTGCCCCGTAGGCGGCGGCGCATGCGCGCCGGCCTTCTTGAGCTCCTTCTCGAAACGCTTGTAGAAGCGCTGGATCGTCTCGGTCCAGGCGGCGTCCCCCTCCTCGATCTTGTCGAGGTCCTCCTCCATCTGCGCGGTGAACTCCACGTCCATGATCCCGGGGAACAGCGGGACGAGGAAATCGGTCACGTGCAGGCCCAGCTCGGTGGGGATCAGGCTTCCCTTCTCGCGATTCACGTATCCGCGCTCCTGGATCGTGCTCATGATCTGGGCGTAGGTAGAGGGGCGGCCGATTCCCCGCTCGTCGAGGATCTTCACCAGCGAGGCCTCCGTGTAGCGCGGCGGCGGCTGGGTGAAGTGCTGCTTGGGCTCCAGCCCCAGGAGCGCCAGTTGCTCCCCCACCGTCAGCGGCGGGACGACCGCCTCCCCTTCCTCCTCGGCGGCGGGCTCGGATTGCTCGCGGCTCTCGACGTACACGGCCATGAATCCCTGGAACCGCACCGTGGAACCGCTCGCCCGGAAGAGGCAGTCGGCAGCCGCGATATCCGCCGACACCGTGTCGTAGATCGCCGGCAGCATCTGGCTCGCGAGGAACCGCTCCCAGATGAGCCGGTAGAGGGCGAGCTGATCCTTGGTCAGGAAACGCGTGAGCGCTTTCGGCTCTCTCGTCACGTCGGAAGGCCGGACCGCCTCGTGGGCGTCCTGGGCGCCCTTCTTGGACCGGTAGAGGGGCGGCGCCGCGGGGACGTAGTCGTTCCCGAAGCGCCCCGTGATCCACCGCCTGGCCTCGTCCTGGGCCTCCTGGGCCACCCGGACGGAGTCGGTCCGCATGTACGTGATGAGCCCCACCGAGCCTTCGCTCCCGAGCTCGATCCCTTCGTAGAGCTGCTGCGCCAGGAGCATCGTCTTCTTGGCGCTGAAGTGGAGCTTGCGCCCCGCCTCCTGCTGGAGCGTGGAGGTGATGAAGGGAGGCACCGGGTTCCGCTTGCGCTCTCCGCGCGTGACCGCCTTGACGGTCCAGCGGCAACCCTCGAGGGCGGCGAGGATCTCCTGGACGCGGGTTTCGTCAGGCAGATCGGCCTTCTCGCCCCGTACCTCCTTGAGGGTGGAGACGAACTCGGGCGGGTTCTGAGCCCGCAGCCGGGCGTGAAGGCTCCAGTACTCGACCGGGACGAACGCCTGGATCTCGCGCTCCCGGTCGGCGACCAGCCTGAGTGCGACCGACTGCACGCGTCCGGCGGACAGCCCGCGCTGCACCTTCTTCCAGAGAAGCGGCGAGAGCTTGTAGCCGACGAGGCGATCGAGCACCCGCCGCGCCTGCTGGGCGTCCACCTTGCGCTGGTCGATGCGGCCCGGGCTCTTGAAGGCTTCCTTGATGGCTCGCGCCGTGATCTCGTTGAAGAGCACGCGGTACACCTTGCGTCCGTTGACACCGAGTTCCTGGGCGAGGTGCCACCCGATGGCCTCTCCTTCCCGGTCCGGGTCCGTGGCCACGTAGAGCGCCTCAACGTTCTGGGCCGCCTTCTTGAGCTCGTCGAGCACTTTGCGCTTCGCCGGCAACGTGCTGTACTCGGGTTTGAATCCCTTCTTCACGTCCACGCCCAGTTTGGATTTGGGCAGGTCGCGGATGTGGCCCATCGAGGCCTTGACGACGTACTTCGAGTCCAGATACTTGCGGATGGTCTTCACCTTCGTCGGTGACTCCACCACCACGAGGGACCGTTTGGACGCGGGGCGCTTCCTGGCCGTCATGCGGATCGCACCTTGATGTAGCGCTGACCGGGCAGCTGCCGCACCCGGCCGTTCAATTCGAGGGTGAGGAGGAGCGCGGCGGTCCGCCCGGGGGCGACGCCGCTTCGCTCGATGAGGCGATCGATGTGGACCGGCTCGCTGCTTATCAGATCCAGGAGCTTCCCCTCATCGGCCGCGCCGATGGGCGCGCACGCCGGCGCCGCCACGGGGGCCTTGAGGCATCGTCTCCACGTCTCGGGTAACTCTCCCACAACGTCTTCCCATCCCTGGACTAGTTTAGCACCGTCCTGGATCAGCCGGTTCGCGCCGCGGCTCATCTCCGACGTGATCGGACCCGGCACGGCAAACACCTCGCGCCCGAGCTCGCCCGCGTGGCCTGCGGTGATCAATGCGCCCGAGCGTTCCGCCGCCTCGACCACGATGGTTCCGAGCGCGAGTCCGGCGATCGTGCGATTTCGCAGGGGGAAGTGTCGTGGGAGCGCCGGAGTCCCCAGCGGGAACTGCGAGACCAACGCGCCGCGCGCGAGAACCTGCGAGACGAGCCGGCGGTTCTCGGGAGGATACACCACGTCCGCTCCGGATCCCAGGACGGCGATCGTGCGTCCGTCGGCCGCCAGCGCCCCGCGGTGGGCGGCGGTGTCCACGCCGCGCGCAAACCCGCTGACGATCGTGATGCCGCGCGCCGCCAGCTCGAAGGCCAGGTGCTCGGCCATTTGAAGGCCGTACGGCGTGGCGTGGCGCGATCCCACGATCGCCAGCGCCAGCGCGTCCTCCGGCAGGATCGCGCCGCGGATCAGCAGGAACGGGGGTGGAGCGACCATCGCCCGGAGCGACGCTGGATAGTCCTCATCGTCCGAGAGGACGAGGCGGGCGCCGACGCGCCGCGCCAGCTCGCGTTGCTCGGCGGCGCTGGTCGGCGCGGCGGGTGACGCCTCCTGCCCCCGGCTCACCCTGAGCGCCGATAGGACCGCCTCCCAGCCTCCTTGCTTGTCCTGTTCCATCATCTCGAAATTCCTCGCTTGGTCGAATGGGTCCAAGTATACCGGAGCGTCAGGAAGCGTCAAGGTTTGGCGGAACCGCGAGGCCGTCGCCGCGCCCCGGATCGAGATTAGCGCGCGCGACGGACGGGCACGGCGGGTGCCCGGATGAGCGAGCGGGCCTGCCGGGCTGCTTCGGTGTCTGGGTACGCCTGGACGAGCTGCCGCCATGCCTCCCGGGCCCGCGTCGGATCGTTGAGGGCGCGGAAGCAGAGGCCGATCTTGAAGAGCGCGTCCGACGCTTTACCGCCCTGCGAATTCAACTCCACGACCCTCTGGTATTCCTTCAGCGCCTGCGCGTAGTCACGCTGCTCGTAGTAGGCCTGGCCGATCCAGAACTGCGCGTTGGCCACGAGCGGGTGCTCGGGAAAGCGCGCGATGAAATCGGTGAACTCCAGCACCGCCTGCCCCTGCTGGTGGGCGCGAAAGTTCTCCAGCGCGGCCGCGTAGAGCTGCTCGGCCGGGCCTGCGCGCTGCGGCCGCTCCGGCTCCGCGGGCTTTACCGCGGACGTGGGACCGGTGGCCCGGCGGAGGAGCCCCTGGGAGAGCCCGTCGAGCGACCCGCGGATCCCCCGGACCGCTTCATCGGTCTCCCCGAGCCGCGTCTCCAGCCGGTCCACCTTCTGCGCCGCCCCCTTTTCCGCTTCGGCCAGCGTGGTCATCTGGCCGTCGAGTCCTTTCAGGTCGGATACCGTCTTTGCGAGCTCGCGCGTGGTAGTCTCCTGCGCCTGTCTCAGCTCTTCCACCTGCTCCTTCACTTGAGCGATCTGAGCCCGCAACTCCTGGACGCTGCCGCGCGTGGCGCACCCCGCCACGGCCAGGAGGACCGCCGCGCTGCCGAACCAGACGGCCAGCGTCTCGGATGGAACGCGCTTCATCGCCAGGGCCCCTTTCGTCGGTGGTGGGAACGTAGCACAGCGTTTCAAAAAAAGTCAAGAAATTTAGGCTTCTTTTCGATAGGATGCCCGTCGTGGACGAGGTGTCCTGGCCCTTCTACGTCTCGGCTGTGGCAACCGGGGTCGCGTTCGGCTACGTCACGCAGCGCGGCGGCTTTTGCCTCACCCGGGCTCTCTCGAACCTCTTCCTCATGGGCGACGCCACCATCGTGCGCGCCTATCTGCTCGCCCTGTTCGTCGCGACCGTCGGGGTCCACCTCATCCTGGGCGCGGGGCTGGTCCAGATCCCGATCCGCCCGTTTCACTGGCTCGGAAACCTCCTGGGTGGCTTCCTGTTCGGCGTCGGCATGATCCTCGCGGGCGGGTGCTCCGGCAGCACCTGGTACCGGGTCGGGGAGGGGGCGGTCGGCGCGTGGATCGTGCTCTTGGCATTCGCCATGGGTGCGACCACCACGAGCGTGGGGATTCTGGCCCCCGCGCGGCGAGCGCTTCAGGGTCCCACGGTGACGGTGGACGGTGTCTCTCCGACCCTGGCGAGCCTGATCGGGGTCTCGCCCTGGGCGGTCATCGGCGTCCTGGGTGTTCTGCTAGCGATCTTCCTCTGGCGAGGGAGCCCGGAGCCGGAGCACGCGAAGTGGCCGTGGGCCGTGACGGGAGTTGCCGTCGGCATGCTCATCGCCGTCGGCTGGTGGACCTCCAGCTTCGACCAGGCGCCCACGGGGATCACCTTCGCCAGCAACACCGGGCAGGCTCTCACGTACCCGCTCGTGGGCTATCCGAATCGCGTGAACTGGAGCATGGTCCTCCTGGTGGGGGTTCCCATCGGGGCGTTCCTGGCGGCCTGGCGAGCGGGAGAGTTCCGGTGGAAGCTTCCGCCAGGCTGGAGCCTGGTCCAGCTCTTCGCCGGGGGGCTCCTCATGGGGACGGCTGCGATCCTCGCCGAGGGGTGCAACATCACCCAGGGGCTGACGCACTCGGCCACGCTCGCCCTCGGAAGCCTCGTGGCCTTCGGCGCCATGTGGGTCGGCGCCTACGCCGCCGTCTGGGTGATGTTCCTCAGAAAGGGCTAGCCGGCCGCCGCACCTACCTCGCCGAGATCACGATCCCGTGAGGGTCGGACTCAGCGGTGAGCCCCACCTTGATTGTGTGGGTCTTGGTGTTCGTGGCGAGGTTGACCACGTCCACCGCGTGGGCACGGCGGCTGGTCACCCAGAGCTCCATCCCGTCGGGAGAGAGGTCAAGGATATCCGGGAGCTCTGAGACGGGAACCTTGGCCAGGACTTTCCGGCCGGGAACGTCCAGCACCGCCACGAAGTGCTCCTTTCGGACGGAGACGTAGGCGCGCTTGCCGTCCTTGGAAAGCACGATGCCGTGCGTGTCAGCGCCGATTTTGATCTCGGCGACCACCTCGTCTTTCTTCGTATCGATCACCGAAACGATATTGTCGCCCCCCTCGGTAACCCAAACCTCGCCGCCTCCAGGGGCGGTCACGGTCCCCATGGTGTCCTTACCCGCGAAGAGCTTCTTGATCACCTCGCCCGACGCCGTGGCAATCACGTAGACGTCGCCTGAACCACCGTTGGCGACGTAACCCTTCTTCCCGTCCGGGGTGAAGGTGACCAGCATGGGCTTGCTTCCCACCTTGATGGTGCGGACCACCTTTTGGCTGGCCAGATCGATGACCGACACGGTGTCGGCCTGGACGTTGGCCGTCCAGAGCTGCTTCTCGTTGGGGGTCAACGTGACCCCGTGGGTCCCCTTGTCGGCGGGGATCACGGCCACTTCGGTCTTGGAGGCGGGATCGAAGACGGAGACCGAGCCGGACCCGACGTTGGCGGTGTAGAGCCACTTACCATCCTTGGTCAGGGCCGCGTTGTGGGGCTTGACTTGAGAGATCTTTACTGTCTCAATGACTTTTTTGGTCTTTCCGTCAATGATCGAGATAGAGTTCTCCCCCTGGTTCGTGACGTAGACCGTATAGGCCATTGCCGGCGCGACCACTGTCAGGGCGAGCAGGAAAGCGGTGAAAATAAAGAGAGAGCGTCGCAGCATGGACTTTCCTCCATCACGCGGCCGAGCTAGGCCGCAGGGTGAATAGCCTGGGCAGCCTCCCAACGCTGGCCCTGGCTGTTGATGAACACGATACGGAGTGTGCCTCCGCCGCTGATTTTCAACGGGAATCGGATCAACGGGTTCGGGCTGACCGCCGAGGTCATCTGAAACTCGCTGATCTTCTGGTCGTCGAGGAAGACGAGCATCTGCCTGACGTAGAACTCGGGCTGCTCGCGGACGAACTTTCCGCCCTGGAGGGCGAGGCCAGTGTAGGAGTTGTGGTCCAGCTTGGTCCGCACCTCCACCACCTCGCCTGCCCGGAGCGAGCGCGGCAGCCGGATCATCGGGTTTCCGAGACGCTCTCGCGCCATTTTCTCAGGGGCAGTCGTACAGCCGCCCTCTGCGACGCGGACCTCTCGGGCGCCCGTGAAGCGACCGTGGCGGGTGCACTCGCCTACGACCTTGACGACCCCGCCGATCCCGGAGCGGAAATGAAAAGCCACCCACGCCCGGCCGTTGGCCGGCGTAAAAAAGAATTTTCCCTTGTAGGCGACGGGGTCCGTCTCCAGGCTCACCTCGAGCGACCGAATAAAATGGGCGGGCTCCATCGGATGGTCCATGGAGATCTGGAGGGGAACGGCCACCGGATCCTCCGCCAGTACCGGGAGGTCGATCTGGGGCCGGTGGGCTGACTCCCCCTTTTCCTGCGCCCACGAGCCACGGGAAACCAGGGCCGGCGAGAGACCGGCGACGAGCGATCCGGCCATGAACTTCCTTCGGTTGAGAATTGTCATGTTTCCCGATCGGGAAACACTATAATGTGCCGGAACGATCCTGTCAAGCCCCATCGTGCGGCGGCAGCGGCTTCAGGAGAATGACCGTGACCTCTCCCCCGGGGGGAATCGTGCTATCGGGAGGCACCACCGCGAGCCCGTCCGCCGCGACCATGGAGGTGACAATCGCCGATCCCTGGTCGCCGGTCAGCCGGGCGCCGTACCCCTGGCGATCCGCGGTGAGCCTCACGCGGAGATATCCCCGCCGCCCGCCCGGGTTCGGGATCGGCGCGAGAGCCCGGGCGCGGAGCATCGGGCGATGAAGTGCCGAGTGGCCGGCCATCTTCCGGAGGGCCGGTCGGACGAAGAGCTCGAACGTCACCATGGCTGACACCGGGTTTCCGGGAAGCCCGAAGATCGGCCGGTCGCCCACGGAGCCGAAGGTGATGGGCTTGCCGGGACGCATGGAGACCTTCCAGAGGTGCTGCTCCGCTCCGAGGCGGGTGAGCGCCTCTCGCACGAAGTCGTATTCCCCCACCGAGACGCCTGCCGAGGAGATCAGGGCGTCCGCGGCGAGCCCCCAGCGGAGTTGTTCCTCGATCGCCTCGCGGCGGTCCGGCGCCAGGCCCACGTTGACGGGTTCAGCGCCCGCCTCGAGGACCTGGGCCATCAGGGCGTAGGTGTTCGAGTTCCGGATTTTCCCAGGCCCGAGCGGCGTCCCGAGGTCTACCACTTCGTCTCCCGTCGAAAGGATCGCCACGCGGGGACGCCGGAAGACCAGCGGGCGCGACTGACCCAAGGTCGCCAGGAGCCCGACCTCGGCCGGGCCGATGACCTTCCCCGGCTCGAGCGCCGTCTCCCCCGCCCGGATGTCTTCGCCGAGCGGCCGGACGAAGACTCCGGGCTGGACGAATCGCCGAACGCGGATGCGCTCACCGAGCGTCTCGACCTCTTCCTGGGGAACGACGCTGTCCGCTCCTTCGGGCAGCGGGGCCCCGGTGAAGATCCTGAATGCCTCGTCTCGCTCGAGCGGGCGGGCGGCGACCAACCCCGCCGGGATCGTTCCCACGACGCTCAGCTCGGTCGGCCGCTCGGGGGTCGCTCCACGCGTGTCGGACGAGCGCACGGCGTAGCCGTCCATGGACGAATTTGGCCACGGGGGGATGTCCCCCGCGGCGACGGACGGCTCGGCGAGCACCCGCCCCAGGCACGCCAGGAGGTCTGTCCGTTCGGTGCCGAGCCGGTGGACGCGAGAGAGAATCTGCTCGAGGGCTTCTTCGACGGACAGCACGCCCCTATGGTATCACCGCCGCGGCGCGCGGGATCAGGCGTGAAGCCGGGCGAGAAACCAGTCGCGGCTCAGGATGAACAGGGACAGGAAGCCGGCCGTGATGAGCATCTCGGTGAGACCGCTCGGAAAGGCGGCCCCCGCCGAGATGGATGGAACGACGAGCATCACCCGCTCCAGGAAGAGCGCCACGAGGCCCAGCAGGGTCACGAGGACCAAGGGGCCGTGCCGCTCCGGCGGCCGGCCGGTGAGCCGCTTCAGGAGGTAGACGAAGGGGAGCACCCACCCCACGACGAAGATCACGAAGGCGAGCAGCCGCCAGGGATCCACGAAGAATCTACGGAGAAAGAACTTGGTCTCGACGGGGACGTTCCCGTACCAGATGACCAGGTATTGCGACCAGAAGAAGTACATCCAGAGCGTGCTCGTGGCGAAGACCAGCTTGGCCACGTCCTGGACCGCGGCGGGGGGGATGGCGGCCAGCCCCGTGGCGTTGGCGCGCACGCTCAGAACGGCCAGGAGGGCGAAGCCGGCGTAGAGCGTGCTGACGACGAAGTACCCGCCGAAAAGCCCGCTGTACCACCGAGGGTCGAGGGACATGACGAGGTCGAAGCCGAAGAGCGACAGCACGACCACGTAGAGGAAAAGCACGGCGGTCGCCAGGGCGGCGCGCCGTCCCTTGTCTCGCCGCTCCGTCTCGGGGTCGGCCGTTCCTTGCCTGAAACCGGCGCGCACGAAGGCGAAGGTAAGCGCGTAGAGGACCAGGATCCCCACGCCGATGCGGGTGGCCATGAAGGGGACATTCAGCCAGGCCGCTTTGACCGGGATCGGGCTCGTCACCCACGGGTAGAGCGTGGCGCGGCCGCCGAAGAGAATCAGGAAGAGGACGAACGAGACGGGGAGAAAGCCGGCCGTGGTCAGCGCGATCCGCTTGACGCCCGGCGACCAGCGGGCTTCCATGAGTTCCATCATCGCGGCGATCGCCGGCCCGGTCACCGCGAGCCCGGACCAGAAAACCAGGTTGATCAGGTAAATCGCCCAGGTCCGCTCGGCCGCCCGAGTCACCCCGAGGACAAACGCAGCACCCCCGGCGAGGGCGATCGCCGCCAAGAAAAGCCGCGACCCCGGGGATAAGCGCTGTCCTCGGGCGATCATTTGGCGGCGATGCTCCTCAGGTAATGCACGACGTCCCAGCGCTCCTCGGCGGACAGGGCTTCGCCGTAGGCGGGCATCACCGCTCCGCCGGTGCCGATGACGTGCTGGAGGTAGCCGTCGGTCCGCGCCTTCTGGATGGAGGGATGGGTGATGTCGGGAGGGGGGATGAACTTCGGCGAAACCAGCCCGTCTCCCTTCCCTCCGGCCCCGTGGCAGGGGGTGCAGTAGATCGCGAACAGAGCCTTGCCGCGCGCCACCGATTCGGGCGTGGCCTTGACGGGGTTCGGTCGCCGTGCGGCGAGATCCCGCGCTTCGCGCGGCGGCGTCAACTCGCCCCCGGAGCGCGGCAGGGTGCCGGCCGGCATCTCGAAGGTCCGCTCGCCGGGAACGATCTTGGGGGTACTGGTCATGTTGTCGGTCCAGCGCAGGACAATGACGCCTCCCATCAATCCCCCCGCCGCGAGGATCGTCAGGAGGACCAGGCCGAAGACGTACTTCACCGCCGCACCTCCTCCGCCCCCGCCTCCTGAAGGCATGTGCGGACGGCGGCGACCAGGTCCGGGGAACAGGTGACCGCGATCCCGAAGCGATCCACCGTGAAGCGCGGGTCATAGGTGGGCGAACGGCGGAGCGACGGGAGCTTCCCCAGCACCAGGATCGCCAGCAGTGAGGACAGGCCTCCCAGGAGAATCGTCAGCTCGAAGGCGATGATCACGAAGGGCGGGATCGAGACGATGGGCTTCGCGCCGGTGACCAGGCCCCACTTCAGCGAGGTCCAGATCGGGAGGGCGAATCCCGTCACGGTCCCCGTGAGCCCACCGATGAGCGTGAACAAGCGGACGGGACTCACCGGTCGGCCTTCCTCCAACGCCGCCTCGATCTCTTCCACCGGGACCGGCAGATAGACGGAAAAGTCGGTGAACCCCCGAGCCCGTAAGTCCCGGATCGCCCTGACGGTCGAATCCACGTGGGCAAAGATACCGAGGATGCAGGCGGCGGCCATCAGTGGTGAGGGTCCTTCAGGGGATGTGGGAGGGTTTCTTTGACCTCGACGATCGAGACGGAGGGCATCACCTTGATGAACCCGAGGAAGAGGATGAAGAACCAGGCGAAGCTACCGATCACGATGAGGGTATCGGTCAGCGTTGGGTAGTAGATCCCCCACGTGTACGGGTAGAAGTCATGCCCGAGACCGGGGACGATGATGTTGAAGCGCTCGAACCACATCCCGATCAACACGAGAATCGACACGACGTACAGAGTGGGGGGATGAATCCGAGCGCGCCGGGAGAAAAGGACGAGGGGCACCAGGCTGTTACAGAAGTACTGGAGCCAGAACGCCCAGGCGTAGTTCCGTGTGGCCTTCCAGAAGAGCGAGGCCCGCTCGAAGTGATCGCCGCTGTACCACGCGGTGAACGCCTCGCAGACGTAGAAGTACGTGAGGACGAGGCTGGTGACGAGGATCAGCTTCGCGATGGCGTCCAGGTGCCGGTTGGTGATGTAGGCGTAAAGGTTGAACAGCGGCCGCATCGGGATGATCAGGACCAGGACCATGGCGAAGCCCGAAAAGATCGCGCCGTCCACGAAGAACGGGGCGAACAGCGTCGAATGCCACCCGGGGACGAGCGCCATCGCAAAGTCCCAGGAGACCACGCTGTGTACCGACAGCACCAGCGGTGTGGCCAAGGCCGCCAAGAGCCCGTAGGCCCGTCGGTAGTGGCGCCACTGTCGATCCGTCCCCTCCCAGCCGAGGGCGAGAACACCGTAGATCTTCCGCTTCCAGCCGGTCGAGGCGTCGCGGATGGCGGCAATGTCCGGGAGCAACCCCACGGAGAAGAAGACCACGCTGATCGTCAGGTAGGTGGAGATGGCGAAGACATCCCAGACGAGCGGCGATCGGAAGTTCGGCCAGAGGTAGCGCTGGTTCGGGTACGGGAGCAGCCAGTAGGCGAACCACATGCGGCCGGCGTGGATGAGGGGGAAGAGCCCGGCGGTCATGACCGCGAACACCGTCATCGCTTCGGCGCCGCGATAAATCGAGGTACGCCAGCGAGCCCGGAACAGGTACAGGATCGCCGAGATGAGGGTCCCGGCGTGACCGATGCCGATCCAGAATACGAAGGACGTGATGTACATCGCCCAGTTCTGGGGCGTCCGCTTTCCCGCAGCCCCCATGCCGATGTAGATCTGCCACGTCCACGCCAGGATCCCCGCGGTCAGGATCAGCCCGACGATCGACATCCAGCCGAAGTAGGCTGGTGAGGGCGTCCAGAGGGTGCCGATGACGTCCCGGTTGACGTCGGCGTAGGTCGGCTGGTGGGCGTCGTCCCGCCTCATGTCTTGCCGTGGTCGCGGGTGACCTTCTTGAGGTAGGTAATCGCGGGCCGGGTCCCGAGCTCGTCCAGCACATGGTAGCCGCGCGGCGACCGAGACACCCTGGACGCCCGGCTCGACGGGTCCTTCAGGTTGCCGAAGACGATCGCCTGTGTGGGACAGGTCTGCTGGCAGGCGGTCAGGATATCGCCGTCCGTCACCTTGCGCCCCTCATCGCGGGCACGGTCCTTCCCCCCGATAATCCGCTGGATGCACATCGTGCACTTCTCCATGACCCCCAACTGGCGGACCGTGACGTCCGGGTTGAGCTGGAGAGGCAGCGGATCGGGGAAGGCGTAGCTGCTGGACGCCGGAGAGCCGTAATCCCACCAGTTGAACCGCCGCACGTGGTAGGGACAGTTGTTGTTGCAGTAGCGCGTGCCGACGCAGCGATTGTAGACCTGAGCGTTGAGCCCCTCCTGCGTATGGTAGCTGGCGAAGACCGGGCAGACCGGCTCGCACGGGGCGACCTCGCAGTGCTGGCAGAGCATAGGCAGGAAGAGCGTGTCGGGATGGTGTGGGGGGCCCTCCTGCCAGCGCTCGATGCGGAGCCAGTGCATGTCGCGCCCGTAGGCGACCTGTTCCTTTCCCACCACCGGAACGTTGTTCTCCGCCTTGCACGCGATCACGCAGGCCTGGCATCCGATGCACGAGTCCACGTCGATCGTCATTCCCCAGCGGTACTCGGGATACTTGAGATCGGGATACATGCTGGGGTGGCTGGCCTTCTCGGGGACCGCACCCCGGAGCTCCAGCTCGCGGGCGGCGGTCAACCCCACGTGCTGCGCGAGTTCCCGTTCATCCTGGTTGGCCGTCGCCTGGGGAATGGCCAGGGGACGCCGGCCCCCGGTCTTGGTCAGCGTGAGCCTGACGGACAGGAAGGCGAGACCTCCCGGCGTCGGTGCTTGAGGCAGGAGGGCCAGGGGATTGGCGCCTCGATCTTTCGCGTAGCGGCCGTACCTGGTGTGCCCTTGGCCGATGGGAATGGCAACGGCATCCGGGTGGAGCGACTCGGAGATGTAGGCCGGTAGCTCGATCGCGCCGTGGGGGGAAGCGATCCTCACCAGATCGCCCTGGCGGACCTGGAGCGTCCTGGCGCGCTCGGCGGGAATTTCCGCCCAGGAGTCCCACGCCACCTGAGTCATGCTGTCGGGGGCTTCCTGGAGCCAGGGCTTGTTGGCGCCGCGCCCGTCGTAGAAGCGCAATGAGGGGTACGTGAGGAGCGTCGGCCCCTGGGCGCCGTCCTCGGTCGCCGTTCGCTTGCTCGCCATGGCGACCGGCTGCGCCTTCACCGGGACCGTCGGCACCCCCCTCCAGACGCCACCCCGCCGGAGCGCTTCTTCCCAGAACTGGTCGAAGGGGGTGCCGGGGGCGACCTCCCTGGCGATCCCCCGCCATTGCTCCTTCAAGTAATCCTGGAAGGTCGCCCAGCGAAGTGGGCCTTTCCCCTCAGCCGAGCGCAGCGCCTGGCGGCCCACGGCGATGAGGACGTCGCCGACGGCTCTCGAGCCGAAGACCGGGGCCATCGTCGGCTGCATCAGCCCAACGACGCCTTCGCGCGGCGAGAAATCACCCCAGGACTCGAGCGGATGGAGATCGGGCAGGATGAGGTGAGCGTGCTCGCTGGTCTCGTCCGGCTGGTTCGCGAAGCTCACGACCAGCGGCACTTTCTTGAGGGCATCGGCGAAGGCGGTCGTGGCGGGCAGGGTGAAGACCGGGTTCGCGTGGACCACGAGGAGGACCTCGATCTCCCCTCTCCTCATGCTCTCGGTCAGGGCCAGCACGTCGGCGTACGAGCTCGCCTTGCCGAAGGCCGAGTCCGGGCCGAAGCGGACCGTTCGCCCCACGTTGCCCGTTGCGTAGTTCAAGAGGTGGATTGCCACCTGGACGTCCACCGCGTCGATCCCCGTGACCGCCACCCCGCCGCCGACGGCGAGCCCGGGCTTGGCCTTGGCGAGGGCGCGGGCCACGCGCTTGATGGTTTCCGCGGGGACGCCCGACTGGCGGGCGATCGCCCCGACGTCCGGCGCGCCGATCGCGCCTCTGAGCGCCGCCAGGTCCACGCCCGGGGCCTGGAGCCCTTCGTCGAGGATCACCTTGAGGAGCGCCACGGCGAGGAGCCTCTCGGTTCCCGGCGTATTCCGGATCCACTCATCAGCGTTGGCGGCGGTCATCGAGAGCCGCGGCTCCACATGGATCGAGGTGCCCGCCCTGCCGTGCGCCAGCGCGTGCATCCGGGCGAAGCCGCGGGCGTGGGCCACCGGCGACAGCCAGGTCTCCAGGAAGTCCGCGCCGAAGGAGAGGACGACATTCGCGTCCTCGAACGCGTAGTCGGGGATCGCGTCGCGGCCGAAGACCACGCGACTTGCGGCGCGAACCGCCTCGTAGTTGAAGGGCTCGTAGGCGACCCGGCGGCGCGCCCCCAGGGCCCCGCCCCACGCGTCCATCAGCCGGCCGAGGCTCCCGCTCTCGAGCTGGGTCAGGACCGCGATCCGGCGGCCCTGTTTGTCCTTGATGAGCGCGGCCAGGCGCTCGGCGAGGAATTTCTCGGCTTCTTCCCAGGCGACGGGCTTGGGGGCGCCCGACGCGTCGCGCCGGAGCGGCCCCCGCACCCGGTCCGGGTTGTAAAGCCCCTGGAGACCGGCCTGGCCGCGGATGCACAACGTCCCGCGATTCACCGGGTGGTCGGGATTGCCCTCGAGCTTGACGATGCGTCCTTCGCGGTTGCGTGCGACGACGCCGCAACCCGCCGGGCATTCGCGACAGACCGAGGAGAACCACGAGGCGACACCAGGCACGAGGTTATCGGGCGGGATCACCAGAGGCAGGATCTGCTCCGGGCTTCGGGCGCACCCGGTCATCGCCGCCGCGGTCGAGGCGCCGACGATCTTAAAGAAGTCCCGCCGCTTCATCGCGCTCTCGCCCCCTCGTCGTTCAATGATGACAGACCACGCACTCGAGCGGCGCCTTGGTCTGCTTCGTGGCGTTCATCGTCGTGTGGCATTCTACGCACCAGCCCATGGTCAGCGGGGTCGAGGACCGCGCCAGGCCCAGGAGGTTCAGGAGGTCGTTGGTCAGGTTCTGTCCCGTCGTGGCCCCGACGACAGCCATGGTTTCGACGGGTCCGTGGCACGTCTGGCACGTGACTTCGGCGCGGACGTGCGGCTTGTGCGGGAAGTGGACGTACTCGGGAACCTTGAACACGCGAACCCATGGGATCGGTTTTTTCTCGTTGAAGAACGCCGCCAGCTTCTGGATCTCCGGACGGTCGGCCGCCGTGATCTTGTGGCAGCCCATGCAGCGCGAGACCGAGGGAAGCCCGGCGTACTCGGAGCGTCGCGCGTCCGCGTGGCAGTACTGGCAGTTGATCTTGTACTGCCCGGCGTGGATCTGGTGGCTGAAGGCGATGGGCTGGGCCGGAGCGGCGGGCTGGGCGCCGGCGGAATGCGCCAGGGAGAGGATGGCGGCGAAGAGCGCGAGAGTCGCTACGCCGACGCCCACCTGTCTCCTCATCTCGCGTGACGGGCTCCTCCGGGCCGGCGAACCGAAAGCGCGTGCTGTGCTTGGCTGGAACGGAGTCGGAAGGCGTGACCCCGGGGCCGAAACCCCGTGAATCCTAGCACCCGGTTTCCCTTCCCGTCAATAGGGTTTAGAGGGCGCGGAGCACTTCCCGGGACGCCTCCGCGGCTCGCTCGATGTCCTCCTCGGTGTGGGCCAGGGAGACGAACGCCGCCTCGAACTGGGAGGCGGCGAGAAAGATCCCGCGCGACAGCATGCCGTGGAAGAACTTGGCGTATCGCGCGGTGTCGGCGCCCTTCGCCGACGCGTAATCCGTCACAGGCCGACGCGTGAAGAAGGCCGTGAGCATGGAGCCCACGCGGTTCACGACGAGCGCCACCCCCGCCTCGCGGGCCGCCGCCTCCAGGCCGGCCGCGAGCCGGCTCCCGAGTGCATCCAGGCGGCGATAGACGGTCGGGTCGGCCAGCGCCCGGAGCGTCGCCTGTCCGGCCGCGACGGCCAGCGGGTTCCCCGAAAGGGTTCCCGCCTGATAGACCTTGCCGAGCGGGGCGACGTGCTCCATGAGGTCGCGCCGGCCGCCGTAGGCGGCGAGGGGAAGACCGCCGCCGATGATCTTGCCGAGGCAGGTCAGGTCGGGCGTCACCCCGTAGAGGGACTGGGCGCCGCCGTACGCGACGCGGAAGCCGGTGATCACCTCGTCGAAGACCAGGAGCGCGCCGTGGCGGCGCGTGAGCTCTCGGAGACCCTGGAGGAACCCGGGAGCTGGCGGAACGACTCCCATGTTGCCGGCCACGGGCTCGACGATGACCGCCGCCACCTCGTGCCCCCGGGCGTCGAGAATGCCGCGGACCATCTCAAGATCATTGAACGGCAACGTGAGCGTCAGCGACGCCAGCGAGGCCGGGACGCCGGCGCTGTCGGGCATGGAGAAGGTTGCCCCGCCGGAGCCGGCTTTCACCAGCAGGCTGTCGGCGTGGCCGTGGTAGCAGCCCTCGAACTTGACGATGGCGTCGCGGCCGGTGGCACCGCGGGCGAGGCGGATGGCGCTCATGGCGGCCTCCGTCCCGGAGGAGACGAGTCGCAGCATCTCGACGGACGGAACGGCCCGCGAGATCACCTCCGCGATCTCGACCTCGCCCGGGGTCGGGGCCCCATAGCTCGTCCCGCGTCGGGCCGCTTCGGTCACCGCCTCCACCACCGGCGCCGCCGCATGGCCCAGAATCAACGGTCCCCAGGAGCCGAGGAAGTCCAGGTAAGCCCGCCCGTCCACGTCCCAGATCGTCGCGCCCGCCGCCCGGGCGACGAAGAAGGGGCGATCGCCGACGGCGCCGAAGGCGCGGACGGGGCTGTTCACGCCCCCGGGCAAGAGTCGCTGGGCGGCCTCGAAGAGGGAATCGGAGCTGGTCACGTCAGAATCCCTTCAGCGTCACGGGGAGAAACTCGCGCCGATCCTGGCTCCACGCGAACGCGGCCGCACCCGACAGCCTTCCGCCCAGAACCGAGACGACCACGTACGTCGCGTCGGGATAGATGGGCTCGCCCTGGAGGAGGGCGTTCTGCTTGTCGGTCTCCGAGAAGTATGCGCCCGCGTCGATGTGGGAGTGGTAGATCGTCCTCACCCGGTATCCTTCGCCTTCCAGGCGTCCAATCCGGAGAAGATCCTTCGGGTCGACCTGGTAGGCGACCCGCGCGTCGCGCGGGTGCCGGGACGGGTCCTTGATGTGGAGCTCGTTCTGAATGTTCCGGCAGGCGACCACGAGCCGATCGCCCGGCGCGCCGTTCCGCTCGAGCACGACGCCGCAGCATTCGGACGGGTATTCGGTCTCGGCTTGGGCGCGGATCCGCTCGAATTCCTCGCGGCCGAGGATCATCGCCCTCCGGCCAGCGCCGGGATGATCGTCACCTCGTCGCCGTCCTTGAGCGGCGTCGCGAGGCCCTCGAGGGCGTCGATAGCCTCGCTGTTGACGTAGATGTTCACGTGAGCATGCACCTCGCCCCGATCGTTTCGCACCAGGCCCTTGAGCCCGCCGAACGTGTCCTCGAGCCGATCCAGGAGGCGGCCGACGTTCGGCGCCTCGACCTCGACCTTGTCTTTGTTGTTGGTCGCCCGTCGGAACGGGGTCGGAATGTACACCTGCACTGGCATACGCACGCCTCCTCGAAACGCCCCGGCCCTTTTTCTAGAACGTCAGGCTCAGGTAGCGCTCGCCCGTGTCGGGCAAGATGGTCACGACGACCTGCTCGGGGTCGAGCCGCGCGGCCACCTGGCAGGCGGCAAACACGGCGGCGCCCGCCGATATTCCCACAAGCAGCCCTTCCTCGCGCGTCAGGCGTTTGGCCGTCGTGATGGCGTCCTCGTCCCGCACCTGGATGATCTCGTCGAGCACCTTGGGGTTCAGCACGCCCGGGACGAAGGAAGCCCCGATCCCCTGGATGGCGTGCGGGCGGCCCCTGCCGCCGGACAGAACGGGGGAGCGGGCCGGCTCCACGGCCACGATCTTGACGCCCGGCACCTTCTCCTTGAGCACCTCCCCGACCCCCGTGATGGTTCCCCCCGTCCCGACCCCGGCGACGAAGGCGTGGATCCGCCCCATGGTGGCGTCGAGAATCTCGAGCGCCGTCGTTCGCCGGTGGATCTCGGGGTTCGCCGGGTTCTCGAACTGCTGGGGCATGAAGTAGTCGGGATGCTCCCGGACGAGCTCCTGGGCGGCGTGCACGGCCCCGGTCATCCCTTCGATCGCCGGCGTCAGGTGGAGCTCCGCGCCGAGTCGGGCCAGGAGCCGCTGGCGTTCCACGCTCATGTCGTCCGGCATGGTCAGGATCAGCCGGTACTGCCGCACCGCCGAAACGATCGCCAGGCCGATTCCGGTGTTGCCGCTGGTGGGCTCGACGATGGTGGACCCCGGCCTGAGCAGCCCGCGCCGCTCGGCGTCGTCGATCATGCTGACGGCGATGCGGTCCTTCACGCTTCCGCCCGGGTTGAGGGATTCGAGCTTCGCGAGCACGGTCGCGCCGCCCGGACTGGGCAGGCGGTTGAGTCGGACGAGCGGGGTACTGCCGACCAGCTCCAGCACGGACGCGGCGATCTTGGGGCGGTCCGTCGCTTCTCCTCGGCGTTGCGCCATGGCGCCCTTTCCTATCGAGGTGTCGTGGTTTGCCGGCAAAAAAAATTAAATATGGTACATCGGCCGCGCGGCGCTCCGCCGCTGCTCGACCCGGCGACACAGGTCGGCGAACGAGATGCGGTCAACCACCCCGGAGACCGCCGCGGAGATCTCTCCCCAGAGGTCCTGGAGATCGCTGCTGTGGTCCGAGGCCCCACGCCGTGCGCCTCGCGGGCGCGCGTCCCCGCGCTCCAGGGAGCCTTCCATGGCACGGAGCACCGAGCCGACGGTGATCTCGTCCGGCGGCCGTATCAGGTGATAGCCGCCGGCCGAGCCGCGCTTCGACTGCAGGAAGCCCGCGCCCTTGAGCAGGAGCAGGACCTGCTCCAGATAGCGCTGCGGGATCGCCTGCCGCCCGGCGATATCCTGAATCGGGATCAGCCCCGCGCCGTAGTGGAGGGCCAGATCCAGCATCGCCTTGATCGCGTATTCGCCCTTCGCCGAGATCCGCATTGACGCGTGATGGCCGGTGGACCGCCCCCACTCTACCGTCTGCCGTTTTCGCGTGTCAAGGCGTCCCGCCGCGCTCGAGGAGCCGGGCAGCGTCCTTGGCGAAATAGGTGATCACGAGGTCCGCGCCGGCCCGTCGGATCCCGACGAGGGCTTCCATCATCGCGCGCTCCTCGTCCAGCCAGCCGAGACGGCCCGCCGCCTTGATCATCGCGTACTCGCCCGACACCGAATAAGCCGCCACGGGCATGCCGAACTCGCCCTTCACGCGCGCGATCACATCCAGGTACGGCAGCGCCGGCTTGACCATGACGATGTCGGCCCCCTCGTCGACGTCCAGCGCCACCTCTCGCATCGCCTCCATCGCGTTCGCGGGATCCATCTGGTAGGAGCGTCGATCCCCGAACTGCGGGGTGGACTCGGCGGCGTCCCGGAACGGACCGTAAAAGCTGGACGCGTACTTGGCGGAGTAGGCCATGATCGGACTCTCCGGAAATCCGGCCTCGTCGAGGGCCTCGCGGACCGCCGCCACCCGGCCGTCCATCATGTCCGACGGCGCCACCATGTCGGCGCCTGCCTCGACGTGGGACACGGCGGTTCGCGCCAAGAGGTCGAGGGTCGGATCGTTCTTCACCCGCCCGTCCTCCACGACGCCGCAGTGGCCGTGGCTCGTGTACTGGCAGAGGCACACGTCGGTAATCACCAGAAGGTCCGGGATCGTGTCCTTGACGGCCCGAATCGCCTGCTGGACGATCCCCGCCTCCGCGTAGGCCTCCGATCCCCGCGGGTCCTTCTCTTTCGGGATCCCGAAGAGGAGCACCGCCGGGATCCCCATTCCCGCCGCATCCTTCGCCTCCTTGACGAGCTCGTCGACGGACAGGCGATACTGGCCGGGCATGGAGGGAATCGGCTCGCGGACGCCCCGACCGTGCACGGTGAACAGGGGGTAGATGAGGTCGTCCACGCGAAGCGTGGTTTCCCGGATCAGGCTCCTCAGGAGCGGCGACTCGCGAAGTCGGCGCGGGCGGAAGACCGGGTACGGCATTGGGCGGCTCCTTTCAGTTGTGACTCGAATAGTAACCGATGATCGCGCGGACCAACCCCGGAATCGTGTACTCCGACGGCATGATGCGAGTGTCCCACCCGAACTCTGCCGCGGTGCCGGCCGTGATGGGGCCGATACACGCGACCACCACGTTCCGAAAGACAGAGCGGCGCTCGTCTTCGGAAAACATCGCCGCGAAGTTGCGCGCCGTGGACGAGCTCGTGAACGTCACCACGTCCACCTGATCGGCCGCGAGCGCGCTGCGCAACGCGGGGGCCCCCTCCTGCACGGGCAGGGTCCGGTAGGCCGGGACCTCCCGCACCCGGGCGCCCAGCCGCTCGAGCTCCGTCGCCAGCAGATCTCGCGCCTGGGCTGCGCGCGGCAGGAGCACCCGATCCTCGGGGCGGATCAGCGCCCGCAGGCGTTCCAGCAACCCCTCCGCCCGATACTCCTCCGGGACCAGCTCGGGCCGGATGCCCCACTCCTCGAGCGCCGCCGCGGTCGCCGGGCCGATGGCGGCGACGCGGGCGTTCGAGAGGTCGCGCGCGCTCTTTGCCTTCGCGGCGAGGCGGTGCCGAACGCTCTCGACGCCGTTGACGCTCGTAAAGATGATCCAGTGGAATCGCTCGAGCTCGGCGATCGCGCGATCGAGCGGCTCCCACGACTCCGGAGGCTCGATCCGGATTGTGGGGAGCTCGAGCACCACCGCGCCCGCCTCCTCCAGGAGGCGACGCAGGTGCCCCGCCTGCTCCCGCGCGCGGGTGATCACGACCCGCCTTCCGGCGAGCGGGCGCGACCGAACACCCGGACTGATGGTCATGGCTTCCCCGCCTCGACCGCGCGGAGGATGGCTCCAGCCCCGCGGGCCATGAGCTCCTCGGCCAGCCTCTGGCCGAGCAACCCGGCGCCGGTGGCAGCGCCCGTCGTCTGCCCGCGCAGCACCTGCCGACCGTCGAGGCTCGCCACGAGACCTCGCAGAACGAGCTCGCCGTTCACAAACCGGGCGTGGGCGGCCACGGGAGTGTGACAGCTGGCCCCGAGGTGTCGCAGGAACGAGCGTTCCGCTTCGGCCCGCCATCGCGTCTCCTGGTGGTCCACGCCTTTCGAGAGTTCGAGCCACCGGCGGTCATCCGCGCGCGCCTCCACGGCGAGGATGCCCTGCCCGACGGCCGGCACGAAGAGGTCCGGGTCGAGCGGCTCGGCGCGGTCCGGCTCAAGGCCGAGCCTCGCGAGGCCGGCCGCCGCGATCACGATCGCGTCCCAGGCGCCCGCCGAAAGCTTCTGAAGACGCGTGTCCACGTTGCCCCGGATCGGCTCGATCCGCAGGTCGTCTCTCTCGGAGAGGAGGAGCGCCCGGCGCCTGAGGCTCGACGTCCCGACGCTGGCGCCCCGGGGAAGATCGCCGAGGCCACCACCCGTCCGGCTCACCAGCACGTCGCGGGGGTCGTCTCGGGGGGGAAACGCCACCAGGCGAAGCGCGTCCGGAAGCGCGGCGGGGAGGTCCTTCAGGCTGTGGACTGCGAGATCCACGCGTCCGTCGAGCAACGCCTCCTCCAGTTCCTTGACGAAAAGCCCTTTCCCGCCGAGATTGCCGAGCGAGACCTGGGCCAACCGATCTCCCGACGTCTTCATCGGGACGATCTCCACGCTCACGACCGAACCGGATCGCCGCAGACAGTCGGCCACCATCGCGGCCTGACGAAGCGCTAGGGCGCTGCCCCGGGTCCCCAGGCGAAGCCGTTCCCCGCTCACTCGTCGTGCCGCCCACGGCCGAGGCCAAATAGCTCGTGGATCATCTCCGTCCAGCTGCGCCCCTGGCCGCTGCGGGACGACTCGCGGAGCTTGACGATCGGGGTGTGGAGGATCTTGTTGACGATCGACTGGGAAAGGGCGTCCATGGCCTGACGGGTCCGGAGATCCGCGTCGGGGAGGTTCTCCAGCGCCTTCGCCACCTCGCCGCGTCGGATGCCTTCCAGGCGCTCGCGCAGGGACACGATCGTCGGCACCACCTCCAAGTCGTGGCCGTGCGCCACGAACCGGGCCACTTCGCGCTCCACCAGCGCCTCGGCCTTCTGCGCCTCCCGCAGCCGCTCCCTCAGGTTGGACTCGACGACCTGCTTGAGATCGTCGATGTCATAAGAGAAGACGGTCTCGAGCTCGTTGATCCCCGGCTCGACGTCGCGGGGGACGCCGATGTCGATGAAGAAGAGGGGGCGTGAGCGGCGCGTCTCGAGCGCGCCCTCGACGTCCGTCTTCCGCACGATGGGCTCCGGGGCGCCGGTGGACGTGATCACGATGTCCACCGCCGCGAGCGCGCCCGGCCATTCGTCGAAGGGCACCGGGGTTCCCGCGAGCACCCGCGCCATTTCCTGCGCCCGCCTCCAGGTTCGGTTGGCCACGAAAATCGGGAACGCCCCCTGGTCCACCAGGTGCTTGGCCGCCAGCTCGCCCATCTTGCCGGCCCCGATCAGCAGCACGGACTTGCCGTCGAGACTCCCGAAGATTTTCCGGGCCAGCTCCACGGCGGCGTACGAGACCGAGACGGCATGTCGCGCCAGCTCGGTCTCAGTTCTGACCTTCTTGGCGACCCCGAAGGCCCGGCTCCAGAGGCGGTGGAGGCGGGGACCGACCGTCTGGCAGCCCTGGGCCAGGGCGAAGGCCTCTTTGACCTGTCCCAGGATCTGCGGCTCCCCGATGATCATCGAGTCCAGGCTGGCCGCCACGCGGAAGCAGTGGGCGACCGCCTCGGCTCCCGATTTGGTGTAGAGCAGGGTTTCGAGGGAGGTGGGGTCCACGCCGCGATGCTGGCCGAGTCGGCGGAACGCGAGGGCGCGCGCCTCCCCGGGCGCCTCGGCTACGCCGTAGACCTCGACGCGGTTACAGGTGGAGACGATCATCACCTCGGAGACCACGCCGGTGGCGCAGAGGTCCACGAGGATCTCGCGGAGCTTGTCCTCCTCCACGACCAGCTGCTCGCGCACGGCGATCGGCGCGGTCTTGTGGCTGAGACCCGAGATGAACAGCTCAGGCATTACGAGCCGTGCCGGCCGGGGAGCAGGAGCCCGGCGCCGAGCGTCAGCGCGAGAGCGCCGAACCCGACCACGGCGAAGAAGGCCGCGCGCCGGCCGCGCCATCCCGCGATGGCCCGGCCCCCGAGCGTCGCGGCGTAGACGAGCCATGCCAGGACGGAGAGAAGCGCCAGGGGGTCAAACGTGAACAGGCTGCCCCATGCGGTGCGGGCCCACAGGGCTCCCAGAAACAGGCCGAGCGTCAAGAACGGAAAGCCCAGCGTCAGCGCCCGATAGGTTATCCGGTCCAGCGTCTCGAGGGACGGGAGCCGGTAGTAGAGGGCGCCGGGGCGCTTTGCCTTCAGCTGCCGCTCCTGGAGCAGATACATGACGCCCCCGGCGAAGTTCAGGACGAAGGCCGAAATGCCCAGCATCGCCAGCGTCACGTGACCCCAGATCCAGGCGCTCCTCAGGGCGGGAGCCAGGTTGGTGAGGCCCGGCGGGAGCCACGCCGCCGAGACGCCCAGGACCGACACGAGCGGCAGCACGAAAGCCCCGAGCACCTTGACCCCGTACTGCCGCTCTGCCCACAGGGTGAAGAGCACAGCGGCCCACGCCACCACCGACATGGCCTCGACGAGCGTGCCGAGCGGGGGACGACCCAGTTCGACCCCCCGGACGACAAGGGCCAGCGTGTGGACGACCCAGCCCCCTTGCGTCAGGAGTGAGGCGGCTCGATGGATACGGTCCTGGCGCTGGATGAGGTGCACCAGCGCCAGCGCGGTCGCGCCCACATACGCCAGGAGGGCCAGGTCCAGGAGCACCAGGTTCACCAGGCCACCACCCTCACTCTCTCCCTGCGTCTGGAAACTCGGCAAAAAACCTACGAAAAGTCTATCAGCCCGGTGCCGCACTTTCAAGATAGAGTTGACAGACTCTCTCTTGTGCACCTGGAGCACGTGGGAGGACCAACCGATTCTGCCCGGAGGGGGAACTGGGAGGTACGATCTTCGTGGACGGCGGGCCGTCACCCCGGCGTTGAGCCCGGTGGCGCGAGCTGGATCAGGCTCGGCGTGGCCCGCCAGTACCCTTTGCCGCGGGCGATCACATCCAGGTGCGGCGTCCCCCAGTCCTCGATCAGCGCGGACGCGGCGTTCCAGCGGACGCGGCGATCCACCCCCTTGATGTAGCCCCGACACACGTCGCACGCCTCGATCAGGTAGCCTTCCTCCTGCTCCTCGGCGGCCAAGCGCGTGAGCGTCCTGGCGTCGCGGTTATCGCAGAACGGGCACCGGAGTCGCCCGATGCTCCAACGGCCCCCGCAGAGCGCGCATGAGAGCCAGCGCTTGCCGTCGTCAGCGAGGTCGGCGAACGCGGGTGGGGCCGAGCAGAACGGGCAGGCGCCTACGTCCCAGAGGTCGGGCGAGAACAGGGGCTGGACCCGCCCGAAGTACGCCTCGAGCGGAGGACGGAGCCCGACGTAGGTGATGAAGGAGAGGAGGTCGGCGGAGATTCCCAGCGCCTCGCCCTCCCGGCGCCTCCCCTCGCCGCTCAACCCTGGCAGGAGCGATTCGGGAGCGAGCCGCCCCTCATCCCACGCCTCCGCGAAGCGGCTCACGGCCTGTGCCTCCTCCTCGCCCAGGGCGGCGAGTTCCTGCAGAACCGGCGCCAGGAGCGGCTCGAGCGAGTCCCGGTCGAACGCGGGGGGCGAGCTGACGATGACCGCGACGCCGGCGTGCCAACGCCTCCGGCATTCGTCCTGGTCCAGACCAAGGACGGGGATACCAGGCGGCGCCCAGCGCCCCCACGCGTCGAGGACGACGCCAAAGAGATGGAGCGAATCCTGGAAGGCGGGTCTCCGCGTGAGGAGGTCTTCCCACTCGGCCGCAAGGGTTGCGTGCTGAGGCATGGGCGGGACTCAGAGCAGGCTGACGTCCACCGCGTCGCCCGCGTAGAGGTTGAGGCTGTCGGACCGCACGTACCCGACGATCGTGACGCCGAGCTGCTCGGCGAGGCTGACAGCCATCTCGGTCGGAGAAGTCCGGGAGGCGATCAGCGGCACGCCCATGCGCACGGCCTTGAGCAGCATCTCGGAGGAGATCCGTCCCGTGGACAGGAGGATCCGGTCGGTCGTCGGCACCTCCTTGAGCAGGGCTTCGCCCTTCACCTTGTCCACCGCGTTGTGGCGCCCGACGTCCTCGGCGACGATGAGCAGCCGATCTCCGTCGGCCAGCGCGGCGCCGTGGATCCCCCGGGACGCCCGATAGTTCACGCCCGCGGCGAACAGCTCGCGCATCCGGTCGGACAGCTGCTGGGGGCGAACCTTGAGCGCCGACCGGATCCGGGGAAAGAGGCGGGGGTCGATGCGGAACGTGATGCCGCCCCCGCACCCCGACGTGAGAATCCGCTCCGTGGGAAGCTCCACCTCGCGCATCAGGGTCACATCCGCCCTACCGTCCACTTCCGAGACCTCGAGCCGTCGGATGTCGTCGAGCGACCCGATAACTTTCTCCAGCCAGAGGTAGCCGACCACCAAACAGTCGAGCTTGAGGGGGGAGCACAGGAGGGTGATGAACTTTTTCCCGTTCACGTGGACGACGAGCGGCTGCTCGCGCACGACCTCGCCCTTGACCTCCTGGGCGCGACCCCCCTTTAGCTGGATGAAGCTCCGCATGGGCTCCCCGGTCCGGATATTGTAACAGACGGTCAGCGGAAGCGCGCCTCTTCGACCCGGGCTAGGCTCTCGAGCTTGTGAACCCGCTCGTCGTACCCGATCTGACGGAAGAGATCCGCCAGCGACCCAAAGCGGCCGTAGTCGTCGGCGAACATGCTCTCGAAGGGCTCGGCCTCGAGTGCGGGATTCTCGGCCACGTACTCCATGTACTCGTGCTCGGCGTGATCCTCGAAGTGGGCGTTCAAGAGATAGCTCCGCGCCGGGCGGATGACATAGAGGAGCCACGAGATGTGGTAGTAGATGAAGGCGATCACCTGGGGGAGGAGCCGGTACCAGGGGAAGTTTTCGTGGATGTGTTTTCTGTCCGTGAGCTCTTCCAGGATCAAGAGGTGCCACTGCTCGTTGTCCTGCTGGATCCGGCTCTCTTTGACCCGGTCGAAGATGCGTCGCGCCAAGTCGGGGTAGGCATGGGTATGGGTGATCGCAATGTAGGCGACGTGCTCCCACGATTGGTAAGGCACTCGGGCAATAACCTCGAGAACCTTGAACTTGCTGAGGGTCTTACGACGGCCGTACAGCAGATCCATCCCGACGAAGAGGAGGCGGGCGAGCAGACCGTAGCGCATCCGGGGGGAGGCCAGAGTCTTCTCCTGCTCTAGCTTCAGCCGGTCTGAGGTCAACCGTTCCATCTAGCCGCAAAAAGGAAGAGGCCCCCACGGGGCCTCTTCAGCATTCAGCGCGCCGCTTCGAGTCAGGAGAGGACGACCTGCCCCGCGGCCATGATCACGTGCTTGACCAGCAAGCCACCCAGCAGGATCAGGACGGCGGAAATGGCCACGAGCCCCGGGCTCCCGCGCTGGCGCCGGATCACCTCCAGAACCAGTGGTACGATCGATCCCACGACCACAGCCCCGAGCCAGAAGGTCATACTGTACGGGCCGCTGACGAGCAACGCCAGTGACTGCGCCGCACCCTCCGCGCCGGACATCTCGACCGTCAGGAGAAATAGGGCCAGGGTCACGACCTGCAGCAACAGGGCGGGGATTGTGACCCACCGCATCTGGTTGAGGCTCCCTCCTGCTTCTCGGCCGAGGAACGACAGGATCAGGGCGATCGCCGCGGCCCCCGAGGTCGCGCCGACTGCCAGGAACAGGGCGCCCAGGAAGCGTCCGTTCTGGAAGAGGGGGCGGGCGGTTGCGCCGAGGAGCACGCCGGGGTAGGCCGCGAGGAAGAAGGCGAAGAATCCCCCGAGGACCCCTGCGGTGCTGCGGAGCGCCGAGAGGTCGCGCCCCGGCCCCGCATCCTCCAAAAATACCGACAGTGCCGCCAGCAAGGTGAACAGGCCGAATCCCGTGAGGGCCCAGGCCCCCATGTTCATCGGCGAAAACGGCTTGATATGGATCGCCCCCAGGTTGATCGCATCCATGCCGATCGTGGTGTCGGGCTTGGCCACCATGAGCATGTGGAGGAAGCGGCTCGGTATCCCGAGGTCAACGGTCAGGAGGATCGGCGCGGGGATCAAGGCGATGAGGGCCAGGTAGTAGCCGACCCTGACCACTTCACGGTTCCGCTTGCCGCCCACCAGATGGGCGATCGTGGCGATCACAAACGCCCCGCCGGCGAGCCCGCCGAGGAAGAAATAGAAGTCGATCAGAAAGGGCCAGTCCGCGCTCTTGAGGAGGGGCATCGGCTACTCCTTTCCGCCCCGCTCCCTGAAGGCCACCAGGGCGCCGACCCCCACCAGCAGGGCCGAGCCGATGGACAGGAGCGAGTCCACGAAGACGTTGTTCTGCGGGAGCCGAGGCTTCTCCGGCAGGCCGTACACGGACGGCCGGTCCAGGAGCAGGAAGAACGCGTTGAGGCCGCCCAGGGGACCGTTCTGGTCCTCGCCGTAGAGCTGGGCGTTCTTGAAGCCCATCTTCTTGAGATCCTCGACGCGCTTCCGGGCCCTGGCGGCCAGCTCGTCCCTGAAGCCGAAACTGATGGACTGGGTGGGACAGGCTTTGGCGCAGGCCGGGCCCAGGCCGTTGTGGAGCCGGTCGTTGCAGAACGTGCACTTGTTGGCGCGACCGGTGTCGTGGTTGAACGCCACCACGCCGAAGGGGCAGGCCGAGACGCAGTACCGGCAGCCGTTACAGATGTCCTGGTTGATGTTGACGGTGCCGTACTGGGTCCGGTAGATGGCGCCGGTGGGACAGGCCTCGAGGCAGCCCGCCTGGGCGCAGTGTTTGCAGACGTCGGACATCAGGTGCCACATGAGGGCACCTTTGTCATCCTTCTTTTCGATGAAGCGCACGAGGCGGTAGCTCTTGTCGGTGAAGTGGGCATGGTTCTGGTATGTTCCGGTCCACTCCGGCTCCTCTGCCGGGAGCTGGTTCCACTGCTTGCAGGCAACCTGGCAGGCGCGACAGCCGATGCACAGGGAGACATCCGTGAACATCGCGACCGTGCGGGCCATGGCTATGCCACCCCCTTCCTGACGTTACAGAGGAGCGCTTTGGACTCCTGAATGAACGTCGTGGGGTCACCCAGGCTCGCCACGAGGTCGTTGGTGATGTCGCCGCGGGAGGAGGGCATGACGCCCTGGTACCCCCAGTGCCAAGGGATCCCGACCTGGTAGACCTTCTTGCCATTGATGATGAACGGCTGGATCCGTTCAGTGACCATGGCGCGGACCTTGATCTTGCTCCGCGGGGTCTCCACGGTGATCATGTCGCCGTTGTTGATCCCCAGCTCCTTGGCCATCTCCGGGCCGATCTCAGCGAAGTGGCCGAAGAAGAGCTCGGAGAGCCAGGGCACGTGGCGCGACATGCCGGCCGCGTGGTGCTCCGTGAGCCGGTAGGTGGTCAAGACGTACGGGTACTTGTCGGGACCGCCGAGTCGGTTCAGATCGCCGATGTCCCATACCTTGGCGACCGGGTTGTGGTCAACCTTGGACAGGAGGTTCTTGGTCGGCGACTCGTATGGCTCGTAGTGCTCCGGGAAGGGCCCATCCAGTATGGACGCGAAGAACTGCCCCTTGCCGTGGGCGTTCATGATGAACGCGTCAATGCCGCTGATCCCCTTGAGCGGCCCCTCCTTTGCCCGCGGCGCGTCCGGGGCCATGACTAGGCCGAAGTCGGGCACATCCAGCCCAATCCACTTCTTCTGCTCCGCATCCCACCAGATGAGCTTCTTCTTCTCGCTCCAGGGCTTCCCCTTCGGGTCGGCGGAGGCGCGGTTATAGAGGATGCGGCGGTTGGCCGGCCAGGCGAAGCCCCAGCCGTGGGCCAGGTAGTCACCGTCCTTTGGCCGCTCGCGACGGGCGGCCAGGTTCTTCCCCTCCTCCGGGTAGATGCCGCCGTAGATCCAGTTGCCGCCTGCCGTCAGGCCGTCGTCCCTGAGCTGGATGAAGCTCTTGAGGTGGTCCCCCTTCTTGAAAAGGACCTTGCCGTCCTTGTCGGTGATGTCGTCGGTCGCGTACCCGTTGATCTCCTTCAGCACCAGCTCCATCTTGGGCTCCTTCTTGGGCCCCTGGGGCTGGTAGTCCCAGACGAGATCGATGATCGGCCGATCCTTCTTGGCCTTCGAATCCTTGTAGAGCTCCTTTACACGGTTCCCCACGTCCACGATGAAGGCCGCGTCAGACCGGGCGTCGCCCGGCGGGTCAACGGCTTTCGTGTGCCACTGAGCCAGCCTCATCGTGTTGGTGATTGAGCCGTCCTTCTCGGCGGCGGGAGCGCCGGGGATAAAGAAAACCTCCGCCTTGGAGGACTTGGGGTCGATCCCCGGCTCCTTCCAGACTGCGGCGGTGTCGGTCTCGAAGAGATCCACCACCACCATCCACTCCAGGTTCCTGAGGGCCATTCGGGCCATCTTGGCGTTGGGGCTGTCCACGGCCGGGTTCTGGCCCATCACGATGAACCCCTTGACCTGCTTTTTCAGCATCCCCACCAGGAAGTGCTGATGGGAATACGCATCCGCCTTCTCCCGCTTGGGGAGATAGTCGTACGCGTAGTCGCTCTCCTTGCTTGCCGCGGGTCCCCACCAGGCCTTGAGCTGGCTGACGACAAACTTGGGATTGTTGACCCAGAAACCCCCCTTGGGCGTCGTCTTCTCCAGGTAATCCATGAGGGTCGGGTGCGGCGCCTGCAAGGGCATCGGCGGGTAGCCCGGGAGCATGTGGTAGAGAGTTCCGAAGTCGGTCGCCCCCTGGACGTTGGAGTGTCCGCGAAGGGCGACCACGCCCCCGCCGGGCCGTCCGATGTTCCCCAGAATGAGCTGGAGCATGCAGAGCGACCGGATCTGCTGGACACCGTTGGTGGACTGGTTGAGCTGAAGGGCGTAGGAGATCGTGGAAGTCTTGTCCGGCCCTGAAGCTGAACAGAAAATATCCGCCACCTTCAGGAACAGGTCCTTGGGAATCCCGCACACCCGCTCCACCATCTCGGGGGTGTAGCGGCTGTAGTGGCGCCGCAGGAGCTGGAAGACGCAGCTCGGGTCGCGGAGCGTCGGATCCTGCTTGGGGTAGCCATCCGCGTCAAGCTGGAACTTCCAGGTGGTCTGGTCGTAGCTCCGCTTGGCCCGGTCGTAGCCCGTGAAAAGGCCGTTGAAGTCGGTCGGCGTCCTGAACTGCGGGTCCACCAGGAACGGGGCGTTCGTGTAGTTCACCACGTAATCGTGGAAGTACTTCTTGCTCTCAATGGCGTAGCGGATCAGCCCGCCGAAGTAGACGGTGTTAGTCCCGGAGCGGATGGGGACCCAGATATCGGCCGTGGCCGAAGTGCGAGTGAAGCGCGGATCCACGTGGATGATCTTGGCCCCTCGCTCCTTGGCTTTCATCACCCACTTGTAGCTCACCGGGTGACATTCGGCCCAGTTCGAAGTGGGCATGATCACGTCGGCGTTGATGACGTCGATCAGGTTCGTGGTCATGGCCCCTCGGCCGAAGGTCGCGCCCAGGGCCGGCACCGTTGCCGAGTGGCAGACACGAGCTGAGTTCTCCACGTTGACGAGGCCCATGCCGCGGGCCAGCTTGGCGATGAGGTAGTTCTCCTCGTTGTCGAGGACGGAGGAGCCGAGCCAGGCGATCCCCTCGCAGCGGTTGACCGTGACTTCCTTGTCGCCCACCTTTGCCTTTTCGACGAAGGTCTCGTCCCGGCTCTTTTTGACCCGCTGGGCGATCTGCTCCATCATCCAGTCAAGAGGCTTCTCCTCCCACTTGTCGCTCCCGGGGGCGCGGTACATGCACTTCGTCCAGCGCCGCTCGTTGATCGACACCTGGTAGGTAGACGAGCCCTTCGGGCAGAGTGCGCCCTCGGTGTGGGGCGTGTTCGGGTCGCCCTCGATATCTATAATCTTCCCGTCCTTGACGTAGATCAGCTGGGCGCACCCGACCGCGCAGTAAGGACAGACTCCGGGAAACGCCTTGGCTTCCTTGATCCGGATTGTGGTGGCGAAGGATTCAACGGCGCTCAGGTCGAGCGTGCGCCCTCCGACCGCCACTCCGCCCGCCGTCGCAACGCCGTACCTCAGGAAATCACGACGTGAAAGGGCCATCGTCGCACCTCCTGTGAGCCGTCTCCGCAAGACGACCTTGTGAGAAGTTTCTCGTGCATTCCTCCCAACTGCGCCTGATTAGAGGCAAAAACGGCTTGCCTGTCAAGCCCCAATACTCAGCCCTTCTCGGGCGGCTCAAAGGTCTTGCGATACTCCTCGAAGCATACTTGGAGTACCTCGCCAGCCTCTCGGGTCTTCCCGTGCGCAAGAAAGTCGACGATCCGGCGCCGCGTTTCGTGCTCCAGGATGATTCCCCCCGACACGGGGTCGTACAGGCGGCAAAGCTGCAGGAGGGTCCGATTCACCGCCTGAGGGTCCGGGAACTGACTCCGGGCTTCGTCGAACAGCCTCCCGACAATTTCTGGAAGGTCCCGCCCCTCACGGCGCCTTGCCATAGGTAGTCCTCGGCTCCTGGCGGCCAGTTGGATAGATGACTCGCAGCAGGGTGAGACCGTGGGGGGGGGCCGTCGGACCGGAGCGCGTTCGGTCCCGGCCCAGAAGCAGTTCAGCCATCCAGTCGGCCGGACGCACCCCGCGCCCCACCTCGACCAGGCTCCCCACTATATTTCTGACCATGTGGTGGAGGAAGCTGTCGGCTGACAGCAAGATGGCCAGGCTTCCCCGCCGGGCGACCAGCCGTGCCGAGTAGACGGTACAGGTCGGCGTGCGCACGCGCCCGGCGGCGGCGCAGAAAGCCGTGAAGTCGTGCTTTCCCCTGAGGGACCGGAGCGCGGATGCCATGGCTTCGGGCTCAAGCCTGTGGGAGACGTGCCAGGTGTAGCGGCGCAAGAGGGGGTCTGCCACTGAGCCGGTCTGGATCAGGTACAGGTACCGCTTGGAGAGCGCCGACCGCCGGGCGTCAAACCCCGGCGCGGCGTCGGCCACCTCCCTGACGCGGATATCGGGCGGCAAGTGGCTGTTCAGGGCCGACCGGATGGCCAGCGGGTGGAGGCCGGTGTCCACGACGAGGCTCGCCACCTGACACCAGGCGTGAACGCCGGCGTCGGTGCGACTGGCCCCGACCACGTTCACCGGCTGGCCGAAGAGGCGTCCGCACGCCTCGGTCAAGAGCCCTTGGACCGTCGGGACCGATGGTTGGATCTGCCACCCGCGGTAGGCCCCGCCGTCGTAGGCCAGGACGAGGCGGAACGTCCGGACAGACACCGGCCTTACCGCCGGGAGTCGCGCCGGCTGCGCCACGGCGCCGCCGGTACAGCAATGAGCCAGAGGATCCCGACCAGAACCAGGAGCAGCAGCTTGAAGGCTGTCTCCCACCCGAAAAACCCCTCGCTGGAAGCGGGCAGGCTCCTGAGGTAGTCTTCGCGCTGGAGATCCTTCGGCTCGTAGTAGGCCGGGTCATAGCCGCCGACGGTCTCGACGAACCGCATGATCCACGGAACCGCTACGTAGGCGACGACGACCACCGTAAACAGCATGGCGAAGTAAAACCGACCGGGGCCCCTCAGCCACCGTCGGATCCGCCCCCGCAGAGACGCCCGAACCACCCCCCTAACGAATCAGGAGTTCGGCGATCTGCACGGCATTGGTCGCCGCTCCCTTGCGGAGTTGATCCCCCGCCACCCAGAAGTTGAGGCCGTTGGCCAGGGACAGATCCTCCCGGATCCGCCCAACGAAGCAATCGTCGTGCCCTTCCACGCCGAGGGGGGTCGGGTAGCGGTTCTGACTCGGGTCATCCCAGACCCTGAGCCCGGGGAAGTCTCTGAACAGGCGCCTGGCCCTATCGGCCGTCACCTTCGTCTCCGTCTCGACGTTGACCGCCACCGAGTGGGCCGTAAAGACCGGGACGCGGACCGTGGTGGGCGAGATCGGGAGGTCGGGACACTCGAGGATCTTCCGGATCTCGTTGACGAGCTTCAGCTCCTCGCCCGTGTAGCCATTTTCGGCGAAGCTGTCGACATGCGGGATCACGTTGAAGGCGATCGGATGCGGGAAGAACTCGGCCCTCACCGCCTCCCCGCGGGCCCAGGCCAGTGTCTGCCGCCGCAGCTCTTCCACGCCTCTCACGCCGGCGCCGGAGACCGCCTGATAGCTGGTCGCGATCACCCGGCGGAGGCGCGCCGCGTCATGGAGCGGCTTGAGCGGCATCACGGTGACGATCGTGGTGCAGTTGGGGCTCGCGATGATGCCCGCGTGCTTCTTGATGGCGTGCGCGTTGATCTCGGGAACGATCAGGGGCACTGCCGGATCCATCCTGAAAGCGCTGGACTTGTCCACTACCACCGCACCCGCTCTGACCGCAAGCGGCGCGAGCTCTTTGGACTGGGCCGACCCGGCGGAGAAGAAGGCGACGTCTACCCCTTTGAACGCCTCCGGTCCCACCTTCTCCACCCGAATGCTCTCGCCTTGGAACGTGAGCGTTTTGCCGGCGGACCGCTCGGAGGCGTAGCAGCGGAGCATTTTCACGGGGAATTTCCGCTCCTCCAGAATCCGGAGCGTGCTACTCCCCACCGCTCCCGTCGCGCCCACGACCGCGACCACGCGTCCCGTCGCCATGTCTCCCTGTCCTTAGCTGTACAGTGCGGCCACTTCCCGCGCAATCAGCTCGCCCATCTGAACCGTCCCTACGAGGGTGGTACCCTCCTGGCGAATGTCCGCGGTCCGGTAGCCTTTCTCGAGCACGCGCAAAACCGCCGCCTCGATCTTTTCCGCGTCCGGCCCCATGTCCAGCGAATGTCGGAGCAGCATGGCCGCGGAGAGGATTGCGGCGATGGGATTCGCGACCCCCGTGCCGGCGATGTCGGGCGCCGTGCCGTGGACCGGCTCGTAGAGCGCCGTCTTGCCGCCGATGCTCGCCGACGGGAGCATCCCCATGGATCCCGCCAGGATCGCCGCCTCATCTGAGAGGATATCACCGAAGGTGTTCTCCGTCACAATCGTGTCGAACTGGGTGGGGCGCGCGACCAGGGCCATCGCACAGTTGTCCACGAGGATGTGCTCCAGCTTCACGTCCGGATAGTCCCGCGCGACGCCGGTGACGACCTCGCGCCAGAGTTGGGACACGACGAGCACGTTGGCCTTGTCCACCGATGCGAGGCGGCGGCGGCGCTTGCGGGCCACGTCGAAGGCGACCCGGGCGACCCGCTCGATCTCGCGCGAGGTGTAGATCATGGTGTTCACGCCACGCGCGCTCCCGTCGGCCATCCTCTCGATCCCATGGGGCTCCCCGAAGTAGAGGCCCCCCGTGAGCTCGCGGACCACCATGAGGTCGGTGCCCTCGACCACGGAGCGCTTCAGCGGCGAGGCGTCGATCAGCATGGGAAAGCACTTGGCTGGCCGCAGGTTGGCGTACAGGTCCAGCTCCTTGCGGAGCCGCAGGAGGCCGCGTTCCGGGCGCCGGTCGGTGGGGGCGTCGTCCCATCGGGGCCCACCGACCGCGCCGAACAGGATCGCGTCGCTCATCGCGCAGAGGCGGAAGGTGGCGTCCGGGAGCGGCTCACCGGTGGCGTCGATGGCGCCGCCGCCGACCAACCCCTCTTCGAATTCCAGAGCGGTACCCGATTCCCGGGCGACGACTTCCAGGACCTTCAGGGCTTCGGGGATGACCTCCTGCCCGATCCCGTCGCCGGGCAGAACAGCGACCTTGTGACGGGTCACGGGGCTGGCGCCCTAGTCCCGCTGCGGGTCGTAATCGGACGCTGTCGGTTTGGCCGTTTTGCCGAGCCCCTGCTTCTTTGCCACGTAATTCATCAAGCCGCCCGCGCCCATGATCTCCCGCGCGAACGCGGGCAGCGGCTCAGCCCGATACGTCTCGCCCTTGGTCAAGTTCCGGATCTCGCCCGTGACTGGGTTGAGTTCGAGGTCGTCGCCCCGCTCGATGCGCTCGGCCGCTTCCGTCTCGAAGAGGGGGAGACCCAGGTTGATCGAGTTCCGGTAGAAGATCCGCGCGAAGGATTTGGCGATGACGGCGGACACTCCCGCGGCCTTCATCGAGATGGGCGCGTGCTCACGAGAAGAGCCGCAGCCGAAGTTCTTGAGGCCCACCAGGACGTCGCCGGGGCGGACTTTCTTGGCGAACTCGGGGTCGGCGTCCTCCATGCAATGTTGCCCGAGTTCCTTGGGGTCCGACGTGACCAGGAATCGAGCGGGAATGATCTGGTCGGTGTCCACGTTGTCGCCGTACTTCCAGGCTTTGCCGTACAGGTTCATGGTCCGGCCTCCCAGGCCGCCACCTCTTGCGGATGGCTGATCTTTCCCGTGATGGCGGTGGCCGCGGCCACGGCCGGGCTCGCCAGGTAGACCTTGGCCTTGGGATGGCCCATGCGACCCGGGAAGTTCCGATTCGACGTTGACAGGCACACGTCCTCCGCCCCCAGCACGCCGTTGTAACCGCCCAGGCAGGGGCCGCAGGTGGCCTCCGAGATGGCGCACCCGGCCTCCGCGAACACCTCGATGAGGCCTTCGCGGAGTGCTTCCTGGAACACCTGGTGTGTCGCCGGGATCACGATGCAGCGCACGTACGGGGCCACCTTCCTCCCCCGCATGATCCGCGCCGCGATGCGCAGGTCCTCCATGCGCGCGTTGGTGCAGGAGCCGATGAAGACTTGATCTACCTCCACGCCGGCGACGTCGGCGAGGGGCTTGACGTTGTCCGGCGAGTACGGGCACGCGACCTGGAGGCCGACCGTTCCCGCATCCCATTCGTAGGCCGAGTGGTAGACCGCGTCGGGATCGGATCTGAACACCTTCCACGGGCGCTTGGCGCGCGGCTTCACGTACTCGAGGGTGATGTCGTCGGGGGCGACGATCCCGCTCTTTCCGCCGGCCTCGATGGCCATGTTGCACAGGGTCAGGCGCTGGTCCACGGGCAGGCGTGCCACCACCTCGCCCGCGAACTCCATCGCGCGGTACGTGGCGCCGTCCACACCGATCTGGCCGATCGTGTAGAGGATGAGGTCTTTGGCCGAGGACCACGGCGCGAGCCGCCCGTAGAAGTGGAACTTCATGGATTCGGGGACCTTGAACCACGTCTCCCCGGTGATCATCGCGGCGGCCAGATCCGTCGAGCCCACGCCCGTCGCGAAGCAGCCCAGGCCGCCGTACGTGCAGGAGTGCGAGTCGGCGCCCAGCACGATGTCGCCGGGGACCGTCAACCCCTCTTGGGGGAGCAGGATGTGCTCGATCCCGCCCCGTCCCTCGTCGTAGAAGTACCTGAGCCGGTGCTTTTTGGCGAACTCGCGCGCGATCCGACACTGGTCCGCGGACTTGATGTCCTTGGCCGGCACGAAGTGGCTCAGCACGATGGCCAGGCGGTCGGGGTCGAAGATCTTCGTCGCCCCCACTTTCTCGAATTCCCTGATCGCGATGGGCGCGGTGATGTCGTTGCCCATCAGCATGTCGAGGCGGCACGTGATGAGCTCCCCCGGGTGCACGTCCCCTTTCCCGGCGTGATCGGCCAGGATCTTCTCGGTGATCGTCATCGGCCTCACGGCCCGATCTCCTTGACCTTGAGCGCGGTCGGGTGGGCGGCTCGGTTCAGGGCATGCACATACGCCCGGGCGCTGGCCTCGATGACGTCCGTCGAGGCGCCCTTGCCGGTGACGACCGTCCCGTCGAAGTCCACCCTGAGGGAGACCTCGCCGATCGCGTCCTTGCCGCCCGTGATGGCCCGCAGCTGATAGTCCAGGAGCCGCCCCTTGAGTCCGGTAATCGCGTCTATGGCGTTCAGCGCGGCGTCCACCGGGCCGTCGCCGACCCCCGAGTCCTGGAAGAGCTCACCCTCCTTCTTGAGCCTGACGGTGGCCGACGGGATGAGCCCGGTGCCGCTGATCACGTGCAGATAGTCGAGCGTATAGGTTTCGGCAAGCTGCGTCATCTCATCTTGCACGATCGCCATCAGGTCCTCGTCATAGACCTCTTTCTTCTTGTCCGCCAGATCCTTGAACTTCTTGAAGGCCGTATCCAGCTCGGGGCCGGCGAGGTCGAAGCCCAGCTCTTTGAGGCGCACCGCGAGGGCGTGCCGTCCCGAATGCTTGCCCATCACAAGCTTATTGGAGCTCCGCCCGATGTCCTGGGGCCGCATGATCTCGTACGTGAGCTTCTCCTTGAGCACACCGTCCTGGTGGATCCCCGCCTCGTGCGCGAACGCGTTCTCGCCCACGATCGCCTTATTGGGCTGGACGTGGACTCCGGTGATGTGGGACAGGAGCCGCGAGGCCCGGAAGATCTCCTCCGTCCGCACCTGGGTATCGATGCCGAAGACATCCCGGCGGGTCCGGAGCGCCATCACGATCTCCTCCAGCGAGGCGTTCCCCGCGCGCTCCCCGATCCCGTTGATGGTGCACTCCACCTGCCGGGCGCCGTTCATGATCGCCACCAGCGAATTCGCCACCGCCTGTCCGAGGTCGTTGTGACAGTGCACGGAGAGCGTTGCCTCGTCGATGTTCTTCACGCGCTCGCGGATCCGGGCGATGCGCTCGCCCCACTCCTGGAAAATCGCGTAGCCGACCGTATCGGGGATGTTGATGGTGGTGGCCCCCGCGTCGATGACCGCCTCGAGCACGTCGCACATGTAGTCGAAGTCGGAGCGTGAGGCGTCCTCGGGGGAGAACTCGACGTCGCCGCAGTACCCCCGGGCGTGCTTGACCGCCTCGACGGCCGCCTTCAGGACTTCGGCCCGGCTCTTTCGCAGCTTGTACTTCAGGTGGATGTCGGAAGTCGCCACGAAGGTGTGAATGCGGGGACGCTTGGCGTACTTCACGGCCTCCCAGCACCGGTCAATGTCCTTCAAGGCAACCCTGGAAAGGCCGCAGACGCTCGGGGCGCCGTCCAGCGTGCCGACCTGCTTTGCCACTTCCCGCGTCGCCTCGAAGTCCTCATCCGAGGAGATGGGGAATCCCGCCTCGATCACATCCACGTTCAGGCGAGCGAGCTGCCGAGCCATCTCCAGCTTCTCCGTCGTGTTCATGGAAAAGCCGGGCGCTTGTTCTCCGTCTCTCAAGGTCGTATCGAAGATGATGACGCGATCCATAGTGCCCTCCAGAATATCCGCGGCGACCCCCCCGAGAGGCGGCGGTCCGCCGGGGTCAGTTATCGGTCTTCCGGTCGCTCCGTATCGGCGGTCAGCACGCCCTCCGGCCTCCACACCCACAGGCGGCGCGCGGGACCCGACACCACGTAGAGCCCAAAGAGCACGAAGAGAAGGATATACGGGGCGGAAGCGACGATCAACACGCCGAGCACTACGACAAGCAACACACCCAGCGGGTGCCGCCGTGCAAGGTCCACCTCCTTGAAGCTCCAGTAGCGGAACGTGGAGACCATCAGCAGGGCCACGAGGTATGTGGCCACGCTGATGGCCAGCAGTTCCCAGCGGGACATCTCCTCTTCGCCCAGGAGCAATACGGTGGCCGCCGCGAGACCCGCCGCGGCAGGCGTCGGAAGGCCGACGAAGTACCGTCGGTCCGTCACGCCCGAAAACACGTTGAACCGGGCCAGGCGGATGGCGCCGCAGATGACGAACAGAAATGACGCCAGCCACGCGGCCCGGCCGAGGTGGGAGAGTTTCCAGCCGTACAGGAGGAAAGCCGGCGCCACGCAGAATGACACCACGTCGGCCAGCGAGTCGAATTCGACCCCGAACTGCGTCGTCGTGTTGGTGAGTCGCGCCACCTTTCCGTCGAGGATATCCAGCAGGATCGCCACGAGGATGGCCAGGGCGGCCTCAGAATACCTCCGATGGGTGGTCAGGAGCACCGCCAAGAACCCGCTGAAGAGATTCGCCGTCGTGAAGAGGCTCGGGAGCAGAAAGATCCCGCGTTGCCGCTTCTCCTGGAGATTCTGCCACCGGCGCCGGCGCGCGGCCCTGGCCCCTTCGCTCCCCAACAGGCGTCGTCTCACCGAAGCACCCCCACGATAGTGTCACCGCCTCGCACCCTGTCCCCCGCCCGGCAGCGCATGACGGTCCCCTTGGGGACGAAGAGATCGGTCCGCGATCCGAAGCGGATGAGACCGAAGCGCTCGCCCGCCCGGAGCTTGTCGCCCGGTCTGACGCGGCAGACCACCCGCCGTGCCAGGACACCTGCGATCTGGCTCACCGTCACACGCGCGGTCTCCCCCTGGAGCGCGATCCTGCACCGCTCGTTTTCCTCGGAGGCCTCCGGACGGTACGCGGGGCGGAAGCGCCCGGGACGGTACTCCACCTCGGTCACGAGCCCCGCGATGGGCGACCGGTTCACGTGAACATCGAGGGGGGAGAGAAAGATCGAAACCCTCACGGCGTCTCCCACGAACGAATCGCGAATCTCGCGGATCTCGCGCACCCGGCCGTCCGCCGGCGCCAGAACCGCCCCCGGAACGTCAGGCGGTGTCCGATCCGGGTCCCGGAAGAAAAAGAGGCAGCCCAGCGATGCTCCGGCCAGCAGGGCCGCCCCCAGGGCCGGCATGAATGCGCCGCCCCCGAAGGCCCAGAGTACCAAGGCGCCTGCGGCGGGAACGAGAATGAACGGCCAACCCTCTGGCGCAACGGGAACCCTGGCCCTCACGCCTCTATTCTACATCCGCGGCGGCTTGATCCAACTCATCATCGAGCGCAGGCGTTTGCCCACCTCCTCGATGGGGTGCCCGGCGTCGCGCTTCCGCATCGCGAGGAACTGCGCCCGGTTGGCCTGGTTCTCCAGTACCCATTCCCGGGCGAACTGTCCTGACTGGATTTCCCCCAGGATCCGCTTCATCTCCGCCCGGGTCCCCTCGTTGATGACGCGGGGGCCACGCGTGTAGTCACCGTACTCGGCGGTGTCCGAGACCGAGTAGCGCATGTAGCCGAGCCCACCCTGGTAAAAGAGGTCCACGATGAGCTTCATTTCGTGCATGCACTCGAAGTAGGCGACCTCGGGTTGGTAGCCGGCCTCGACGAGGGTTTCGAACGCGGCCTTGATGAGGTGAGAGATGCCGCCGCAGAGGGTCGTCTGCTCGCCGAACAGGTCGGTCTCGGTCTCTTCCTTGAAGGTTGTCTCGAGGACCCCCGCGCGGGTACAGCCGACCCCCTTGGCGTACGCCAGCGCCATGTCCTTGGCCTTTCCCGACACATCCTGCTGGACCGCCAGGAGGGCGGGGACGCCCGGGCCTTGGGTGAAGAGATCGCGCATGACGTGACCGGGAGCCTTCGGGGCGATCATGGACACGTCAACGTCAGGAGGCGGCACCACCTGGTTGAAATGAATGTTGAATCCGTGCGCGAACATGAGCGTCTTGCCCTTACCCAGTCCGCCCTTGATGGATTCCTCGTAGACGTGGCGCTGGCTCTGGTCGGGGAGGAGAGTCATGATCACATCGGCCATCTGGGCCGCTTCGGCCACGGTGGCGACCCGGCAACCGTCCTTCTCCGCCTTCGTCCAGCTCTTGGAGCCCTTGTACAGGCCGACCACCACGTCCTGCCCCGAATCCTTCAGGTTCAGGGCGTGGGCATGCCCCTGACTCCCGTAGCCGATGATCGCGATCTTCTTGCCGCGGAGCAGTCCCAGGTCCGCGTCCTGATCGTAGTAGATCCTGGCTGGCACGGTGATGCCCTCCTCGTCAATCCTCGAAGCCGATGTCTCGCGCTGGCTCCTTCAAAGGGGGAGCCGGTTCCCTGGCCTTGCCGAGCTTCTCGTCGACCTTCCGAGTCCTGCTCTTCGACCCCCTGGCGATGGCCACCTTTCCGGTCCGCACCAACTCCTGGATGCCGAAGGGGCGCAGGAGCTCGATGATCGCGGTCATCTTCGACTCTTCCCCCGTGGCCTCCAGCGTATAGGTCACCGGGGTCACGTCGACCACCTTCGCCCTGAAAATGTCCGCGATCCGTAGGATCTCGGCTCGGAAGGTCCGCTCGGCATTGACCTTGACCAGTATCATCTCGCGCTCGACGTGGTTCTCTTCCGAGAGATCGGTGACCTTGATGACGTCAATGAGTTTGTGCAGCTGCTTGATCACCTGCTCGATGACAAACTCGTCCCCGCGGACCACGAGCGTCATCCGCGACACGGTGGGATCGAGGGTCTCCCCCACCGACAGGCTCTCGATATTGTAGCCGCGGGCGCTGAAGAGCCCGGCGACGCGCGACAGCACGCCGAACCGGTTCTCTACCAGCACCGCGATCGTGTGCTTTCTCGGCTCGCTTCCGTTCTGCAACTTCCTGATCCTTTCTTCGTTCGGGCGCGGGCTTGGCCCGCGCATCCCTCCTGGGGGAGGCCTCGGAAGGGGCCGTCGAGGCCCCCTCCGACGTTAAAAGCCGGTCTGCGACTTGGCGGCCTTGGCCTTGACTTCCTTGTTCGGCCGCTCAAGGATCATATCCTTGTTCGCGCCGCCGGCCGGCACCATGGGAAACACGTCCTCCTCCCGATCCACCATCATGTCCACGACCACCGGGCCGGGCGTCGAGAACGCTTTCTCCAGCGCCGGCACCACCTCGCTCGGCTTCGTGGCCCGGATGCCCACGCACCCGTAGGCCTCGGCCAGTTTCACGAAGTCCGGGCCCGAGGAGACGTCGACTGCGCAATAGCGCTCCTTGTAGATGATCTCCTGCCACTGGCGGACCATCCCGTGGTAGCCGTTGTTGATGATCACGGTCTTGACCGGGAGGCGGCTCTCGTAGAGCGTTGCTAGCTCCTGGCTGTTCATCACGAAGCTGCCGTCCCCGTCGATGTTGACGACGAGCCTGTCCGGATGCGCCGCCTGGACCCCGAGCGCAGTAGGGAGGCCGTAGCCCATGGTGCCAAGGCCCCCCGACGTGCACCACGCGCGCGGATGCTTGAACCGGTAGTACTGAGCGGCCCACATCTGGTGCTGACCGACCCCCGTCACGATGAGCGCCTCACCCCGAGTCAGGTTGGAGATCTCCTGCATCACGTACTGCGGCTTGATCACCTCGTCGTCCCAGTCGTAACGGAGGGGGAAGCGGGCGCGCCAGTCCGCGATCTGTTCGGCCCACTGCTTGCGCGCTTCCCGCACGATCGACGGCACACCCTCGCGCATCTCCTTCTCGATCTCCTCGACCAGCTTCGTCAACACGCGGCGGGCATCGCCCACGATCGGGATGTGCACCTTGATGTTCTTCGAGATCGACGATGGGTCGATGTCGATGTGGATGATCTCCGCCTGGGGGGCGAACAGTTCAACCTTACCCGTGACCCGGTCGTCGAAGCGTGCCCCCACCGCGATCAGGCAGTCCGAATTGTGGACCGCCATGTTCGCGTAGTAGGTGCCGTGCATCCCCAGCATCTCGAGGGAGAGTGGATGCTCGGATGGGAACGCTCCCAGCCCCATCAGGGTGGTGGTCACCGGGATCTGGGTCAGCTCGGCCAGGCGTTGCACCTCCTCGGAGGCGTCTGACGAGATCGCCCCGCCGCCGACGTACAGCACCGGACGCTTGGCCCGCAGGATGGACTTGGCGGCCTTCTTGATCTGGCCAGGGTGTCCCTCGTAGGTGGGGTTGTACGAGCGCAGGTGGACCTTCTCGGGGTACTCGAAGAGCCACTCCTTCACCAGGACGTCCTTCGGCAGGTCCACGTGAACCGGCCCCGGCCGGCCCGTGGCCGCGATATAGAAGGCCTCCTTGATCATCGGGGCCAGATCGTTGCCGTCCTTAACGAGGAAGTTGTGCTTGGTGCAGGAGCGGGTGATCCCCACGTTGTCGGCCTCCTGAAACGCGTCGTTGCCGATCAGGTGGGTGGGCACCTGTCCCGTGAACGCAACGATGGGGATCGAGTCCATGTAGGCGTCCTGGAGCGCGGTCACCAGGTTCGTCGCCGCGGGGCCCGACGTCACGAGGGCGACCCCGACCCTTCCGGTAGTCCGGGAATAGCCTTCCGCCGCGTGGCCAGCCGCCGCCTCCTGGCGGACCAGGATGTGGCGGAGCCCCGGGAAGTCATACAGAGCGTCGTAGATCGGAAGCACGGCGCCCCCCGGCAGCCCGAACACGATGTCCACGCCTTCCCGCTTCAGACACTCCAGAAAAATCCGCGCGCCAGTCAGTTTCACTGAAGTCTCCCCCCTTACTCCGCACCCCGTGTAACGCGTCGACCCACGACTACAGCAATCCCGCCGTCGCGAGCAGTTCCTGGATCTCGCTGATCGCGTCGCCGTCCGGCGTGACGAGTGGCGTCCGACACGGCCCGCCATAGAAGCCCAAGAGGTCGAGCGCTGCTTTAAGGCCGCCGATGCCGTGCTGACCGTGAACGCCACGATCCACCGCCAGCATCCGGTGCACGACCTCACGCGCCTCCTCCCACCGCCCCTGCCGGGCCAGCGTGTAGACCTCGCAGTGTTCCCGAGCCGCGATCACCGCGAGCGCGAGGATGCCCCCGGAGGAGCCGAGCGTCAGGGACGGCAGCAGCGTCGAGGCCGCCCCGACGAGCACGTGGAACGATTTGGGCGTCTGATGGATGATTTGCGCCGCCTGCGCGACGTTCCCCGAGGAATCCTTGATCCCGGACACGTTGGGATGCTCGGCGATCCGGGCGACCGTCTCGGGCTCCAGATTGATCCCGGTGTTCTGTGGGAAGTTGTAGATCATGACCGGGATTGGCGAGGCGTCAGCCACGGCGACGTAGTGTCGGATCTGGCAGGCGGACTGCGAGAACGCCTTCTTGTAGTAATTGGGCGTCACGACGATCGCCACGTCCGCGCCGATCTCCGCCGCGCGGCGTGTCTGGCGGATCGTCCCTTCCGTAGACTCCGCTCCCGTCCCCGCGATGAAGAGTTTGTCGCGGCTGATGGCTTCGCGGGCCGTGACGAGAACCCGATCCTTTTCGGACTCCGTCAGGAGCGGAAACTCGCCCGTGGAACCGAGCAGCACATAGCCGGCCAGTTCGGTTTCGTTCCAGCGCGCCAGGTTGGCCTTGAGTCGATCCACGGCGACGTCAGCGCCACGGAAGGGCGTCGGAACCGGGATGAACACCCCCTCCAGCTCAGGCATTCGTGACCTCCCGTTGACGCTCAGCCTTGATGCGTGCCTGGGCCCCCGCCAGGCGCGCGATCGGAATCATGAAGGGAGAGCAGGACACGTAGGTCATCCTCACCCGATGGCAGAATTCGACGGACCCGGGCTCCCCGCCGTGCTCTCCGCAGATCCCCACCTTCAAGTCCGGCCTGGTTTTCCGCCCTCGCTCGATCCCAATCTTGACCAGCTCGCCAACGCCCTCCAGATCCAGCACCGAAAACGGGTCGGCCGGCAGGATCCCGCGCTCCAGGTAGAAGGGGAGAAACTTGGCGACGTCGTCGCGACTATACCCGAACGTCATCTGCGTCAGGTCGTTGGTCCCGAACGAGAAAAACTCGGCGTCCTGCGCAATCTGGTCCGCCACCAGTGCGGCGCGCGGCACTTCGATCATCGTCCCGATGAGATACTTCACGGACATGTTGGTCTCGGCCAGGACCGCATCCGCCACCGTTCTGGTCATCTCGTGGGTGAGCTTCATTTCGCCGAGCGTTCCCGTCAGCGGGATCATGATCTCCGGTTCGACCCGGATACCCTCGCGGCTAACCGCGCAGGCGGCCTCCATGATGGCGCGGACCTGCATCTCGTAGATTTCCGGGAACGTGATGCCGAGCCGGCAGCCGCGGTGCCCCAGCATGGGGTTGAACTCCTGCAGCGCGCGCACCTTGGCCATGATCTCTTCAAGTTCCTTCATCCGCTCGGGGTTGATACCAAGCGCGTCCAGGCGCGTGTGCTCTTCGAGCAGATCGGTGTAGTGCGGGAGGAACTCGTGCAGCGGCGGATCGAGGAGGCGGACCGTGACCGGAAACCCGTCCATCGCGCGAAAGATTCCGATGAAGTCCTCGCGCTGGAACGGCAGAAGCCGCTCCGCCGCCTTTCGGCGTGCCAGCGTATCCGTCGCCATGATCATTTCGCGGACGATTGGGATCCGATCGGCCTGGAAGAACATGTGCTCGGTGCGGACCAGGCCGATCCCCTCCGCCCCGTTCTCGCGGGCCTTCCGCGCGTCCTGCGGGGTGTCGGCGTTCGCGCGGACGCCGAGCGTGCGGGTCTCATCGGCCCACTTCAGCAAGACCCGGAGCTCTTCGCTGATGGGTGGCGGAACGCGCGTGATGGTGTCCGAGAATATTTCCCCCGTATGACCGTCCAGCGCGATGACGTCGCCTTCGCGGATGAGGATCCGGCCCGCCTGGAACGCGCGCCGTTCTTCGTCGACGAAGACCTCGCCGGCGCCGACGATGCAGCACTTCCCCATGCCGCGCGCCACCACGGCGGCGTGCGAGGTGAGGCCGCCGCGCGCCGTGAGGACGCCTTCCGCTGCCCACATCCCGGCGACGTCTTCGGGCGAGGTCTCCGGACGAACGAGGATGACCTTCTGCCCCTCCTTGCCCCACTCGACGGCGCGGTCGGCTTCGAATACGACGCGCCCGACGGCCGCCCCAGGGCCGGCCGGCAGGCCTTTCGCGAGCAGATGTCCCTTCCCCGCGGCGCGCGCCTTGTCGGTGGGATCGAAGATCCAATGGAGCAGCTCCTGCAGCCGGTGCGGCTCGACGCGGAGCAGCGCGGTCTCCCTGTCGATCAGCCCTTCGCGCACCATCTCGACGGCGATCCGGACGGCGGCGCGGGCGGTCCGTTTTCCTGAGCGAGTCTGCAAGAGGAACAGCGTGCCCTCCTGGACGGTAAATTCGATGTCCTGCATGTCCCGGTAGTGGTGCTCGAGCCGATCCTTGATCGCTACCAGGTCGTCGTAGACGCTCGGCGCCCGCTGCCGGAGCGCGGTGATCGGCTCGGGTGTGCGGGTCCCGGCGACCACGTCCTCCCCCTGGGCGTTGACCAGGAATTCCCCGAAGAAGCGGCGCTCGCCCGTGCCGGGGTCGCGGGTGAACGCCACGCCGGTCCCGGACGCGTCCCCGAGGTTGCCGAACACCATCGCCATGACGGTCACCGCGGTTCCCCACTCGTGCGGGATGCCGTGAATGCGGCGGTAGGTCGCCGCGCGCGGGTTGTTCCAGGAGTTGAAGACAGCGTCAATCGCCAGCCGCAACTGCTCCAGGGGGTCTTGGGGAAATACCCTCCCCGTCTTCTCCTGCACCAGCGCCTTGTACCGGTCCACCAGATCCCGGAGCGCGTGGCCGGGGACCTCCGCATCGCTCTTGGCGTTCGCGCGGGCTTTCGCCTCATCCAGAAGGCCCTCGAAAGCCGCCCGCTCCAGCCCGAGGACCACATCGCCAAACATCGTGATGAAGCGGCGGTAGCAGTCCCAGGCGAACCGGTCGTTCTTGGTCCGGCGCGCCAGCCCGAGCACGGTCTCATCCGTCAGCCCCAGGTTGAGAACGGTGTCCATCATGCCCGGCATGGACACGCGGGCGCCAGACCGGACCGAGACCAGGAGGGGACGCTCTGCATCGCCGAGACTCCGCTCCAGCGTGGACTCGAGCCGCTTGAGGTGCGTCAGCACTTCCTCCCATAGCCCGTCCGGGTGCCGCTTGTCCCGCCGGAAGTACTCGACGCACGCCTCGGTGGTGATCGTGAACCCTGGGGGCACCGGGATACCGAGGTTCGTCATCTCGGCCAGATCACAGCCTTTTCCGCCCAGCAGGGCCCGCATCGACGAGGAACCCTCGGCCTTGCCGGCTTCGAAGAAATACACGTACTTGGCCATCGGTGTCGATCTCCTCAACGAGGGGATCCGGCCGCCAACCGCTCCACTCCCCCAAGTGTCGCGATGGGGCAAAATGTTGAATTAATCTAGCAAAAGTCCGCTTGGACTGTCAAGGGGAATCCCCCCTTTCGGGGGCTCGCGGCAAGCTGAGGGCCGTCCACCCGCATCAGCGGGTGTGCTTCTTAGTCTTCCCGCTGCGGACAGGACGGGTGGCCTCGCCTTCCCGGGAGAGCAGCAGGGCCTCCACGGCGTTCAGGTGTTCGAGCATCGCCCTGTGCGCTCCGCCCTCGTCCCGACGCCGGATCGACTCGAGGATCCTTCGGTGGTCCTGGTGGGAACGCGTGGGCCGACCGGGAGTCTGTAGCGATTCCTCCCGGCTCTGGGTCAGAAGGTCCATCAGTGCGTTGACGATCCGCGTGATCGCTCGATTCTGGACCGATGCGGCGATGGACGCGTGAAAGGCCGCGTCCTGAGCAAGGCCGGTGTTGCCAGCGGCGACTTCCTTCGCCTGCTGTGCCAGGATCTCCTCCATCTCGCGAATCTCGTCCTGGGTGGCGCGGCGTGCGGCCAAGCCCGCGATGTTCGGTTCCAGGAGCCGCCGCGCCTCGAATAGTTCGCCGACGGCCTTGTGCTGGGAGACGAGGACCCTCGCGAGCGGCTCGACCAGGGACTCCACCGACACTTCTCGCACGAACGTTCCCTCGCCCGGGCGGATTTCGATGAGCCCGAGGCTTTCGAGCGTGCGGAGAGCCTCGCGGACGGAGGTGCGGCTGACCCTGAACTGGTGCGCCAGATCGCGTTCGGGAGGGAGCTGATCCCCCGATTTGAGTTGCCCCTCGCCGATCAGCGCCTTAACCTGGCGCACGATCTCCTCGTAGATTCGCGTGCTCTTGATAGGCGCGACTTCGGGCAGTTCCATGGGGGCGGGGCGTCCCGGCCTACTTGGCTGCCTTGGAGCCCTGCAGCGCTTGAGATCGACGCGCCAGCGCCAGCCCGACCACCACGATGGCAACGGCCAGACCGATGCGGACGCCCCACTCCAGGGCCCTCGACGCTTCCCCAATGCTTTGCTCGACGAACCGGTCTTCCAGAATCATCTTGCCCGCAACCTCCCCCAACATGCCCGCTCCCAGGTAGATGATCCAACCGTAGCGGTTCATGAGTGTCGCGACGAACGCCGCTCCCCAGACCACGATGGGAATGCTGAGGCCGAGACCAAACAAGAGGAGCGCAAAGCTCCCTTCCGCCGCGGCGGCGATCGCCAGGATATTGTCGGTGGACATGATGAGGTCCGCGAGAATGATGATACGGATCGCTTCCCCCAGGGTCGTCCCGTGGCGCACGCGCGCCTCGCCGCTCTCCTGGCGCAGCAGCTTGAACGCGATCCAAATCAAAAGGAGACCGCCGATGAGTTGTAGGAACGGAAGACGAAGAAGCTGGACCGCCACGAACGTGAGAGCCACCCGCATGACGACGGCGCCGATCGCACCCCAGAAAATCCCGAGACGCTGCTGGCGCCGGGGGAGCGTGCGCACGGCCAGGGCGATCACCACCGCATTGTCGCCGGAAAGGACGATATTGATGAAGACGATCTTGAGCAGGCGCGCGGTGAATTCCCAGTCCACGGTTGCCACGTGTCGTCAGTCGTGCGTTGTGACTCCCCCGCGCGAGGGCCGGCCCCGAAGGCGCCGCCACCAGGGGGTCAGAACTGGCAGCACGAAGAAAAACAGCGCCACCGCGGTGATGATGCCCGCGATGGGACGCGTTGCGAAAATCGTGAGCGAGCCCTGGGACATGATCAGGCTCTGCCGTAGCGCGTTTTCCGCCAAATCTCCCAGGACCAGAGCCAGCACCAAGGGTGCCAGCGGGTAATCCAGCTTCTTGAACACGTAGCCGAGCACTCCGAAGATGAGCATATACCAGACATCGATCATGTTGTTGTGGACCGCGTACGAGCCGATCGCGCACACGACCACGATCAGCGGTGTCAGGATCGCGAACGGAATGCGCAGGATCGCCGCGAAGAAGGGAACGAACGCGAGGACCATGAGCACGCCGATGATGTTGCCCGTGTACATGCTCGCGATGAGTCCCCAGACGAAATCCGGCTTTTCCACGAACAGCATCGGACCCGGCTGGAGTCCCCAAATGATGAGGCCGCCGAGCATGACGGCCGCGGTGGGCGAGCCCGGGATGCCGAGCGTGATCATCGGGAGCATGGCCGCGACGCCGGCGGCGTGGGCAGCCGTCTCGGGGGCGACGACGCCCTCGAGTTCGCCCTTGCCGAACTTCTCGGGGTTCTTCGAAAACCGTTTGGCGAACGAATAACTCATGAAGGACGCCGGCGTCGCGCCTCCCGGCTTGAATCCCATCCAAAAGCCGATGAAACAGCCGCGGATGAACGTGCGCCAGTATCGGGGAAGGACCTTCCAGGTATCCAGAACGACACGCAGGTTCATCCCCGTTCCGACACCCTTGAAGCTGAGACCCTCTTCGACGGACAGAAGGATTTCACCGATCCCGAACAGCCCGATGACCGCCACGATGAAGTCGAATCCCGTCATGAGTTCGGCAATGCCGAACGTCATCCGGAGTTGACCGGTCACGATGTCGAGGCCGACCGCGGCCAAAATGAAGCCGAGGAGGATCGATACGAGCGATTTGAGCGGATTCCCGCCGCCGAGACCCACGAAAGCCGAGAAGGTCAGGAACTGGATCGAGAAGATCTCCGGCGGCCCGAACTTGAGCGCCACGTCGGCGAGCAGGGGGGCGAACAGCGTGATCAGCACGGTGGAGAAAAACGCACCCACGAACGAAGAGGTGAACGCGCCCGTCAGCGCGGCTCCACCCTGGCCCTTGCGGGCCATTGGGTACCCGTCGAACGTCGTGGCGACAGACCAGGGCTCGCCGGGGATGTTGAACAGCACCGACGTGATGGCGCCGCCGAACAAAGCGCCCCAGTAGAGGGAGGTAAGGAGGATGATGGCCGAATTGGGCGGCATCCTGAACGTGAGCGGGAGGAGAATCGCGACGCCGTTGGCGCCCCCGAGGCCCGGCAGCACCCCGATGATGATGCCGAGGCTGAGGCCGACCACCGCGACGAAGAGGTTGAACGGCTCAAAGGCGATTTGAAAGCCGAGAGCGATATTCTCGATGCCCATCGCTCAGTAACCCAACCAGGCCTCGAACGGTCCCTTCGGCAGTGGGACGAGGAGCCATTTTTCGAAGACGAGGAACGTCACGAGCGGAATACTTAGCGACAAGGCCATGACAGCGAGCCACGAGTGGCGGCCCACCCAGCGCATGTAGAAGCCTATGTACAGCGCCGATGCGACGTACAGGCCCAGGAACTGGGTCACCGCCACCATCCCCGCCGCCGGCCACAAGACCTTGAGCACGGGCGCCAGCTGCTCGCGGGTCACGAAGGGCGCCGCGGACCCCCGGCGCAACGCCTGCAGCACGATCACGGCGCACGTCGCGATCATGATGGTGGCCAGCCAGAAGGGAAAGAAGCCGCTCTTGGGCCCGTCCGTCCCCCACCCGATGCCGAGCCGGACGGCGTCAAAGAGCACGACGCCGGCCAGCAGCATCAGAACTGCCGCGGTGATGAGATCGGCAGCCCGCATCCTACTTCTTTAGCAGACCGCCTTTAGCCATCAGATCCTTGTGAAGCTGTTCGTTCTCCTCCACCCACTTCACGTACTCGGCGCCGGTCGTGAACGCGGGCTTGAGCGCGCCGTCCGACAGGTACTTCTTGAATTCGGGGGTGTCGTAGACTTTCTTGAGAAGGCCGATGTACCAGTCCACCGCGTCCTTGGGCATGTTCGGAGCGCCGAAGATCCCGCGCAGCATCAGATAGTGGATGTCGACGCCGAGGGCCTCCTTCACCGTCGGGATCCCCTTCCAGTCGGGATCAGGGATGTGTGCCGTGTCGAACACTGCGAGGGGACGGACGCGACCGGCCTTCCAATGGCTCACGCATTCGATCGGGTTGTTGACTGTCGAGTCCACGTGCGTGCCGACGAGGTTGACGCAGACCTCACCCCCGCCCTTGAACGGCACGTAGGTGAACTTGAGCCCGAGCGCTTGCTCGAGCTGGATCGTGATGATCTGGTCCTCCTGTGCCGACCCGGTTCCGCCCATCTTCATGCGGTTACCCCCACCCGAGCGCTCCTTGACGACGGCGATGTACTCCTTGGCCGTCTTGTAGGGCGTCTCGGCGTTTACCCAGAGGATGAACTGGTCCAGCGCCATCCGGGCGATCGGGGTGAGATCACGCCAGTTGAAGGGGACACCCGTGTGGAGAGGGGTCGTGAACAGGTTCGACAGCGTGATGACGATCGTGTAGGCGTCGCCTTTCTTGCCCTTGACGTGAAGAAAACCTTCCGCGCCGGCGCCACCGGACTTGTTGACCACGATGAGCGGCTGGGGAGAGAGCTTGTGCTTCTCGGCGATGCCGCTGATCAACCGGGCCATCTGATCGGCCCCGCCCCCGGTCCCGGCGGGGACGATGAACTCGATGGGTTTCGTGGGCTCCCAGGCGGCGACCGCGGGAGCCGCTCCACCCGTCAGCCAAACCGATCCCAGGATGGACAGGACGATCCAATGCGGAGACGGCGAACGCTGACCCTTCATAGCAGAATCCTCCTTGGTCTGGATGCTTTGAGGTCGGACGCCCCAACGATGCAAGACTATACAACAAAAAGGGCCAAGCCCCTATTGGGTGTGGGCTTGGCCCTCCTGAGCGTTCCCGGCAGGGCCTCTTAGGCCTTCGCCTCCACGTCCTTTCGGAAGCAGACCACCCCCGGGATCTCCCACTTGTCCCACATCTGGTCCACCTTGGCCTGGAAGTACTCCAGGTCTTCCTCGGTGAAGTGGGCGAAGCGGCCCTGCTTCAGCAGATACTCGCGAACCGGCTTGCGAGGCCGACCCTCGACAATGGCCTTGGTCTTCCCGTAGTACTTCAGGACGCCGTCCTCCACCTCGTAAAGGGGGAAGATGCCGCTTTCGATGGCGAGCTCCCCGAGCTCGTGGGAGAGCATGGGGTCGTAGTCCCACCCCTTCGGACACGGGTCCAGCGAGTGGATGAAGGTGGGACCGCCGAGCGTCAGCGCCTTGCGCACCCTGTTCATCATCTCCACGGCGTACGACGCGCAGACTGTCGCCACGTAGCGGCACTCGGGGTGGCCCGCCGCCAGCATGCCCGCCGTGTTCTTCTTCCACCGCGTGTGCATGATCCGCTTGACCTTGCCGGGCGGGCTGAAGGTCGTGTGGGCCCCGTAGGGGCTCGAGCCGGACACCTGGATGTCCGTGTTCGCGTACGACTCGTTGTCATAGAGCAGGATCAGCGAGTTGTACTCTTTGTGGGTGAGCGTCGCCGAGATCGCCCCCAGGCCCATGTCGGCCCCGCCGCCGTCGCCGCAGAAGGCGATGACGTTGATCGGCTCGGCCTTCATCTTCCCCTTTTTCATCAGAGCCTTCAGCCCCGCGGCGGTCCCCAGGGCCGCAGAGCCTGAGGAGCCGAGCTGGGTGTGCATCCAGGGAACCACCCACGGCGTGCTGTAGTAAGTGGTGTTGGCCACGTACATGCAGCCCGTGGACCCGAGCACGATGGTTCGAGGCCCAGCGGCTTTGACCATGAGCTTCATGACCAATGCCGACTCGCACCCCTGGCAGGTCCGGTGACCCGAGGAGAAATACTCCTCGATCGTGACCTTCTTAACGCCCTTGAAGGGCTCAAGCACCTGGGTTGCGTTGCTGAAAGTGGTCGTTTCAGCCATGGGTTGGCCTCCTTACTCGCGTACGCCGAGCCAGTAGGTGGCTCGCTCCGTTTTACCGGCCTTAGCTGCACTGTAGCAGATTTCGGTGGTCTTGTAGACGTCCTCCAGCGTGACCTCCCGGCCCCCCAGCCCGCAGATGAAGCCAATGAGCGGCGGCCGGTGCTCGGCGTTATAGAGCGCTGCCCTCACCTCCGTGGCCACGACACCGGAGCCGAACGGCGACCCGAAGGAGTAGTCCCGGTCGATGACCCCAATGGCTTTGGCCTTTCGGAGGGCTTCGGCGAGCTGCTCGTAGGGGAATGGCCGGAACCAGCGAAGTCGGATCAGCCCGACTTTCTTCCCTTCCTCGCGCATCTTCCGGATCGCCACCTTGACCGGGAGCGAGAGCGTTCCCATCCCCATCAGGATAACCTCGGCGTCCTCCGTCATGTACTCCTCAAACCACGGATTCTCGGGCCCCCGCCCGAACACTCGACGAAAGTCGGCGTAGGCCTCCTCGATCACCGTATAGGCCCGCTCCGTCGCGGCGTTATTCTGACGACGGATTTCGATGACCCAGTCCTCGTTTACCTGAGGGGCGACGGTGATGGGGTTATCGGGGTGGAGCTGGAGGTCGCCGCGGTTGTACGGGGGGAGGAACTTCTCCACAAGGGATTTGGACGGCACCTTGGTGATGGCCTGGGAGTGGGTCAGGAAGGCCCCGTCGGCAGAGATCGCGATGGGGAGGAAGATCCGACGGTCTTCGGCCACGCGATAGGCGATCAGCGTCGTGTCCAGCGCTTCCTGGGAGCTGTCGATCCAGCAGAGCAGCCACCCCAGATCCCGGACGAACAGGGCGTCGTTGTGCTCCACGCCGAAGGCGCCCGGGTCGTCGAGGGCACGGTTGCCGACCATGGCGACCAGCGGCACCCTGAGCGCCGGCGTGACGACCAGGCACTCCATCGCGTAGGCCCAGCCGACGCCAGAGGAGCCGCAGAAGACGCGGGCCCCGACGGTGGAGGCGTGCTTGACGATCTCGAACTGGCTGTGCTCACCCTCCGCGACGATGTACTCGGCGACGAGCTGCCCGTTGGCAATCTTCTTGGCGATGGCCTGCATGACCGTATCGTAGGGTCGGATCGGGTACGCGGTGACGACGTCGATGTCAGCGAGTGTCAAGGCCTCGGCGATGGCCTCGCTCCCGGAGATCAGCATCTCCTGTTCTTGAGCGGCGGCCGGAGCCGCTTGGGTTGCCACGGTCATGATTCGTTCCCCCCTTAGAGATCCGGCTAGCCGCCGGGAGCTTCGGCGACTCCCGTGACGATCGATGACGATTTGTCTTCGTGGGCGCTCGGCTTCAATCCCTTCTGGTCCGCATTCTCTCCCGGGATGCCGCTAGCCAGCGCCGCACCACCCAGTTCCAGCTCGCCTGATGCCAGCTCCTGTTCATACTGGCCGCGGTAGCGGAAGCCGTGGGAGCGAGCCACGTGGACCTTGTCCGTGATCTTTGCCCCGAGCCACACCTTGTACGCATCCTTGTCCTTACGCCACATGTCCCACTGGCTGGCGTTATTGTCGAAGGCCGCCTCGTTCACCATCGTGATGCAGTTCCCCACTGGGCAGACGGCCTCGCAGATGCCGCAGCCGCAGCAGGATTCCATGTTGGCGTCGTAGAGGCCCTCTGGGGTGACGTCGAAGCAGGAGTCCGGGCACTGGAGCCAGCAGAGCGTGCACTTCACGCACGTGTCGAAGTCGATGACCGGCCGCATGGTGCGGGTGGAGAACTTCTTGAAGACCGTGCTTCGCTCGGGCCGATAGCCCTTCCCCCCCTCGATGGGCTTCCCGATAGGAAGGGATGGAATCGTCACGCCCTCGCGCATCTCCCACCACTTGGGCATCTCGAAGGAGTAGGGGGTCTCAGGGTTCCCCTCGGTAATTTTCACCGCCCGGCCCTCGACCCGCTCGTAGGCCTTCCTGGCGGATTCGACCTTGAGGTCGGACCCCCAGTCGGCCTCCCTGATCGCCTCCGCGACCGCCTGGAGGCTGAGGATCTGGGGCGCGATCTTGGCCAGGGCACCCAGGACCCGCACCTCGGTGTGATCCTCCTTATAGACCCAGAGCCCCGCCAGAGAGGCCTTCCCGGGAAGAATCCAGAGGGAATAAGGCGTGTTCTTCTTGTGGGCGTCCTTCAGGAGTTCGTCCGCTGACTGTGTGGAGGTGACGAGGAGATGGCCGTTCGGGAGGAGCAGCCGGTTGATCGGCTGGAGCCCGTACCAGGCCCAGGATTCGACTCCCTTGCACAGGGTGTCGTCCACACAAATGGTGACGTGGAGCTCCTTGGGCTGGTAGCGGGCCATGTGCTGCTCCAACTCTTCCTTGGTGTCCGCCACGATGGCGAAGTCCTTAGCAGGGACCCCGTTTCGCTGCGGGCTGTCCCCATAGCGGCCGAAGGCGATCCCCCACCTGCCCGCCTTGCGAGCGGAAAGGACGATGCCGCGCGTGATACGGGCCGCCAGGTTCTTCTGGAAAATGCCACGATAGACGACTTCAGCGATTAGGTGGGCCATTGACGCCTCCTCAAAACCAGCGCCGACACGCGTGAACGCCAAAAAGAGTTCACGAAAGTGGTCCGATGGTCTGACCGGATGATACCTTACCTCCTGCTGAGGCTGTCAAGCGCATTTTCCACCGAAAAAACGGAGGGGCTGCGTCGCAGGCCTGTGCCCTCGCCACCTTCAAAGCGAGAAGGCGCCGCGCGCGCGACCGTGGGCAGGCTGGTCGCTCCGCATCGTGTCCGGGTTCGCCCCGCGCCGGAGGGCCAGATAATACGTCAGAAGCTGGAGCGGAACCACGGCCAGAATGGGAGTGAGGTCTTCCGGGAGCGGCGGGAGGGTGACCGTATGAGCCGACAGCCCCGCAAGCTCGGTATCGCCTTCCTCCACGATGCTGACCACCGCCGCACCGATCTCCCGAGCCGCGCCGGCGAGGGCGACCAACCGCTCGTATGACGGCCCGGGCGGCGCAATCAGGAACACCACGTCGGTCTTCTCCATGGCCGCCCATGGGCCGTGGAGCACTTGCTCGCAATTCATACCCACGGTCGTCGCGTAGTTGGCTTCGTTCATCTTGAGTGCGGCCTCGTAGGCCGTGGCGGTGTTGGGCCCGCCGCCGACGAAATAATACCGCCGCGCCGCGCCGAGGCGGCCTGCCAGTTCCTCCCAGGACTCCTGCCCCAGAAGGAGCGCCATCTGATCCGGCATGGCTTGGAGGGCCCCCCTCACTTCCTCATCCCCTCCCAGCTCCGCCGCCAGCGCGGCGAGCAGCAGGAGAGCCGTCGTGTAGCTAACCGTGTGGGCGGCGGAGTTTTCCTGGTCCACCGTCGTCAGCACGTGATCCGCCACTTTCAAGCCGTCGCCGCTGCCGCGACCGGTGATCGCGATCCCGAGGCCTCCGCTCGCCTTGGCCTTTTGAAGCGCTTCCAGGGAGAAGCGCTTGGTCCCCCGATGACTCACCACGATCACGCCGCTTTTAGGTTCCGGGTCCGGCCAATAGTTCCTGAACTCGAAGGAGTGGAAAGCCCGCACCCGGTGTCCCAGCCCGCCAATCCGGGAAAGGAGCAGTTCACCCACGAGGCAGGCGTGCCAGGAGGTGCCGATCCCGGAGAGGAGGACTCGGTCCACCCCTCGGAGGTCGCGGGCTGCCGCTTCGAGGAGGTCCTTGTTGGCGCGGAGCACCAGCCGGAGGGCTCCCGGCTGCGCGTAGATGGCCTCGTACATGAAATAGGGATGCGCCGGGCGCGGCGTCGGTGGAGTCCAGGCCATGTCAGCGCTCCGCCTTCACCAGGGACGCGAAATAGCGATGGACGGTCGGGTCCTCGGTCAGCTCCGGATGGAACGCGGCGACGACGACCGTGCCCTGTCGAGCCATCACGCATTCGCCGCCGTGAGAGGCCAGGCGGCTCACCGCCGGGCCCAGCCGCCGGATGCGTGGCGCCCGGATGAACACCATCTTGAGCGGACGGGGGGAACCGTCGAGGGTCGCCTCCCCTTCGGACTCGAAGGATTCTCTTTGACGCCCGTACGCGTTTCGCTCGACCGTGACGTCAATGAACCCCAACGAGAACTGCTCCGGGTTCACCACCTCCCGCGCCAGCACGATGAGCCCGGCGCAGGTCCCGAACATCGGCCGGCCGCTGGCGTGAAACTTCTCGAGCGCGGGGACGAACTCCGACGCCTTCATGAGGGTGAGCAGGGTCGTGCTCTCCCCACCCGGAATAATCAGGCCGTCCACGGCATCCAACTCCGTCGGCCTTCGCACCTCTGCCGAATCCACCCCGAGGCGCGCCAGTGCCTCCTCGTGAAGGGCGAAATCCCCCTGAAGCGCCAGGACGCCGATCCTCATGACCTACCAGCCTCGGGTCTGGAGGAGGTCCTTTTCGGCCAGCCGCGAGGTCTCGATCCCCGGCATCGCCTCTCCGAGCTCCTCGGATATCTTCGCCAGGACCGCGGGATCCTTATAATGGGTCGTCGCCTGAACGATGATTTTGGCGCGAACCGCCGGGTCCGCGGACTTGAAGATCCCGGAACCCACGAAGACCGCCTCGGCGCCGAGCTGCATCATCAGGGCGGCGTCGGCGGGCGTAGCGATCCCCCCGGCGGCGAAGTTGGGCACGGGGAGCCGGCCGTTCTGCGCCACCCACCGCACGAGCTCGTACGGCGCACCCAGCTCCTTGGCTTCGGTCATGAGCTCCTCCGGACCGAGCGTGGTCAGACGCTTGATGTGGCTCGTGACTTTGCGCATGTGGCGCACCGCTTCCACGATGTTCCCCGACCCCGCCTCCCCCTTGGTGCGGATCATCGCCGCCCCCTCCCCGATCCGCCGAAGGGCCTCCCCCAGATCGCGCGCGCCGCATACGAACGGAACGCTGAAGGCGAACTTGTCCACGTGGAAGTGCTCGTCGGCGGGGGTGAGCACCTCCGATTCGTCAATGTAGTCAACGCCGAGGGCCTGGAGGATTTGGGCCTCCACGAAGTGGCCGATCCGACACTTGGCCATGACCGGGATCGTGACCGTCGCCATGATCTCCTTGATCCGCCTGACGGATGCCATCCGGGCCACCCCACCCTGCGCCCGGATGTCGGCCGGCACTCGCTCGAGAGCCATGACCGAAACTGCTCCGGCGTCCTCGGCGATCCTCGCCTGCTCCGCCGTCGTCACGTCCATGATGACCCCGCCCTTCAGCATCTCGGCCAATCCAACCTTCAATCGAAGCGTCCCACTCTCCATCGTTGTCTCCTTATTCTGTCTCAGGGCGCATGAGCCCGATTCGAGGCGCGTCCAGTTCCGCCATACGGAACTCCTAGACCAGGGGAACCATGGGCCGATCGACCTCGCCGGAGCGTATCGGCCGATTCATGGCCTGGCGGATCACTTCGCCCAGTCGCCTGATACCTTCGTTAATCCGCTGGGTCCGGACGGAGGAGAAACTCAGGCGCAACGTCCGCTCCCCTCCCCCGTCCACGAAGAAGACGCTCCCCGGCGTGAACGCTACGCCGTTGGCCAGCGCGCGTGGCAGGAGCGCGGCTGCGTCCATCCCTTCGGGGAGCGTGACGAGCAGCGAAAAGCCCCCCTGGGGTTCGGTCCAGCTGGTTCCTTTAGGCATCCGGGTCGCCAGGGCCCTGAGGAGACTCGCCCGCCGGCGGCCGTACTCCACGGCGCATCGCGCCAGGTGGCGCTCGAGCAGACGCTCATGGCAGAAGTGGAACGCAGCGGCCTGGATCAGGGGACTCGTATGGATGTCCGAGAGCTGCTTGGCCAGCTCCAGACGCTTGAGGACGGGCACCGGCGCCACGAGCCAGCCCAGCCGGAGCCCAGGGAAGAGGATCTTCGAAAAGGTCCCGATGTACATCACGAGCCCGGACGTGTCGGCGGCCTTGAGGGGCGTCGGCGGGCGGTCACCGAAATAGACGCCTCCGTCGAACCCATCCTCAACCACCGGCACCCGATGCCGCCCGGCAAGTTCCAGGAGACCGCGCCGCGCGCCCGGGGTCATCGTGAGACCGGTCGGGTTGTGGGCGGTCGGCTGGCAGTAGAGCAGCTTCGGCGTATGGCGTCCCAGGAGGCGCTCGAGGAGATCCAGGCGAAGCCCGTCGCTCCCGAGGGGGATCGGCAAGAGCTGGGCTCCGAACGCGCGAAACACCTGGATCGCGCGGGGGTAGCTCGGTTCTTCGATGGCCACGAAGTCCCCCGGGTCCAGAAGGACGCGCGCGATGAGATCGAGCCCCTGCTGGGAACCGTTGACGATCAGGGTCTCCTCGGGCCGGGCCTCGACGCCGGATCCCAGCAGGTGGCGCGACAGAAACTGGCGGAGCGGGGGATAGCCCCCGACCGGGTAGTACTGGAGGAGTTCCGTTCCCTCGCTCCGGATCACCCGGTTCAGGATTTTGCGGAAAGCCTCAGTCGGGAAGAGCCCGCTATCCGGCATCCCCCCCGCGAAGGAGATCACCCCGGCACTCTGGGCCACCGGCTGCCCGGAAAGATCGCGCCGCTGGCCATCCACGGCCGCCAGCTGGGAGCCTTTAGAAAAGAGGCCCGACCAATCCAATCCGGGCAGGGTGTTGGAGGCTCCCGCCTGCGCCTTAACTTGAGGGGAGGCGACGAAGGTGCCCTGCCCCACATGCGCCGCTACCAGGCCGTCCTGGACGAGCTCCTCGTAGGCCTGGGTGACCGTGGCCCGATTGACGGCCAGGTCCCTGGCCAGCTCGCGGCTGGCCGGGAGCTTCACCCCGGCGCCCAGGATCCCCTCCCGGATCAGCCGCTCCAGATGGAAGCGGATCTGCCGGGCGAGGGGCACGGGCGCCGAACGGTCGAGCCGAAGTTCCACGTCACGACCTCCTGGGCCATTATCGGACAATTATGACCATTGTAAAGAGCCAATTGGCTCATCCCGCGGAAGACCCGTCACAACGCGGGCGTGATAGAATTCGCCCAGGGTGTGGCGATGGCGGGCCTCATCGTGCTCGAGAGCATGTGGAATCCCCGAGGTCGGCTCCTCGACGAGGAGCCGTCGGTGCTTCCCTACCTCAAAGCCATCCGCCAGTCGCTGGTCTGGGAGGGCGCGCACGTCCACCTGGTCTACCGCCGCTTCCACACGGCGTACGACCTGGGCCTGCTTCTCCACGAGGTGCTCCGAAGGCGCAAGGCCTTTCGATACTGCTACATCGCTTCCCACGGCCAACGGCGGAAGCTCCTGGGCCTCGGGGAGCGGGCCATCCGCCTCGTGACGCTGACCGACTACTGCCGACCCAGCCACGGCATCGGCTACGTCTTCGGCGCCTGCGACTTCCTCACGCCGGACACCGCGCTCAACTTCCTCAAGAAGACCGGGGCCCGCTTCGTCGCCGGGTATCAGAAGAGCATCCCGTGGACCGAGTCCATGCTCGTGGATTGCCTCTTCCTGTCCTACATGCTCGGCGGCACGATGAAGTGGGTGCGGACCAAGCACGGCGAGCGCGTCCCGCCGCTGAAGACCGCGAATAACTTTCAAATCACCCACAGCGACAACGCGCAGAAAGTGGTGGGCCAGCTCTACCGCGACTTCCCCCTCTCCCACGACATCACGTTCAGCCTTTTTACGCTCTCCCGCCGGCGCGGCCGGAAGCCGCAGCTGCTGAACTCTTTCGATCTGTACGAGCGCCGCATCACCCGGGCCAGGCGCCTCGTCCGAGACCTCTGAGCGGTGCCTCTCGCGGAGCACCAGACGCTCCTCCGTCTCGACCGCCTCTCGAAGCGATTCGGCGACCGCCTCGCGGTGGAGGACCTCTCCCTGGAGATCGCCCCCGGCGAAATCTACGGCCTGATCGGCCCCAACGGTTCGGGCAAAACGACGACCGTCAAGATGATCACCGGCCTCTACCGGCCGACCACCGGTCGGGTCCTGGTTGACGGAATGGATCTCCAGGCCGAGCCCGTGCGGGTTAAACGCCTGCTCGGCTACATCCCGGACGAGCCGTTCGTGTACGAGAAGATGACCGGCCGGGAGTTCCTCCAGCTGGTGGGGCAGCTCTACGGGGTTTTCGCTCCGGAGCGAGCGCGCCGGATCGAGGAGCTCCTCGACCTCTTCAGCCTGGGCGGCATCGCGGACGAGTACGCCCAGAACTACTCCCGAGGGAACCGCCAGAAATTCGCCATCCTCGCGAGCCTGCTCCACGCGCCACGCCTGCTGATCGTGGACGAGCCCGTCGTGGGCCTGGACCCGGAGAGCATCATCAGGACGCGCGACCTTCTCGTGGCCTTCGCCGGGCGCGGAGGCGGCGCCCTGATCTGCACCCACACCCTGACGTTCGCCGAACAGGTATGCGACCGCATTGGCCTGCTCAAAGAGGGCCGACTGATCCGCGAGGGCGGCCTCCCGGCGCTCCGCGCCGTCGCCCAACGGCCCGACGCGTCGTTGGAGGAGCTGTACCTCTACTTCAACAAGACGGGCCCGCCGTGACGATCGTCCTGGCGCTGCTCCTCCGGCGGGTGCGGGCTCTCGCCCGGATCTTCCGCGATCGCGAGGGAACCAAGGTCGCTGTCATAGGCCTCTTCGCGCTCCTCTTCGTCCTCGTCATGGCCGGCGAGTACCTGATGGTCCGCCAGGGGCTCGCCGAGGTGCGCGCCTTCGGCGGCGCCAGCGCGGCCCTGACCCTTTACATCCTCGAGGGTTTCCTGATCCTGGTTCTTGTCGTTTCCCTGCTCAGCTTCGTGGGCAACGGCCTCTGGACGTTCTTTCGCGCCGCCGACACCGCCTTCCTCCTGGCCACTCCGCTTCCCCTCGGCCACCTGTTCTGGCTCAGGGCGGCGGAGACGTTCTTTCTCTCCTCCTGGGCCTTCGTCATTCTGGGTGTCCCGGCGTTCATGGCCCTCGGAGCGGCGTACGGCCAGGGCGCGGTCTTTCACCTCCGGGCACTCGTCGTCCTGATTCTCTTCATGGCGCTGGCTGGGGGCATGGGGGCGGTCCTCAGCATGGTCGCGGGAGCCGCCTTGCGGCGCTATCGGGCCGGCATCGGCATGGTCCTTGCCACCGTCACCTTGGCCGGGACGTTCGCCTTCCTGGTCGGCCTCCAGATCGTGCCCTCGGCCGCCGATTTCTATGTCATCTTCGAACCAGCGATCTTGAACGGAAAGCCCGCTTCCCTCAAGTTCGTCGAGTCGCGATTCGAGCTCTGGCCGACCCACCCTTTGGCCGTGTTGCTTTACCGAGGGGTCAGCGCCGCGACCATGGGCTCGCCCGCCCTGGCCGGGGCGGCCTGGTTCCTCCCGCTGCTCGCGCTACTCGCCGCCGGGGTTCTGGGGCGGGCCCTCTTCACCGCCACCTTGCCGATCATCGCAGAGGGAGCTGGGGCATCGATGCGCGCGCGGACCCGAACGGCAGGCGGGCGGCCGGCGTTCCCGCGGCTACTCCCCGGGCCCATCGGTGCTCTCGTCGAGCGGGACCTCACCCTCCTGGCCAGGAGCCCGGAGGAGCTGGGGCGCGCGGCCTTCGTCACGTTCCTCCTCATCCTCTACACGGCGGTACTCTTTCTGGCCCCCCTGCGCCAGGCTCTGGAAAAACCCGAGGTGGCGGCGCGACTCTTCTTCCTCGACCTCCTGGCCCTCGGCTACTTTCTCACGGCATTCGGCATACGCTTCGTGTTCCCCAGCCTCTCGCTGGAAGGTCGAGCGGCCTGGATCGTTCTCACCAGCCCCGTACCGGTAGCCAGGCTTCTCCTCGCGAAGGTCCTCGCCTCTTCCGCCCTGCTCCTCCTCGTCGTGGGCCCGATCGCTGGCGCGGGGGTGACCCGCTTCGTGTCTCAGCCCGCGCTGCTCGGTCTTTTCGCGCTGCTCCTGGCGCTGATGACGGTGACGACAACGAGCGTCGCGCTGGCCTTCGGCGTTCTCTGGCCGAACTTCAAGGAGCCCAACGCCGACCGGCTGGCGACCAACGCCGGCGGCCTCGGCACGATCCTTCTCTGTCTCGCGTACGTGGCGGGGGTGGCGTGGCTCGGGCGCGGCGCCGTCCTGGCGTTCGCCCAAGGCGAATCGCTCGCGGCCTATGCGGCCTCCGCCCTGACCCTCTCCGCCCCGATCATCGCGGGCGTGACGGTGGCGGCGCACCGGCGAATCAACCGGCTCGAAATCCTCTGAGGGCGCGGGCGAATCGAGTTCCCGCGGGAGGTACCAGCATGACAGTCGGGCAGGCCCCCATCAAGCAGGCGCTCAAGTGGATCGGTGAACAACTGAAAGACAATCCGGCTGCGGACCGGACCCGCCTCGTGGACGAGGCCAGCCGACGGTTCGACCTCACGCCGCTGGACGCTGATTTCCTCTGGCGCCATCTGGCCGAGCGCGGAACCAAGAAGGAAAGCTAGAGGGGCGCGGCGCGCGGCCGGGTGTCCGTCGTGGCCGCGTCCGCTCACGGCTTGAAGACGACGATCGTCGCGCCCCAGCCGCCGCGCTCGGCCGGCGCGTCGAAGAAGCGCTTCACCAGCTCGTGACCGGCCAGGAGCGACTGGACGATCCCCCGCTGCACCCCCTGGCCGCGCCCGTGGATCAGCCTGACTTCCTTGAGGCCGCGCTGGCGCGCCGCTCGGAGATACTCGTCCACGACCGAAGGGATGTCTTGCGGCGCGAAGGCGTGCAGGTCCAGGGAGTCCTCGATCGGGACGACGACCGGCTCGTCCGACCCACCCGCAAGGGGTGGGTGCCCGAAGGGGATGCTCGCTTCGCTCGCGCTTCCACGAGGGTCCACCACCATGGGCCTACAGGCGCGGTCCGGCAAGGAGGTGCTTCTGCCAGTGCTGGAGACTCAGGAGATCCTCTCCCGAGAGCTTGCACTGTCAGAAGGTGGCGGCGCGCTCGAAGAAGGCCACGTCCACGAGGGCGACGCCCTCGGCCCGGGCGGTGTCGGCCACCTTCTCGGTCACCATCTGGCGGACGAAGGGGATGGGGATCCGCCCGAGGCGGTGAAGGACGTCGTCGGTGCACCGGATCGAGGTTCCGGGCAGGACCGGGCCGCCGCCCGCCGCCGGCTCCGGGGCGTGCTCGCAGGTCTCCGGGACGAGATCCTGGAGACGGAGCGAGACGTAGTCCGTGACCCAGGACCTGATTCCCTCCCTGGCGGAATCGGAACTCAGCTGGGAGCGCTCGAGCAGTTGGCTCATGCTGAGGAGCATACCCTCCAGGTGGGCCAGTCGGCGGTCGAGGGCGCGCAGGCGCTCGTCCAAGGTGGCGGGGTCCATCGCGCCGGTCATCCTACCACACCCTGCGACGTCGGGGGAGCCGCGGGCGCCTCGGAAGCCATCGGCGGCCGTCGCAGGTGCCAGTCGGTCATGCGCTGGTAGGCGTCGGCAACCCGCAGCACCGTCGCCTCGTCAAAGGCGCGCCCCACAATCTGCATCCCCATGGGGAGTCCCGCGACCGTGAACCCGCACGGCACGGCCGCCACGGGATGCCCCGAGAGGTTGAACGCGCGCGTCAAGCGGGTCAGGCTTGCGCGCACGTCCCGCCGGTCGCCCTCGACCATCACTTCGGTCTGCCCCACCGGTGTGGCCACGATGGGTGTGCTGGGGGCGATGAGCACGTCGTGGTCGGCCAGGAGAGCGTCCACCTCCCGCCGAATCAGCTGCCGCGCCCGCTGGGCCTTGAGGTACTGGGTCGCGGAGACGAAGGCGCCAAGCCGTAGCCGGTCGCGTACATCCGGCGCGTAATCCTGGGGCCGCGTCTTCATCCACTTCTCGTGGTACGCGAGCGCCTCCGAGGCGGAGATGGCGAAGGCGGCCCCCGCGACCTGGCCGGCGCTCTCGAGCTCGACCTCCTCCACCCGCGCTCCCTGCCGCTCGAGCTGCTTGGCCGCCTGCTCCACCGCCTGGCGGACGACCAACCCCGCGGACTCCAGAAAGAAGGCACGAAGCAGGCCCACCCTGAGGCCGCGGACCTCGCCCGTCAGCCTGGCGGTGTAGGCTGGAACCGGCAGCGCGCTGGTCGTCGGATCTCGCCCGTCGAATCCCGCCATGGCCCCGAGCATCAGCGCCGCGTCCATCGCCGTCCGGCCCATGGGGCCGACATGATCCATGGACCAGGCCACGGGCACGACGCCGGCCCGACTCACCCGGCCGTACGTGGGCTTGATCCCCGAGACACCACAGAGCGCCGCGGGAATCCTGATGGAGCCGCCCGTGTCGGACCCGAGCGCGCCCGCCGCCAGTCCGGCCGCCACTGCCACCCCCGACCCGGAGGACGAGCCCCCGGCGATCCGGTGGGTCTGGGCATCCCACGGGTTCCAGGCGCTTCCGAAGTGGATGTTGAGTCCTTCGGGCCCGTAGGCGAACTCGTGCATGTTGAGCTTGCCCAGCACGATGGCTCCGGCCGCCCTGAGACGAGCCACGACCGTGGCGTCCTCCTCGGGGACCCAGTCGGAGAGAATTTTGGACCCCGCTGTCGTCCGCACGCCCTTGGTGGCGCAGAGATCCTTGAGCGCGATCGGGATGCCGTGGAGCGAACCAAGGGCCTCCCCCCGCCTGACGGCACTTTCGCCGGCCTTGGCGGCCCCAAGCGCCTCGTCCCGACAGACCGTGATGAAAGCCCGGAGTTTGCCATCGAGGGATTCGATGCGCTCCAGATAGGCCTGGACGACTTCCACGGGAGAGATTTCTCTGGCGACGATCAGGCGGGTCAGATCCGCGATGGACTTCCAGACGAGATCGCTCATGGCGTTCCGCTCGGAATCCGCCAGCCGACGGCCGGCTCGACGTCGTCGAGCGGCAGAGCGTCGAGCTGATCCAGCGCGGCCAGGTGCTTCTCCACGAGCGGGAGGAGGCGCTCGATCTCCTCTTCGGTCCAATCGTATCCGAGCAGACCGGCGATCCGCTTCAGGGCTTGCAGGCTGACAGGCTCCATTCGGCCTCCACCCCACGGAGAGTGAGCGCAGGGAAGAATATCCCTGCCCCTCGCCAGGGTCAAGAAATGCGCGGTCTTGACAAGACAGTGCGCGCGAGCATAATGAACGGCCACCATGGCTCAGGGCTTCCGGGTCGGCGCGTTCATCTTCCTGGCCCTGCTCGTCGCGGGCTGCGGGGCCGAAGAGAAGAAGGCCAGGGCGAGCGCCGTGGCAGAGGGATATCTCAAGGCGGTGAAGGACAAGGACCTGGACAAAGCCATGAGCTTCTTCGCCAAGGCGTACTTCGAAACCCGGAGCCCAACCGGATGGAAGGCTGACCAGAGGCTCATCACCACTCGCCTGGGGCCGCTTCAATCCTATTCGCTCACGAGCTGGAGCTGGCGGACGGACTTCGTCCCGCCCGACAGCGGCACCCACGTGACGCTAGAATACGACGTGAAGTATGCCAAGCACTCGGCGGTCGAAAGCTTCCTGCTCCTCAAACCGTTCACGCGGCACGAGTACAAGATCATGAGCCATTCGATCGCATCCGAAGGGCTCCTGACCCAGCCAGCCCGCTGACCGCCTGAAAGGCACTCGATGCCCCCACGGACCTGGACGCTCGTCAACCCCGCTACCGAGGAGCCGTTCCGCACCGTTTCGTACACCGATCCACCGGAGGTCGCGCGGCTGCTCGAGCGCGCCCAGAGAGCCCAGCGCCAGTGGCGGAACGTCCCGCTCGACGAGCGTGTCCGGACCGTCTCGCAGATGATGCCGGCGTTCCGCGCGATGGCCGACGGCGTGGCCGGCGACATCACGCGCCAGATGGGGAAGCCGCTCCGGCAATCCCTGGACGAGATCCAGACCATGATCGACCGCGCCGAGGCGATGTGCCGCCTCGCCCCGGCGGCGCTCGCCGACGAGCGCCTACCGGAAAAGCCGGCGTTTCGCCGCTTCATCCGCCACGAGCCCCACGGTGTGGTGCTGGACATCGCAGCCTGGAATTACCCGCTCCTGATCGCCGTCAACGTGGTGGTCCCGGCCCTTCTTGCCGGCAACGCCGTCCTCCTCAAGCACGCGCGGCTCACGCCCCTCTGCGCCGATCATTTCGTTGACGCCTTCGCCAAGACAGACCTGCCCCCCGGCCTCATCGCCGCGCTCCGGCTCGATCACGAGGCCACGGCCGCGCTGATCCGGTCCGGGGACGTGGATCATGTCTCGTTCACGGGCTCGGTGGCCGGCGGCCGGGAGATTTACCGGCACGTGGCCACCCGCTTCATGGACGCGGGGCTGGAACTCGGCGGGAAGGATCCCGCCTACGTCGCGGCCGATGCCGATCTGGACCACGCGGTCGAGAACCTGGTGGACGGCGCCTTTTACAACGCCGGGCAGAGCTGTTGCGCGGTGGAGCGGATCTACGTGGATCGCTCCGTCTTCGGTCGGTTCGTGGACGCGTACGTCGAGCTGGTCCGGCGCTACCGCATGGGCGAGCCGGAGGACGACGGCACGACGCTGGGCCCCCTGGCCCAGCGGTCGGGCGTCACGCTCGTTCTCGAGAAGATCGCAGAGGCCAAGGCCAAGGGCGCACGGGTCCTCACCGGCGGCGTCCCCTGGGCGGGCAAGGGGTTCTTCTGCGAGGCGACCGTGCTCGTCAACGTCAACCACAGGATGACCGTCATGCGTGAGGAAAGCTTCGGTCCCGTGATCGGGATCATGCCCGTTGCCGACGAGGAGGAAGCGGTCCGACTGATGAACGACAGTCCGTACGGGCTCACCGCGTCCATCTGGACGCGCGACCTCGACCGGGCCGCGCGTCTGGGCGACCGCCTCGAAACCGGAACGGTGTACGCAAACCGGTGCGACTACCTCGATCCCATGCTGCCCTGGGTGGGCGTGAAGGACAGCGGTAAGGGGTGCTCCCTGTCCCATCTGGGCTTTCTGTCCCTGACCAGGCCGAAGAGCTTCCACCTGCGCGCGACCGAAAGGAGGTGAGTGAGGGGGCGTGCTATCATACGGCCGGCATGACCGTTTCCCTCACCGTCCTTCCCGACAACCGGGAGCTCCAGGTGCCGGCTGGGGCCACGATCCTCAAGGCAGCTCAGGCCGCAGGGATTGACATTACCGCCACGTGCGGCGGACGCGGCCGCTGCACCTCCTGCCGCGTAAAATTCCTGCGCGGAACCGTTCCGCCCGCCACCATCATGGATGAGCTCCAGCTGGGCGCCGATCTGGTGCGCGAAGGCTACCGCCTCTCTTGCCAGTGCCGCGTCACCGAGCCCGTCGCGGTGCAGGTCGCCCCGCCCCTGGACGAGCGGGCGTTCCAGATGCTGGGCGCCGACCGGAGCATCCGGGATGTCGCGCGGGTCGTCATCGGCGCCGGCATCGCCAAGCAGGTCGTGAAGGTCCCGCTCCCCCGCGAGGAGCACCACCAGACATCCGACCTCGAGGAGCTGCTGGGCGTCATCGGGCGCACCACCGACGACATCGCCCCCGCCATCCTCCGGGAGCTGCCACTGACTCTGAGGGACGGCGGGGGCGAGGTCACGGTCACCACGTTCGGGCGGCAGGTCCTCGCGGTGGAGAAGGGCGACACGGCGCTCATGAAGTTCGGCCTGGCCGTGGACGTCGGGACGACGAGCGTCGTGAGCACGCTGATCGAGCTCGAGTCGGGGGAGCAGCTCGCCTCGGTCGCGAGCCTGAATCCCCAGGCCGTGTTCGGCGGTGATCTGATGTCCCGGATCGCTTTCGCGCAATTCAACCCGGTTAACCTGCGCAAGCTTCAGACCAGGATCATCGGCCTCCTGAACCAGCACGTCGAGGAGATCGTCCGCCAATCGGGCGTGCTCGCCAAGTGGATCTACAAGGTCGTGGTCGTGGGCAACACCTGCATGCACCACATCCTCCTCGGCATCGACCCCTCCTACGTCGGGCTGGCCCCGTACGCCCCCGTCATGCGCCACTCCCTGGTACTACCCGCCCGGGAGCTCTTCCTCAAGGTGAATCCTGAAGCGAGAGTGTGTCTGCTCCCGATCGTCGCCGGCTTCGTCGGGGCCGATGCCGTGGCCGTCGCACTCGCCACGCGCATCTACGAGAGCTCCGAGGTTCGGATCGCCGTGGACATCGGGACCAACGGCGAGGTCCTCCTGGGCTCCAAGGCGCACCTCTGGGCGTGCTCGGCACCCGCCGGCCCCGCTCTGGAGGGCGCCCAGATCCGGCACGGGATGCGCGGCGCCCTCGGCGCGATCGACCGCGTGCGGATCGGGGACGAGGTCGAGATCCACACCATCGGGGAGGTCGCCCCCCTCGGCATCTGCGGCTCCGGGATCATCGACCTGCTGGCCGGGATGCTGGACCAGGGCATCATCGACCACTCAGGGCTCATCCGGCTCGAGGATCGCGACCGCCTCGCGCCGCGTCTCAGGGAGCGCGTCGTGATGCGCGGCGAAGAGCGCCAGTTCATCCTCGTCAGGCCGGGGGAGGCCGGCGCGACGGGGGAGATCGTCCTCACCCAGGAGGACATCCGCCAGGTCCAGCTGGCCAAAGGCGCCATCGCCTCCGGCGTGGCGATGCTCCAGCACGTGGCCGGCATCCCCAGTGAGCAGATCGCCGAGCTGATGCTGGCGGGCGGCTTCGGCAACTACATGTCGATCGAGAGCGCGCTCAGGATCGGACTGGTCCCGACGCTGCCGGCCGGGAAGATCCGCTACGTCGGAAACGCCGCATCCCTGGGGGCCCAGCTCTGCCTCGTCTCCGAGGCCGAGCGGCAGCGCGCCGACCGCATCGCGCGCGGCATCGAGCACGTCTCCCTCGCAGCGCATCCCGCCTTTCAGGACCTCTTCGTCGACTGCATGAACTTTCCCAGGCGGGCATGACCAAGCTCGAACGGCTCCGGGCGGCGATCGCCCGGCAGCCTGTAGATCGCGTTCCCTACGCGGTCTGGTGCCATTTCCCCGACGTGGACCGCTCGACCGCCGGCCTGGCCCAGGCCACGCTCCGCTTCCACCAGCGATACGGCTCGGACTTCATCAAGGTCACCCCGCGCGCGGCCTACGCCGTGGAGGACTGGGGGTGCGTGGAATCCGACAAGGTCATGCCCGATGGTCACCGCCCGTGCGCCTCCCACGCGGTCAACCGCGCCGCCGACTGGAAGCGGATCAAGCCCCTCGACCTCGGCACGACGGCCTATGCGCAGCATCTGGAGAGCGTCGTGCGCGTCGTCCTGGACAAGCGCGCCGACGCGCCGGTCATCCCGACCGTCTTCAGCCCTCTCTCGGTGGCTCGGAAGCTGTCGGGCGACAGGCTGAGCCAGGACCTCCGGGAGCAGCCCGAGGCGGTGGTGGAGGCGCTGGAAGCTATCACTGACACGCTGGTCCGTTTCGTCAACCTCTGCCTCGACCAGGAAGCCGGCGGGATTTTCTACTCGATCCAGGCCGCCAGCCGTCGATTCCACACCGAGGCGGAGTACGCCAGGTTCGGAGAGCCCTACGACCGGCGGGTCCTCGAGACCGCCAGGGCTCGGGCCTCGCTCGCCATCGTCCACGCCCATGGGGACGAACTGATGTTCGACTGCCTCGCACGACTGCCCGGCCACATCTGGAACTGGGACGACCGGGTCGCCGGGCCTTCCCTCAGAGAGGCGAAGGCGCGGGTCCGCGGCGCCGTGAGCGGCGGCGTGAACCAGTGGGCCACCATCCGCGACGGGAGCCCGGAGGACGTCCGCGCAGAGGCCGAGGACGCCGTGGCTCAGACCGACGGGATCGGCCTCATCGTGGGGCCGGGCTGCGTGCTGCCGCCGGGTTCGCCCGACCAGAACGTGACGGCCCTCGTCAGGGCCCTCGGCGGGAATGTGGGACTCGTCCTGTGATGGAGCGCGTCCTCGAGCCCGAGCTCATGGAAGACCCGGCTCAGGCCCTCGCATACGCGCGGGCCGACTTCGCCGAGGTGAATCAGGGGTTCGTGGACCGCTTCCGGGCCCTCTTCCCCGAGCTCACGCGCGGCAGCATCCTCGACCTCGGCTGCGGCCCCGCCGATATCCCGATCCGCCTCGCCCGGGCGCTTGCCGACGTGGACATCACCGCTCTCGACGGCTCGGACGTCATGCTGGCCCACGCCCGGAGTCGAGTCGCGGCGGCCGGGCTCACGGCGCGCATCCGCCTCATCCGGGCGCGGCTACCGGGGGTCCCCTTCCCGCCCCGGAACTTCGACGCGCTGATCTCCAATAGCCTCCTCCATCACCTCCCGGACCCCGACGTCTTCTGGCAGGAAATCCTGAGGCTCGGCCGCCCGGGCGCCCCCGTCTTCGTCATGGACCTCTCCCGTCCCGAGTCGCCCGAGCGCGCCCGCGAGATCGTCGAGACCAGGGCGGCGAAGGAGGACCCGATCCTGAAGCACGATTTTTTCCAGTCCCTGCTGGCCGCGTGGACGGCGGAAGAAGTCCGCGCCCAGTTCCCCCCGCGGCTTCACACCCTGGACTGCCGAATCGTGAGCGATCGCCACTGGCTCGTGTCCGGGCGCCTACCGTGACCGCATTATCTTCCGCAAGGAGAGCCCTTCCCTATCAGTGACTTAGATTGACGTACTTAAAGTGATTTCGCGTCCTCCCCCGCCTTGCCGCCCTTGGTAACAACTCCCCATCGTGATCTCGACCTCCGGGGCGCCGCCCTCGTCCTGCTCCTCTCCGCGCTCTGGGGCGGCAACCCGGTCGCGCTCAAGATCGGGCTTCTCGACGCGCCGCCCTTTTGGCTGGGGTCGGTACGCTTCATCCTCGGTGGCCTCTCGATCCTGGCCTGGGCCTGGTGGACGCGAGCGTTCGCCGGTTTCAAAGTCGAGCCAACGGAGTGGCGGCCGCTCGCCTTTCTCGGCCTGCTCTTCACCGCCCAGATCGGCTGCCTCAACCTCGGCACGCAGTTCACGACGGCCAGCCACTCGGCGGTGCTCCTCAACGCTTACGCCGTCCACACCGTCGTGCTGGCACATTTCCTCGTTCCCGGCGACCGGCTGACGCCCCGGAAGCTCAGCGGGGTGCTGATCGCCTATGCGGGAATCGTGGTCCTCTTCGCGAGCCGGCTCGGCGGGAGCGGGGCCACCCTTCGAGGCGATGCCATCGTCTCCCTCAGCGCGCTGCTCCTCGGCGAACGGACGATCTATCTTGCGAGGGCCGTCCAGCGGATGGACCCGACCAAGCTCCTCCTGGCCCAGGCGCTGGTCGGCGCCGCCGGGCTCGGGGCACTCTCTCTCTGGCTCGAGGCCGCCGACCCGCACCGGTGGACCCTGTCCCTCGGCATTTCCCTCTTTTACCAGGGCGTGGTCGTCGCCGGGTTCAACTTCATCGTGAACCTCTGGCTCCTCAAGCACTACCGGCCGAGCGCCCTTGCCGGGTTTTTTCTGACCTCCCCCATCTTCGGTGTTCTTCTCTCCAACCTTTTCACCGGCGAGCCCCTCACCGCGCTGCTGCTCCTATCGAGCCTCCTGGTGGCGATCGGGATCGGCCTCACGACCCGCCCCGCCGACTGACCGGCGCGGTGCCGCCCAGAGCCGGCTCGGGAGAGCCCCCTCCCATCGTTCCGTGTGCTATGCTCCCCCAAACGGGAAGGAGGCAGCCCCATGGTCACCCAGGTGGACCACATCGAGCTGATCGTCGACGACATCGAAGGGTACGTCCGACTGTTCCAGGTGATGAGCTTCAAGCTGTTGTCGCGCACGACCCATCACGGGGTGTCGGTCGAGTTGCAGCTGCCCGGGCCGAACCAGCCGATCTTCGAGCTCCATCAGGTGGCGGGCGAAGAGGTGCTCGGCGTCAACCACATCGCCTTCAGGGTGGACGACGTGCGGGCCGCCTACGACGCCCTCAAGGGCGCGGGCGTCAGGTTCGAGCGCGAGCCGCAACTGATCAAGGAGACGGGGCGCACCATCGCCAACGGCCGTGATCCCGACGGCTGGCGCCTCCAGCTCGTGGACGCCCGGCGCCAGGCCCCCGCCTAGCGATGCCGACCCAACCCTCGAAGCACCTCGAGGTGGTCCCGAACCCGCACCCGGACCGGGACTACGAGGTCAACGTCACGATCCCCGAGTTCACCTGCCTCTGCCCCCGCACGGGCCAGCCCGACTTCGCCACGATCCGGATCCGCTACGTCCCCGACCAGCACCTCGTCGAGCTCAAGTCGCTGAAGCTCTACATCTGGTCCTACCGGAACGAAGGCGCCTTCCATGAGGACGTGACGAACCGGATCCTGAACGACTTCGTCACCGCGGCCCAGCCGCGCTGGATCGAGGTGGTCGGGGACTTCAACATGCGGGGCGGCATCAAGACCGCCGTCACCGCCACCTACGGCAAGCGCCCCGACCTCTAGACTGTTCCGGGGAAGGCCGAGGGCTTCAGGGCGAAGCCCGGGAAGAGCGGGGCGGAGGCAGGGACGCCGAGGTGCTTGACGGCGACCTCGGCGAAAAGGTGCCGGAAGTCGGTGGTCACATCGAGGTCGCGCCCTTCGAATAGCTGCTCGCGGGAGATGCCGGGCCAGCGACCGTAGACCTGGCCGCCCTTGACAGGCCCGCCGAGCACCAGCATGACGGTCGCGTGGCCGTGGTCGGTGCCGTGGTTGCCGTTCTCCTGGACCGTGCGGCCGAACTCCGACATCGTCAGGACAACGACATCGGCCATCCGGTCGCCCAGGTCGCGATCGAACGCGCCCAAGGCCTGGGCGAACTCCCCGAGTCGGTTGGCGAGCTGCCCCTGGGAATTTCCCTGCCCCGCGTGGGTGTCCCAGCCTCCCGAATCGAGGAACGCGACCTCGATCCCCACGTTCGCCTTGATGAGCTGGGCGATCTGCCTGAGGCTCTCGCCGAACCGCCCCCGCGGGTACAGGGCGCCGTTGGCCGGCTGGTAGCGCAACGGATCGGCGGCCTTGAGCATCTTGACGGCCTCGAAGGTTTCCCGGCCCGTCCCGTGGAGGAGATCCTGTACGCCGCGCTCGTAGAGTGCCTCGAAGCCCCGCTTGGCATTGAGCGTGCCCACCCCCGAGCGGATGTCAAAATCGGCGATGTTGCTGATCGCCAGGCTGGGCGCCTCACCTCTGAGCGCGCGCGGCAGCGCCGCGCCCATCGCCACGGCCCTGAACGCCGTAGCGGACGGATCGGGTTTGGCGTGGAGTGCCCGGCCGAGCCACCCATCGGCCGTGCTCTTCACCCCCGGCGTCCCCGACTCCATGTAGTCCTGGGCGTCGAAGTGGGATCGCGTGGTGTCAGGCGAGCCGCACGCGTGAACGATGGCGAGGCGACGCGACTCCCAGAAAGGCAGAAGCGGGCCGAGGGCGGGATGGAGGCCGAAGAACCCGTTCAGGTCGATCGCCGCCTCCGAATTGCCGGACTGAGGACGCGGGATGGCGATCGACGACCGAACCGCGTAGTAGTTGGGCTCGGCGTGGGGCACGACCATGCTGAGCCCGTCCACGGCGCCGCGCTGGAAGAGCGCGACCAGGATCTTCCGATTGGGCGCGCCTGCCCCGGCGGACGCCGTCCGCACGAGGAATCTGGGCAGCGACCCCAGCCCGACGAGGGCAATGGCGCCGGACTTGATCAGGGCGCGACGCGTCATCTCCATCGAGTTCCTCCCGCTATCGCCTCTGGAACTCGGGGGATCCCAGCACCAGGGCGGCGAGCTTCTCGAGGTCGGGGTTGATCGTCCGGTCGCCGCGCGGGCCACGGGTGATCTCCGGGTCGGTCAACTGTCGCAGCAAAGCCTCCCGCGTCTCCACGCTCACGCGGTCGTGGACCAGGCCCGCCAGCAACCGGTCGAGCAATTCTGGCGAATCACGTGGATCGCCGGCTCCCACGAGCCGCCCGAGGTCAACGCGCGTACCGGGATAGCGATTCGCCGTCAGTCCGAGAGCGAAGTTCATCCGCGAGAGGAGCGCGCCCGTGCTCACCCACGCCTCGGCCCTGTCGGGGTAGCCGGTGGGCGGCTGCGACGCGTAGAGCGGCTCACCGATCTGGCCCACGGTCCGGGCCAGGGATGGGCCGCCGCTGGTTCTTCCCCCGACGGCCCGGACGGCGCTCGCCACCAGATCGAACGGCTTCTTGATCTTGGCCCGATAGGCTCCGGCGGAGAAAAACTCCGGCGAGGTGACAATCGTCGCCAGGACGGCCCGGATGTCCCCGTCGGTCCGCGTGAAGGTGTCCGCCGCGCGGGCCACCAGCGCCGGGGGCGGCTCATCGGCCACGAACCTCCGGGCGAGCTTAGTCGCGATGAATGTGGCCGTGGACGGATGACGCGCAAGGAGCTCGATGACCCGATCCCCGTCACTCTGGCCGCCTCCCGCCGGAATCCGGTGGCCCAGCACCACCTTGTCGCCCTCATCGTGGGCGCCGGTGCGGAAGACGAAGGAGCCGTCGTTCCGCGGCTGGTTGATGGTCCAGCCCGTGAAGCAACGGGCCACCTCGACGACGTCCTTCTGCGTGTAGCCCCCGTCCACCCCCAGCGTGTGGAGCTCCATCAGCTCCCGCGCGTAGTTCTCGTTCAGCCCCTTGGGCCCCTTCCCGCCGGGTCGGCCGGGGAAGTCGTTGCGCACGCTCATCCAGTTGTCGAGATAGAAGAGCATCGCGGGGTGGCGGGCCGTCGCCAGCAGCAGGTCCTTGAACTTCCCGAGCGCGTGGGGACGGATCGCGTCCCGTTCGTAGGACACGAGCATCCACTTCACCGCTCCCTTCCCCGCGAAGACGTTGAAGTGGTTGAACCAGAAGTCCACCATGCTCTCCTGGAGCTGGCGCTCGCTCTCGACGGCCCGGATCAACTTCGCCGACTGGAGCTCCCCCACGATCCGGACCGGGCGCTTTTCCGCGGGGAACACCTCCATCGCCTCGGCCCGGCTCATCTCCCCGTCGCCGACCTTCTTCAAGAGCTTGGGGTCCGGCTGGGGGAATTCCCGCACGAGCTCGGAGGTCGTCATGCTCAGCGTCAAAAGCCCTTTCAACTGACGCTCCACCTCGTGATCGGGAATCGTTTCGGGGTAGAGCTGCTGCCGGAGGTAGGCGGGGAGGCCCATGGCTTTGACTCGCTCCACGTCCCCGGGGCGGGGGCCGTAGCCGAGCCGGTTCAGGACATGCAGAATCTTCTGCTCTTCGGTCAGCGGGGACGGCGGAACGGAGAGGCTGAGAGGCACGGTCGAGGAGGGCGACGACGGCCGGGGCGCCGAGGCGCCTCTCGCCCCGGGACCGCCCACGACTCCGAGGACCAGCGAAAGGATCAGGACCACCGGGAGCCTCGATCGGGGCATCTCCATCCTCCTTGCCCCTATAGACGCCGGCGTGTATCTCTTTGTTTACACCTCCCTGTGTGCCCCTCGGGCGAGGATCGTTGAGCGGTCAGGACCCTGCCCGTGACGAAGGCACCGCCGCCCTATCCCCGAACCTCACGGGATGACGGCCACCTTGATGGAGGCGGCAGACTGCTGGGCAATGAACGCCTCCCCGACGGCATCCAGGCCGAAGCGGTGGGTGACCAACGGGTCGGCCTTCACCGCTCCCCCTTCAAGAAGGCGCATGGCCTCGGGGAACTCGTCCTGGTAGATCATCGAGCCGATGATGGTGAGTTCCCGCCGGACGACCGTGGAAAACTGAACGCGCGAGGGTTCGTGAGGGAGCCCCGTGAGCACCACGCGACCCCCCGGGCGTGCGAGCCCGAGCGCCTCCTCCACCGCCTCGGGAGTACCGGCCGTTTCGATCACCACGTCCACTCCCTCGCGCCCCGAGAAGCGGCGCGAGGCGTCCGCCCCGGAGCCATCAGAAAGGCTCTGAACCGCCTCGGCCCCGAGCTCTCTGGCAAGGAGAAGGCGCCGCCCGCTCCGGCTCACCGCGAGCACCCGCGCGCCGTGGGTCCTCAGCACCTGCACCGCGAGGAGCCCGAGTGTGCCGGCCCCGAGCACGGCGGCGGTCTCGGCAGTCCGGACGCCGCTCCGGCGCACCGCGCGGACGACCACCGCCAGCGGCTCAGCCAGGAGCAGAGACGCCAGCGGCATCCCCTTCGGGGTGGGCCAGCAGCAGCGCGCCGGAACCCGCGCCAGTTCCGCGAGGCCTCCGTCCACGTCAATGCCGACCGCGGTCCGCGACAGGCAGAGATTGCGGTTCCCCTCGCGACAGAGCGCGCACTGCCCGCAGGAGTAGTTCGGCTCCACCGCCACGGCATCGCCCGGCCGAACTTTCTGGACACCGGGGCCGACCGCCGCGACCTCACCCACGAATTCATGCCCCATGATCAACGGATAGCGGACCGGCCGGTCGCCCGCCCAGATCCGAAAGTCGGTCCCGCAGAGGCCGGCCGCACGGACGCGAACCAGTGCCTCGCCCACGCCGGGCGCGGGATCCGGTGCTACCTGAACGCGCAGGTCTTTCGGAGCGTAGAGCACTGCCGCCTTCATGCCGCGCTGTGCCCTCCGTCGAGGAAGATCGTCTGCCCGGTCATGAAGTCCGAGGCGGGCGAGGCCAGGTACACGATGAGCGGTCCGATCTCCTCCACCCGGCCGGGGCGCCGCATCGGCACCTCCCGCAAGAGACGCTCGCGGATCTTTTCGTCCGCGAACGCCCCTCGGTTCATTTCCGTGACGAACCAACCCGGCGCGATGGCGTTGACCTGGACGTTATATCGCGCCCACTCCACCGCCAGCGTCCTGGTCAAGGCGATGACGCCACCTTTCGAGGCGGCGTACGCGGTGTAGCCCGGGAGCCCCACCGCTCCCAAGACCGACGCCACGTTCACGATCTTCCCCGAGCGCGCGCTCAGGAAGTGGGACGCCACGGCCCGACAGCCGTTGAACACCCCGGTCAGGTTCGTCTCGAGGACCCGCCCCCATGCGGCGGGAAGCATCTCTGCGAGCGGCGCGACCTCCGCCACGCCCGAGTTGTTGACCAGGATGTCGAGTCGGCCCAGGAGGTCCCGCGTCTGTCGCACCAGCGCCTCCATCTCCGTCACGGATCGCACGTCCGTCGGAATCACGCTCGCCCGGCGGCCGAGTCGCTCCACCTGGTGCGCGGTCTCCTCCAGGCCGGGCTTGGAGCGGGCGGCCAGCGCCACGTCGGCCCCGGCCTCGGCGAGCGCCAGCGCCATGACGCGACCCAGTCCGCGGCTCCCACCGGTGACGATCGCCACTCGTCCGTCCAGCCGGAGCGTCTCAAGCATAGAGCGACTCGATCACGTGGCGGTATTTGTCCGCCACGATCTTCCGCTTCACTTTCAGCGTCGGGGTCAGCTCGCCGCCGTCCTGCGTGAAGTCTTCCGGGAGCACCGCGAACTTCTTGATCTTCGCGTAGGAGGGGAGCGCAGCGTTCTTCTCCTCGACGATCCGCGAGACACGCCCCAGGACTTTGGGATGCGTCGCGAGGGAGGGCAGGTTGCTGGCGAGGATTCCCTGCGCGGTCGCGAAGTTCCTCAGCTCCTCCGGATTCAGCGTCATCAGAGCGACCGGATATGGCCGCCGGTCACCGTACACCATAACCTGACTGATGAAGGGGTCACTCTTCAGGAGGTTCTCGATGTTCTGGGGCGCGACGTTCATCCCGCCGGCAGTGACGATCAGGTCTTTTTTCCTGTCTGTGATGAACAAGAAACCCTCCTCGTCGAGTCGGCCGATGTCGCCCGTGTGGAACCATCCGCTCGGCTCGAAGACCTCCGAGGTCGCCTCGTGGTTCTTGAAGTAGCCTCGCGTCGCCACGTTGGGGCCGCGGGCCAGGATCTCGCCGTCGGGGGCGATCTGGAGCTCCACGCCGGGAATCGCGCGCCCGACCGAGCCGAACTTGAAGGCATCGGGATGGTTGGCCGCGAGGATCGGACAGGTCTCGGTGAGCCCATAGCCTTCGAGGACCAGAATCCCGGCGGCGTGGAAGAATTCGGCGATCTCTTTGGCAAGCGGCGCCCCACCCGAAAAGCAGAAGCGGAGACGACCGCCGAGAGCCCGATGCAGCTTCGAGAAGACCAGCCGGTGCGCCAAGCGATGCTTCAAGGCGAGGCCCCCCGGAATCGGCTGGCGGGCCTGCTGGCGCTGGCTCACCTGGCGTCCCACGCCGATCGCCCAATAGAAGAGGTTCCTCTTGAGGGGGGAGCCCGCTTCGACCCCGGCCAGGATCTTCGCGTACACCTTCTCGAAGACGCGCGGGACGCTGCAGATGAAATCCGGGCGCACCTCGCGGAGGTTCTCCCCCACCTTGTCCAGGTTCTCGGCGAAGGCCGTGGTCAGGCCGCGGTGGATCCCCATGAACGCTTCGAAGCGGGCGAAGGCGTGAGCCAGCGGGAGGAAGAGCAGATGCTCGTCCCCCGGCGCGATCCGCGTACTCTCTGCCGCCGCCCGAAGGGCCGCCATGTGGTTTCCGTGAGTCTGGACCACTCCCTTGGGGGGGCCGGTCGTCCCGGACGTGTAGACGATGGTGGCGACGTCGTCCGGATCGGTGGAGGCCACGCGATCCGCCAGGATGCTCGAGAGACGCTCCCGGCTGTCCCGACCCAGCCGACGCAGCTCGTCCCAGGTGAGCACGGAGCGCTCCTGCCCCGCGTATTCCCGGATCACGACGATCTGCTCGAGGCCGCCCATCTTCCCCCGGGCCTCGAGGGCCTTGGCGAGTTGCTCCGCGTCCTCGACGATGAGCGTCTTGGCCCCCGAGTCGCTCACGATATAGGCGAGCTGCTCCGGCGTGTAGGTCGGATAGACAGGAACCGTCGCGCAGCCCGCGGAGAAAATACCGAAGTCCGCCTGCACCCACTCCGGCCCGCTTGCCGCCAGAAGCGCCACGAGCTCCCCCTTCTGCCGACCCAGCGCCAGAAGTCCCAGGGCGATCTCTTCCACGGCCCCCCCCAGCTGGCGCCATGAGAGTGTCCGCCACTCTCCGGCGCGCTTCACGCGCTGGGCGGGGCCATCGCCACCCGTCTCGACCCGGGTCCAAAAGAGCCGGGCCAGGCTCTCCCCCCCCATGGTGTCCTAAACTCCCCTCATTTCAATGGGTTAGCCGGCATCGCCTCACCATACCACGGGTTGCATAACGCACCGCACAAAAAACGCTTGACACACTATGCCGCACCGCGTTATCGTCGTTCCACAACCTAAAAGGAGGTGCCACACCATGGCAGCCACGAAAAAGACCGATGACATGTTCGCGCAGTTCACGGGCAAGGCCGGCGAGGCTCTGACCCTCTGGGCCGACGCCAACCAGAAAGTCCTCCAGGAGCTGGTGGATCTCTCCGCCGGCACGGCCAAGGAGAGCGTTCGGCTGTATGCGGAGCTACAGTCCTCCGCGGTCGCGGCGGTCAAGGCGAGCCAGGACTTCTTCCTCACTCAGCAGATCGAGTGGCCTGAGGTCCAGAAAGATCCCGTCGCCTGGTACCAGAAGAGCCTCCTCGACGGCCTCGAGGGAACCCAGAAGGCCTTCAAGATCGTGGAGGGCAACGCCCAGGCCATCACCCAGTCCGCCGAGCGGCTTCAGGCCCTGGCCGAGCAGACCGGCAAGGAGATCCAGCAGACCTTCGCCAGCCTCGGAACCAAAGTCAAGACGCTCTACACCCCGTCGAGCAACTAGGCGCGGCGCTTTTCAAGGCCGGCCCGGCGACCCGGGCCGGCCTTTGTCTTTCCCCTTCCCCTCGAGCCGCTCCTCCAGCGCCCTGAGCTTCTCCTTCAGCGCCGAGACCTCGTCCCGCAGGGCTTCGCCTTCCTCGCTCCCCTCCCGGCCCTGCCGGGCGCTCGATTCCGGTTCCCTGGCAGTCACCCATCCCGCGCGCGAGGCCCACTCCTTGAAGACACGGTCGGCTTCCCGCTGACTGGTGATGACCCCTTCCAGGCTGCTGCGGAGCGAGCGCTGAACAAAATCCTGCCACGCCTCGCCGTGCTTGATGAGCTGGTGGAGGAACGCCGTCGGGAGGGCGGCGCGGTGGGCCCGTTCGTTCTCCAGAATGATCTGCGCCAGGGTCACGGAGGTCAAATCCTCCCCGGTCGCGGCGTCGAGCACCCGAATCTCCCGCCCGGCGCGAATCATCTCTTCCAGTTCCTCGAGCGTGACGTAGCGGCTCTCCTCAGTGTCGTAGAGCTTCCGGTTGGAGTAGCGTTTGATCACGTAGGCCATGGCATGTCCGCGGACAGTTTAACACTCTGCGTCATTTTTGACAAGAAGCCCTCTGCTATACTACCGGCCGCCATGAAGCTCAAGGGACGGACCGCACTCGTGACCGGGGGATCGCGTGGGATCGGCCGGGCGATCGCTGTCGCCCTGGCCGAGGAGGGAGCCGACCTGGCGCTCAATTACGTCTCGAGCGAGGCGGCGGCCCAGCACCTGGCGGAGGACATCAGGACACTCGGGCGCCGTGTGATCCTGGCCCGCGCCGATGTCAGCGATTACCCCGATACGTTCCGAATGGCCCAGGAGGTGCTCCAGGAGTTCGGCCACCTGGATATTCTCGTCAATAACGCCGGGATCAACTCCGACAAAACCTTCATCAAGATGGATCATGCCGCCTGGCGGAAGGTGCTGGCGATCAATCTCGATGGGGCGTTCAACTGCACGAAAGTCTTTATTGACCAGATGATCCAGCGCAACTTCGGCCGAGTCGTCAACATCACGTCCGTGATCGGCCAGATCGGAAACTTCGGCCAGGCCAACTACGCGGCGTCCAAGGCGGGACTGATGGCCTTCACGAAATCCCTGGCCAAAGAACTGGCCGGCAAGGGCGTCACCGTGAACGCGGTGGCCCCGGGGTTCATCGAAACCGAGATGGTGGGCGCGATCCCGGAAAAGGTGAAGCAGCGCCTCCTCGACCAGATCCCGCTCAAGCGCTTCGGCCGGGCCGACGAGGTGGGCCGGGCCGTCGTCTACCTCGTTTCCTCCGACGGCGACTACGTGACGGGGGCGGAGCTCTCGATCAACGGCGGCCTCTTCATGTAGGGCGACGGCCCGGACGACACGCCGCGAGCGCGGAAAAACTCAGCATTGCCCAGACGGTCAGCGCCTGGGCCGCCCACGTCCACGGCTGAAGCGTCCAGAAGGTCATCGCGCCGGCCCCGCTTCTGTCCTCGGCGTAGAAGACCGAGCTCTTCGGGGGCAACACCCAGGCTTCGCCCCCTACCACCTCTTCCCCCTGCTGGTTCACGCAGACGGTCTTCAGCCGGACGCGGTTCCGCTCCCTGACGATCTCGACCACCTCGACGCGCGCGGTGATCGTGTCTGCCGGCCTGACCGGCCGGAGAAAGCGGAGATCCTGCGTCACGTAGATGCTCCCCGGCCCGGGCAGGCGGGTGCCGATCACGGCCGAGATCAGCCCGGCCGTCCAGATCCCCGGGGCGATCGGTCCCCGAAACGGCGTCGTCGCCGCAAACGCGGGGTCGGAGTGAACGGGGTTATAGTCGCCCACCGCGTCAACGAATTCGGCGATATCACCGTCGGAGGCCGTTCGCGAGATTTCCGCCCAATCGCCAACCGCCAGCTCGTCGATGGCGCGTCCGATCATTGGGCCGTCCTTTCCCGCGCGCGTCGCGCCGCAGCCGCTTCGTGATCTTCCAGAGCCTTGAAGAGGTCGTCCATCCGCGCCAGGAGCGCGGCCAGGCGATCCTCCACCCCCTCGACCCGCTCCTCAAGATCGACCATCTGCCGGGCGATCCCGACCACCTGGCGACGGGAGGGCACGCCGAGCGCCTGCAGTGTGGCCTCCGTGGACTCTTCAGCAATCTTCTTCGCCGGCCCCTGAGCGGAGAGCCACTGATCCAGGTACTTACCGAGGGCCTGGGCGAACGTCTCCGTCCCCATGGCCTGCTCGAGCACTTTGCCCCAGGCCGCGATCCACTGGTCCAGGAACTGCTTCCACTGCTTCAACGCGTCGGGCGTCGGCGGCGCCTGGGTCAGCAGCTGGCTCCAGCCCGTCATCTGGGCGTCCATGAACGGCCGCCAGAACGCGAACGGGTCGGGGGCCTGCGCCTGCCCGCCCTGGCCCAACTGGCCGACCAGCCTGGTCCAGGCCCGGGTCCCCTCCTCCATCTGCTTCTTCCAGAGATCGAAGAGCGCCTGGGTGCTCGCGTCGTCTGCCATAGCCTTACCTCTTCAATCCTAGCGTCTGTGACGCCGCGCGTCAATACTCTTTTCGACCCTCAGGAGCGCGCTCCCAGCCACCCGGAGACTTTGGGCCAGCAGTGGATCGCGGCGCCGCGCCCGGCGATGAGGGAGATGTGGCCGCCGGGCAGCTCCACGTATTCCTTGTCCGTGCTCCCCACGGCGTCGATCAGGGCCCTGACGCACGCGGGGGGCGCGATGTAGTCCTCCTTCGCCCCTACCACGAAGACAGGGCAGCGGATCTCCGCCAGGCGGACCGCGCTGCCGTCGATCCTCAGCTCCCCTCGGATCATGCGGTTCTCCTGGTAGAACTCCTTCGCCCACTGGCGGAAGAACTCGCCCGGGAAGGCCACATAGTCGTTGGCCCACTTGTTGAGGGCCCGGAAGCCCTCCACGTAGTCGTCGCTCCAGAGGTTCCACCAGAGATTCAAGCCCGTGGTGAGGTCCATCGTGGGCTTCAGGAGCTTGAAGCCGACCCTGACCAGATCGGCCGGGATCTCCCCGAGCGTGTCCACGAACTTGTCCACGTCGAAGTACTTGCGGTCCAGCCACTGGCCGAACAGCCCGGCGCTGGCAAAGTCGAAGGGGCCGGCCATGTTAACGAAGTTCTTCACGCGAACCTCGGGGTGCGTGGCGATGAAACACGCCGCGAGCGGCCCTCCCATGCAGTAGCCGATGACGCTGAGCTCCGGAGCCCCGGAGCTCTCCAGCACCTTCCGAACCATCCGCGGGAGGATCCGCGCCACCGTGTCCTCGAGCGTCAGCGTGTTGTCCTCGGGGCCGAATACCCCCCAATCCAGGAGGTAGAAATCGAACCCCTTCCCGGTCATGTACTCCACGAAGCTCCCCTTCGGCAACAGGTCGAAGATATACGGACGGCTGATCCCCAGGTTCGGGACGAACAGGACGGGGGTCCGGTACTTCCGATCGGACTCGTAGCGGTAGAGAATGGATTTGTTCTTCCGGTAGACCACCTGGCGCGGCGTCGGGCCCACCACGGGCTCTTTCGGATGCAGCAGGAGCTCGGCGAAGTTCTTCATACGGCGCGCGTTCCGCTCCACCTCTTCCTGCCACTGGCCCGTCACCTGCGCCTCCCCGGGCGTTTCTCCCCTCGCCATCGCGAAGCGGTCTGCCATCAGAGCACCCCCTGGTCCCCAAGCTCGGCCAGGCGTTCCGGGCCGAAGCCGAAATACTTCCTGTACACATGCGCGTTGTGAAAGCCGACCGGCCGGCACGCCCACGTGAGGCGGGGCGGCGTCCGGGTCATGCGCCAGGCCGGCATCTGAAGCAACAGCTCGCCGTACAACGGATCCCTCACCTTCTTGAAGCAGCCCCGCTCCCACCAATGGCCTTCCTCCAGCACGCGCGTGGGCGGATTCATCGGGCCGAACACGATGATCCCTGGACCGGGATCGGCCATCACTTTTTCTAGTATCTCATCCGCGGTGAGCGTGATGGACCATTTTTCGATCTCCTGCCGCAGGAGGATCTCGTGCTCCGGATGCGTCCGCTGGATGGTCGTGCTGAAGCGGGAATCCTTGGCCAGCTCCGGCCGGCCCATCACGCGGCAGATCGCCTGAAAGTTCGGATCCGTGTAGCCCGCGATGAAGGCGTAGCCGTCCTTGACCCGGACGAACGTATACGGAAAGACAGCCAGCTCGTAGAGCCCCATCCGCCCCCTCACTTGCCCCGTCGCGTGATAGAGGAGCACCGTGTACTCCATGTATCGCAAGAGCGCCTCCACGCCGGACACGTCGATCATCTGCCCCCGCCCCGAGCTCTCCCGCCAGTGAAGCGCCGCGAGGACGCCGAGCGTGGCCCAGGCAGCCTGGGCATAGGCGCTGACCCAGCTCCCCACGCGGATCGGCGGCCCGTCGGGGTCGCCGGTGACGTGCATGAGGCCCGACAGCGCCTGGTCGGTCAGGTCGTACTCGGCCGCTTGTCTCGGTGCGTCGGGACCGAACTGCCCATAGGCCGAACATGCGACGTACACGAGGCGCGGGTTCATCCGGGCCAGCTGCCGGTAGCCGAGGCCGAGGCCGTCGAGGTACCCCGGTCGAAATCCTTCGACCAGGACATCAGCCCGCGCGGCCAGCCCTTTGAGCAGTCTTCGACCCGACGGTTTGCCCAGGTTCAGCGTGACGCAGTACTTGTTCCGCGCCTCGGCGACGAACGCGAGACCCGTGCCGTTGACCGTGGCGTCGGCCGGTCCCCAGCGGCGAACCGGGTCCCCTCCGGGTGGCTCGACTTTGATCACCTCTGCCCCGAGCTCCGCCAGGTACGTCCCGCAGAGAAAGGCGCCGTAGTGCCCCTGGGAGACGTCGAGCACGACGAGGTCGTCGAGTGCCTCAGGCTTCTCCGAGACCCGGGCGGGATCCTCCTCAGCCCGGATCCAGTCGTACCAGGGGACTGGTCCGCTCACAGCAGAGACCCCTCCCCTTGCCAGCCGTCTGGCGGCTTGGGGCCGACCCGGTCCGCCCACTTCCCCACGACCCCTTCCACCGCGAGCGCCTGGATCTCCTCGTCCGAGAGGCCGAGGATCTTTTTCAAGACGAACTCGTTGTGAAAGCCCACAGGCTTGCCGGCCCACTTGATCCGGGCTGGGGTGGCGGAGAGCTTGGGTGCCGGGCCGTACTCCACCATGGTGCCGTACACAGGATCCTCGTACTCCCACACCGACCGCCGCGCGCGGAGGTGCTGGCTCTCGTAGTGGTCTTTCCCCGTCATCACCCGGCCTACCGGGACGCCGAAGCGGCGCGCCGCGCTGTCGATCGCGCGCCGCGTCCGCTTCTCGCACCAGGCCCGGATCGCGCCGTCGAGGGCATCGGCGCTCTCCGGCTTCCTTCGGGATTCGACGCCGCGAAAGCGCCGGTCTCGCGCCCAGGCGGTCTTCCCAAGCATCCGGAGCAATCCGCGAAACTCGGCGTCGCTTCCCGCCACGAGGGCCACGAACCCGTCCTTGCATGGGTAGACGCCCGAGGGGGAGAAGACCGGGTCGCGGTTGCCGATCCTCGGCCGGTCCCGCTTGGTCACCCCCGCGTAGAGCCAGGTCCAGTCCATGGCCCGGAGCAGCCCTTCGCACTGGGCCATCTCCACGAACTGCCCCTCCCCCGTCCGGTCGCGCCAGCGGAGCGCCGCCAGCGCGCCGACGGCCGACATTGACGCGCCGTACCAGTCCCCGATGTAGTTGCCGATCTTCGTGGGGTGCTCCCCCGGCGTGCCGGTGATGGCGGTGAGCCCGGACACGGCTTGGGCGAGGCCGTCATAGGAGGCGCGCCCGCGCGCGAACGGGCCCCACTGACCAAAGCCCGTGTTCGCCACGTAGATCAGGCGCGGGTTCACCTCGCGCAGCTGGCGGTAGCCGATGCCGAACCTCTCCTCGCACGTCCCGGCCCGGAAGTTTTCGATCACGACGTCCGACCGGGCGGCGAGCTTCCGGATCAGCGCCTGGCCGGCCGGCTTGTGCATGTCGATCCCGACGTGGTACTTGGAGTGGTTTTGGGGGAAAAAAGCCAGGGAGACGTTCTTCCAGAAGAACGAGGCGCCGCCGAGGATCCGCGTCACATCCCCCTGCCCCGGCAACTCGACCTTGATGACCTCCGCCCCCAGCTCTCCCAGGAAGTCCGCGGTCGCGGGGCCGAAGATGATGACCGACAGGTCCAGGACGCGAATACCGTTGAGGGCCTCGGGCTTGGCGTGGATCTGGGCCGGGTCAAAAAGCCGCTGCGCCCACCGGAAATACTCGCGGCGCATGTCCGCGCGTCGCTCAGGCGGTGAACATGCCGCCCAGCTTCATCGCCAGCCCCATGTCTCCTTTGAGCTTCAGCTTTCCCGACATGAAGGCCATCTGCGGATTGAGCTTTCCCGCCAGCATGTCCAGCCAGTCCTGCCCGGATATGGTGAGCGTCAGGTTGGGGGCCGGCGCCGCGCCGGAGGCGACGCTGCACGTGCCGTCCTTGATCGTGGCGTTCCAGGTGCCGCCACCCTCCCCGGTGATCTCGTACTGGATGACCGCGTTGACGCCGGCCGCCTTGTCCCTCCTGAAGCGGCTCGACATCAGGTCGAACGTTTCTTTCACGGTTGGCATGCCCCAGGCCTCCTTTCCGGTGAAGGATCAGAACGTGAAGAGGTCCAGCCCGCCCGTGATGGTCAGGACGGCGCCGGTGATGTACCGCGCCCGCTCCGAGCAGAGAAAGGCGATGGCGTACGCGATGTCCTCGGGCTCGCCTTCGCGCTGCATGGCGACGCGCTTGGCAATCCGTTCGTACATGGGGGACATCCTGGCCATGGGGCCGATGATGCCCGGGGCGATGACGTTGGCGGTGACGTTGGAGCGGGCCCCCTCGAGGGCGACCGATCGGGCGAACCCGATGACGCCCATCTTCGTCGCGGAGTAGGCGGTCTGCCCGAAGCCCCCCATGAGCCCCGCGACGGATGCCATGCAGATCACGCGCCCCCACTTCCGCTCCCGCATCCCCGGGAACACGACCTTCGTTACGTTGTACGTCCCCGTCAGGTTCACGCTCACGTTCAGGTCCCACTCGTCGTCCTTCATGTCCTTGAGCTGGGCCAGCGTGAAGACGATGGAGGCGTTGTTGACGCAGATGTCCACGGGTCCCAGATCCTTCTCCACCTGGGCGATCACCGAGGCGACCTGGGACCGATCGGCGATGTCGCAGGCGTAGCCCCTTCCCTGCCCGCCCTTGTCGGAAATCTCCCGGGCCGCCTCGAGGGCGCCCTCGCCGTTTAAGTCCAGCACCGCGACGGAGCAGCCTTCCCGGGCGAGCACCAGCGCGTCCGCACGACCCAGGTTGCGCGCTCCACCGGTGACCAGGGCAACCTTCCCCTTGATCCCCAGGTCCATGGTCACCGTCCTTTGAACTGGGCCGGGCGCTTCTGGAAGAACGCCTGGATCCCCTCGGCCGCGTCCTCGGTCTTGAGGACCTCGACGAAAGCCCGGACCTCGGCCGCCAAGGCCTGGTCAATGTCGGTATTGAGGCCGTCGTCCACGAGACGCAAAATCAGGCGCGTCGCAACAGGGGCGCGCGTGGCGATCTGGCGGGCCAGGGCTCTCGCGTCGTTGAGGGTCTCGCCTTCCCTGGAAAGGCGGTTGACCAGGCCCAGCTGGAGCGCCTCGGGCGCCGGGATCTGGGTGCCCAGAATCAGGAACTCCAGCGCCTTGGTTCGCCCGATGAGGCGCGGCAGCCGCTGGCTCCCGCCATAGCCGGGGATGATCCCGAGGTTCGACTCGGTCTGGCCCAGCCGCGCCGTCTCCTTCATGACCCGGAGATGGCAGGCCATGGCGATCTCGCACCCGCCGCCGGTGGCGTGGCCGTTGACCGCCGCGATGACGGGCTTGGGGAAGCGCTCGATCCGACGGAGCACGCCCGTTCCGAACTTGATGAACTCCTCGACGTCGCCGCCGGAAAAGGCGGAGCCTAGATCAGCGCCGCCGCAGAAGATCCGGTCGCCCGCGCCGGTGATGATGATGGAGAACACGGCGGGATCTTTCTCGAGCTCGGCCAGCGCGCGGTCCAGCTCCCGCATGAGCTGTTCGTTGATCGCGTTGGCCGGCGGGCGGTTGAGCGTGACGATGGCGTGGGATTCCTCCCGGGTGACGACGAGCGTTTCGAAGGCCATGGGCGTCCTCTATGGTTTGGCGGCGAGGCCCAGCAAGAACATGTCGCCGAGAGCGTCGGCGGCGTCCGCAAGCTTGTAGGTTCGTTTCCCCAGCACCCAGCTCGTCGCCATCTGATCCATGGCCCCGAACAGGGCTCTGGTCGCGGTCTTGACGGGTAGATCGTGCCGAAAGACGCCCGACGCCACGCCCTCCTCCAACACCGAAGCGATCACGTTGAAGTAGTCGCCCACCTCCGCCGACGACGCTCCACGGAAGAACTTTTGACCCTGGCGCAGCTCCACCTGGATCACCTCGGCCAGGGCTGGATCGCGCTCCAGGATCTGAAAGTGAAGCCGTATCAGGCGTCTCAGCTTGGCCAGCGCGTCCGGCTCCCCGGCGATCGCCTTCCTCACATCGGCGACGAAGCCCCCTATCTTCTCGCGAAAGAGCGTCACCAGGATGTCGCCCTTGGTCTCAAAGTAGAGATAGATAGTCCCGCTGGCGATCCCCGCTTCGTGGGCGATGTCGGCGACGCGGGCACTGTGGTATCCCCTGCGGGCGAAGACCCGCACCGCGGCGTCTATGATCTGCTGGTGCTTGTCGGGCTCGGGCATAGGCGAGTTGCGACTGAATCGGCATTCATTATGTAGCACCGGGGCGAGAGGCTGTCAAACCAAAAGTTGGTTCGCGTAGGACGAGCCGCTCTAGGACGCCTTCAGAATGTCGGCCAGCGCCCCCGGGTCCACGTTCCCGCCCGAGAGAACCACGCCGACCCGCGAGCCCTTGGGCAGGGGGAGTCTCCCAGCCAGGACTGCCGCTGCGCCCACCGCTCCCGTCGGCTCGACCAGGAGTTTCGCGCGGAGCAGCAGGAACTTGACCGTCTCGACGATCTCGGCGTCGGCCACGAGCAAGATGCCCTCGAGGTTTTTCTGGAGAATCGGAAAGGTCAGTTCCCCGGGGCTCAGGTTTCGGATACCATCGGCGATCGTCGGCGGCGGAGCGATCGTGACCCGCTCGCCCTTCTGGAGCGAGAGCCACGTGTCGTTGGCGCTCTCGGCCTCCACGCCGAACAGCCTGACGGCCGAGTCCATCGCCTTGGCGACCGTGCTCGAGCCGGCCATGAGGCCGCCACCCCCGACCGGGGTCAACAGCGCGTCCAGCACGGGCACGTCCTCGAAGAGCTCGAGCGCGGTCGTCCCTTGGCCCGCGATGATCGCGGGGTCGTCGTAGGGCGGCACGAGCACCCGGCCCGTTTCGGCAACGAGGCGTCGGGCGATGGCTTCCCGATCCTCGGTCTGCCGATCATATAGGACGACATCGGCCCCGTATCCACGGGTCGCCGCCAGCTTCAGCCGCGGGGCGTCGGTCGGCATGGCGATCACCGCCGAGGTCCCCACCATCCGCGCGGCCAGCGCCACGCCCTGGGCGTGGTTCCCGGACGAGAACGCCACGACCCCTCGGGCACGCTCCCCGTCCGAAAGCGTGAGCAGCTTGTTCAGCGCTCCGCGGATTTTGAACGAGCCGGCGCGCTGGAGGTTTTCGCACTTGAAGAAAACCGAGAAGCCGCTGGCCTCGTCGAAGGACCGGCAGGTGACGACCGGAGTCCGGTGGATGCGATCCCGGAGACGCCCGGCCGCGGCGCGGACGTCGTCAAGGGTGATCACACCACTCCTTCCTTCCGGAGCCCCGCCACCTCGGCGGCCGTCAGGCCCAGGAGGCGCCCCAGCACCTCTTCCGTGTGCTGGCCCAGGAGCGGCGGCGGACTCGCGACTTCTCCCGGAGTCTCAGAAAACTTCACCGGGACACCGACCAGCTTGATACTCCCGGCCGTGGGATGGGTGACTTCCTCGACCATGTCACGATCGAGCACCTGAGGATCTCTGAACACGTCGGCAACGCTGTTAATGGGACCCGTGGGCAATCCGGCGGCGCCGAAGGCCTCCACCCACTCGTCGCGGCTCCGGCTCTTTAAACGCTCCTCGATCATCCTGACGAGCTCGCCCCGCCGCGCCACTCGCTTCTCGTTGGAATCGAACCGCGGGTCGTCGGCCCACTCGGGCACCCCGAGCACCTCGCAGAAGCTCTTCCACAGGCGCTCGTTACCGGCGCCGACCATGAGGTAGTCGTCCTTGGCCTTGAAGGCCTGGTACGGGACGACCGAGGCGTGGGCGCTTCCCCACCGCCCCTGCACCTCCCCGGCTATGAGATGGGCCGTGGCGGCGTTCATGAGCGAGGCCACTCCGGATTCGAGGAGCGAACACTCCACCTTCTGCCCCCGCCCGGTCCGCTCCCGGTGCAGCAGCGCCGCCAGGATCGCCCCGTGGGCGTATAGCGCGGTGATCTCGTCGATCAGCGCCACACCCACCTTGACCGGCGGCCCATCGGCCTGGCCAGTGATGGACATCAGCCCCGTCACACCCTGCATGATCGCGTCGTAGCCGGCCCACTCGCGCTTCGGGCCGGAGGCGCCGAATCCAGAGATCGCGCAGTAGATCAGGCGGGGGTTCTCCTCGCGGAGGGTTTCGTAACCCAGTCCTAAGTCTTCCATCGTGCCCGGCTTGAAGTTCTCCAGGACCACGTCGGCCTGGCGGACCAGCGCCTTGAGGATCTCCTTGCCGCGGGGGTGTTTCAGGTTCAGGGTGACGGACTTCTTGTTCCGGTTGATCGAAAAAAAGTAGGTCGGCGAGCCGTCCGGCGCCTTCGGCGGCGCCCATTGCCGGCTGTCGTCCCCTACTCCGGGCTGCTCGATCTTGATGATCTCGGCGCCGTAGTCGCCGAAAATCTGCGTGGCCAGCGGGCCGGCCACGATGCGCGAGAGATCAACGATTCGCACGCCCTCGAGGGCACGGGGCACGGATTCCTCCTGGGTTCCCGGACGGCACGGATTATACTATACTTCGGTCATGCGTTCGATCCGCCTCCTCGCGCTGACGCTCGCGCTGTCGGGTTGCTCGGTGATCTCCATCGATTTCACGCCGAGGATCCAGCCGTTGCGCGAGCAGACCATCGAGGGGTCGGGGCCGGGGAAGATCCTGCTCCTGGATCTCTCGGGAGTCCTGAGCGAGCAGCCGCTGTTCGCGGTCGGCTCCCAGGCTCCCCAGGTCTCCATCCTGGCCCGGGTCCGCGAGGAACTGAGGAAGGCGGAGGAAGACGACGAGGTCCGCGCGCTGGTCGTCAGGGTCAACAGCCCCGGTGGGACCGCGACGGCCTCCGACATCCTCTACCGCGAGCTCTCCCTATTCAAGGCGCGCCGCAAGATCCCGGTGGTGGCGGCGATCATGGACGTGGGCGCCTCGGGCGCCTACTACGCCGCCCTGGCCGCCGATGCGATCGTGGCCCATCCGACCACGGTCACGGGCTCCATCGGCGTCGTCATGCTCACCCTCAACGCCGAGGGACTCCTCCAGAAGGTCGGGGTCACGCCGCTGGCGATCAAGTCCGGCGCCAGAAAGGACATGGGCTCGCCGTTTCGCGGCCTCACCGACGAAGAGCGAGCGATCTTCCAGGGGATCATTGACGACCTCTACGGCCGGTTCGTCTCGCTCATCGTCAAGGAGCGGCGGATCCCCGAAGACAAGGTCCGCGCGTTCTCCGACGGCAGAATCTACACCGCGTCGCGCGCTCAGGAACTGGGTCTCGTGGACCGCGTCGGGTACCTGGAAGACGCCCTCCAACTCGCCAAGCAGCGCGCGGGGCTCAGCGAGGCGCGCGTCATCATGTATCACCGACCGCGCGAATACCGCTCCAACATCTACTCGGGCACCGCCGCCCCCGAGCGCCTCGAGGCCTCACTGGCGCAGCTCTCGTCGCTGCTCATCGGCCCCGGACCCCGCTTCCTCTACCTCTGGTGGCCCTGATGATGCCTCTCACCTCTTCTCCCCCTGTACGCAAAACGCGAGCGGAGCGAGCTACCTCATCGGGCACCCGACCCGTGCGGTCGGGTCACAGGGTGAGGGGGCTCGTAGCCCCCGCACTCGAGCACCGGGAGGCGGGGGTACTTCGCGAAGCGCGGGTCGGTGTCGGATTTGGCGCACAGCCAGAACTCGGAACCCTTCGCCGAGACGACGCGGTGGCCGTGGGCACACCCGGCGCAGAGGCCGACGCGCTGCCGCTCATTGGGCCTTGACACGCCCTTCACCGTCGGCTAGGGTGAAACTGCCCTGAGGAATCGGACGCCGGTCTGAGAACCGGCGGGTCACTGGACGGGCAGCAGGTCAGTTGGGGCCGAGGGGTCCCAAAGGGCAGGTCGCTCACCCCGGCTGAAAGTTGGGCCGGAGGTCGCCAGCCCCAAGCAGAGTTCCTCAGGGCGTTTCTTTCACAGCGTCCAGAAACTGCTTGAGAATCCGGGCCGTCGCCCCCCAGATCGTTTCTCCCCCGTACTGATAGAAATAGACGGGTTGCCGTCTGCCGTCGCGCTCCGACAGTTCCTCCCTGAAGTTTGCCGGGTCCAGGAGCGCGGCGAGCGGCACCTCCAACACCCGCTCGATCTCCCTTCCGTCGGGGACATAGCGAACCGGCTCGCGGATGAGCCCGACGAATGGCGTGATCACGAACGAGGTCGCTCGGGTTTCGGCGTCATCCAGCGTTCCGATGATCTCCACCGCCTCAGGGGGGAGTCCGATCTCCTCCTGGGCCTCTCGAAGCGCCGCTTCCAGCCGGGAGCCATCCCAGGCCTCCACGATGCCGCCGGGGAAGGAGAACTGGCCCTTGTGATGGGAGACTCGCTCGGTCCGCTTCGTGAAGAGAACGTGCGGCCCAGCGCGGTCGATGAGGAGCAGGAGCACGGCCGCCGGGACTAACCCTTTCCCCTCGACGACGCGCCGTGGCCGATTGGCGAGCGCCGTTTCGATACGTTTGCGCAGCGCCTCCAGATTCACGTATCCCCTCAGACGAATTTGGCGCTGATCGAGCCCATCCGAGTGAACCTCGCGCGGATCGTGTCCCCGGCCTTGGGACGCAGGGGCTTGGAAATCGAGCCGCTCATGACGAGATCTCCTGGCAGGAGACCGAGGCCCCGCGTTGCCAGATGGTTGGCGAGCCAGGCGAGCGAGTTCAGCGGGTTGCCCATCACCTCGGCCGCGGTGTGGGTCCCCACGATCCGCCCGTTGTGCTCGTACACGACTCCCTCCAGCGCGAGGTCGAGCCCGCGGAGCGGCGTGAGGGGACTTCCCAGGACGATCGCACTGGCGTACACGCCCGAGGCGACGATATCCACCGCCCGGGCCTTTCCGGCGAAGAAGAAGTCGGGCAACTCGAGCGCCGGCAGGACGCCCTCGACGGCGAGGAGCGCGGAGTCGGCAGTCACCCCCGGCCCCTTCAGCTTCGTCCGCATCCTGAAGGCCACCTCCACCTCGGCCACAAGGTTGGCGAACCGGCTGAGGGGCACCTCGGCCCCGCTGGCGAACTGGCCCGAGCCGAGGAGGAAGCCGGCAAGCGGCTGGTCGACGCCCAGGTCTGCACGCGCGCCCTCGCTCGTCGCACCCATCTTCCAGCCGATGAACCGCTCTCCCTTCCGCCCCATCTCAGAGCGGAGTGCGTCCTGGATCGCGTAGGCCTGATCGAGGGTGAGGTCAGCATCCGTCTCGGAGAGGGGCGTGGCCAGACGGTGGACGGCCCGCGCTTCGATCAGCCGCGCGACGGCGGCTTCCATCTGAATGGGCATGGCGTTGTCTCCGTTTCTCAGGCGAGGCGCTGCCTCACCCGCTCGACAATCCGTTCCATGAGGGCACCCGCCCTGCCGGGGAGCAGGACGTCGGCGTAGGCGTCGTGAGGGGTATCGGACAGGTTGACGATGACGAGCGCCGCGCCGGCCTCCTTGGCGTACAGCGGCATCAGGGCCGCCGGGTAGACCACGAGGGATGAGCCCACCACGATGAAGACGTCGCACTGCCTCGCGCGCCGCTCGGCCTCCCGGGTCTCCTCTTCGGGCATCGCCTCGCCGAACAGGATCGTGTTCGGCTTGATGATCCCGCCGCACGGCGGGCCACACAGGGGAATGTCCACCCCCTGCTCGAGGCACTCGTGGATCTCGTCCCGCGTGTACCGACGGCCGCAGCGGAGACAGCGCGCCCGCGTGGCGTTACCGTGAAGCTCGATGACCTTCTCCGCCGGCAGCCCGGCCCGCTGGTGGAGGTTATCGATGTTCTGCGTGATCACGCAATCCAGCCGCCCGAGCCGGTGGAGCTCCGCGATGGCGAAGTGGGCGGCATTGGGCTCGGCCTTCCGGATCACCGGGTAGACCTCGCGGCCGAGCTCCCAGTACTTCCGCCGGCCCTCGGCACTCTCCACGAAGTTCCGAAACGTGAACTCCGAGGGATCGAAGCGATCCCACACTCCACCCGGACTTCGGAAATCGGGGATGCCTGATTCAGTGCTCACCCCCGCGCCCGTGAACACCACCGGCCGACCCGCCCGGCAGATCATGTCGGCGATGCGCTCGACCTTCTCCAGCACGCCTAGCGCCTCCGGGGCTTCCTCCGGCTGACCTTCTTTCGCACGGCGGCCTTGGCCGTCTTGCCAGCGGGCTTCGTCACGCCGCGCACCGGCCCCCGTGTCACGAAGGGCTCATTCCGCTTACCCACGTCTCCGCGCACCACGGGACCCGCCTTGATGGCGCGGATCCAGCCCTCCAGATCCCGGGCCAGCTCGGGATAGCAGTTCTCCCGGTAGGTTTCGAGCGCGCAGAGCCCCGCCGGATCCTTCCAGGGCTTGAGGACGAACACGCCGTCCGGGTCGTTCGCGTCGAACGGCGCCTCCGTCGCGAGGGACATCACGAGGTATCGCCTCATCAGCTCCGCCATGAATTCCTCCGCCTAGTTGCCGAGTTCGGACAAGCACGCCACACCGTCCGCCTTGCCCTGCGCCAGAGCGCGGGCCAGGGCCGCCGGATCGAAGTCCAGGGGGCGTAGGTCGAGCGGGACCGTCGGCGTGAGCAGGTGGACCTCGACGCGCGGATAGCGCAGGCGGGCCAGCTCCGTGTCACGCCGGATCTGCGAGGTCATGCCCATCTCGAAGGCCGCCTCCACGGCGCGACGGACCGTGGTGGGGGGCGCGGCGCGCTCCCCCTCCGCATAGCTCATTACCACCACTGCCCGTTCCACGTCCACCTCCGATTCGAGCGCGTCGAGGACCGGAGCCCGGCCCGTCATCCCGCCGTCGAAGAGCAGCGCCCCGTCCACCGCGGCGGGCGGGAACGCCCCGGGGACCGCCACCGCGGCCATGAGCGCGTCCACGGAGACCGACTCGTTATCGAAGAGCCGCTTGGTCCGCGTGACGAGGTCCACCGTCACGATCACGAGACGGACGGGCGAGCGGCGCACGCGTTCCAGGTCCAGCCGTGTCTCGATGAGGTCCCGGAGCGGGCTCGGGTCGAACAATGACCCCGCTGCATTGACTCCCCAGAGGGTCAGCCATCCGGGGAGAAAGCCCGCCAGGAATACCGACGGCCGAAGCTGATAGACCTGCTCGCGGGTGATGCTCCCCCACATTTCCTCGAGCATGGCGAGCTGCCCCGCGGCCAGCGCCGTCGCGTTCAGGGCCCCGGCCGAGGTGCCCGCCACGAGCCTGATCGGCACCCCCCGGGCGACGAACGCCACCGCCACCCCCGCTTCGTAGGCCCCCTTGGCGCCGCCCCCCGAGAACACGAGGGCTGTCGGCACCTCGCTCGGAGGCTTCCCAAGACTCGAAGGCCCGCATAGAGCCGCCTCGGCAACCGACGATAGCCCCCACGCGAGAAGACAGGCGCTCATCCAGTGCTTCATGGCGCACCCCATCCTACACCATCCCGGCTCCCTCCTCGCGCTCCGGCAGAGCGCCACGCCGGACGATCCAGAAGCACGCGGCGGCCACGGCGCACAAGGCCATCGCGGTCAGAAACGCCAGCCGGTAGCTCCCGGTCAGATCGTAGACGGCGCCGCCGAACCAGGGACCGATGGCCGCGCCGAGGCCGTTGCCGAGGTTCAAGATCCCGTAGATGGCGGCGAACCGCCGCCCGGCGAAGATCTCGGAGGCCATGGCCGTGATGATGGGCCCCCGCGCGCCAAAGCCCAACCCGAAGAGCACGGCGTAGGCATAGAGCCAGCCGGCGTGGGGCGAGACCTCGAGGAGGAGCAGCGCCCCCGTCCCGCCCGCGGTGAACCCGAAGGAGAGCGTGGCCGCCGCCTGCCGGCCCATCCGATCGGACACCACCCCGAACGCCGCGCGCCCGACGGCCGACATCAACCCCATAAGGCCGAAGATCCCGGCCACGAACATCCGCGGGAAGCCGGCGTCCACCGCATAGGCGACCTGGTGGGCGAACACGGGGAAGACCGCCAGGGGTGTGAAGAAGTACGCAAAGAAGAGCCCCCAGAACGCGCGCGTCCGAAGCGCCGTGCCAATCCCGACGTCCTTCCCCTCCGGAACCCGCGCACCGTCCGTCTCGCCGGAAGAACCAGGCCGCGACGCCTCGGCGATCCCGAGCCAGAGGAGCGGCACCAGGACGACCAGGGTGCCGATGCCAAGCACCAGGTACGCCTGCCGCCACCCCGCCCGGGTGATGAGCCACTGGGCCAGGGGGCCCACCACGAGAACGCCGGCGCCCATGCCGGAAAACGCCAGCCCTATCACTCCCCCCCGGTGCCGCGAGAACCACCCGGCGAGCAGCGCGCCGCTCGGCACCCACCCCACCGCCGTGACCCCAGCGGCCATCACGACACCCGTGACCAAGTAGAGATCCCAGACGGTCTGGATTCCGCTCGCCAGGAGACACGCCCCTCCCAGAAGGACGGCGCCCCCGAGGATCACGCGCCGGGGACCGACGCGGTCCACGAGCACGCCGACCACGGGGGACAGGATGCCTTGGACCAGCGTGGAGAGCGAGAAGGCGCCGGCCGTGAGACCACGGGACCAGCGGAACTCCTCGACGAGCGGAACGAAGAAGATCGCGAAGGAAAAGAAAAGCCCGTACGCGAGTCCGAGCGTGAGCCACACCGCCGCCAGGACGATCCAGCGATTCGGGGTCACGCGGCGCAGGAGGTCGACAAGGAGTTCGGGCGGAAGGCGACGCGGCCGAGGACGCTACGGCCGGGAGACGATCGAGAACCCCATGTTGCGAAGCTCCTCTTCGATGCCCGGGCTCTCACGACGGTCGGCCTGGCGGCGCTCGGACTCAAACGTCCCCTGGGCCCGCCGCCGCTCCCCGCGCCGACGGTCGAGAACCACCTCGACCCCCTGGAGCCCCGAGAACCAGCGTCTCCAGTAGTCCCAGAGGTCCGGTCGGTCCCACGCGACAATGAAGAGGTGCTGTCCCATTTCTTGCTCGCCCTATGGAGTGTGGGCCCAGTAAGCGTGCAAGGCTCGTGCCTGAAGGCCTTCGCAAGCCGCTGACTCCTATCCGGCCGAAATTCCTACCTTCCGCCTGGACCGTCATTCGTGAAAAGAGCCGCGGCCGGTCAGGCTGGCATCCGGCCGGTCACCATGGCATCCCTTGAAGAGATCCTAACCTAGTCGAGGCTCTCTGCCACCACTTCGGCGATGTCCCGGGCCTCCAGGCGATCCTCCACGCCCTTGACCTTCCGGCCGAGATCCACCATGGCCAGACAGAACGGGCACGCCGAGACCACCGCGTCGGGCTTCACCGTCAGCGCCTCCTCCACGCGGATCAGGTTCACCCGCTTTTCGGAGCGCACCTCCATCCACATGTGCCCGCCCCCGCCGCCGCAGCAGAGCCCCTGCCTTCGGTTGCGCGGCATTTCGACCAGCTCCACCCCCGGCACGGCCCGGAGAACCTCCCGCGGCGCCTCGGTGATCCCGTTGTAGCGGCCGAGGTAACAGGAGTCGTGGAAGGCGATCCGCTCCCGAACCGGTCGGGTCGGCCGGATGCGTCCCTCGCGCAGGAGACGCTCGATCAGGACCGAATGGTGGAGCACCTCGAAGTCCCCCCCGAACTGCGGGAACTCGTTCAGGATCGTGTTGAAACAGTGCGGGCAGTGGGTGATCAGCGTCCTCCAGGCGTACTTCTTCAGGTTGGCGATGTTTTCCTGCTGGAGCGTCTGATAGAGGTACTCCTCGCCCAGCCGCCGCGCGACCTCGCCGTGACAGCGCTCTTCCTGCATGACCGCGAACGACGCCCGCGCCGCCTTGAGGATCTTGACCATCGAGCGCGCGATCGCCTGGTTGCGCCGGTCGTAGGACGCCGAGCAGCCGACCCAGTAGAGGTATTCCACCTCCCGGCCCTTCTCGAGCACCGGGACGTCCAGCCCCTCCGCCCACTTGAAGCGATCGGCAGGCGGGAGCCCCCAGGGATTGCCGGCGCGCCGGATGTTCTGGAGCGACTGCGGTGCCGTGGACGGGAGCGCCCCCTGGGAGAGCGCCAGGTACCGGCGAAGGTCAATAATGGTGTCCACGATATCTATGAACGCGGGGCACGCCTCCACGCACGCCATGCACGTGGTGCAGGCCCAGAGCTCTTCCGCCTCGATCACTGCCCCGTGGATCGGCCCGGGGCGCGCGCCCCGCATGTGGTCGCGCAGTTTCACGATCACGCCCTTCGGGTTCAGCTTCGTCCCGGCCATGTGGGCCGGGCACACGTCCTGGCAGCGCCCACACTCGGTGCACGCCTCGAAGTCGAGCCGCCGCTTCCACGAAAACTCCTCGATCGTCGAGACACCGAGACTCTCGGCCTCCTCGATGTTGGGGATCTCCGCGATCTCCCCGCGGGGCGTCAACTTGACGAAGAACGCGTTCAGCGGCGTCGTGATGAGGTGCATGAAGTACGAATAGGGAACGACCGCGATGAAACCCAGGGCGATGACGGCGTGGAAGAGCCAGGCGCTGAGGTGGAGCCCGCGCAACGCGGGGTCGGAAACACCCGCGGCCAGGAGACCCTGGCCCATGGCGTACCCGACGGGGGACCACGCCGCCCACGGAGGGTTCACCACCGCCAGGCGCGCGGCCTCGACGACGAAGCCGGTGACGTTGATCAGCAAAAGGAGCGCGAGCGCGCCCGCGAAGCGCCAGGTCGGGTCGAGCCGGCGCGGACGGACGACGTAGCGGCGGTAGAGCGCCATGCCGAGGCCGACGACGAAGAAGAGGCCGAAGAGGTCGAGCACCGCCTCGTAGGCCAGGTAGAAGGGGCCGCGGAGCAGTTTGTAGTCGAAGAGCAGCAGCGTGATGTCGTAGTCGATCGTGGCCAGGATCGTGCCGAGGAAGAGCGCGAGAAACCCCCAGAACATGATGGCGTGCATCACACCGGGATACGCCTGGGAGAGGATCCGGGCCTGCCCCAGCGCCTCTTTCACCACGAACCAGAGCCGCTCGGGAATCCGGTCGAACCGGGGCTCGGCCCTTCCCTGTCGCCAGAGTCTCACGTGCCGCCAAAGCCCCGCGGCGAAGATCGCGAGGGCGACAACGGCGCCGGCGTAAAGCGCCGCCTGGGCCCACGGGGGGACGTTCCAGAACGTGTCGCGAAAGGGGACGGCGCTCATGCCGGGTGGAGCCGCTTGAGGATCTCCGCGACCGCGGAGTACGGGTCCATCGCGCCCCCCGCGACGGCCTCGAACGTGGCCGCGAGGTCTCCGTCGGATCGGAGCCGGCGGCCGACCTGCTCGCTAAACTCCTCGATCAGGAGCGCCTGAAGCGCGGCGCGCCGGCGGGCCTGGCGACGCCTCTCCAGGGCGCCGGCGGCTTCCAGGAGGTGCCGGTGCCGCCGGATCTCGGCGAGGAGCTCTTCAATGCCGACCCCGCTCTGCGCCTCGGCGGTCAGCGCGGGGATTTCCCATTCGATGTCCTTGGGCTCCCCGGGACTCGACCGGTGCAGGTGGCCCATGAAGCGCAACTCGGTCACGAGGTGGTCGGCGCCGCTCCGGTCGGCCTTGTTCACGACGAAGATGTCGGCAACCTCCATGAGCCCCGCCTTCATGGTCTGCACGCCGTCGCCGGATTCGGGAACCAGCACGACGACGGTCGTGTCGGCCTGCTTGACGATGTCGAGCTCCGTCTGCCCCACCCCGACGGTCTCGATCAGTATCCACTGCTTGCCGAACGCGTCGAGCAGCCGGATGACGTCGCTGGTCGCGCGCGCGAGCCCTCCCAGGCTCCCCCGCGTGGCCATGCTCCGGATGAACACCTCGGGGTCCAGCGTGTGCGCCTGCATCCGGATCCGGTCCCCAAGGACCGCCCCGCCGGTGAACGGGCTCGAGGGATCCACCGCGACGATGCCGACGGACGCGCCCTCGGCGCGGAAACGTGCGGTGAGCTGATCCACGACGGTGCTCTTGCCCGCCCCGGGCGGGCCGGTGATCCCGACGACGTAGGCCTGCCCTGTGCGCCCGTGCACGCGCCGCATGATCTCGCCGACGGCGGCGGAGCGGTTCTCCACCTGGGTGATCAGCCGGGCCAGCGCCAGGCGGCTCCCCCCGAGCATCTGCTCGATCAGCTCTTCCGTCTTGCGGTCCGCCATGGCAGGCTAGCGAGTCCCGGTCGTGCTCGCGCCCAGGTCGGCCTTCATGAGCAGAGCGTCCTCACCGGTGTCGAAGTAATACCCCTTCCGGCGGCCGACGACCTCGAAGCCGAGGCGCTCGTAGAGTGTCCGCGCTTCCGTGTTCGTGGGTCGGACCTCGAGGTAGGCCAGGCTCAATCGGCGACGGCGGGCATCCGACAAAATCGCTTCGAGGAGCGACCGGCCCACTCCCCGGCGACGCCAGGCCAAGTCAACCGCGATGTTCGTGATGTGGATCTCCGGCGGGATCTCCCAGAGGCAGAGGTACCCCAGGACCCGGGGGTCCCCACCCTCGCCGCGCGCGACCCAGCAGCGCGCCAGCGGATTCTGCTCGAGCTCGTAGAGAAACGCGCCGCGCGACCAGGGGGTCGGGAACGAGGCCTGCTCGATCACGAGCACCTCGTCGAGGTCGGCGACCGTCAACGGCTCAATGGACCAGGAGGGCACGTCGGCGCCTGAGCTCGGCCTCCGACGGCCGAAGGTAGAGCGGCGTCAGTGCGGCGGGATCCACGCGCTGTCCCGCCAACAGGAGCGCGTGGCCGAGGGCGCCCACCGTGGCCGCAGAGGGAAGGCGCCGGCCCGCCGGCGCGAGCCTCGCCCTGCCGCCGAGCCGCGCGACGAAGAGATCGCCCAGCGCGTCCAGAGCGTCGCCGACCAGAATGACGGGCCCGAGGATCCGCTCGCAGAGCGCTTCGGGCGCCAGGGCCAGGTATTCCCAGTCGCGGACCATCGTGCCTTCCGCCCAGTGGTAGAGGCACGCGTACACCTCGCCCTTCCTGGCGTCGAGCACCGGGCAGACCGGATGGGCGGCGAACGGCAGTCTCGCGGCGAGCGCGTCGAGAGTCGGCACGGCGACCACCGGAATCCCCAGGGCCAGGGCCAGGCCCTTGACCGTGCTCACGCCGATCCTGAGGCCCGTGAAGGAGCCCGGACCGATCGCGACGGCCACGCCTTCGAGATCTCCGAGTTCCCACCCACAGTCCTGGAGCAGCCGATCCACCGCCGCCATCAGCCGTTCGGAGTGCGTTGTTCTGATGTTCAGGGTGTATTCGCCGAGCAGCCGCTCCCCATCGACAATCGCCGCCCCGCCCGCCAGGGTGGAGGTCTCGACCGCGAGAATTCGCATGGCAGGCTCAGTCTACATCTCCTACTTTCGGGTTGACAAGGATAACCCCCCACGCCAAGATGTTCGAACATCCGACAACTTGTCTCACGTGTCATGAGACGGTGGTTGCCGACCGTGGCCCTGGGGCTGGGCCTCTGGCTTCTCGGGCCAGGCGAAGGGCTCGCGGGGTCTGCCGTCGTATCGGCGATCTTCGCCGGCATTCACAAGGGGCGCCTACAGCTGGAGATCCGGGGCTCCGAGCCGCTCAACTACCTGGTGGTCGAAAACGCCGACCCGTTCAGCGTCAGCCTGCTCTTCCTCAACGCCACGTTCGGCTTCCCCCCGGAGGAGCGCCACCTGCCCGGACCCGCGCTCACGAAGATCCGGACCGCGGTTCTTGAGCGGGACGGCAGCCGTCTCGGCCGCCTGGATCTCACGTTTGCCAAGAACACGCCGTACCGGGTCCTGAAGGAGGGAACGCGGGTCCTGATCCGCGTGGACGCGCCCCCGCCGGCCCGGCCGCTACTCCTCGCAGGCTCCCAGCGACACGCGCCCCTCCGAGCGGTGACCCTCTCGCGCCCGCCAGCCCCGGCCGGAGAGGTGGTACCCTTGATCTTGAAGCTCGTGGCTGAGGTCGCCGGGGAAGATCCGCGCGTCGTGGTGGAAGCCCATGGACCACTGGCCTACAGGAGCTTCGCGCTGGACAAGCCGGACCGCGTCGTGGTGGACTTCGAGCGTGCCCGGCTGACCCCCGCCAGGAAGACCGTCGAGATCGAAGGTACGGTGCTGAAGCGGGTGCGCTCGGCCCAGTTCAGCCCGACCGTCGTGCGGGTGGTACTGGATCTGGCGCGACCCACCCCGTTCTGGATCGAGGCGCGGAAGGAGGGCGTCGTGATTCACCTCGAAGCGCCTCGCCCGCCGTGAGGCTGGACCGCTTCTGCAACAACCCGGCGTGCGAGATGTGCGACGTGCTCCTCTCGCTTCACCAGGTTCTGAGAAAGGGAGGGCAGGAGGTGTGCCCGAAGTGCCTGGAGCCCCTGGTCGTCCGGCCCGCCCAGCCTTCCCTCCGCCTCAGGAAAACTCCTCCGCCGACCCATCATCTTCAGGAGAGTGTCGAATGACGCCACCCCCGAAAAGGCCGGACGCCGTGCTGGACGCCGAGGCGCGCGAGAAAATTCACCTGGACATCCTCAAGCGCACGGGCGCCTATCACGCGAACGATCACATTCTCCTCCCCTCGGGCCAGCACACGGGGGAGTTCATAGAGAAGACCCTCGTCACCACCGAGCCGTCCTTCACCGAGGGGCTGGGCGCCGTCATCGCCAAGCACTTCGCCCAGTGGCCCATCGACGTCGTCCTCTCGACCGGGCCCGGGGCGCTCATCCTCTCCCACTGCGTCGCCCGGGCCCACCCCTCGCGCCCCGTCCTGGTCTACGCCAGCAAGGGGGTATCGGGAGGGAAGCGCAGGGTGACGCTCCCCGCCGAGTTCCACCGGCTGATCCGCCAGGGCACGAAGGTCCTTCTCGTGGAAGACCTGGTGAGCACCGGGACCACGCTGAAGCTCCTGATCCAGCTCGTGGAGCACCACGGCGCCCAGGTCGTGGGGATCGGCGCCCTCTGGCGCCGCACGAAGAAGGCCGACGTGCGCGGCAAGCCCGTCTTCAGCCTCGTGAGCCGCGACTTTCCCGCCTACCCGCCCGACGCCTGCCCCCTCTGCAAGAAGGGCGTGCCGTTGAACGAGGAGTTCGTCAGACGGCGCCAGGCCCGCAGACCCTCTTCCAGCGAGGAGCAACGGGCGAAAGAAAACGCGCCGGGGAAGACCCCGGCGCGCTGACAAGCTCGGCGTCAGGACGGCGGCTCAGGCCGCTTCCCACAACCCCTCGGTCACCCCCGCCTTCCGGTAGGCCAGCCGGATCCTGTCCAGGTTGTTCGTCACCAGGAGGCCGATCTTGGCAAAGGGCTCGAAGATCGGTCCCTGGTCCCCCAGGAGGGGGAAGGAAACCTTGGGCAGCTTGCCGAATCGCGCCTGGAGTGTGTCAACGGCGGCCGCCAGCTGGGCGTAGAACTCTTCCTTGCCCTGCTCGGCGCGCTTGACAATCGGCATGACCAGACAGTCCACAGACTCCTTCGCCCGCGCCAGGGCGTCCTCGGCCGAGGCGTGGAGCCGCTCGGCGAGCGGCACCACCTTCACCCCGAGCTCCGTCAGGAACGTCTGGAGGAGCTGCCCAACCTTGTCCTTCAGGAGCACCTCCGGGATCCCGACCCGCTGTGGCGCGCGCCCGCCGATGGCCGGCGCGTCGCTGTAGAGCCGGTCCCTGAGCCACTGGACGTGGGCGCGGTTCTCCTCGTCCTTCCACCAGTCCCGGATCATCTTCTTCCCCCAGTACCGGATGGTCGCGTAGTAGACGTCACCCTTGAGGAGGCGCCGGGTGATCCCGCCCCACGAGTAGAACTTCTGCATCGCCTTGATCGCCCCCATCTGGAGCTCGTACGGGGAGATCCGCCGCGGCTGGTGGACGACGTGGTGGCCGTCGTAGAGCGACCAGTTGTCGTTGATGACGTATTTGCTCCCCTTGGCGTAGATGGTGTCCCAGTCGGGGGAGCCCGGGATCGGGGTCAGGATCATGAACTGGATCGAATCAATGTCGTGTTTCTTGGCGAAAGTCGCGGTGGCGTCCAATGTCTCCAGGTCATCCTCGTCGGAGCCCACCACGAACATCCCGTGGATCTTGATCCCGTGGGTGTGGAAGCGCTCGATGGAGCGCTCGATCTTGGCCAGGTCCTGCTTTTTCTGGAAGAGCTTGAGCGTCCGCGGGTTGATGGACTCGAACCCGACGTAGACGTTGAAGCAGTTGGAGTCCCGCATCAGCTGGAGCAGCTCCGGGTCGTCCACCGTCTCGGTGCGGACCTGGGCGCCCCACATCGGCGTGAGCCGAGCCTCGATCATCCGGCCCAGGAGCTCCTTCACCCGCTTCTTGTTCGCCGTGAAGATGTCGTCGGCGAAGAAGGTATAGAGGTCGTCCCGGTGGATCCGGAGCTCTTCCAGGACCCGGTCCAGCGAGTGGGTCCGGAAGGCATGGCCGTACATCCCCGGAACCGAGCAGAAGGTGCAGGAGAACGGGCACCCGCGCGAGGTGGCGATGGACACGACCCCGCCCGGCTTCCAGCCGGTGATGAGCCCGTAGTCGGGGATGGGATTCACATCCAGGTTGGGAATCTTGGGCCGCTCCGTGTTGTGGATCGTCTTGCCGTCCTTCAAAAAGGACAGGTTCTGGATCTTCTCGAAGCCTTCCCCGGACTGGATGGCGTCGACCAGCTCCTGGAAAGCGAACTCCCCCTCCCCCTTGACGACGTAGTCGGCGTGCCCGAGCGCCTCATCGGGCAGGAAGGTGACGTGCGTCCCGCCCATGACCGCGACGATCCCGGCCTCCCGGACCTTGTCCGCCAGGCGGTAGGACTGAGGCGCCGTCGAGGTGATGGCGGAGATCGCGACCAAGTCAGCGCTCATCACCTCCGCCATATCAATCGGATGAATGTCCTCGATGTAAACCCGCACGTCGTACCCCTTGTTGCGCATGATCGTCCCGAGCAGGACGGACCCGAGGCGGGGGATCGCGACGCGGGTGTAGACGTGCAGGTGCGTGGACTTGGGTTCAACGAAGACGAGTTTTTTGAGCTGTCGGCGCATCAAGTGCCCTCCCACTGGAGGTGGCATGCACGGCGGCAAAGTTGGCCTACCTTACCACCCCCCCGCGGGGGTTGTCAATGGGCGCGTCTCCCCCCCATCTTGGGGGTCTCACGGGGGTGTCCCCCCGTATTTTGTATTTTTCCTCTTGACACGTCCTCCCCCCTTCTCTACGATCCGGCTATACCACCTCGGCAGCGGATCTCGGGCGCGCGCGAGCCTGAGAGCCGATCCGAAGGTCCGGAGGGAGGTGACAGGGTGGCCAAAAAGAAGAAGGCCAAGAAGAAGAAGTAAGCGCCCCGATGGCGCTCGGCCCTGTCGGCCCCATCCCGGCAGGGCCGCACTATCTGCGGTTACTTGGAGCTTTTGACGGCGGGCTTGGCGGCCACGGGCATGGGCTTCGGTGGGACCTTCGGCTTCTCCCCTTCCTTCAGGAGCCCCTTCACCTCGTCCATGAACTGCGCGATGTCCTTGAACTGCCGGTACACGGAGGCGAAGCGAACGTAGGCAACCTGGTCCAGCTTCTGGAGGTGCTCCATCACGAGGTCGCCCAGCTCCAGGCTCGAGATCTCCTTCTCGGCCCGGTCGTGGAGGCGCGCCTCGATGTCCGCCACCACGTCGTCCACGGCCTGGACCCCCACCGAGCGCTTCTCGCAAGCCTTGAGGATGGAGGAGCGGAGCTTCTGTCGGTCGAACGGCTCCCGCCGCCCATCCCGCTTGACCACCATGGGGAGCACGTCCTCAATGTACTCGTAGGTCGTGTAGCGGCGGCGGCACTTGAGGCATTCCCGGCGCCGGCGGATGAACTCGCCGTCCCGCCCCACGCGCGAGTCCACCACCCGGTCCTCCGAATGCCCGCAGAACGGGCACTTCATCTGAGCCTCTCCGGGTAGAGGGGGAAGCGCGACGTGAGCTCGTGGACCTCGACCCGCACCGCCGCCTCGACCGAGGCGTTTCCCAGATTCGCCAGCACCCGATCGATCAGCGCGGCGATCTGGACCATCTCGGGCTCCTTCATCCCCCGGGTCGTCACGGCCGGCGTGCCGATGCGAACCCCGCTGGTCACCATAGGGCTTCGCGTCTCGAAGGGGATCGTGTTCTTGTTCACGGTGATCCAGGCCCGATCCAGCGCCTCCTGCGCCTCCTTCCCCGTGATCCCCCGGCTCGTCAGATCCACCAGCATGAGGTGGGTGTCGGTCCCGTTGGACACGAGCCGGTACTCCCGGCCCATGAGCGCTTCAGCCAGGACCCGGGCGTTCTTCACGATCTGGTGCTGGTAGGCCCGCCACTCGGGCGTCAGCGCCTCCTTCAGGGCGACCGCCTTGGCCGCGATGATGTGCATCAGGGGGCCGCCCTGCACCCCCGGCATCACGATCTTGTCGAGAGCCTGGGCGCGGGCGGTCCGGCACATGACCATGCCGCCGCGCGGGCCGCGGAGCGTCTTGTGGGTCGTGGTGGTGGTGAAGTCGGCGTAGGGGATCGGCGAGGGGTGAAGGCCGGCGGCCACGAGCCCCGCCGGGTGAGCGATGTCGGCCATCAGCGCCGCCCCCGCCTCATCGGCGATCTCTCTGAACGCCTTGAAGTCGATGGCGCGTGGGAAGGCCGACCCCCCTGCGATGATCAGCTTGGGTCGGTGCTCACGGGCCAGATCGCGGATCTGGTCGAAATCGATCAGCTCGGTGTCCTTGCGGACGCCGTAGGGAATGATCTTGTAAAACTTCCCGGAGAAGTTGACAGGGCTCCCCATGGTGAGGTGGCCGCCGTGGGAGAGGTTCGGCCCCAGGACCGTGTCTCCCGGCTGAAGCAGGGCGAAGTAGACCGCCATGTTGGCCTGGGAGCCCGAGTGCGGCTGGACGTTGGCGTGCTCGCACCCGAAGAGCTCCTTCGCGCGCGCGATGGCCAGCTCCTCGGCGATGTCCACCACCTCGCAGCCGCCGTAGTAGCGCCGGCCCGGGTAGCCCTCGGCGTACTTGTTGGTCATGACCGAGCCCATCGCCTCCAGCACCGCCTCGGAGACGAAGTTCTCGGAGGCGATCAGCTCGAGGTTGCGCGCCTGGCGCTCGGTCTCCGCGCGCAGGGCCTTGGCGATGTCCGGGTCCACCTGATCAAGCCGACCCATGGAAGTCCTCTTCCTTTCCCTGCAGGTAGCGCCGCTCGATCTGGACGATCTTGCCGATGCGCCGCTCGTGGCGACCGCCGGCGAAGGCGGTGACGAGCCACATCTGGAGGATCTCCAGCCCCAGCTCCCCGTCCATCAGTCGCCCGCCGAGGGTCAACACGTTGGCGTCGTTGTGCTCCCGGCTCATCCGGGCGGTAAACGGGTCCGAGCAGAGGGCCGCCCGCACGCCCGGGACCTTGTTGGCGCTCATCGCCATGCCGATCCCGGTGCCGCAGACTAGAACGCCACGCTCAGCCTTGCCTGACGCCACGGATTCAGCCACCTGGAGCGCGTAGTCCGGGTAGTCAACGGATTCGGTGGAGTGGGTGCCGAAATCCAGGATCTGGTGGCCGGTTTCGATCAGCCAGGCCTTGAGGGCTTCCTTCAGCTCCCAGCCGGCGTGGTCGGCCCCGAGAGCGATGACCATCATGACGCTCCCCACGTTACGGCCGGGCTCACCACAAAGTCAAGTGGAAACCCGGCAAGCTCCCCCAACCCGTGGAGTGTCTAGACAACCGGGACCGTCGTTCCGGCTTCGGCCACCGTCGCCGACCAGCCGAGGGCCTGGCTGATCTTTTCCCGGAGGGCGAGAGCGGCCTCGGGCTCGCCGTGGACGATGTAGGTCATCCGCGGCGGGCGCTTGAAGCCCTTGAGCCAGCGCAGAATCTCACCCTGATCGGCGTGGGCCGAGTAGGCGTCGCTCACCACCACCTGAGCGCGCACGGCCACTTCCTCGCCGAAGATCCTGACCTCGCGCGCGCCGTCCTTGAGGAGCCGCCCCCGCGTGCCGGCCGCCTGATAGCCGACGAAGAGGACCGTGGTCCGCGGATCGGGGAGGCGGCGGCGCAGGTGATGGAGCACCCGGCCGCCGGTGGCCATCCCGCTCCCCGCGATCACGATGACGGGCCCGTCCACGTCATTGAGGGCCTTGGAATCCTGCACGCTCCTGGCCAGGTGGAAGCGGCGCGGGACGAACGGGCCCGTCGCGGGGTCTTCCTCCTCGGGGTGCCGGGCGTAGATCGCCGTGGCCTCGATGGCCATGGGGCTATCCAGGTACACAGCCAGCGTCGGGATCCGCCCGGTCTCCTCGAGCTCGCGGAGCGTGTAGAGGACCTCCTGGCTCCGCCCCACGGCGAAAGCGGGGATCAGGAGCCACCCCTTCTCGTCCACCGCGCGCTGGACTGCCTGGACGAGCAGCGCCGCGGGGTCTTCCCGGGGATGGAGGCGGTTACCGTAGGTGGATTCGACGAGGAGGACGTCCGCCTCCGGGACCGGCTCGGGGTCGGGCATGATCGGCACGTCGTAGCGCCCGAGGTCACCCGAGTGGACGAGGCGCGTCTCTCCCACCCTCACTTCCATGATCGCCGCTCCCAGGATGTGACCCGAGCGCACGAAGCGCGCGCTCACTCCCCGCCCCACGGCCACGGACGTGTTCACGGCCACGGGCCTGACGAGCCCCAGCACCTTCTGCGCGTCGCCCACCGTGAAGAGTGGCAGGGCGGGTGTGTGCTTGGAGGTCCCGTGGCGGTTGGCGTACTCCGCCTCTTCCTCTTGGAGGTGGGCCGCGTCGGGGAGCATGATCCTGAGCAGCTCCGCCGTGCCGCTCGTGCAGTAGACAGGGCCCGTGAAACCCGTCCGCACGACGCGGGGCAGATAGCCCGAGTGGTCAATGTGCGCGTGGCTCAGGAGAACGGCGGTGAGCCCGGCGGGGTCGAACGGCGGCGGCGCCCAGTTCCTGAGCCGAAGCTCCTTCAGCCCCTGGAAGAGCCCGCACTCGAGCAGAAGGCGCCCCTGACCCGTGTCGAGGAGGAACTTGGAGCCTGTGACGGTACCGGCAGCGCCAAGGAACGTGAGCGACGCTGTCACGGAGAGAGCGACTCCTTCTCCGCGGCACGCGCCGCCTTAAAGGCCCTGAGTCTCCCTATGCAACGCACGTCCACGATGGGCATGTCTTCCTCGTTGTGTCTCCTCCGTTCCCTCTTGGCGTCCTTGGCGTCTTGGCGGTCGAGAACTTAGGCGCCGCGCTGGAGCCGTTCGATGCGCTCCACGTCCAGCTCCACCGCCGCTCCATCGGTGCTGGCAGCCGCCGGGGCGGACGGAGCCGCGGCCGGTACCGGGGCCATCCACTGGGCCACCACCACCACGCCCAGCAGGGCCAACCCTATCAGGTCCGTGATGTACCCGGGCACGATGAGCAGGATGGCCGCCACGAGGAGGACAGCCCGCTGCCACATCGAGGCCGGCCGCATAAGGTACCCGTGCAGGCTCGCGGCCAGGCAGGTCACCCCGATGGAGGCCGAGGCGATCGTGGTAATGATCTCTGCCCAGCTCCCCACGAACAGGAGCGAGGGGCCGTACACGAACATGAAGGGCACGATAAACCCCGTGGCCCCCAGCTGCACGGCGGCGATCCCGGTAGCCCAGAGGGGCGTCTTCCCGATGCCGGCGGCCGCGTACACGGCCATGGCCACCGGCGGGGTGATGGCCGAGATGATCGCGAAGTAGAAGACGAACATGTGGGCCGCGATGGGAACCACGCCAAGCTTGATGAGAGCCGGGATCAGGAGGGCTGCCTGCACGATGTAGGCGGCTGTGGTGGGCATCCCCATGCCCAGGATGATGCCGGCGGTCATGGTGAGGACAAGGGCCGGGATCAGGCTGTCCCGGGCTGCCGCCAGGACGAGGCTGGTGAACTGGAGCCCCGCCCCCGTGAGGGCGATCACCCCGATCACTATCCCGGCAGAGGCGCAGGCCGCCGCCACCCCCAGCGTATTCTTGGCGCCGTCCACCAGGGCCGGACCGAACATCCCGAGACAATCCGGCTTGAGGCGCTCGCGGCCCGTCCGCGAGGCGATGCGGATGGCTGCCAGCGCCGCGAACCCGACCGTCAACACCAGGTTCGCGTTGCTGGCCAGCAGGAAGCGCTGCAGGAGGCCCGGAAGGGCTGTTCCGAAAGTCTCCCGCGCCGCCACGTGCATCTCGGGCAGGAGGTACTCGATCAGCAGGACGGGCAGCACGAGCCAGCTTAATCGCCCCAGCCAGGGGGACAACGCGGCCCCCACGATCCCCCACAGGGCCGCCATGGGCGCCGTATATCCGGCAAGCATCAGGTACACGATGATGAACACCGGCACGAAGAGGTGGCCACGCGCGCCGATGACCTCGCCCAGCCTGGGCAGCTCCGCGCGCGGCAGCCCCAGGAGCCCCGTGCGTCGCGCCTCGAAGTGGATGGCCATGAAGAGGGCCAGGTAGTAGAGGATGGCCGGGATAGCCGCGTGCTTGGCGACCTCGATATACGGGATCCCGAGGAACTCGGCCATGACGAAGGCGGCGGCCCCCATCACGGGCGGCATGATCTGACCACCGGTGGATGCCACCGCCTCCACCGCCGCCGCGAAGTGGGGGCGAAAGCCCGTCCGCTTCATCAGCGGGATGGTGAGCCAGCCGTCCACCATCACGTTGGCCACGGCGCTCCCCGAGATGGTGCCGAAGAGCCCGCTGGAGATGCACGAGACCTTGCCCGGCCCCCCGGGGGTGTGGCCGGCCAGGGAGGACGCGAAATCCATGAAGAGCTTGCCCGCGCCCGACTGTTCCAGGAAGGCCCCGAAGATCACGAAGAGGATCACGTACGTGGCCGAGACGTCCAGCGGGATGCCGAAGATGCCGTCGGTGGTCAAATACATCTGGTCCAGGACGAGTTCCAGGGAAAACCCCCGGTGGCGCAGCGGGCCCGGCAGGTACGGCCCGCCCAGGGCGTAGACAAGGAAGACCAACGCCGTGATGGGCAGAGCCGGGCCGATGGTCCGCCGCGTCGCCTCGAGGACCACCAGGGTCAAGGCGGCAGCGAAGGCTATGTCGGACGCCGCGAGGGGGTCCACCCAGTTATACCGGGTGACGACATATTCGTAGTTCCAGAAGAGATAGCCGATGGCCGCAAGGGAAAAGGCCAGCGCCACCCAGTCGGCGGCGCTGGCCCGCTGGCGCGGGGAGCCATGCCCCGCCGGGAGCCAGAGGAAGATCAGGGCGAGGGCGAATGCCAGGTGCACGCCCCTGAAAAAGAGGGCCTCGGGCCGGCCGAAGGCGCCCGCGTAAATGTGATACACGGACATGGCCAGCGCCAGCCAGCGCACCAGACCGCCAAGCCGCCCGCTCAGCTCTCGCACCCTACCCCTCGATTGCCAATGACCCGACGGCCGACTTCGCTTACTTGATGGCCCCCGTTTCCTTGTAGTACTTCAGCGCGCCCGGATGGTACGGCACGCCCACGTCCAGCGCCATCTCCGCCAGCGTCAGGTCCTTCACGTCCTTCACCACCGCCGCGAGAGCGGGGATGTTCGTTGCCAGGGCCTTGGTGATGCCGTACACCAAGTCGTCGCTCAGGTCGGCCCGCACGATGAGATGCGTGTACGTGCCGAAGGTAAGTATGTCTGTCTCCTGGAACCTATAGACCCCCTTCGCAATGGGGATCCTGCGGCGGGCATAGCCGGCGTTCAGCTTGAGGATGGCCTGATGCTTGTCGTCGGGGATGTCCAGCAGGCGGATCTTGCGCGAGCTTCCCAGGTCCAGCAGGGCGGCGGCCGGGATAGTGCTGATGAAGGTGAAGGCCTGGATGTGGCCGTCCTTCATCAGGGCCACCGAATCGTTATAGGACCCGAAGTTCACCTTGGTCAAGTCCTTATAGGAGAGACCGTACACTTCCAAGATATGGCGTGTCATCTGTTCGCCTGTGTTCCCCCGAGGCTGGGTCCCGATGGCCTTCCCCTTGAGGTCGGCCACCGTCTTGATCCCGCTGTCGTCCAGGACAGCGATCTGGAAGTACTGGAGATACAGCGTGGCCAACTGACGGACGTTCGTGGTGGGGGCTTTGAACGGGTCGCGGCCCACCACCCCGTCCGCCGTAGAGACGGCGTTGCCGAAGCCGATCTCGGCCTTGCCGGTCTCCACCCCTTGCACGTTGATGATGCCGGCCCCCGGCTGCACGATGGCCGAGGCACCGGGCACATTCTTCTTGATCAGCTCGCCGATGGCCCCACCCAAGGGGTACCACGAGCCGCCCTGCGGCCCCGTCATGATCCGGAGTTCCTCGGCCCCGACAGGCGCGGCGATCAACGCGAGAACCTCGAAAATCACCGCGATCAACATCACACGTTTCATGATTCCCCCCCGAGTTTCCGGGCGGCGCGTCAGGCGCCGCTCTGTTCCTTCAACGCCCGCAGCAGGATCTCCTCCAGCTCGAAGGACGCTGTCACGGAGAGAGCGACTCCTTCTCCGCGGCACGCGCCCGGCGGGCTGACGGGTACGGTCCCGCTCCGGGCGGGAACTCGAACGTCTCGAGCACGGCTCCCTCCGACCCCTGCCGCACCAGGGCGTCCAGGTTCAGCCGTTCCTCCGCGCGCAGGATCTCGTCGGCCGACACGTGGGTCGCGGGATGCTTGGGAACGAAAAGCGTGCAGCAGTCCTGGTCGGGCTCGATGGAGATCTCGAACGTCCCGAGGTGCTGGGCCTGGGCGGTGATCTCCTGCTTATCCATGCCGATGAGGGGCCGGAGGATGGGGAGATCCGCCGCCTCGTCGATCCGCGCGAGGTTCGGGAGAGTCTGGGAGGCCACCTGGCCGAGGCTCTCCCCCGTCACGAGGGCCGGGGCGCCGGTCGCGCGGGCCAGGATCTCCGCGATCCGCACCATGAGCCGGCGGTAGACCACCACGCGGGCCGGCGGCGGCACCGAGAGCACGACCTCCCGCTGGATCTCGCCGAAGGGGACCAGGTAGAGACGCGAGAAGTACTGCCACTGGGTGAGGCGCTCCACCAGGGCGCGCGCCTTGGCCTGGGACGTCGGCCCGAGGTACGGGACGCTGTGGAAGTGCACGAACTCCACGCGGCAGCCGCGCTTCATCATCCGCCACGCGGCGACGGGAGAGTCGATCCCCCCCGACAGGAGGCTCATCACCGTCCCGCTCGATCCGACCGGCAGCCCCCCGGGCCCGGGCTCGCGGTCGAAGTAGATGAAGGTCTCGTCGGGAAGCACCTCCACGTAGATCGTGAGCGCCGGGTCGTCGAGGTCCACCCGCGTCTTGACCCGCTCGAGGACGAAGGAGCCGAGCTCCCGGTTGAGCTCCATCGAGGTCAGCGGATACGTTTTGAAGGCCCGCCGCGCGCTGATCCTGAAAGACTCGAACTGCCGTCCCTCGACCAGCCGCCCGACCGCCGACTTGATCGAGTCCAGGCCGGACGGCACCCGCTGGGCGAGGGCCAGGTTCGCGATGCCGAAGACGCGGCCGACGCGCTCCCGGACCCTGTCGGGATCAGGGTTTCCCTCGAGGTCGAGCATGAGCCGCCCCGGGAACTGGACGACCCCGACCGGCTGGAGGTCCGCCGTCGCCCGCTCCAGGTTCTGGCGGAGATGGCGCAGGAACATCGGTCGGTGCCCGGCCTTCAGGCTGATCTCGTGATAGTGGAGGAGCAGGCAGGGCCGGAGGCGCGGCGTCATTCCGCTCTCTCCAGGGGCTTCGGATGCTTCAGCCGACGCCGGTAGGCGGTCTTCGGCACCTCCACCTTCGGCGGCTTCCTCGGCATCGGCTTCCTCACCCTCGCGTGCGCGGGCTTCTTCTTCCGTCCCATGCGAGCAGTATACGCCAGAGGCTACTGGCCGTTGGGAGGTTCCACGAGGGCGCGCGCGCGGGAGAGCTCGTCAGGCGTGTTGACGTTCATGAAGCAGACGGCGGGATCGGCCAGGCGCGCCACCTCCGCTTCGGAAATCTCCAGGACCTTGACCTTCGGGAAAAAGCCGATGACCTTGAAGCGCTTGGCCCTGAGCATCTCCTCCATGTGGGGAAGGCAGCGCTTGGCGTAGAGGGCGTGGAGGGTCTCGTACTGGCCGCCGACCCGGGGGATCACGACGTCCGCCTCCCCGGCGCGGGAGACGACGAGCCTCACGACCTCGGGCTTGAGGAACGGCATGTCGCACGCCACCGTGAACGCGGCCTCTCCCTTGGCGGCCCGGAGCCCCGTGTAGATACCACCGAGCGAGCCGTGGTCAGGGAACACGTCGGGGACCATCGGGAGGCCCAGGAAGGCGTAGAGCTCCGGAGTGTTCGTCACGATCAGAAGATCTGAGAGAACCGACCTCAGGACCTCGACGATTCTCTCTATGATCAGCTTGCCGCCGAGCTCCATCAGAGCCTTGGGCTCGCCACCCATCCGGGTGCTCCTTCCCCCGGCCTGGATCACGCCGGTGACCATCATCGGCGCTCCAACTCTGGCAGGTCGAGGGCGCCCTTGCGGAGGAGCCGCGGCGGGGTCACCGTCACATCCACAATGGTCGAGGGCAAGCCACCCGTCGTCGGCCCGCCGTCCAGGATCAGCTCGACCTCACCGTTGAAGACTCGCCGAACCTCCTGAGCCGTCGTAGGTGGCGCCTCCCCGCTCGGGTTGGCGCTCGGCGCGGTGACGGGGAAGCCGGCAGCGTGGACCAGCTCGAACGCCACCGGCTGGCGCGGGATCCTAATCCCGACCGTCCCCGTCCCCGCCGTGAGCGTCTGGGGCAGTGAGGCGATGGCCTTGAACACCAGCGTCAGCGGTCCCGGCCAGTACTTGCTCATCAGATCCCGGGCGACGGCGGACACATCCCCGACCAACGACTCGGCCATCTTGACGGAGTCCACCAGGATCAGGAGGGGCTTGGATTCAGGGCGGCCCTTCACGCGGAAGATCCGGGACACGGCCTCGGCATCGAGAGCCTTTGCGCCGAGACCGTAGAAGGTCTCCGTGGGAAACGCGACGAGTCCGCCCCCTTCGAGGACGGCGACGGCCTCTCTCAGCAGCTTCGGTTGAGGATGGCGCGGGTCAACCCGGAGGAGGCGGGTGGTGGTCACCGCTTCCGTCTGAGCTCGGCGGCCACCCGGCGCGACCGCTGCGCGACCTCGGCGGCCATCCCCTTCCTGAAGGCGGCCAGCCGCTTCCGCACGCCGGCGTCGCTCAAGGCGAGGATCTGGGCCGCCAGGATGCCGGCGTTGGCAGCACCCCACTTCCCCACCGCCACCGTCGCCACCGGCACGCCCCTGGGCATCTGGGCGATCGAGAGGAGCGAGTCGAGGCCATTCAGGGGCGTCGAGTTGATCGGCACTCCGATGATCGGAAGCGAGGTCAGCGAGGCCAGGAAGCCGGGGAGCGCCGCGGCGCCGCCGGCCCCGGCGATCAAGACGCGGATGCCCCGCCTCTCGGCCCGCGCCGCGTACCGGCGGGTCTGATCGGGCGTCCGATGGGCCGAGGCGACGACGACCTCGTGGGGGATCCCGAGCTCGTCCAGCACCTTGATCGTCTCGAGGAGGACCTCCAGGTCCGTGTCGCTCCCCATCACGATCCCTACGCGCGGGCGTGTTTTGCGCATCCCTTCACCTCCCTCGGTGCGCGAGCGCCTTCTTGCCGATGTCTTTTCTGAAATGCATCCCATCGAAGCAGATTTTACCAACGGCCTCGTAAGCCCTGCCGATGGCCGCCCTGATATCCGCACCGATCGCTGTGACTCCCAGCACCCGTCCGCCAGCCGTGACGAGCTGGCCGTCCCTGAGTGCCGTGCCCGCGTGAAAAACCGTCACGCCCTCGACCTTTTCGGCGGCCTCGATGCCGGAGATAGGCTTGCCGGTCTCGTACTCGCCAGGATAACCGCCCGAGGCCATCACCACGCACACCGCGGCCTCCGGGCGCCAACTGACCGACGACGGCAAGCGTTCCCCCCGGGCGACAGCGTGAAGCAGCGGGAGGGGATTATCCTCTAGCCGCATCATGATGGGCTGATGCTCCGGATCGCCGAACCGGCAGTTGTACTCGAGCACCTTCGGACCCTCGCGCGTGAGCATGAGGCCGGCGTAGATGACCCCGCGGTACGGTCGCCCCTCGGCCGCCATCGCCCGCACCGTGGGACGGATGATCGTCTTCATCACCTGATCGTGCACCGTGGCGTCAACGACGGGCGCCGGCGAGTAGGCGCCCATGCCGCCCGTGTTCGGTCCCCGGTCGTCGTCGAAGACCGTCTTGTGATCCTGGGCCGTCCCCAGGAAGAGCCCCGTCTCGCCGTCGGTCAGCGCGAAGAAAGACGCCTCCTCGCCGGACAGGAACTCCTCGACGACGATCTGCTCGCCCGCCTTGCCGAAGGCCCGCTCCTCCAGGCAGAGGGCGATGGCCCGGTCCGCCTCCTCCAGGGTCCGGCAGACGATGGCCCCCTTGCCGGCCGCGAGCCCGTCCGCCTTGACGACCAGCGGGGCGCCCATTTCGCGCGCGAACCGGCGCGCCGCCGTGGCGTCCTGGAACGTCTGAAAGCGCGCCGTCGGGATCCCGTGCTTGGCCATGAGGTCCTTGGCGAAAACCTTGGAGCCCTCGAGGGCCGCAGCCCTTTGGCTCGGCCCGAAGATGGCGAGCCCCTTGGCCTCGAAGCGGTCCACGATCCCCAGAACCAGCGGCAGCTCCGGGCCGACCACGGTCAGATCGATCCGTTCCGTCTCGGCGAAGGCGAGGAGCTCCTCGATCGCGTCGCCCTTGATCGGCACGCACCGGGCGGTTCGGGCCATCCCCGGGTTCCCCGGCGCCGCGAAGAGGGCCTTGACCGAGGGGCTCTGGGCGAGCCGCCAGACAAGGGCGTGCTCGCGTCCTCCGCTGCCGACGACCAGCACCCTCATTCCTCGGTCTCCTCGGCCTCGCCGAGATTGACGCGCGCGAGCTGGGCCCAGGGGCTCCCCTGGTCCAGCTCCAGGTATCGCCGCCAATGGATGGTGGCCTCTCGCGCTTGGCCGCACTTCGCCAGGACCCCGGCGAGATTGAAATGGGCGTCGGCGTAATCGGGCGCCAGCTCCAGCGACCGGCGGTACCAGCCGATGGCTCCCGGAAGATCGCCCAGGTCCTCCCGGAGCGAGCCCAGGTTGTACGCCCCCTGGTAGCACGAGGGGTCGGCCTCGAGGGCCGCCCGGTAGCACGCTTCGGCTTTTTCGTACCGCCCCATGCGGTGGTGGAGGAGCCCCAGGTTATTCCACCCCGCCGCGAAGGCGGGGTCCAGGGCCAGCACCTGCTCGTAGGCGGAGACTGCGCTCTCCCACTGGGCCGGATCCTGGTCGAGCTCGGCCGCGCGCTCGAACCAGACCTGGGCGCGGTCGGCCGGCCGCACGAGCGGCCGGACCAGCCCCCGCGCCAGAGTTGCTCGCGCCTGGCGTTCCAGGTCGCCGACGTCAAGCGTCAGGAGAGTCTGTCCGGTGCGCGGGTCGAAGCTCACGCCGCCGCTCTCGACGAGGATGCGGTCGCCCTCGATCTTGAGCCTCAGCTCGGCGAGCGGGGACTCGGACTCGGGGACGAGGCGTCTGACATCCTCGAGGGCGCGGCGGACCTGGCGCACCGTGGCGCCGCCTTCCAGGAGTCCCCGCGCCACGCGCACGCCCACGACGTCCCTGAAGCGATACCCCTGCCCTTCGGCCTTCAGCAGGCCCAGCCGTCTCAGCTGGGCAACCCGTTGGGGCATCAGGCTCAGAAGGCCGACGACCTCGCGCTCGCTCAAGAGCCAGACCTTCGACTCCGCAGTCAATGCCGGAAATGCCTCATCCCGGTCAGGACCATGGCCATCCCGTGCTCGTTCGCCGCCTGGAGGGCTTCCGCGTCGCGCACCGAGCCCCCCGGATGAATGACCGCCGTGGCGCCGGCCTCCGCCACGACGTCCAGGCCGTCCCGGAAGGGGAAAAAGGCGTCGGAGGCGCAGACGGTGCCCCGCGTCTCGAGCCCGGTCGCGCGCGCGCGCATTACGGCAATCTTGGCCGAGTCAACCCGGCTCATCTGGCCGGCGCCCACGCCCACGAGTTGCTCGGCCGTCGCCAGGACGATGGCGTTCGACTTGACGTGCTTCGCCACGCGCCAGGCGAAGCGGAGCGCGCTCCACTCCGCCTGGGTCGGCTCGCGCCTGGAAACGACGCGCAGCGCCCCTTCGTCCAGGTCGGCCTGGTCCGCCTCCTGGACCAGCAGCCCGCCGAGGACGCTCCGGTACTCCGAGAGCCGCGGCGAGAGGGCACGCCGATCGCACGGAACCTCGAGCACCCGGCAGCGTTTCTTCGAGCGCCCGAGCTCCTCCAGGACGTCGGGAGCGAACGCGGGGGCGAACAGGATCTCGATCAGAATGCCGGTGAGCTCCCTGACGACGTCCATCTCCAGGGGCCGGTTCACCCCCACGATGCCGCCGTAGATCGAGACGGGATCCGACGCCTTCGCCCGTCTCATGGCGCCGGCCAGGGTGGCGCCGGTCGCAGCGCCGCACGGGTTCGTGTGCTTAACGACGACCGCCGACGGCTCGCTGAACTCGAGGAGTAGAGCGAGCGCCGCGGAAAGATCCAGGAGGTTGTTGTAGGAAAGCTCTGGCCCGTGGAGCTGCCGGGCCGCGGCCAGACCCCAGCGCGGGGCACCGATCAACCGGTAGAACGCCGCCTGCTGATGCGGGTTCTCGCCGTATCGGAGCGACTGCACCAGCTCCGCCTCCACCCGCACGAGCGGCGGAAACACCGCCCCGCCCCCGGCGGGAGGTCGCGACGTCGCCTCCGGGCTTCTCAGATACGCCGCGATGGCCGCGTCGTACTGGGCTGTCCTGCGGAAGGCCTCACGCGCGAGTCGCTGCCGCGTCTCATGGGAGAGCTTTCCCTCCTCCCGCTTCAGCTCGTCCAGCACCAGGCCGTACTGGGAAGGGTCCACCAGCACCGCGACGGATTCCCAGTTCTTGGCGCCGGCCCGGATCATCGCCGGACCGCCGATATCGATCTGCTCGAGCGCCTCCTCCGGCGTCGCTCCCGGCCGGGCCACGGTCTCCTCGAACGGATAAAGCGTGACGGCCACGAGGTCAATGAGCGGGATGCCCTGGGCCTGGAGCTGCCTCAGGTGCTCGGGCCGGTCGCGACGGGCAAGGATGCCGCCGTGGATCCTGGGATGCAGCGTCTTCACCCGTCCGTCGAGGAGCTCGGCGGAACCCGTCACCTCGGAAACGTCCCGGACCGGCACGCCGGAGTCCCGCAGGAGCTTCGCCGTCCCGCCCGTCGAGACAACCTCGACCCCGAGCGCCGCGAGCCCCCGGGCGAACTCCACCACGCCGGACTTGTCGTGCACGCTCACGAGCGCCCGTCTGACGGTCATCAGTCCTCCCGAACGACAACGCGCCGACCGACCAGCGCGAGCCGCCCTTCGGCGAAGAGCCGGATCGCGCGCGGGTAGAGCTGGTGCTCCTCGGCGAGGATCCGGGCCGCCAGCGTCTCCTCGGTGTCGCCCTCCCTCACAGGCACGGGAACCTGGCAGATGATGGGGCCCGAATCCACGCCTTCATCCACGAAGTGGACCGTGGCGCCCGCGACTTTGACGCCGTACTGGAGGGCCTGGCGCTGGGCGTGGAGCCCGGGAAAGGCGGGCAGCAGTGCCGGATGGATGTTCATGATCTGGCCCGGCAGCGCCCGGACGAAGGAAGCTCCCAGAACCCGCATGTAGCCGGCCAGGCAGACGAGCTCGACGCGGTGCTCCGCGAGCACCCCGAGCATGGCCTGGTCGAAGGCCTCCCGGTCGCCGTACGCCCTCGGGTCGAGGAACACCGCCTTCGCGCCGTGCTTGCGCGCCCGCTCCAGGGCCTGGGCGTCAGCCCGATCGGAGACGACGACAGGCAGACGGCAATCGAGCCGACCGGCCTCGATCGCGTCGATGATCGCCTGAAGGTTGGACCCCCGCCCGGACGCGAGCACCCCGATCCGGAGCGACTCGCTCCGGATCATGGGCGCCCGCCGACGTACTGGACGCCGCGCGAGCCCGCGCGGATCTCGCCGATCATCGAGACGGTTTCCCCGAACGACGCCAGGAGTCTCCGGGCGTGATCGGCGTGCTCGGGCGCGACGACGATGACGAGGCCGATCCCCATGTTGAACGTCCTGAACATCTCCTCCTGGGCGACGTGCCCGCCCTCCTGGATGAGCGCGAAGATCGCCGGCATCGTCCACGTCCCCCGGTCAACCACCGCCCGGCACCCTTCGGGCAGCACGCGGGGGAGATTGCCCGTCAGCCCCCCGCCCGTGATGTGCGCCATGGCGCGGACGGGGAGCGTTTTCAGAAGGGCGAGGACCGGCCTCACATAGATGCGGGCGGGCGTCAGGAGCTCGTCCGCAACCGTCCGACCGAGCCCGGGCAGCGGGTCGCCGACCTTGAGGCCCATCGCCCCAAAGACGACCCTGCGCGCCAGCGAGTAGCCGTTCGCATGGAGTCCCGAGGAGTGAAGCCCCAGGAGCCGGTCGCCGGGCGCCACCGTCGAGCCGTCCACGAGCCGGCTTCGCTCCGCCACACCCACGGCGAAGCCCGCCAGGTCGTACTCGGCCGGGGGGTAGAAGTCCGGTAGCTCGGCGGTCTCACCGCCCACCAGGGCGCAACCCGCCTGCCGACATCCTTCGGCGATCCCCCTGACAATGGTCTCGATCCGCTCGGGCACGACCTTGCCCACCGCCACATAGTCGAGAAAGAAGAGCGGCTCGGCGCCGTGGACGAGGACGTCGTTCACTCCCATGGCCACTAGATCGATCCCCACCGTGTCGTGGCGGTCGGCGAGGAAAGCGACCTTGAGCTTCGATCCGACGCCGTCGGTGGAGGAGACCAGGACGGGCTCCCGGTAGCCGGTGGGGACCTTCACGAAGCCGGCGAAGGCCCCGAGCTCGCCCAGCACCTCGGGGCGGTAGGTGGAGCGGACAAGGGGACCGAGGCGGCGGACGGCGTCGTCAGCAGCCTCGATGTTCACGCCGGACTGCTTGTACGTCAGCGGATCCATTGAGGCCGGGGCTCAGGTGGGAGGGTCGAAGAGACTGAGCTGGGGCATCGCCTCGCGCTCGAAACCCACCCGGTAGTCCCCCGTGAAGCAGGCGTGGCAGAAGTGGCCCGGATTGGCGCCGGTGGACTTCAGCATCCCGTCGAGGGAGAGGTATCCCAGGCTGTCGGCCTCCAGGTAGCGGCGGATCTCCTCTACCTGGTGGCTCGAGGCGATCAGCTCCTTGCGAGTGGGCGTGTCGATCCCGTAGTAGCAGGGCCAGTGGATGGGCGGCGAGGAGATTCTGACGTGCACCTCGCGGGCGCCGGCGTTCCGGAGCATCTTGACGATTTTCCGGCTGGTGGTGCCACGGACGATCGAGTCGTCCACCACGACGACCCGCCGCCCGTCCAGCGTCTCCCGCACCGGGTTCAGCTTCACCTTGACGCCGAAGTGGCGGATCCCCTGCCGCGGCTCGATGAAGGTGCGCCCCACGTAGTGGTTGCGGATCAGCCCCACCTGGAAAGAGATCCCCGACTCCTCGGAGAATCCGAGCGCGGCGCCCATCCCGGAGTCGGGAACTGGGATCACGATGTCGGCCTCGGCCGGCTGCTCCCGGGCGAGCTGGTGGCCCAGGGCCTTCCGCACGCCGAGGACGTTCCGCCCCCAGAGGAGCGAGTCCGGCCGGGAGAAATAGACGTACTCGAAGACGCACTGGAGCCGCTCCTTGGGCGGGAACGGCTTGAACGACCTGAGACCCTGTTCGTTGATGAACAGGACCTCTCCCGGCTCGATGTCGCGCACGAACGTTGCCTCCAGGAGGTCCAGGGCGCAGGTCTCGGAGGCGACGATCCAGGTGTCCCCGAGCTTTCCCAGGGAGAGCGGGCGGAAGCCGTTGGGGTCCCGGACCGCCACCACCGCGTCGGGCGTGAGCATCAAGAGCGAGTACGCCCCCGCCACGCGCGCGAGCGCCTGGGGGAGCTGCTCCTCCAGGCTCGCGCCCGACGCCCGCGCCAGCAAGTGGAGGATCACCTCGGTGTCCGAGTTGGACTGGAACACCGCCCCCCCCTGCTCGAGCTCGGCCCGGAGCGCCTCGGCGTTGACCAGGTTACCGTTGTGGGCGAGGGCAACGGGCCCGCGCCCGGTGGTGGCCGTGATGGGCTGCGCGTTCTTGAGCGTCGAGGTCCCCGCTGTAGAGTAGCGCACGTGCCCGATGGCGCGCGTGCCCGGCAGGCGCCTCAGGCGCTCGCGGCCGAAGACGTCGGCCACCCATCCCATCGCCTTCTCCACGTGGAAAGCCTGGCCGTCGGTCGCCGCGATCCCAGCCGACTCCTGGCCGCGGTGCTGGAGGGCATAGAGGCCCAGGGAGGTGAGGTTGGCGGCTTCGGGGTGGTTCCAGATCCCGAAGATCCCGCACTCGTCGTGGAATCCATCCCGGAGCAGGGCTTCGCCCCCCTTAGACCAGATATCGCTCAAAGCCCGTCCTCCAGGCGTGGGCAATCCGCTCGACCGGAACGTTGATGACCACTTCCCCCCCGACTCTGAGCGTGAAGCGATTACCCCCCACCGTCCCGATGAATCGCCAGGGCACCCGCCACTCCCGCATCAGGCTCTCGAAATGACGCTCTGCAGCCGGGGGGACCGACGCTAGGATTCGCGACGGCCCCTCGCCGAACAGCACCAGGTCGAGCCGGCCCCCCGACGGGAGCGCCACCTCCACGCCCAGCTCTTCCGGCCCGCTGATCGCCGCCTCAGCCAGCGCCACGGCCAGTCCCCCTTCGGCAGAGTCGTGGGCCGAGGCGACCAGCCCGGCCTCGATCGCCGCCCGGCAGGCCGACTGGACATCCCGCTCGAGCCGGAGGTCCAGGGGCGCGAGCCGCCCGCCCAGGCGCCGCCCGAAGGTCGCCAGATACTCGCTCCCGCCCAGGCTGACGGCCTCGGGCCCGATGAGAGCAATCCGGTCCCCGGCGTTCTTCAACCACTGGGTCGTGCGCCACTCGGCCTCCTCCAGGAGCCCCGCCATGCCGATGATCGGCGTGGGGAGGATCGCTCGACCCTCCGTCTCATTGTAAAAGGAGACGTTGCCGCTCACCACCGGGATTTCCAGGGCCTGGCACGCCTGGGAGATCCCGCGGATCGCCTCGCCGAACTGCCAGAGGATCTCCGGGCGCTCGGGCGAGCCGAAGTTCAGGCAGTCGGTGACGGCCAAGGGCCGCGCCCCCGAGCAGGTCAGATTCCTGGCCGCTTCGGCCACGGCGAGGGCCGCGCCCTGACACGGATCCAGAAGGACGTAGCGGCCGTTGCCGTCGGTCGTGAGGGCGATCGCCTTCCGCGTCCCCTTGATCCTGAGCACCCCCGCGTCGGACCCGGGCAGCACGAGGGTGTTGATCCCCACCTGCTGGTCGTACTGCCGGTAGACCCAGTGCTTCGAGGCGACGGTCGGCGCGGCCAGGATCTCGAGGAGCGCCCGCTCGTAATCACGAGGCGCGGGGAGCGACAGGGGATCGAACGCCACCAGGGCGTCCAGCCACCCCGGGCGCGCGGTCGGTTTTTCGTAGACCGGCGCGTCTTCGGTGAGGGCCCTGACGGGCACCTCGGCGACGAGCCGGCCCTCGATCCTCACCCGGAGCATCCCGTCGGCGGTGACCCGGCCGATCTCCACCGCGTCGAGGTCCCACTTGGCGAAGATCTCCCGCACCTCCGCCTCGCGTCCGCGCGCCACGACCAGGAGCATCCGCTCCTGGGACTCGGAGAGCATGATCTCGTACGGCGTCATCCCCGTCTCCCGCCGGGGGACCCGCGAGAGTTCGACCTCCATGCCGGTCCCGGCGCGGGCGGGCATCTCCGAGGAGCAGCAGGCCAGGCCGGCGGCGCCCATGTCCTGGATCCCCACGACGGCTCCCGTCTCCAACGCCCCGAGACAGGCCTCCAGGAGGAGTTTTTCGGTAAACGGATCGCCCACCTGGACGGTCGGACGCCGCTCCTCGGCACCCTCCTCGAAGACGGCCGAGGCCATCGTCGCGCCGTGGATGCCGTCCCGGCCCGTCTTGGCCCCGACGTAGAACACCGGGTTCCCGGGTCCCTCCGCCCGCGCGCGGAAGATGCGATCGTGCCGAACCAGGCCGACGCACATGACGTTCACCAGGGGGTTTCCCCCGTACTCGGGGGCGAAGGCGACCTCGCCACCGACGTTGGGAACGCCGAAGCAGTTACCGTACCAGGAGATCCCGGCGACGACGCCCCCCAGCAGGTAGCGGGTCTTGGGATCCTCGGGGTCGCCGAACCTGAGCGAATCGAGCGTGGCGATGGGGCGGGCCCCCATCGTGAAGATGTCGCGCAGAATCCCGCCCACCCCGGTCGCGGCCCCCTGGAACGGCTCGATGAAGGAGGGGTGGTTGTGGCTCTCCATCTTGAGCACGAGGGCCAAGCCGTCGCCCAGGTCCACGATGCCGGCGTTTTCACCCGGGCCCTGGAGGACGTGGGGCGCCCGAGTCGGCAGCTGGCGGAGAAACACCTTCGAGTGCTTGTAGGCGCAGTGCTCGGACCAGAGGGCGGAGAAGAGGCCGAGCTCGGTGAAGGTGGGCTCCCGGCCGAGGATCCGGATGATCCGGTCGTACTCCTCGGCTGTCAGACCGTGGGCCTGGGCGAGGTCCAGCGTGACCTTAGGTTCGGCCCCGCTCACCTCTCCCCGTCCCCATGGCTCCCCGCGTCTACCGCTTCAGGAAACTGCCGTCCTCGACCAGGCTGCCGATGAGCGAATGGAAGAGCAGGAGCCCGTCGGTCCCGCCGACCGCGGCCTCCGCGGCGCGCTCCGGATGAGGCATGAGCCCGAGCACCGTTCCCTCCTCGTTCACGACGCCCGCAATGTTCTCCACGGAGCCGTTGGGGTTGGCCTCTTTCGTCACCTCGCCCGCCTCGGTGCAGTAGCGGAACACGATCTGGCTGCGCGCCTTGAGATGCCGCAACGTTTCAAGGTCGGCGTAGTATTTGCCCTCGCCGTGGGAAATGGGCAGCTTGAGGACCTGGCCGGGGCGGAGGCCGCGAGTGAACGGGAGCTCGGCATTCTCCACGACGACATGCGTGGACTGGCAGCGATACTGCAGGCACTCGTTGCGCATGAGAGCGCCGGGGAGAAGCGTCGCCTCGCACAGGATCTGAAAGCCGTTGCAGGAGCCGAGGACGAGTCCCCCGCGGGCGACGAAGTCGCCAAGCGCCCCGACCACGGGCGAGCGGCCGGCGACCGCGCCGGCGCGCAGGTAGTCGCCGTAGGAGAAGCCGCCGGGAAGGATCACGCAGTCGTATTCGGACAAGTCGGTATCCCGGTGCCAGACGTATCTGACCGGCTGGTGCAGCACTTCCCCGATCACGTAGTGAAAATCGCAGTCGCTCCAGGTGCCCGGGAAAATCACGACCCCGAATTTCATAGGCTCAGATCCTCCCCCTTTCGTCCGGCTACCCTCATCTTAAACGCTGGCCGCGTCTATGGCAAGTTCGGGCGGGTGCCCTCCTCCACGATCTCCACCGTGAAGTCTTCGGTCACCGGGTTGGCGAGGAGCCGCCGGCACATCTCCTCGAGTCGGCCGCGGGCCTGGGCCGACGCGGCGCCGTCCAGCTCCAGCTCCAGCAGCTTGCCCACGCGGAGATCCCGGACCTCCCGGTATCCCAGGCCCTCGAGCGCGCGCTTGACGGCGCTCCCCTGCGGGTCCAGGATGCCGCGCTTCAGTCTGACGACGACGCGCGCGCGCACGGTCAGGACGAAAGCCCGAGCCGGCGGTAGATGGCGTCCACGTTCCGGAGGTACCAGGCGGGATCGAAGCACGTCCGGATCTCCTCCGGCCCAAGGCGCGCCGCCACCTCGCGGTCCTGGGCGAGCAGGCTCAGGAAGCTCCTCTGCTCCCGCCAGGCCGTCATCGCGATGCGCTGGACGAGCTCGTAGGCCTGCTGGCGGGGCATCCCCGTCTCGGCCAGCTTGAGCAGCACGCGCTGGGAGTAGACGAGCCCGTAGCTCCGCTCGAAGTTCTCCCGGAGCCGCTCCGGGTAGACCTGGAGCCCTTCCAGGATGCGTGCCATCTGGTGGAGCATGTAGTCCACCAGAATCGTGGAATCGGGGAGGATTACCCGCTCGACGGAGGAGTGACTGATGTCCCGCTCGCCCCAGAGCGCCACGTTCTCGAGGGCGGCCAGCGCGTTCGCCCTGACGAGCCGCGCGAGCCCTGAGAGCTGCTCGCACGACACCGGGTTCCGCTTGTGGGGCATGGCGCTCGAGCCCTTCTGGCCCTCGGCGAAGGGCTCCTCCACCTCCAGGATCTCGGTCCGCTGGAGCGTGCGGATCTCGGTGGCGACCTTCTCCAGCGAGGCAGCCACAATCGCGAGCGTCGCCGCGTACTCGGCGTGGCGGTCGCGCTGGATGACCTGGGTGGAGACGAGCGCGGGCTCCAGCCCGAGCGCGCGGCAGACTTCCGCCTCGACGTCGGGCTCCACGTGGGCGAAGGTCCCGACGGCCCCGGAGATCTTCCCCACGCGGACGGTCTCCCTGGCCCGCCGGAGCCGTTCCAGGTTGCGCCCTGCCTCCGCGTACCAGACGGCCACCTTGAGCCCGAAGGTGATCGGCTCGGCGTGCACGCCGTGGGTGCGTCCGACGGCCAGGGTCTCCTTGTGCTTCAGGGCGAGGTCTCGCAGCACCGCTTGGAGTCGCTCGAGCCCCTCGAGCAGGAGCTCCGAGGCCCGCTGGAGCTGGAGCGCCAGCGCCGTGTCGAGGACGTCGGAGGCCGTCAGGCCCACGTGGACGTAGCGCGAGTCGGCGCCCAGGACCTCCTCCAGCTGCGTCAGGAACGCGATGACGTCGTGGCGGACGCGCGCCTCGATGGCATCAATCCGGCCTGCGTCCACGCGCGCTCCGGCCTTGATCCGGGCCAGCGCGTCGGCGGGGATGTGTCCCCGGCGTCCGTAGGCCTCGCACACCGCCAGTTCCACCCTGAGCCAGGCCGAGTACTTCTCCGCCTGACTCCACACCCGGCCCATCTCGGGGCGCGTGTACCGGTCGATCATGGGCTCAGCGTCGCGCCAGCTCCCGTGGCAGTCGGCGCCGGTCCAGCGGGCCCAGCGTCAGGATCGAGAGCTGCTCCTCGTCCAGCAACCGGTGGATCAGCGCCTGGACGGCTTCCTCCCGGACGGCATCGATGTCCGCCAGCATCTGATCGAGCGAGAAAAAGGAGCCGAAGTAGATCTCCTGCTTCGCCAACCGGCTCATGCGGCTCGCCGTGGATTCCAGCGAGAGCATCAGGCTCCCCTTCAGGTGGTCCTTGGCGCGCCGGAGCTCGGCGGCAGTGACGCCATCCTTCTTGAGGGCGCGGATCTCCTTGAGGATCAGCTTGAGGGTTTTGGCGAAGCTCTCGCCTTCCGTGGCCGCGTAAATGTAGAGGAGCCCGGTATCGTGGTAGGCCTGGGTGCCCGAGTGGATCGAGTACACGAGCCCCTGGCGCTCCCGCACCTCCTGGAAAAGACGCGAGGACATGCTTCCACCGATGATGTCGTTCAGCAGGTAGAGCGCGTGGCGCTCCGGGGCGGTATGGGTGAGCCCGGGGAAGCCCGCGACCATGTGCACCTGCTCCAGGGTCTTCTCGACGATGTCCACCGCCACCCGCCGGGCGGGCGCGGCTCCCTCCCGCTCGACCGCTCCCCCGGCAAGCCCTTCGACGCGCGGCGCCAGGAGCTCGAGCACCTGCTCGTGCTCGGAATGCCCGGCCACCGCCACGGTGATCCGGGCGGGAGCGTACTCCTGCCGGAAGTGGCGGCAAATCGTCTCCCGGCTCAGGCTCTGCACGACCTCGCGGCGCCCGAGAATAGGCCGACCCAGAGGGTCGTCGGGCCAGAGGCGCTCGGCGAAGAGGTCGTGAATCAGGTCGTCCGGCGTGTCCTCCACCATCTTGATCTCCTGGAGGACGACCGACTTCTCCTTCTCGATGTCCTCGGCCGCGAAGAGGGGGTGGAGGAGGATGTCGGTCAGCAGGTCCACCGCCAGCGGCAGGTGCTCGTCCAGGACACTGACAAAGAAGCAGGTGTGCTCCTTGGAGGTGAAGGCGTCCATGTGGCCGCCCACCGAATCCATGGTCCGGGCGATCTCCGCGGCGCTGCGGGACTCGGTGCCTTTGAAGACCAGGTGCTCGATCAGGTGGGAGATCCCGCCGCGCTCCAGAGGCTCGTGGCGTGAGCCGGTGTCCACCCAGACGCCGATCGCGACCGAGCGGACGTGGGGCATCCGCTCGGTGATCAGGCGGATGCCGTCGGGGAGGATGCTCTTCCGGTACGCTTCCGTCACCGGCCGATCCTCAGGCGTTCTTCCGCTTCTCCTTGTCGGCGAGCGCCGGCTGCTCCCTGAGCGCCATCTTGCGCGACAGCCGGATCTTGCCGTTGGGATCCACCTCGATCACCTTCACCAGGACCTCGTCCCCCTCCGCCAGGACGTCGGTCACGGCCTTGATCCGCGTCTCGGCGATCTGGGAGATGTGGAGCAGGCCCTCGGTCCCGGGCATCACCTCCACGAAGGCCCCGAACTCGACGATCTTCTTGACCTTGCCGACGCAGATCCGATCCACCTCGACCTCGCGCACGATGTCCTGGATGATGGCGACAGCCTTCTGGACAGCGTTGTTGTCGGCCGAGAAGACCGTGACGCGCCCGTCGTCCTCCACGTCGATCTTGACCCCGGTCTGCTCCTGGATTCCCCGGATCACCTTGCCGCCCGGCCCGATGACCTCCCGGATCTTTTCGGGCCGGATCCGGATCGTGACGAAGCGCGGGGCGTAGGGGCTGAGCTCGGGGCGCGGCTTCTCGATGGTCTCCCGCATCTTCGCCAGCACGTGCAGGCGCCCCTCGCGCGCCTGGGCCAGCGCGCGGCCCATGATCTCGGTCGAGACCCCGTTAATCTTGATGTCCATCTGGAGCGAGGTCACGCCCGCCTCCGTACCGGCCACCTTGAAGTCCATGTCGCCGTAATGGTCCTCGGTCCCCATGATGTCCGTCAGGATCGCCACCCGGTCCCCTTCCTTGATCAGCCCCATGGCGATCCCCGCCACGGGCCCCTTGATGGGCACCCCGGCGTCCATAAGGGCGAGGCTTGCGCCGCAGACGGTAGCCATGGAGGAGGAGCCGTTGGACTCCAGGATGTCGGAGACGATGCGGATCGTGTAGGGGAAGGCCTCCTTGGGTGCCAGCACTGCTTCCACCGCGCGCTCCGCCAAGGCGCCGTGCCCGATCTCGCGCCGGCCCGGCCCCCCGAAACGCCGCACCTCGCCGACGGAGAACGACGGGAAGTTATAGTGGAGCATGAAGTGACGGTAGGATTCGCCAGTCAGGTCTTCTATTTTCTGTTCGTTCTCCCGCGTCCCCAGCGTCACGGTCACCAGGGCCTGGGTCTCCCCCCGGGTGAAAAGTGCGGAGCCGTGGGCGCGCGGCAGGTAGCCGACCTCCGAGCTGATCGCGCGGGTTTCCGTGGCGCGGCGCCCGTCCACCCGCACCCCTTTGTCGAGGACCATGCGGCGCACCTGGGCCTTCTCGACCTTCTCGAAGGCCTCCCTGCCCGGCCCCTTCAAGGTCGGGTCCGCCCCCAGCGCCTGGAACACGTCCTCGAAGATCTGGTTGATCGCCTGCGCCCGCGTCTGCTTTTCGTGGACGGACAGCGCCTGCGCGATCTTCTCGGCCGCGAGCTCGCGCACGCGCGTCTCCAGGGCGGGGTCCGCCGCCGCTTGAGCCAACGGCCAGGCCGGCTTCCCCGCGACGGCCCGCAGGTCCTTCTGGATCTTCGCCAGCGCCCGGCACTGCTCTTGGCCGAAGGCGATGGCCCGGAGTATCATCTCCTCCGGCACTTCCCTCGCCCCCGCCTCGACCATCAAGACCGCCTCTTCGGTTCCCGCGATGACGAGATCCAGCGAGGACACGTCGCGCTGGGCCTCGGTCGGGTTGGCGATCAGCAGGCCGTCCACCAGCCCGACGCGGACCGCGCCCACGGGGCCGTTGAAGGGAATGCCCGACACAACCAGCGCGGCGGAAGAGCCTACGACGGCGAGGACGTCGGGGTCGTTCTCCTGATCGCCCGAGATTACCAGGTCGAGGATCTGCACCTCGTGCTTGAAGGCCTTCGGGAAGAGCGGACGGAGGGGGCGGTCGATCAGGCGGGAGGTCAGGATCTCCTTTTCCACCGGCCGGCCTTCCCGCTTGAAGAAGCCGCCGGGGATACGCCCCCCGGCATACGCGCGCTCGCGATAGTCCACGGTGAGCGGAAAGAAATCGACCCCCTCGAGGGGGGTCTTGGTCGCCACCACGGTGGCGAGCACCATGGTCCCACCGTAACGCACCATCACCGCGCCGTCCGCCTGCCGGGCGACGCGCCCGGTCTCGAGCGTCAGGGTTCGGCCACCAATCTCAGTCGTCGTTGAATGCGCCATACGTGCGTTATGCCTCCTGCTTCGGACGGGAATCGGGGAGTGGGTGAGATGAGGGGGAGCAGCGGCCGTGCTCGACGCCGGAACGCTCGGGACGCGCCCTCACCCGCGGATCCCGAGCTTTTCGGTCACGGCCCGGTAGCGCTCCCGATCTTTCTTTCGAAGATATTCCAGAAGGCTGCGGCGCTGCCCGATGAGCTTCAGGAGACCACGCCGGGAGTGGTGATCCTTCGTGTGGAGCTTGAAGTGATCGGAGAGCCCGTTGACGCGCTCCGACAGGAGCGCGATCTGGACTTCCGGCGAGCCGGTGTCCCCTTCGTGGATGCGGAACTGTTCGATGAGGCTCTTCTTCCTTTCGACGGCAACCGGCATGTGCCGACTCCTCCAGGGGTCCCGACCCCTAATCGCCCTACCCCCGAGCCTAGGCCCGCAGAGGCGGGTTCCAAAAACGCTTGTTACTCAAGTGCTTACCGTTGTCACGCTAGCACAGGCGCGAGGGAAAGTAAAGGTGAATCACGAGGGGGAGAGCCGAACGCCCAGGAGCCGAGCGGCCGTCGCGACATCGCGCGCGACCTGGGCTTGGAGCGCCTCCGCATCCGGGAACTTCTGCTCGGACCTGAGCCGCTCGAGGAAGGCCAGCGTGAGCAGCTTGTCGTACAGGTCATCTGAGAATTCGAGAAGATGCGCCTCGACCCAGAACTCTCCCTCGCCGAAGGTCGGGCGGACGCCCACGTTGACCACGGCGCCCGCCTCGCCCTCCGCCCAACGGGCGCGCGCCGCGTAGACGCCCGGGGCGAGGATGAGCTCCCGCTCGGGCTTGAAGTTGGCGGTCGGAAAGCCGAGCCGCCGGCCGCGCCCCTTGCCCCGGGCCACCCGTCCGCGAACCGTGTACGGATGGCCCAGGAGCTGTCGCGCGCGGGCCACGTCTCCGACCGCGATGGCGTCGCGGATCGCGGACGAGGAGACGATCACGCCATCCACCGCGAGCGGCGGAATGACGTGGGCGACGAGGCCGTACCGGGGACCCACCTCGGCCAGCAACTGAGCGTTCCCCCGGGCGTCGCGGCCAAAGGTATGGTTGAATCCGACGACGACCTCCCGCGCTTTCAGCCGCCGCGAGAGCACATCTTGCACGAACGCCTCGGGCTCGATCCGGGAGAACTCCAGGGTGAACGGGATGATCACGGTCACGTCCATGCCCTCAGCCGCAATGCGGTCGAGGTTCTCGGACGGCGCGGTGATCGGAACCGGCGCCCTGTCGGGCCGGAGCACCGCGAGCGGATGGGGCTCGAACGTCAGCGCCAGCGCGACGAGCCCGAGGCTTCGCGCGCGCTCTCGGGCGGTGGCGAGGATCTTCTGATGGGCGAGATGGATCCCGTCGAAGGCGCCGAGAGCCACGACGCTGGCAGGGCTCTCAGACGGGTAGGACTCGAGGCCTCGGACGATCTCCATAGAGGATCCGCTCGGGTTTCACCCGCGCCCCTTCCTCCAGCACCCGCCCCACCCCGAGAAACTCCCCTCCGGCCCCGTACAGGCGGACCAACCCCCGCGGGGGAGCGCCGGCGGGCGGCACCGGCACCGTGCCCCCGTTGAGGAGCGCCTCGGCGGCGGCCGCGTCCAGCGTCACCGCGGAGCGATCGGCGAGGGCGCTCTCGGCGGGGAGGAGGTGCTCTCCGAGGAAGGCGCCGTCGCGGGCGTCGCGCAGCCGGGACCACGGGATCGCGCGCTCCAGCGTGTACGGTCCCACGCGCGTGCGAACCAGCTTCTCCAGCGCGCCGCCTGGGCCCAGCGCGGCGCCGATATCGGCGGCGAGCGTCCGGACGTACGTCCCCCGCCCGCAGACGACGCGGAGCGTGAACGTGGGCAGCGCTACCGCTTCCAGGGCGAGGGAGTACACCCGCACTTCGCGCGGCTCCCGCTCCACCTCGACCCCCCGCCGCGCGAGCTCGTACAGACGGCTGCCGCCGTGGTGCAACGCCGAGTACATGGGCGGAACCTGTCGGATCACACCCACGAAGCGTCTCAGGGCATCTTGGATCTGGTCAGCGGCCAGGGCTGGAACGGGAGACGTCCGGAGGACCGCGCCCGCCAGGTCCTGGGTGTCCGTGACGACCCCCAGGCGGATCGTCGCGAGGTATTCCTTGTCGTGATCCACGAGGTACGGCATGAGCTTGGTCGCTTCGTTCACGAGAATCGGGAGTACCCCGGTCGCGTCCGGATCGAGCGTGCCGCCGTGCCCGACCTTGTGGGCGCGGAGGAGCCGCCGGAGGTGGGCCACCGCATGGAAGGAGCTGATCCCCGGCCCCTTCTCGATCACGAGGATCCCCGATCGTCCCACGCCGGGTCTCTACCGCCTGGCCAGGGCATCGGCCACGGACCGCAGGAGGAGCTCGCGCGCCTGGTCGAGACTCGCCCCGATCGTGCAACCCGCGGCATTGGCGTGCCCGCCGCCACCGAAGGCCGCCGCGATCGCCCCGACGTTGACGTCCCCCTTGGCGCGCAGACTCACCTTCACCCGGCCGCCCCCCACCTCGCGGAGCAAGATGGCCACTTTCACGCTCCGGATGGAGCGGGGGTAGGTCACGAGGTCCTCGGCCTCCAGGAAGGCATCGGGAACGCTGCCCTCGGAGAGGGCCAGCCAGGCCACCAGGCCATCGGAGCTCACCTCGACACGGCCGAGGAGTTCCCCCAGCCGCTTCAGGTCCTCGGGCCTCCGGCCTTCGTAGAGCGCCCCGGCCACCAGGGCCGGCTGGGCCCCGTGCGCGACAAGGTCCGCGGCGATTCGGAGGCTCCTCGGGCTGGTGTTGGAATAGCGGAAGGAACCCGTATCCGCGTGGATCGAAGTGAACAAGTTCGTCGCGATCTCGGGCGTCAACTTGAAGCCGGCGGCGTGGATCAGCTCGTAGACCAGTTCCCCGGTCGCCGAGGCCTCAGGGTCAACCCAATTGAGGTCGCCGTACCGCTTGTTGTCGGGGTGGTGGTCAATGTTCACCACGCGCGTCCCCGCGCCGCGGACGCCCTCGAGAAGCCCATCGGTCCGGGACGGATCCGGACAGTCGCCAAGGATGACGAGGTCGAAAGGTCCGGGGGCCGTTCGCCACCACTGGATCAGCGGGGCCCCAGGCAGGAACCCGAAGAGCGCGGGGACGGGATGCGGTCCGGCGAGCGTCACCGGCGTCCCGGCGTCGAGAAGCGCGAGCCCCAGCGCGAGCTCGGCGCCCAGCAGATCGCCGTCGGGCTGCACGGTCCCCAGGATGAGCACGCTCCCCCGCGGCCGGGAGAGCAGCTCCACCACCTCCCTCGGAACCTTCGCCGCGACGTCAAGCCTCCTCAGGGCTGCTTCCTTCCTCGGTCTTGAGTTCGGCCAGAAGCCCCTGAATGCGGGCGGCGTGCGCCATCGAGCGGTCGGGGCGGAATTGGAGCGTCGGAGTCACCCGGAGAGACAGATGCTGCCGGAGCCAGTTGTGGATGAACCCCCTGGCACTGTCCAAGACGGCGAGAGAGGCCTTCCACTGCTCCTCGCTGCCGAGGATGGAGACGTACACTTTGGCGAGACGCAGGTCCTTGGTGATGTCCACGCCCGTCACGGTGACGAACCCGAGGCGCGGGTCCTTCAACTCGCGCTGGAGAACGCGCGAGATCTCCTCCCTCACCAGCTGGTTCAACCGCTCGATGCGCTTGGCTTGCACGTCACAGGATCTCGGTCTGGACATCAATGACGTGGCCGTCCACCGTCGACTCGATGAAGGCCAGTGCCTTGGACACGACCTCGTTCGCGTGTCGGGAGTCCTCGGACACGCACGCGACGGCCAGCGTGGCGCGCTGCCAGGCGTCCTGGTGGTCCACCTCCGCCACCGAGACCTCGAAGCGCTGCCGGACCCTTTCCTTGAGCCCCTTGAGGACGTGCCGCTTCCCCTTGAGGGAATCCACGCCCGGGAGGTGGAGCTCCACCGTTCCTACCGCCACCCGGGCTCGACTCACCGCTTGTCCTCCGGCCGCCGACCACCGCTACAGGGACCGGGCGACCTCCTCCGTCGTGTAGGCCTCGATCACGTCGCCGACCTGGACCCCGCTGACGCCGTCCATCCCGATGCCGCACTCGAGCCCCTGGAGCACTTCCCGCACATCGTCCTTGAAGCGCCTGAGGGAGCCGATGGTGCCCTCCCCCACCAGGGTGCCGTCGCGCTTCACCCGCACCTTGGCGCTCCGCTGGATCTTCCCTTCCAGAACGTAGGAGCCGAGGATCGTCCCCACCTTGGAGATGGGAAAGAGCTGGCGGACCTGCGCCTTGCCCAGCGCCACCTCGCGGATCTCCGGCGCCAGCAGGCCGGAGAGCGCCGCCCGCACGTCGTTGATCGCTTCGTAGATGACGTTGTAGGTGCGGACGTCCACGCCCTCGGTCTGGGCCTGGCTCGCTGCCTTGGCCTCGGGCGGCACGTTGAAGCCGAGCACGATGGCGTTGGAGGCGGACGCCAGCATGACGTCGCTCTCCGTGATGGTGCCCACGGAGCCGTGAATCACCTTGAGCTTGACCTCACCGGTCGAGAGTCCCTCGAGGGACTCGGTCAGCGCCTCCACCGAGCCGTGGACGTCGGCCTTCAGGATCAGTCGGAGTTCCTTGACCTCCCCAGACGCGATCTGCTGGTGGAGGTCCTCGAGCGTCACGCGGGTGGGGCCCTTGGCGCGCTGCCGCTCGCGATCCTGGCGCACCGTGGCGATCTGGCGGGCCTTGCGCTCGTCGTCCACTGCCACCAGCGTGTCCCCCGCCTGGGGGACGCCCGAGAGCCCGAGGATCTCCACCGGGTCCGACGGGCCGCCGGTCTTCACCTTCCTGCCGCGGTCGCTGAACAGGGCGCGCACGCGGCCCGAGTGCTGGCCCACCACCACCGCGTCCCCTTCCTTCAACGTGCCCTGCTGGATCAGCACCGTGGCCACCGGGCCCCGGCCTCGATCCAGGCGCCCCTCGATGATGACGCCCTTGGCGGCCCGGTTAGGGTTGGCCTTGAGCTCGAGGATTTCCGCCTGAAGCGCCGTCATCTCCAGGAGGTTGTCGATGCCACTGCCCTTTTTCGCAGACGTCTCGACGAAGATCGTCTGGCCCCCCCACTCCTCGGGCACGAGGCCCAGGTTGGACAGGTCGCGCTTCACCCGCTCGGGATCGGCCCCAGGCTTGTCGATCTTGTTGATCGCCACGATGATGGGCACGCTGGCCGCCTTGGCGTGGTTGATCGCCTCCACGGTCTGGGGCTTGACGCCGTCGTCGGCCGCCACGACCAGGATCACGATGTCGGTCGCCTGCGCCCCGCGCGCCCGCATGGCGGTGAACGCTTCGTGGCCCGGCGTGTCGAGAAACGTGACGTTGCCGTGGGAGGTCTCGACTTGGTACGCCCCGATGTGCTGGGTGATGCCGCCGAACTCCTTTTCCGCTACCTTGGTTCGCCGAATGACGTCCAGCAACGAGGTCTTCCCGTGATCCACGTGGCCCATCACCGTCACCACGGGCGAGCGGAGGCGGAGCTGCGATGGATCCACCTCTTCCTCCCTGAGCTCCTCCCCCTCGAGCGTCCGCACCTCGACGTCGCAGTGGAACTTGTCGGCGACCAGCTTGGCGGCGGTCGGGTCGAGGATCTCGTTGACGCTCGCCATGACTCCCATCTCGACGAGGGCCTTGATCACCTCTCCGGCCTTCCGCCGCATCGCGATCGCCAGCTCGCCGACCGTGACGGATTCTGGTAGCCGGATCAACTCGCGCTTGACCTCCGCGGGCGTGGGCACCTCCGCCGGAGGTAGAGCGGGTGCCACCGGCGGGGAAGGGGGTGGCGGAGCCAGAACCACGACCGCCGGGGGCTCCACGGGCTTGCGCGGCGGCGCCACCACCGCCGCCGGACGCGGAACCGCCGGTGGAGGCGGCGGCGTGGCGCGGACCGGTGGGCGAGCCACGGGGGCTCCAGCCACTTTGGGGGGCGGAGCCGGTGACGGGAGCGGCACAGCAGGGCGGATCGGCACCACCCTGGCGGCCTCCTGCGGCCGCGGAGGAGCGGGCTTCATGGCGGCAGGGACTTTGACCTCGACCTTGGGCGGGGCGGCTTTGATCTCGACCGGGCGCGGCGCGAGCGGCGGGGCAGGGGCGATCGCCATAGCTTTCACCTCGAGGAGGGGACCCGCCTTCTCTTTCTTACCGCCAGCGACCTTCCCGGCGCGAGCCTTCTCCGCGGCAGGCTTCTCTTTGGCCGCGGGCGCCTTGGGGGCAGCTTTGGCCTTCTTGGGTTTGGGCTCTTCGGGAACCTCGCGGCCGCGCCCCAACTTGACACGGAGCTCGTGGGCCGTGTCGGCGTCCAGGGGACTCTGGGTCCTAACATTCTTGCGCCCCATCGCTTCGAGGGCCACGATCAGATCCTTGCTGGTCACCCCGAGCTCCTTCGCCACATCAATCACCTTCAGCCGCGAAGCCATCGCCCCCTCACCTCCCCAGACTCATCAATTCGACCGACGCGAGAGCCTTCCCCCTGAACGCCCTCGCCAACCGTCCCCGTTTCAGGGCCTCCTCCACGCACTGACGCTCAGCGCAGACGTACGCGCCCCGCCCCGGCGCGGCGGCCGTCCGATCGACGACGACCACGCCGTCGGGACCGCGGACGAGGCGGACCAACTGCGCCCGGGATCGCACCTGCCGGCATCCGATGCAGGTGCGCTGGGGCTCACGCCTCACGCGGGCGGCGCCGCCCTCTCGTCGGGCAGCACCCCGGCCTCCTGGCCCTCCGGCGGCGACGCGGCGAGCACGCCCTCGCCCGGCGTCGGGACAGACGGATGAGCGGCCAGCCACTCCTGGGCCGCCGCCAGGATCTTCTCCGCCTTCTTCTCCCCCACCCCCGGAACTTCCAGGAGCTGCGGCAGACCGGCCCTGACGATTCGGAGCGGCGAGAACAGCCCGTCCCTGACCAGCTTCTCGACGAGCTGCGGGCCGACCCCCGGGAACTCCTCGATAGCGGCCCGCCCCTGGGTCCGCTCCTCCTCCTGCCGCCGCCGCTCGTCCTCCAGCTCGGACTCGCTCTTGATGTCCACCCGCATGCCGGTCAGCTTGGCCGCCAGGCGGGCATTCTGGCCCTTTTTGCCGATCGCGAGCGAAAGCTGGTTGTCGGGCACCACGACGAGGACCGACCGCTCCATCGAGCCATCCTCGGCTCGACGGCCCTCATGAATGGTGACAGAGGCCACCTTGGCCGGCGACAGCGCGCGGGCCACGAACGTCGCTGGATCCGCCGCCCATTCGACGATGTCAATCTTTTCCCCGCGCAGTTCACGACTGATCACCTGGATGCGGGTCCCGCGCAGGCCCACGCACGCCCCGATCGGATCCACGCCCCGCTTCGTGGAGGCCACGGCCACCTTCGCCCGCTCGCCCGCCTCCCGCGCCGCTGCCCGGACCTGCACGATCCCTTCGGCGATCTCGGGGATCTCGGTTTCGAAGAGTCGCGCCAGGAAGCCCGGGTGGGTCCGGGACAGGGTGATCTGCGGCCCCTTGGCCGTCTTCTTCACTTCGAGGACGTACGCGCGGATCCGGTCCCCCGGATTCATCCGTTCGCCCAGAATCTGCTCACGCTCGGGCAGGAACCCCTCGGCCTTGCCGAGCTCCACGATCACGTTCCGCTTCTCGATCCGGTGGACGACGCCGCGGACGATCTGCCCTTCCTTGTGAATGAACTCGGAGTAGATGCCTTCGCGCTCGGCGTCGCGGACGCGCTGGAGAATGACCTGCTTGGCCGTCTGCGCCGCGATGCGCCCCAGCTCCCGCGGCACCAGCTCCTGCTCTACCTCGTCGTCCAGCTGGGCATCGGGCACGAGGGCGCGGGTCTCCTCGAGCGTCAGCTCGATCCTGGGATCGGTGACCTTAAGGACGACCCGCTTCCTGGCCCAGACCTTGAGCGTGCCGGTCTCGCGGTCCAGGTGCAGGCGCACGTTGTCGGCGGCGCCCATGTCGGTGGTCTTCTTGAAGGCCGACAGCAAGGCAGACTCCACCGCCTCGAAAAGGACCTCCTTGTCGATGCCCTTCTCGCGCGCGATCTGCTCGGTGACCAGTATCAGCTCTCGGTTCATCGGCCTCGGTACTCATTTCGAACGGGGAAAGTCCAGGTCCAGCCGCGCCTTCGTGACGCTCCTGCGCTCGAGCTCCTTTGACGCGCCGTCCACCGCCTGAAGCCTGAGGACTCGGTCGGTGACCTCCACGAGCCGCCCTGTAAGCTCCGTCGGGCCGTCGGGCGAGCCGGCGAACCAGCACCTGATATTCCTGCCCTGCGCCCAGCGCCACTCGCGCTCCGTCTTGAGCTCCCGGGTGAGGCCCGGCGAGGAGACCTCGAGATCATAGCGCTCCGGGATCAGGTCCGAGGCGTCCAGCACGTCCCCCACCTCGTGGCTGAACCCTTGACAGTCGGCGACGCCCACGCCGCCCGCCTTGTCCACGTAGAACCGGAGCACCCAGCGCCGCCCCTCCCGGCGCCACTGGAGATCCACCAGGAAGAGTCCGTGCGCCTCGAGCACCGGGGAGACAACCGCCTCGATCCTGGCCAGTCGTTCCGGAGCGTCCAAACCTCCCACCCCCGGGGCAAGAAAAAAGTGGGCAGCGCCCACTTTTTCGGGAGTTTAGCACACCCCGTCTTCCCCGGCAAGGGGAAGTCGGACCACCCGTTATCCGGCGCTCAACTCCCGGGCCAGCTCCTTGACTGTGACCGTGACGTCTCGCCTCGGCACCCGGCGGTCGCGGCGGTCCTTGCGCGACCGGACTTCCACCGCCCCCTCCTTGATGAGGGCGTTGCCCACCGTGATCCGGATGGGCAGGCCGATGAGGTCCGCGTCCTTGAACTTGACCCCCGGGCGCTCTTCGCGGTCGTCGAACAGCACCTCGAAGCCAGCGCCGAGCAGCTCCTGGTAGATCTCCTCGGCCGTTCGCCCCTGCTCCGGATCCTTGGTGTTCACCGCCAGGACGTGGACATGCAGGGGGGCAATGCTCCAGGGCCAGACGATTCCGTCGCCGTCGTGCCGCTGCTCCACGGCCGCCGCGGCGATCCGCGCCGGGCCGATCCCGTAGCTCCCCATCACGATGGGCCGCTCCTGGCCGCCCTCGTCCAGAACGAGGGCTCCCAGCGAAACGGAATACTTGGTCCCCAGCTTGAAGATGTTCCCGACCTCGATGACCCGCTCCACCGTGAGGGGGGCCCCGCACTGCCCGCACCCTTCGCCTGTCTGGGTCACGTGCAGGTCGGCGAACCGGCAGGAGAACTCCCGGCCCGGCCGAACCCCCCTCAGATGGAAACCCTCCTTGTTGCCGCCGACGACGTAGAGCCCGTCCCGCAGCGACTCGTCGGCGACGATGGGAACCCGGGCACCCACCGGGCCCACCGACCCGACAGGCGCGCCCAGCGCCGCCTTGACCTCGTCTGGATGGGCGGGGCGGAACTCTCCCACCACCCGCGCGAGCTTCTTGTCGTGGAGCGTCTGATCGCCCCGCACCAGGACGAGCACCGGCCCGGTCTTGGCGACGTAGAGCAGAGACTTGATCGCGAGGCTGGGCGCGATCCCCAGGAGAGTCGCCACCTCGGCAATGGTGCGGGCGTTGGGCGTGGGGACTTCCTCCAGCTTCCAATCGGGAAACTCCGGCGGGGGCGGCACGCCGCGGGCCAGCTCGACGTTGGCCGCGTAGGCGCAGCGCTCGCAGATGGCCACCTCGTCCTCCCCCGAGGGGCTCGGAGCCATGAACTCGTGGGAGCCCGAGCCGCCCATCATCCCGGGGTCCGACTCGACCACGTAATACCGGAGGCCGCACCGGTCGAAGATTCGGCAGTACGCCTCCCGGTGCGCGTCGTAGGCCTTGGCCAGCCCCGCCTCGTCCAGATCCAGTGTGTAGGAGTCCTTCATGAGGAACTCTCGCGTCCGGAGGACGCCGGAGCGTGGGCGGGCCTCGTCGCGCTCCTTGGTCTGAATCTGGTACCAGACCTGAGGCAGGTCGCGGTAGGAGCGGAGCTCCTTGGAGGCGATCCACGCGACGACCTCCTCGTGGGTCATGCCGAGGCACATGTCGCGCGCGTTCCTGTCCTTGAGCCTGAACATCTCGTCGCCGATCGCCTGCCAGCGCCCCGACTGCTGCCAGATCTCGGCCGGATGGAGCACGGGCAGGGTGACCTCCTGACCGCCGATCCGGTTCATCTCCTCCCGGAGGATGCCGTTGATCTTGTCCAAGACGCGCTGGCCCAGGGGCAGGTAGACGTAGATGCCGGCGGCCAGCTGGCGCACCAGCCCGGCCCTGACCATGAGCTTGTGGCTCACGGCTAGGGCGTCGGCAGGGTCCTCCCGGAGGGTCGGGACGAGCGACCGGGTCCAGCGCACTCGGCTACGCCTTCTTGTCGGCCTTGATGATCTTGTTGGGGCCGGGGACCCCGGGGGCGTAAAGGAGCCGCCTGACCGGCGCCCCGCCCAGGAGGTGGGCTTCAAGGATTTCCTGAAGGTCAGACTCCTGGACTCCGCCGTACCAAACATTTTCCGGGTAGACGACCATCATAGGGCCGTTGCCACACTGGGAAAAGCAGCCGGCCTTGTTGATCCTGATCTCCCGGTGTCTACCGGCCTGGGCTACCCCGGCGCGTAGGATCTTCACGTACTTCTCCGTGTCGCCCTGGGTCGGGCAGGTGTCCCCGCCGGTGCACACGAACACGTGGAGCTGATACTGCGCCATGTCCCCGGAGCGGGGCGCGAGCCCCCCTCCGGCATCTCCCCCCGAGACCAAGTTGCACCGGCCAAGCCGGCGCTCGAACACCCCTTAATCGTCGACGTTGACGGCCCCGGACGTCTTCTTTTCGGCGATGAAGCGCTCGACCTCCTCCCAAAGCGCATCAATGATCTGCGACTCGGGCACCTTGCGCACGACCTCGCCCTTGCGGAAGATGAGGCCGATCCCCTTGCCGCCTGCCACGCCGATGTCGGCCGCCCGCGCCTCGCCGGGGCCGTTGACCTCGCACCCCATGACGGCGACGTGAACCTCCTCCGTCACGCCCTTCAAGCGCTCCTCGGCAGCCTTGGCCAGCTCGATCAGATCCACATCAGCCCTGCCGCAGGAGGGACAGGCGACGAACGTCAGCCCCTGTTTACGGAGCCCGAGCGCCTTGAGAATCTCGATCCCCACCCGGACCTCCTCCACGGGGTCCGCCGCCAGGGACACGCGGATCGTGTCGCCAATCCCCTCGGCGAGGAGGGTCCCGAGCCCGACCGCGGATTTGATCGTCCCCGCCGTCGGCGTCCCGGCCTCGGTGACCCCGAGGTGGAAGGGGTATTCGACCTGGTCCGCCAGCATCCGATAGGCCTCGATCATCATGGCCGGATCGGAGGCTTTCAGCGAGATCTTCATCTCCGGGTAGCCGCAGTCCTCAAGGATCCGGATGTGCCGCTGGGCGGATTCCACCATGCCTTGGGCCGTGGGGCCGTTGTGTTTGGCGAGGAGGTCTTTCTCCAGAGACCCGGCGTTGACCCCGATCCTGATGGGAATGCGCCGCTCCTGCGCCAGCTTCACCACTGCCGTCACGAACGGCTTGCCGCCGATGTTGCCAGGGTTGAGGCGGAGCCCGTCCACGCCCTGGTCCAGCGCCATCAGCGCCAGCTTGTAATTGAAGTGAATGTCGGCCACCAGCGGGATGCGGATCTGCTTCTTGATCTCCCCGAGCTTCTCGGCCGCTTCTTTGACCGGCACGGCCAAGCGGACGATGTCACAGCCGGCAGCCTCGAGCGCCCAGATTTGGAGGAGTGTGGCCTCCACGTCGCGCGTGTCAGTCTTGGTCATCGACTGGACGGTGATCGGCGCGTTGCCGCCGACCTTGACGGGGCCCAACTGGATCTGTGTCGTCTTCCGCCGTGCCGTCATCTGATTCGCTCCCGTCTCCGGCCCGGTTTCATTTCAGGAAGTGGAAGAAGTCTAGCCGGGTCAAGTCATTGTATACGGCGAAGACCATCAGAAGCATCAACAGGAAGAGCCCGACCTGCTGGGCCACTTCGCGCTTTCTGAGCGACAGGGGCCGGCCCTGGATAGCCTCGATGACGAAGAAGAAAAGGTGCCCACCATCCAGCATCGGCACCGGGAGCAGGTTCAAAAGGGCCAGGTTGACGCTGATGACGGCGGTGAAGAACGCGAGGCTCGTGACCCCCTGTTTGGCCTGCTCCCCGGCCACCAGAGCGATCTGGATCGGCCCGCCGATGGTCGAGGCCGGCAGCTGGCGCGTGACGAGCTTCCAGAGCCCCACCGCGGTCAGGCCGGTGAAATCCCAGGTCCGGACGAGCCCCTGCCACGCCGCGCGCGGGGGATTCAGGCGAACGTAGGACACGGCGGCGGCCGGGGCGATCCCGATGCGCCCGACTTCCTGCTCCTCGCCCGAGGAGGGGTCCCGGTCCTTCACCGCCTGCGGCACGAGAGTCACGGTCAGCCGCTGGCCCTCCCGCTGGAGCGTCAATTCCGTCGGCCTCCCCGGCCGCTTTTGAATCGCCTCCGCCAGCTCGTCCCAGGACAGAACCACGGCCCCCTCCAGGGCCACGACCGTATCACCCGACTTGAGGCCGGCCTTGGCGGCCGGATATCCCCTCAGCACCTCGCCGATCGTAGGCGGGGCGAACGGCCGGGCCCCGAGGTCCCACGCCTCCTTTTCGTCGCCGAAGACGTCTCGCACCTTGATTCGCGCGGGGGTCAGCGCCGTGCGCTGCTCGTGGCCGCCGCGCACGTAGGTGATCTGCCGGGTCTCGCCCCCGGCCGCCTGAATCAGGTCGAACAGGTCCTCCCAAGTCGCCACCGACGCGCCGTCCACGGCCGTGATCCGGTCTCCCGTGCGAAGTCCGGCCCGCGCGGCGGGGCCGCCCTCCTTGATGCGGCCGAGCGCTGACGGCAGCACCGGGCGCCCGACGATCATGAACACGGAGGCGAAGATGGCCGCAGCCAGGACGAAGTTCATCCCCGGACCGGCGAACACGATGGCAAACCGTGCCGGGAGGGGCTTGAGGGCGAACGACTTCGCCGGGTCCACCGTCCCGCTCCCCCCGCCTTCCACGGAACTCTCCTCCCCCATCATCTTGACGTAGCCGCCCATGGGGATGGCGGAGAGACAGTACTCGGTTTCCTTTCCCCGCCAGCGCAGCAGCACCGGGCCGAAGCCGATCGAGAAGCGCTCGACGCCGACGCCCGTCCACCGCGCCACGACGAAGTGGCCGAGCTCGTGGATGAGGATCAGGACGCCGATCACGACGACAAACGACACCACAGTGGTCACGGAACGATCTCTCCCCCCTCAGCTCGCGCCGGTGGCCACAAACGCGCCCAGACGCAGAATCTCCCCCGCCACGCGCCGGGCCTCCTGGTCCACGGCCACGCACGCCTCGAGCGTGGACAGCTCCCGCGCCGGGACCCGATCCAGCGCCTCGGCGATCAGTTCGGGGATCTGCGTGAAGCGGAGATGGCCATCGAGAAACGCCGCGACCGCGACCTCGTTGGCCGCGTTGAGCACGACGGGCGCCGACCCGCCCCGGGCGAGCGCCTGCCGCGCGAGCGTGAGGCAGGGAAACTTCTCCACGTCCGCTTCGTGGAACGTGAGCTGTCCCACCTCCGTCAGGCTCAGCGCGGGAGCCGGACAGGGGCGCCGCTCCGGATAGGTCAGCGCGTAGAGAATCGGGATCCCCATGTCGGCCACGCCGAGCTGGGCGATCACCGAGCCGTCCACGTACTCCACCATGGAATGCACGATGGATTGCGGGTGGACCACCACCGCGATCTGCTCCGGAGCCAGGTCGAAGAGCCAGCGCGCCTCGATGATCTCGAGCCCCTTGTTCATGAGCGTCGCCGAATCCGTGGTGATCTTCGCCCCCATCTTCCACGTTGGGTGCCTGAGGGCGTCGGCCACGGTCACGTGCGCGAGCGCCTCCCTGGACAGCTGACGGAACGGCCCACCCGACGCGGTGAGAATGACGCGGCGGACGTCCGATCGCTTGTGCCCCTGGAGGCACTGGAAGATGGCGCTGTGCTCCGAATCCACCGGAAGGAGGGAGACCTTGTGGGCGCGAGCGGCGGAGGTCATCAGGCTCCCGGCCATCACGAGCGTCTCTTTGTTCGCCAGCGCGATGTTCTTCCCGGCCCGGATCGCGGCCATGGTCGGCAGCAGCCCCGCGCCTCCCACGAGAGCCGAGACCACGATGTCGGCCTGTGTCTCGGCCGCCAGCGTCACGAGCCCCTCCGGACCGCGCAAGAGCTCCGGCCGCGGATGCGGCAGAATGCGGGCCAGCTCGTCCGCCGCCGCGGGATCCAACACCGCCACGGCTTTCGGCCGGTGGCGCTGGCACAGCTCCGCCAGGAGCGCCACGTTGGAGCCCCGCGCCGCCAGTCCCTCGACGCCGAGCGCGTCCGGAAAGGCGGAGACCAGCTCCAGCGTTCTCCTGCCCACCGAGCCCGTCGCGCCGAGCAGCGTGATTCGTTTCATGGCGGCGTCAGGTTGCGATAAACCGCGCGTAGTAGTAGAGGGCGGGGGTGTTGAACAAGAGGCTGTCCAGACGATCGAGCAGCCCCCCGTGGCCCGGGATCAGAGCACCCGCGTCCTTCGTGCGGGCGCCGCGCTTCAGCCAGGACTCCGCGAGGTCTCCAACCTGCCCCACGACCGCCAGCATGGTCCCGACGACGAGGGCGTCCCGGATCGAGCACGCGGGGAAAAACCAGGCCCGCCCGACCAACGCCGCGACGGGGGACACGGCGAGCTGCGCCAGGGCCCCTTCCACCGTTTTGGCCGGGCTGATCCGCGGTGCCAGCCGATGGCGCCCCAGCGTGGATCCGACGAAATACGCCGCCGACTCTCCGACCCAGGTCACCCACACGAGCAAGAAGATCCAATCGATCCCCTGCGGAAGCGTCCGGAGCCAGATCGCGTGGCCGAGGAGCCAGTTGACGTACAGGACGCCGAGGAGCGTGAGGGCCGCTGCCTCGCACCGGGGCGGGAATTCCCGTGTGTGGCACAAGCCCGCGCCGAGGAGCCCGGCCACCACCAGGGTCAGGACCCAAGGAGCGGCGCCCGCGAGGCCAAAGCTCGCCGTCAATCCGGCGCCGGTCACGAGGCCGAGCCACACGTAGACCGGCACACCGATTTGGCGGAACATTCGCGTGAACTCCCACTGCCCCACCACCCCGAGCACGATCACGAAACCCGAAAACGCCCAGCTCGGGGCGTGAGCCGTGAGCCAGATGAAAAACGGGATGAACAGCACCCCGCTGCCGATCCGCTTGGCGAGCGTCGTGCCCGATGCGGACCGGCGGAGGTCTGTGGCCAGAGGGGTCGCTCCCACGCCCGTCACGAGACGCCACCGAACCGGCGCTCGCGACGCTGATACTCCGCGATCGCCAGGTGGAGGTCCCGCGGGCCGAAGTCCGGCCATAGCGTCGGGGTGACCACCAGTTCCGTGTAGGCGATCTGCCAGAGGAGAAAGTTGGACACTCGCATCTCGCCGCTCGTGCGGATCAGGAGATCCGGGTCGGGAACTCCCTGGGTGTAGAGCGCCTGCTCGACACGCGCCTCGTCGATCTCTTCAGGCCGAATCTCACCCGCCTGCACCTGGCAGGCGAGCGCCCGACAGGCGTCCACCAGCTCATCTCGACCCCCGTAGTTGAAAGCCATGCAGAGGGTGAGACCGGTATTCCCCGCGGTGGCGGCCTCCGCCCGCGCGATCCCCTCCCTCACCGACCGAGGGACACCCTGAGCCCGGCCGATGATCTTGAGGCGGACGTTCTTGGCCTGGAGTTCCGGCAGCTCCTGATCGATGGAGCGCTCGAGCAGGGACATGAGCGTGCTCACCTCGAAGGAAGGCCGGGACCAGTTCTCCGAGGAAAAGGCGTAGAGCGTGAGGAAGCGGATCCCCACCTCGTGGGCCGCGCGGACGACGGCGCGGGCCGCCTTGACGCCCTCGCGGTGCCCCGCCACCCGGTTCAAGCCGCGCTGGACCGCCCACCGCCCGTTGCCATCCATGATCACGGCCACGTGCCGGGGCACCGGGAGCGCTTTGACCCGCGCGAGGAGTTCCGCGTCCTCCAGGGACGCGAGTTCCTCGGTGGGCAGGCTCGGCAGTCGTTGGAGGGCCATATCCCGGTATCGTATCAGAAGGTTAGAATTTCCTGCTCCTTCTTCTTGAGGAGCTCGTCCACCCGCTGGATGAACTTGTTCGTGATCTTCTGAATCTGGTCCTGGCCGCGGCGTCCGTCGTCCTCGGAGATCTTCTTGTCCTTCTCCATGGTCTTGAGCTTCTTGTTGGCCTCGTGGCGGATATTGCGGACCGCGACGCGCGCGTCCTCGGCCAGCTTGCCCACCACCTTGGCCAGTTGCTTCCGGCGCTCCTCCGTCAGCGGTGGCATCACCAGGCGGATGACCTTACCGTCGTTGGCGGGGGTGAGCCCCAGATCTGATTTCATGATGGCCTTCTCGATGGCCGGCAGGAGGCTCTGGTCCCAGGGCTGGATGAGGAGAGTCTTCGCGTCCGGCACGGACAGGGAGGCCACTTGGGGGACCGGCGTGGGCGTCCCGTAGTAGTCGACCCGAATCCCCTCCAGCAAACCCGTCGTCGCGCGCCCTGTCCTGACGCCGACAAACTCGCGGCCCAGCTGGTCGATGGCCCCTTGCATGCGCGTTTCAGCGTCTTTGAGCACCGTCTGCATGGTCGGTCACCCCCTCGGGGGCGAATCGTCGCCCGTGACCACGGAACCCACCGCCTCGCCGAGCAGGATCCGCCCGATGTTCCCCCGCCGGGCGAGATCGAAGATCACGATGGGGAGCTTGTTGTCCATGCACAGCGAAATCGCGGTCGCATCCATGACCTGGAGGCCGCGGTTGAGCACCTCGATGTAACTCAGCCGCGGCAGGCGCTTGGCGGTTAGATCCTTCTTCGGATCCGCGGAATAGACGCCGTCCACCTTGGTCGCCTTGAGGATCACCGCGGCCCCGATCTCGACGGCCCGCAGCGCGGCTGCCGTGTCCGTGGTGAAGAACGGGTTGCCGGTGCCGGCCGCGAAGATGACCACGCGTTGCTTCTCCAGATGGCGGATCGCCCGCCGGCGGATGTACGGCTCGGCCACCGCGCGCATCTCGATGGCGGAGAGGACTCGCGTGGGAGTACCGGTCTTCTCGATCGCGTCCTGGAGCGCGAGGGCGTTGATCACCGTGGCCAGCATGCCCATGTAGTCCGCGGTGGCCCGCTCCATCCCGCCCACGCTGGCCGCGATCCCCCGGAAGATGTTCCCGCCGCCGATGACGACGGCGATCTGGGTCCCGAGGGCGGTGACGTCCCGGATCTCCTCGGCGATCCCGACAAGGACCTCCGGGTCGATCCCGTAGCCCTGCTCGCCCGCCAGGGCCTCCCCGGACAGCTTGAGGAGGATCCGCCGGTACAAGGGCTCCATCGAGCCGCCCTGGCTCAGCCGCCCTCTCCCACCTGGAACCGAGAAAAGCGGCGGACGACCACGCGCTCTCCCGTCTGGGCGCTCACCTGGCCGACCAGGTCCTTCACCTTCGTCTTACCCGCCGCATCCTTGATGAACGGCTGCTCCAGGAGGCACTGCTCGGCGTAGAACTTTTCGATCTTCCCCTCCACGATCTTGTCGAGCACGTGCGGCGGCTTTTTCTGATCCGCCATCTGCTGCCGGTAGATCTCGCGCTCCTTCGCGAGCACATCCCCCGGCACATCCTCCGGCGACAGGTACGCGGGCTTAGCGGCCGCCACCTGCATCGCCAGGTCCTTCACGAGCTGCTGGAACCCGTCCGTCCGGGCGACGAAGTCGGTCTCGCAGCCGACCTCCACCAGCACCCCGATCTTACCGCCGGGATGGATGTACGAGCCCACAAGCCCCTCCCGCGCGGTGCGATGGGTTTTTTTCGCCGCATCCGCCAGCCCCTTCTTCCGCAAGAACTCGATCGCCTGCTGCATCTCCCCCGCGGACGCCTCCAGCGCGGCCTTGCAGTCCATCACCCCCGCGCCCGTGAGCTCCCTGAGCCGCTTGACCATCTCTGCGTGCGATGCCATCGGCACCTGTTCCCCCTAGGAAGTCGCCTCGGCCGGCTCGCCCATCTCGGGTTCGTCCTCCATGGAGGGCTCGACGGGGGCTGTCGCCGGCTCTTCCTTGGCAAGCGTGCCCCGGCCTTCGATGATGGCATCCGCGAGGCGCGAGGTGATCAGTCGGACCGCGCGGATCGCGTCGTCGTTCCCCGGGATCGGATAGTCGATGCCCGTGGGATCGCAGTTGGTGTCCACGATCGCCACGATCGGGATGCCCAGGCGCTGAGCTTCGGCCACCGCAATCCGTTCCTTCTTGGGATCGATGATGAACACGGCCGACGGCAGCCGATCCATGGTCTTGATGCCCACCAGAGACTTTTCCAGCTTCTGCCGCTCCCGCTCCAGCCCGAGGACCTCCTTCTTGGGCAGCTGCTCGTACTCGCCGGTCTCCCGCATCTCGTCGAGCCGCTTGAGCCGGGTGATGGAGCGGTTGATGGTGGCGAAATTCGTCAGGGTCCCGCCCAACCACCGCTGGTTGGCGTAGAACATGCCGCAGCGGGTGGCCTCTTCGAACACCGTCTCCTGGGCCTGCCTCTTCGTCCCCACCACGAGGACGGTCCCGCCACCGGCGGCCAAGTCCCGCAGGAACGCGTGGGCCTCCCGGAACTTCTTCAGGGTCTTTTGCAGGTCGATGATGTAGATACCGTTGCGCTCCCCGAAGATGTACTTCTGCATCTTGGGGTTCCAGCGTTTGGTCTGGTGGCCGAAGTGAACGCCGGCCTCCAGGAGCTCCTTCATCGTCACCGTCACCGTTTCCTCCTTCGGTTCGCCTCCGCCCTCCTATCCCTCGCCGGGACACCGAAGCCGGGGGGCGTGCAGTAGTGGGAGGGGCTCGCCGCCGCCTCCATCGGTTCAGGTCGTGTACGTGGCGTTGATCCGCACATACTCTTCGGAAAGATCGCAGGTCCAGACCTCGGCCTGTCCAGTCCCGAGCCCGAGGTCAATCGAGAGCGTGAACTCCGGGCGGCCCATGATCTCGCGCACTCGATCCAGCCGGGCCCCCGGTGCCTGCTGGCCGCCGGCCACCACGGGCTCGTCGTCGAACCAGATCGCGACCCGGCCGGCCTGCACGACGGCGGGCGACTTCCCCAGGGCCATCATGATCCGGCCCCAGTTGGGATCCTGACCGTTGATCGCGGTCTTGACCAAGAGCGAGGTGGCCACCGAGCGCGCCGCGTGCCGGGCCTCGCGATGGTTCTTCGCACCCTTGACGTGAATCGTCACCAGCTTGGTGGCGCCTTCGCCGTCCTTCACGAGCAGCTTCGCCAGTCGCTCGGCGATCGCCTCGAGTCCCTGGGTGAACTGGCGGAGGCTCCGGCTGCCCTTTTCGAGCACCTGGTTCTCCGCCAATCCATTGGCCAGGATGGCAACCGTGTCGCTCGTGGATTGGTCCCCGTCCACGGTAATCCGGTTGAAGCTCCGCTCCACGGACCGGTGCAGCGCCCAGTCCAGCGCCTCCCGGGAGACCGCCGCATCGGTTGTAAGAAAGCAGAACATTGTCGCCAGGTGAGGCTCGATCATCCCCACACCCTTGGCGATTCCCCCGATCGTCACCGGCCGGCCGGCCACCTCGAGGCGGAGCGCCGCCTCCTTCGGGCCCCTGTCGGTGGTCAGGATCCCCTCCGCCGCATTCCTCCCCCCCTGCGGGGAGAGGGACTTGACCAGCTTCGGAAGCCCGGCCCGGATCTTGTCCATCGGCAGCGGGCGCCCGATGACGCCCGTGGAAGCCACCAGGACGTGGCGCGCCGGGACGTGGAGCAGCTCACCCACGATCGTGGTCATCTCACGCGCGTCGCTGAGCCCTCGCTCGCCTGTGCAAACGTTGGAGCATCCGCTCGAGGCGACGATCGCCTGGATCGTCCCTTCCTTGATGTGCTCCATCGAAACCTGGACCGGCGCGCCCTTGACCTGATTGCTGGTGAAGACGGCCGCAGCTCGCGCGGGGGTGGAAGAATAGATCAGAGCCAGGTCTTTCTTCCCGCTCGACTTGATGCCACAGTGGATGCCGGACGCCAGAATCCCCGGAACCGACGTGATCCCGCCCCCCAGCCACTCGAGCCCGCCCATGCAGCTAGGGGTAGACCGGGGGAGCGTCCAGGCCCGTCCGCTCGTCCCACCCGTACATCAGGTTGAGATTCTGAACGCCGTTGGCGGCGCCGCCCTTCCCCAGGTTGTCAATGGCCGAGAGACACACGGCCCGCCTCGTCCGAGCATCCGCGACGACCGCCACGTCACAGAAGTTCGACCCCACGACTGCACGCGTGGCAGGGAGCGTGCCTTCGGGCAGCACCCGGACGAAAGGTTCCCCCGCGTAGAATTCCCGATAGCGATCGAGGAGCTCCTTCGTGCCGGCCGTCCTGACGAGTGGCACGGAGGCCGTGGTGAAAAGCCCGCGGTTGAGCGGCATCAGGTGGGGGGTGAACCCGACGGTCACGGGGTGGCCGGCCAGGCCCGAGAGTTCCTGCTCGATCTCCGGGGTGTGGCGGTGCGTGGCGACGCCGTACGCCTGGAGGTTCTCGTTCGCCTCGGTGTAGAGGTACATCGGGTCGACCTTCCGCCCCTGGGCCCCCGCGCCCGTGACGCCGGACTTGCCGTCAATGACGATCCCTTCCCCGCTGGAAAATCCAGACTTCAGGAGCGGCGCGATCGCCAGGACGGCGCCGACCGGATAGCAGCCGGGGTTCGCGACGACGGACGCCGACACGATGGCCTTCCGGTGGAGCTCGGGCAGGCCATAGACCGCCTCGGCCAGGCCGTCGCCGTCAATGTGGGGCGCCTTGTACCAGGTGGCGTACAGGCTCGCGTCCCTGAGCCGGTAGTCGGCGGAGAGGTCGATCACCCTCAGCCCGCGACGCCTGAGGACCGGGACCACCTTCTGCGACTCCATGTGAGGCAGCGCCAGAAAGACGCACTCGGCCGCTCGGGCGAGCCCCTCCGGGTCGAGCGCGTCGAACGTCAGCCGGGTGAGCCCTCTGAGGTGGGGGTAGACGTCGGCGAGCGGCTCGCCGGCCAGACGTTCCGAGGTGACGGATACGACCTGGGCGCGGGGATGAACCAGGAGCAGGCGCAGCAGCTCGGCGCCCATGTACCCGCTGGCCCCCGCCACCGCAACCTTCAGCATCGTCCGCAGACCAGACGCGCGCCTACCGCTTGGAATACTGGAACTTCTGTCGGGCGCCCGGCTGGCCGTACTTCTTCCGCTCGCGCATCCGCGGATCCCGCGTCAGGAGTCCGGCCTTCTTCAAGGGGACTCGAAGCTTGTCGTCGAACGCGAGGAGGGCCCGGGCGATGCCGTGACGGACGGCCCCCGCCTGACCCGCGGGGCCGCCGCCGCCGACGTTCACCAGGATGTCCATCTGCCCTAGGACGTTGGCGAGCTGGAGGGGCTGGCAGATGATCATGCGGAGCGTCTCTCGGGGGAAGTAGTCTTCGAAGGGACGCCGGTTGACCGTAATGCCCCCCGCCCCGGGCCAGAGCCAGACCCGCGCCACGGATGTCTTCCGCCGGCCGGTACCGTAAAACCGCGTCGCGTCAGCCATGTCGCTCCTCTAGGAGGCTTTCGCTGAACCCACCACGAGCGGGACGGGCTTCTGGGACTCGTGAGGATGCTCGGGCCCACGGTACACCTTGAGCTTCCTCACCATCGCCCTGCCCAGCCGCCCTTTGGGAAGCATCCCCTGGACCGCCCACTCGATGACGCGCTCCGGACGCGTCCGAAGCATCTTCTCCGCACTGACCTCCCGGAGACCGCCGATGTACCCAGTGTGCCAGCGGTACATCTTATCGGTGAGCTTCCTGCCCGTCAGGTGAACCTTTTCTGCGTTCACCACGACCACGTGATCGCCCATGTCCAGGTGGGGAGCGAAGTCAGGCTTGTGCTTGCCACGAAGTATCGTCGCGACCCGGGTCGCCAGGCGGCCCAACACCTTCCCCTCGGCATCCACCAGGTACCACTTCCGGGCACTTGCCTCGACCTTCGGCTGAGATGTCGCCATGGCCTCCCGCCCTGAATCTACTCCTGAGTAGAGCTTCACCCGTGAAAAGTCGCAACCTGATACATTACGGGAAAGTGCTTGAAGTGTCAAGCAAAAGCCCGCGTCTTCCCCGGCCACGGGCACAGCGCCAGCACGGGACAGTCAGGGCACGCCGGGCTCCGAGCCGTGCACACCCGCCGCCCGTGGGTCGTCAGGAGATGAGACACGCGGGTCCACTTGGCCCTGGCAATCACCTGGCAGAGCTGATCGTGCACCTTTTCGGGATCCTCGGACTTGGCCAACCCGAGCCGCTGAGACACGCGGAAGACGTGGGTGTCCACGGCGATCGCTGGCTGGCCGTACGCATTGCCGAGGACGACGTTGGCCGTCTTCCGGCCGACGCCCGGCAGGGCGGTCAGCTCCCCGAGGCTCCGGGGCACCTGTCCCCCGTGTTTGGCGACGAGGTCCTTCGCCATCCCGATGATGGCGCGCGCCTTGGCCTTGAAGAACCCGGTGGAATACACCTCGCGCTCGAGCGCCGCCAGATCGGCCTTGGCGTAGGCCTCGGCAGTCCGGTACTTCTTGAAGAGCCCCTGCGTGACCTGGTTGACCCGTTCGTCGGTGCACTGGGCGGCGAGGATCGTGGCGACCAAGAGTTCCAGCGGGTTAGAGAACGTGAGCGCGATCCTGGCGTCCGGATACGTGCGCTCCAGGCGCCGGACCAAGGCGCGGGCGCGCGCTTTTCTACGCTCGAGAGACTCGGCCATCGGCTCCTCTCCTACGGCGTGCGGGACACGACGATGCGTTCGGGCTCCACGCGGATCGGGGCAAGTTCCACCGTCACCGGCAATCGGGCGAGGCGCGGGCCAGGGTCGTACTGACGGAAGACCCAGTGGACTAACAGCCGGGGGAGCGGGATCCCTCCCAGGCTCAGCCCTTCCGCACGAAGCTGAAGCGGCTGGTTTCCGCGCCCGTTTTCGACCCTCACACGACCGGCCACGTCCGGGCCCCGTTGGGACAACCGCACGGTGATGGCTCCTTCCTCCAGACGAAACCCGAGGCCCTGAAACCCTCGGAGCCCGGCGAAAAAGCCCTGGAGGTCCTCCCGGGTGACGACGAGGTGATCCACGCGGAGACGTTCAAGCGCGAGCAGCTCGATCTCACCGGAGGCGAGCAAGCGATAAGGATTGACGACAAGGCCCTCAAGGGTGAGTCGAACATCCCGGATCCGAAGCTGGGCGCCCTTCCGGGAGAACTCGGCCACTCGCGCACTCCGTGCCGCAATGCGCACCTGCCGGATCTGCCCCCCGAGAACGGCCCGGGGTGCGTAGCCGAGCTCCAGCTCGAGCCCCTCGACATCCCGCGCGAAGGGTTCGAGGAAGCGCCGGAACCCGCCCTCGAACCGGGCGGCTAGGACGGACGGGCTCACGCCCGTGACCGGCGCGAGCCGCCGCTGCCTCACGGTCGCCACGCTCCCGTCCGGGAGCGGGCCCTCCCAGACCACGGGGAACGCGCGCTCGAAGGCCGGGTCGCCAGCCGCGAGGCGCTCCATGATGCGCCTGGCCTTCGCGACCGAGAAGGCCGGCCCCTGGCCGCCCGTCTTGAGGACGACGAAGTCCACCCCCAGCGGGGACTCATCCCACGCGCGGACCATTCGGAGCGGAAGCCGGTCCCGGACCGCGTAATAGCGGAAGTTGGCCACCGAAAAGTAGTTGTCGTTCGGCACGACGCTCACCGTGGCCCCCGACGCACCAGCCTCGCGGACGATCACGGCCAGGATCCGGTCGTGCGGCCACTCGACGGGCGATGGCGGGAACGAAAAGATGAGGGGGAAATGGAGGGCCGCCCAACGTGGCGGCGGCGGGACCGCGAAGGCCGCACCGCCGACCTGGACCACCGACACGACGAGGACGGCGATCGTCACGACGCGGCGCCACGCCTCCGGAAGGGCGCGAAGAGCTGCGGCCGCGATCAGGGCAGACACGGGCAGGAGCGGCAGCACGTAGCGCAGGTTTTTATTCTGGATCAGCAGAAACAACGCAAACGGCACGACCGATGCGCTCCAGAGGAGGCCGCGGACGGCCGCCTGGCGGGTAAGCGCCCACAACCCCCAGGCGAAGAGAAGCCCGGCCAGGATCCCGAACATGGGCAGGAGCGCCCGGGGATAGAACGCGAGCGAGGAGCTCGTGAACGTCCCGGGATAGCCCGACTCGGCGGCCTGCTTGAACGCGCGGTTGCCAATCTGCATGGGCAGGCCGAATACGCGCAGGCCGTACCAGGGCAGGCTCAGCGCCGAGCCCCCGAGGAGGGCCAGCGCGAGGTTGCCGACGCGCTTTCCGCGGTCAGCACCCCGCCACGCCCGCCAGCTCACGAGGGCAAGGGGTGGGAAGAGATAGATGGCGAAGGGCGGCTTGACCAGCATCCCGAGTGCCAGGGTCAAGCCCAGGACGACGGACCACGACCGTCGTGAAAAGTCCTCTGTCAGGACGAGGACGAGGAGCGCAAAGCTCACCACGGAAGCCAGCGGGAGGTCCAGCTGAAAATTGGTGCACGAGTAGACCACGAACGGAGCGGTGCCCAGGAAGAGCCCCGCCGCGAGGCCGGTCGGGGCGTCGAACAGCCGTCGCCCGAGCAGGAAGACGGACACCAGCGCCAGCCCCAAGAAGGCGAGCATGATCGACTGCGAGGTCAGCGGCGCGATCGGGAACACGGAGTACAGGAGGGCGGCCGAGCACGGGACCACCGGAGGGTAGAACGAAGACATTTCGAGGATCTCCCCCAGGCCGCTCCACCCCTGCTCCGACAGGATCTGATGGCACACGGCCGCCCGCTCCAGGTGATTCGCGTGGTCCCACTCGGGCGGTCGGCGGTCCTGCGTCACCCAGGTCCCGACCACGAGGACGAGGCCGAGGAAGAGGCCGGCCAGGAGGAGCCAATGCTTCGCGGCGGCTGTCATGGGACAATGCCCGGGGGCGCCGTCAGCGACGCGCGACCATCAGGACAGACACACCGAACGGGAAGTTCGCCCGGCGGAGCCAGCCCGACTCCGAGGAAAAGATGCGGGTCAGGAGCGCGTTGAGGAAGGGCGGGACCCGCGTGAGGTCGTGATCCCGGGCATGGCGCCTGCGCCTCAGGAGACGGAAGCCGGCAATGGGAAGGGCGAGGAGCGCGTTGAAGTAGGTCACCCGCAACGGGCGGAGGCCGGCCTCGCCCGCGAGCCGCCGCAACCCACGGGCGGTGTACCGGCGCCGGTGCCCCAGGACCTCGTCGTGTGAGCTCCAGAGCCACTGGTAGGCGGGCACCGTGCAGATCACCAGCCCTCCGGGCTTGAGGAGTCCCGCCACCGCCCGGAGCGCCTCCCGATCATCCTCGATGTGCTCCAACACATCGAAGAGCAGCGCCACGTCGCAGGACCCCGCAGCCAACGGGATCCGATCGGGGAGCGAGCCCTCAAGAACCGTGAAGCCGCGCCGGCGGGCGACCTCCAGGAACTCCGGCGAGGCCTCGATCCCCACGACCCTTCCGAACTCGGCGGCAATCGGCAGAAACGACCCGCCCCCACAGCCGATCTCGACGAGGCTCAACGCGCCCGGCGGGATCGTCGCCCGCAGGACACTCTGGAGCACCACCCGCCGCCCGACCAACCACCAATGACGCTCGTCCTCTTCCAGATGACGAGCGACGTAACCCAGATCCATCCGGGCTAGCGGCCGGCCGGAGACCGCCCACCGTCGAGTTCAGCGAGGAACCGACCGATCCGCTCCAGCCCCTCGCGGATCCGCGGGAGCGAATTCGCGTACGAGAACCGGAGATATCCTTCCGCGTTCTGGCCGAAATCGATCCCCGGCGTGACCCCCACGTGAGCGGTTTCGAGGATCCGGAAGGCGAACTCGTAGGAGTTTCCGGTGAAGCGCCGGGCGTTCGCGAGCACGTAGAAGGCGCCCGTCGGCTCGGTCCCCACGCCCAGCCCGATCTGGCGAAGGCCGGCGATCATCGCGCGGCGACGGTCGTCGAAGATCCGCCGGAACCGGGCCACGTCCTCGGCCGCCTCCTTGAGCGCCGCGACGCCCGCCCACTGGACGAACTCATTCGTCGAGATGAAGAAGTTCTGGTAGCTCTTCTGCAGCGTCCGGATGAACGGTCGGGGAACGATGAGGTAGCCGAGCCGCCACCCGGTCATGGCGAAGGCCTTGGAGAACCCGTTCAGCACGAACGCGCGGTCCGTGAACTCGAGGATCGAATGCTCCTCGCCCACGTAGGTCAGGCCGTGATAGATCTCGTCCGACACCACCCACGGGCCCAGGCGGGCAATCTCCGCCAGTCGGTCGGGGGACAGGAGGGTTCCCGTGGGGTTCGCGGGCGAGTTGACCAGAATCGCCCTCACGCGCGGCGACAGCCGCTCGCGGATGTCGTCCGGGCGGTACTGGAAACCGTCGGCTTCGTCCACGTTGACGTACACCGGCTCCGCCTCGGCGTACCGCAGCACGTTGGGGTAGCAGGCGTAGTGAGGGTCGGACAGGATCACCTGGTCGCCGGGATTCAGGAGGGCGCCGAAGAGGAGCAGCATGGCCGGCGAGGTCCCGGCCGTGACCAGGATCTGCTCCGGGGAGACCTCGACGCCGTACCGCGCGTGGTAGTGCTCGGCGATCGCCTCCCGGAGCGGCAGGATCCCGAGGCTCTCGGCGTACTTCGTGCGGCCGTCCTTGATCGCCTTCTGGGCGGCCTCCTGAATGACCGGCGGCGTCTCGAAGTCGGGCTCACCGAACTCGAAATGGACGACATCAATCCCCTGCCGCTCCAGCGCCTGCGCCCGGTCGCTCACCTCCACGGCGAGGAACGGCTTGATGTCCCGAACGCGGCGCGCCACGGGGAAGTCAGCGTCGGTCATCGTCAGCGACTCAGGCGTCCCCTGGCGAGGGAGAGGCGCGCGGAGAGGATTTGCCACAGCATGCGCGGGCCGTCCGCCAGCACGCTGACCTTGCTCCCGGGCCGATCAGCCCAGTTGATCGCCACCTCGGTGACCGTATACCCGCGGCGCTGAGCCAAGAGGAGGAGCTCCACGTCGAAACCGAACCCATCAGTGGTCACGGACCGGAAGAGATCTTCCGCCGCCGGAGCCCGGAAGCACTTGAAGCCGCACTGCGAGTCTCTGATCCGACGAAGCCCCAGCCGCGCCACCAGCCAGTTGAAAACCCTCCCCGCCCACACCCGATGCGGCTTCGCCCGCACCGTCACGTCCGGATCCACGAGCACCCGAGACCCGATGGCGACGTCGGCCCCCGCCTCGAGCGCCGGCAGGAGCCGCTTCACCTCTGCGATCGGCGTCGCGCCGTCGGCATCCGTGAACAGGCGAAAATCCCCTCGGGCGTTCACCATGCCGATCCTGACGGCGTACCCCTTCCCGCGGTTCTGGGGAAGCTCGATGAGCCTCAGCCGGGCGTGGGTGGCCTGAAGCTCACGCACCCGCCTGGCCGTGGTGTCCCGGCTCCCGTCGTTCACCACGATGATCTCGTAGGGCACGCCCCATCCCTCGAAGAATGCCACCACCTCCCCCAGATAGCCCGGCAGGCGCTCCGCCTCGTCGTAGGCGGGAATCACAATGGACCAGGTGACCCCTTCGGCCTCGCTCATATCGCAGGCACCCGCCGGCTAGAAAAGGGCGGGGATCTCCAGCCGCCGCCGACGCCGGGCCACGCCGGTCTCGAGAGCGGCGCCGGCCACCGCCTGGGCCACGGCCGGGGCGACCTTCTTGTTGAACACGCTCGGAATGATGTACTCCGCGCTCAACTCATTTCGCTCCACGCACGCGGCGATGGCCCGCGCCGCTGCGATCTTCATCTCGTCGTTGACGACGCGCGCCCGACAGTCGAGCAGCCCGCGGAAGAAGCCCGGAAAGCAGAGGACATTGTTGATCTGGTTTGGATAGTCCGAGCGGCCGGTGGCCATGACGGTCACGTGACGCACAGCAACCTCGGGGCGGATCTCGGGCACCGGGTTGGCCATGGCAAACACGATGGGGCGTCTCGCCATGCTCTTGACATCCCTGACCGTCAGCACCCCGGGAACCGACAGCCCGATGAACACGTCCGCCCCCGCTATCGCGTCGGACAGCCGCCCGCGGACGTTCCGCGGGTTCGTAGCGCCGGCCACCCACCGTTTCATGAAGTCCATCCCGACCTCGCGTCCCCGGAAGAGCGTCCCATGCTCGTCGACACCGATAATGTGCCGCACCCCGGTCGCCAGCAGAATCTTGACGGTGGCCGTCCCGGCCGCGCCGACCCCCGACACCACCACCTTGATCTTCCTCGGGTCCTTCTTCACGATGCGCAGCGCGTTGAGCAACGCCGCCAGGACGACCACGGCGGTGCCGTGCTGGTCGTCGTGGAAGACCGGGATCTCCAGTTCCTTGCGCAGGCGCTCCTCCACCTCGAAGCAGCGCGGCGCGGAGATGTCCTCCAGGTTGATCCCGCCGAACGGCGGGGCGATCAGCTTCACGGTTTCGACGATCTTGTCGGGGTCCTTGGTGGCCAGGCAGATCGGGAATGCGTCAACCCCCGCGAACTCTTTGAAGAGCATCGCTTTGCCTTCCATGACCGGAAGCGCCGCTTCCGGACCGATGTCCCCCAGCCCGAGCACCGCGCTCCCGTCGGTGACGACCGCGACCGCGTTCTGCTTGATCGTCAGCGCAAAGGTCCGCTCGCGATCCTCCTTGATGGCGAGGCAGACGCGTGCCACGCCTGGCGTGTAAGCCATCGAGAGGTCGTCGCGCGACCGGATGGGAACCTTGTTCCGCACCTCGATCTTGCCGCCCGCATGCATGAGGAAGGTACGGTCCGCGACGCTCACGATCCGCACACCCCCGATGCCGCGAATCCGGTTCACGATCTCCTGCCCGTGCTCGCTGTCGCGGGCGTTGATCGTCATGTCCCGCACCACCCGGTCGCGGGTCATCTCCACGATGTCCACGGCCCCGATGTCGCCGCCAGCCGACCCGATGACGGACGTCACCCGTCCCAGCATGCCGGGGCGGTTCTTGATCTCGAGTCGGGCGGTCAGGCTGTAGCTCGCGCTCGGGGCGATCGCCATGAGGAACCCTTACCGGCGGCCCCGCCACTGGACCGCGCCCTTCCCCTCGACGGCTTCCTGATACCGGGCCAGGACGAACAGCAGGTCGGCGAGACGGTTCAGGTACTTGAGCACCTCCGGATTATCGAGGAGACCCGCTTCGCGGAGCTCAACCACGCGTCGCTCGCCGCGGCGCGCCACCGCCCGGCTCCAGTCGAGTAGAGCGGGAATGTAGGAGGACGAGCCGGGGATGATGAAGGCGCGCGGAAGCTCGATCTTGGCGAGTCGCTCGTCGATCAGCGATTCCAGCCGGGCCGTGTGCTCCGACGTGATCTGCTGGACGGAGAACCGCGCGCGGTCTTCGGGCGCGGTGGCCAACTCCGCGCCGAGGAGGAAGAGATCCTCCTGGATCGAGTGAATGACCGTTTTGAGGTCGGGATCCTGCTTGAGGTCGGCATCCTGGGCGGCGGCCCGGACCACGCCCAGGATCGAGCACACCTCGTCAAGGCTCCCGTACGCCTCGGGGCGCGGGTCCGATTTGGAGACCCGCTGCCCCCCGAAGAGGCTCGTTTGCCCTTCGTCGCCTTTCTTCGTGTAAATCTTCACCATGGCAGGCAGTTTTGACGATAAATCCCGCCTCCGGGGCTGTCAACCAAATTCCCCTAAGACGGCTGCCTCGGCACGATCGGGTGGAAGGTTGACCGTCCCGGGCTCTCGTGGTATCAGGAGAACACTTCGACAGACAATCGCGCGATGCGCCGGCTCCTCTTCCTCTTCGCTTTCCTCTGCGCTCCTGTTTCGGCCGCTCCGGAGCCGACGTCCTACGTCGTCGTAGGGGAGCGGAGCCAGGTCGCGTTCGACGCGACGTTTCCCCTCGGCGATTTCTCCGGCACGACCGACAGGGTTGCAGGGGAGTTCCGGTTGGACCCCGCCGACGTCCCGCACGGCGTCCTCGGCAGTGCCAGCGTCAACCCCGCGTGGCTCAAAACCGGCCTCGAGGGGCGCGACCGGGACCTCAAGCAGACGCTGGAGGTGAACGCGCATCCGGAGATCAGCTTCCAAGTGGAAGAAGTCCGATCCTCCTTTCCGTCCCTCACCGAGCGAGCGGACGTGGCCCTTCACATCAGCGGGGTGATGCGGATCCGCAGCGTGGAGCGTCCCGTCGCGTGGACGGGCCGGGCGCGCATCGAGGAAGGATGGCTCTGGGTCCGCGGCGAGGCGCAGATCCGACTGAGCGACTTCGGGATCACGCCCCCCAGGAAGTTCTTCCTGGCCGTCGGCGACCTCGTGCGCGTGAGCTTCGATCTCCGGCTGGCCCCCAGAAGGTGAGGGCCGCTCAGGCCGGGCGCGCCAGCGTTCGTCGGAGGAGGTCCAGCGCCAGCGTGGCGGCGCGGATTCTTATCGAGGGCGCATCCCCCCCGAAGCGGTGCTCCCGGCTCTCCAGGTATCCATCGCGCGCCGCCGCGAGCCCCACCACGGTCACGCGGGGGTAAGCGGCCGGATCCTCTTCAAAGACCGTGGCGGCGCCAGCCGGAACGCCCTGCCACGCCCGAATTCCCTCCGCGAGGATTCGCGCCTTCGCCTCGGGGGTGGTTTCCGCCCCCAGCTCCACTCCCACCTGCCGCGCGGCCGCTGCTTCGGCCAAGACGACCCCCCCGGCAAATCCCCGCCCAAGGCCGGCCGACAGGCGCTCGGCCAACACCCCCGCGCTCCCCAACTCGGCCACGGCCACCCGCAGCCCGAGCCGCTCGATCTGGGCTGAGATCACCCCTTCGAGGGTCTCCTCATCGGCGCCGAAAATGAGATCTCCCAGCTGCTGCCGGATGGCGGCTTCGACGGGTTCGATCAAACGCTGGGCCGCCTCGGCATCGGCGCCCTTGGCGGCGATCCGGACATCAACCTGACCCAAATGGGCGAGAGTGCCCACCGTCGGGTTCCGCCCTTTCTCCATGAACTCGACCAGTAACTCGCCCACCCGGCTCTCTCCCAGCCCCACCACCTTGAGCACGCGCAGGCGGATCTCCCCCTTGAGGCCATAACGCTCACGGAGATACGGTAGGATACGCGTCAGGAGAAGGTGCTCCATCTCGTGCGGCACGCCCGGCAGGGTGGCGACGCACCGGTCTCCCACCGGGACGATGAATGCCGGGGCGCTCCCGACCGGGTTTTCAATCGGAATCGCCCCCCGCGGAACAAAGGCCTGGCGGCGGTTAGAGGGCGACAGCGAGAGTCCGCGGGCCCGGAAGAACCCCTCGATCTGCCCCATCAAGCGCTCCGAGAAGACCAGCTCCCGGCCGGTGGCCAGGGCCACCGCCTCGCGGGTCACGTCATCGGCGGTGGGGCCGATTCCGCCCGTGGTGATGACGACTTCCGACCGCTCCAATGCCTGGCGGAGGACCGCCACCAGGCGGCCCAGGTTGTCCCCCACGGTGGTCTTGTAATAGAGGTCGAGGCCTGTGGCGGCCAGGTGGCGGGCGATGACCGCGGAGTTAGTGTCCACGATCTGACCCAGAAGGAGCTCGGACCCGATCGTAACGATTTCGGCCTGCATCGACGCCCCATTATAGACCACCCCTTGCATGAATAGGGGGGGCGAGCCTCGCGTCTCAGGTGGGAACGATTTCGGCCGGCAACTCGTTGTCGATAAGAGGGGACAGGCCGAATCCCCCCGGCTGAAAAACCCATCACAAACAGTGGATTCAGGCCCCCGGATGGGGGTGCGGGCACAGGAAGGAAACCCGGAACATGAGCTTCAATGAGCTGATCACGGATCGCCCGGACGGAACGACGGTGGAGCCCACCGAGGCCCCAGCCGCCCCCGTGCCTTCTCACATCGAGGACCCGGTGCGCCTGTACCTGAAGGAAATCGGGCAGGTCTCCCTCTTGAGGGCCGAGCAGGAAATCGAGATCGGCCGGCGGATCGAGGCCGCCCAGACTGAGTTGCGGCGCGCCTTGGCCGGGGTCCCGCGGGCGGTCCGGGCGCTCCTGGTGGTCGCCGACCGCGTGCGCGCCCAGGAACTGTCACTGGATGAACTCATCCTCCTCCCCGAAGGGGGAGAGCCGAAACCCGACGAACTCAAACCCATTCTGGGCGCCTTCAGCCGCATCCGCCGGCTCGAGCGCGAGATCGGTCGGCTCGAGGCGGCGCTCAGGGACCGTCGCCGCTCGAAGAGCACGCGCGCGACCTACCGGCGCTGGATCGCCCACAACCGGGAGCAGATCCAGGCGATCGTCGGCAGCCTGCCCCTCAAGCCCGCCCTCATTCATGAGCTGGTGGTGGACCTCCGGAAGCAGGTCGCCCGTCTCAAAGAGCTGGACGCGGAACGAAAGGCGAGCCGCAGCTCGGAGGCCGGTCGGAAGATTCCCGCGCTGGAGGCCGAGCTGGGCCTCCCTCGCCGCGATCTCTTCGAGCGCGCCAGCCAGATCGACGCGCGGGACCGGACTGTCCGCGAGGCCAAGCGCGAGCTGATGGAGGCCAACCTGCGGCTGGTGGTTTCGGTCGCCAAGCGCTACCTCGGAGGCGACCTTTCCCTCCTCGACCTGATCCAGGAGGGAAACCTGGGGCTGATGAAGGCCGTGGACCGCTTCCAGTACCGGCGCGGCTTCAAGTTCTCCACCTACGCGACCTGGTGGATCCGTCAGGCCATCACACGCGCCATCGCCGACCATGCGCGCACGATCCGTATCCCCGTCCACATGGTGGAAACGCTGAACCGGATCTCGCGGGTGAGTCGGAATCTGGCGCATCAGATGGGACGTGAGCCCACGGCCGAGGAGCTGGCCCAGCGCACGGGGGTCCCTGCCCGCAAGGTGAGGCTCGTCCTGGAATCTTCGCGGCGGCCGCTGTCCCTGGAAACGCCGATCGGCGAGGATTCGGAGCTCGGGGACTTCCTCGAGGACAAAACCGTCGATTCCCCCAACGACTCCCTGCTCAGCAAGGACCTAGAAGCTCACGTGGAGCGGGCCCTGGCCACGCTCTCCCCCAAGGAGGCGAAGATCCTACGGCTCCGCTTCGGCATCGGGGAAGGGGCAGAGCACACCCTGCAGGAAGTGGGAGAACGCTTCGCGGTGACGCGGGAGCGGATCCGCCAGATCGAGGCGAAGGCGCTCCGGAAGCTCCGCCACCCGCTGCGCGGGCGGGCCCTCAGGGCCTTCGTCGAGAACTGAGAAGACAAACGCCCCGGGCTTTCGGAATGCTCTCGACGTCGGCCGTCCGTCAGCCTTTCGAGATCGTTCCTCGGGGGGCCTGGCATCCCAAGCCCGCCCTCTCCCGACCTCAACCGACCGTTGGATAGCGACTGCCGGCAACCCCGAAGCCGCCCAGGGCGATCTGAGGTTATTCCCGGCCTGAACGCCTGTCAACCCCGAAACTGCGGGGGCCCCTCTTCACTCCAAGAGCGCCACGGTGTCCCCTTCCTGGACCGTCTGCCCCTCTCGCGCTCTTATTTCGGCCACGGTCCCGTTGCGCGGGGCCTCGACGGGAATCTCCATTTTCATGGACTCGAGGACGACGATCGGATCCCCGGCCCCGACTTTGTCGCCGGGCCGGGCCACTACTTGGAAGACGACCCCGGCGATCTGAGCCTTCACCTCCTCGGGCATGAAGGGCTCCTCCCGGGGCCTGTCACTGTCTTCGGGATGGACGCGCGAGGAGGCTTGCCGCGATCACGGCCCGCTCGCCGAATCGCCGGCTCAGCGCATCCACCGCCCGGGCCAACCGCGCGCGGCGCGCTTCGAAGTCGGAGAAGAAGGAAAGCTGGGCGGCTTCGGTCGCCCCAAGCCGAGACACGGACACCCCGATCAGCCGCACCGCGGCGACCAGCCGGAGCCCTCCGAAAAGCCCCCGCGCCCGGCGGAAAATCTCGAGCCCGTCCTGCGTGGGTTCCCCCGTCAGGCTGCGCGTGATGGTCCGGAAGTCGGCAAACCGGATCTTCAGCGTCACGGTTCGGCCGGCATACCCCTCGACACGAAGCTCCCGCCCGATCCTCTCGCACTGAGCCAAGAGCGCCCGCTGGAGCCGGTCGGGATCTCGGAGATCCCGCGGGAACGTCTCTTCCGCCCCCATGGACTTCGGCGGAGCCAAGGGCTCGACCGGGCGATCGTCCCTCCCCCGCGCCAGCTCCAGGAGGAACGTGCCCGTCTTGCCGAACCGCTTCACGAGCAGGCCGCCGGGAAGCCGAGCGAGCTGCCCGATGGTTTCGACGCCCATGGCCCGCAGCTCGCGGGCGGTAGCGGGGCCGACGCCCCACAGCCGATCGACCGGGAGATCACGGAGGAAGTCCACTTCATCGCCGGGGTTGACCTCCACCAGCCCGTCGGGCTTTTCAAGGTCCGAGGCGAGCTTGGCGAGGAACTTGTTGGGCGCCACGCCGGCGGAGGCCGTTAGCCCCACCTCGGCTCGAAGGCGCCCCTTGATGGCCCTGGCGATGGCGAGTGGCGGGCCGAATAGCCGCACGCTTGCCGTGACATCGAGGAAGGCTTCGTCCACGGAGATCGGCTCGACCAGCGGCGAGTACCCCGCCAGGATCGCCATGATCGCCGCGGACGCGCGCGCATACTTGTCCCTGTCCACGGGGAGGAACGCGGCGTGGGGGCAGAGGGCCGCAGCTTTTCGGATGGGCATGGCGGAGCAAACCCCGAAGGCCCTCGCCTCGTATGAGGCGGCGGCGACCACCCCCCGCCCTCTCGGATCGGCCCCCACGATGACCGGCCGCCCGCGGAGCTCCGGGCGGTCACGCTGCTCGACGGACGCGTAGAAGGCGTCCATGTCCACGTGGATGATAGAGCGACTGGGGGGGGTGGCCTCCACGGGGCCGGCCTCGGCGCGGGTCTCGGCGGGGTCGATCAGCGGGGGAAAGCGACCGGGATCGCTAGGAACGCCTCGTCTCGCGTTGCCGACGCCAACGGAATGATCCGCTCAGAGGTCATGCGGAGGCTGGGTCACAGGCGTCCGACCCTGGTCTCCTCGACCACCTTCCGCAGCGTTGCCAGCTCTGATTCCAGGTGACGAATCCGCTCCAGCAGTTGCTCGATGGCCTTGGCGACGGGATCGGGCAGGTCGATCTGGTTCAGATCGATCTCCCCGCCAACCCGGTGGCCATCCCTGTGCGTGACCCGCCCCGGCACGCCGACCACGACCGAGTTCGGTGGGACCTCGCGCACGACCACGGATCCGGCGCCGATCCGGCTCCCATCGCCGATCTTGAATGCCCCGAGAATCTTCGCCCCCGCGCCGACCACCACGTTGTTCCCAAGGGTGGGGTGGCGCTTCTCGCGCTTGAGGCTCGTCCCGCCCAGCGTGACCCCGTGGAGCAGGGTCACGTTCTCCCCGACCTCGGCGGTTTCTCCGATGACTACGCCCATCCCATGGTCGATGAAGAGTCCCGGCCCGAGCTTTGCCGCCGGATGGATCTCGATCCCGGTCACGAAGCGGTTCAGGTGGGACACGAGCCGGCCGGGGGTCAGCCACCCCCAGTTCCAGAGCCGGTGGGCGACGCGGTGAAACCAGACGGCATGAACGCCGGGGTAACAGAGCACGACTTCCAACAGAGACCGCGCCGCCGGGTCGCGATCGAGAGCCGCCCGGATGTCACGCCGGATGAGATCAAACATGCTCGCTCTCCTTCGCCTGGGACGGGCTCCCGCGCCGCGTCAGCGAGTCTCGGGCCGCCGCCCGAAGCGCCCCCGCTACGACCTGGGCCGCATGGGCGCGCTCCGCAGGGAGGCCGTCCACAGCCTCCGTGATCTCCGCCTCGCCCAGCGTGAGCAACTCCGTGACGGGACGGCCGGACGCGAGTTCGGTGCCAGCGCTCGAAGCCGCAATGGTGGGGCCACAGCCGTAAGTTTGAAAACGAACCTCCGCGACCCGCCCGTCGACCACCCTCAGGTAAAAGCGAGCCAGGTCGCCGCACCCGTCGAAGCTCTCTTCCCCTACCCCGTCCGGGTGCCGCATCATTCCCGCATTCCGCGGCCTCCTGAAGTGGTCAATCAGGATCTGGCTGTAGTTCATGCGACCGACGCCGGCGACAGTTCCCGGATCCGGCGCACCAGGGGCGAGAGGACCTCGAGCACGTAATCAATGTCCGCCTCGGTGGTCCCGCGGCCGAGGCTGGCGCGCACGGATCCCATGGCCCAGTCAACCGGCACCCCCATCGCCACGAGGACGTATGAGGGTTCCACGCTGCCAGACGTGCAAGCCGAGCCGGCCGAGACGGCCACGCCCTTGAGGTCGAGACCCAGGACGACGGACTCGGACTCCACATGCCTGAAGCACATATTGAGCGTGCCCGGCAACCGCCGCGTCGGATGGCCGTTCAGCCTGACCTCGGGGACGCTGGCGCTCACGCCCGCCCAGAACCGATGCCGGAGCCCCGTCAGACGGGCCGCTTCGGCCTCCATCTCACGCCCCCGGATCTCCACGGCCCTGCCGAACCCCACAATGCCCGCCACATTCTCGGTCCCCGCCCGCCGACGGCGCTCATGCTCCCCTCCATGCTGGACGGCCACCATCTTGGTGCCCTTCCGGATGTACAGGCCCGCCACGCCCTTCGGCCCGTAGATCTTGTGGCTCGAAAACGACAGGAGGTCGATCCCGAAGCGAGCGAGATCGACGGGAACCTTGCCGAAGGTCTGGACGGCGTCCACATGAAACGGGATGCCCCGCTCACGCACCATCGGCCCGATGGCCTCCACGGGCTGGATCGTTCCCACCTCGCTGTTGGCGTGCATGATCGTGACGAGGATCGTGTCGGGCCTGATGGCCCGACGGACGTCGTCGGGGCTCACCAGGCCGTCCCCGTCCACCGGGAGGTAGGTCACCTCGAAGCCCTGGCCCTCGAGGAACTGGCAGGCGCGGAGCACCGCGTGATGCTCGATCTGGGAGGTCACGATGTGCCCGCCGCCCCGGGCAAGGGCCACACCCTTGACCGCCAGGTTGTCGGACTCGGTCCCGCCGGAGGTGAAGACGATCTCCTCCTTGCTGACGCGGAGGAAGTCGGACATCCGCCCCCGGGCAACTTCCATCCCGTCCCGAGCCTCTCGCCCGAATGTGTGCACGCTGGACGGATTGCCGAAGCGCTCCTGGAAGTACGGGAGCATGGCGGCTACCACGTCCGGATGCACCGGGGTGGAGGCGTTGTGGTCTAGGTAGACTCGGCGGCTCATTTCACACCACCTTATGAGAATGGGCTGAGTGTGTCAAGGTTTCCTCCGTCCGGGGCGCCCATTCGTTGACACCCCCGGAGGCCGATGCTAAGCTCAACTCGCCATGGATCTGACGGGACGGAAGCTCGGCCTCCTTCTCTCGACGAAGCCAGAGCACCCCAACCTGCACACCGCGCTCGGTCTGGCGCGTGCGGGGCTCGAGCGCGGCGCCGACCTCTACCTCTATCTGATCGACGACGCCGTGCTGGCCAAGGATCGCCCCGAGTTCCAGGAACTCGCCCAGCGCGGCGCCAAGCTCTTCGTCTGTGCCTACGGTTGCCAAAAGCGGAACGTTCCGCTCTCCGACCCGGACCGGTTCAACTACTGCGGGCTGGTGGTGCTCGCCGACCTGATCAACGGCTGCGAGCGGTTCGTCGCGCTGAACTAGCCTCGTGCACGACGCGCGCCCCGTCGCGGTCCTCATCTCCGAGGATCCCCGCACCTCCCATCGAGCCAACGAGGCCATGCGAATCGCCCTCGGGATCGCCGCCGGGGAAAATGACGTGACGATCATGCTCTCCGGTCCGGCGGTCCATCTCCTGGACGCCGACACGGACGACCTGGTGGACGGCGACGACATCGTCAGGTATCGGGGGGCACTCCGGAAAATGGGGATCCCCTTCCACATCGAAAAGTCGTCCATCCCCACCGACGCGCAGGAGTGGAACGAGGAAGGCCACGCGGTCATCGCCGTCTCTCCGGACGGGATCGCGGAGCTCATCGCACGCTCCCGACGCTGTCTCGTGTTCTGATGCCCCACGTCCTGCACCTGATCAAGCCACCGGTTTCCGCCCAAGCGCTCGCTACCATCCGGCGGCAGAGTCGCGAGCCCGGCACCACCCTGACGGTGGTCCTCACCCAGGGCGTCCCCGCTTTGCCTCTGCCCGACGGGGTCCCTATTCTCCGCCTCGCCGACCAATCTCTCGCTCCCGGCGCCCTCACGTACCCCCAACTCCTCGACCTGCTCTTTGCGGCCGATCAGGTCGTCTCCTGGTAGCCAGGCCGCGAGTTCCCCGGTGTCGCTGCCGGCGGAACACACCCCCTAGCGGTTCCGAACTTCCTCGAGCCAGGCCATCTGGATGGCTTCCAGAATCCCCTCGTTCGAAGCCTTCGGATCATCCGAGAAACCCTCGAGCTCCATGACCCACTTGCGCAGATCGGTGAACCGCACCCCCAAGGGGTCCATGTCGGGGAACTTCCCGGCGAGCGCCATCGCGATGTCCTCGGCGTCCTTCCACGTCAGCCCCATGCGAGATCCTCGCTCAGTGACTCGGAGCGACGAAGCCGCCGCGCCCGGATGGCGGGATTTCCACCACCACGTCTCCGCTCACCACCGCCTGGCAGCCCAACCGAGAATGCAGCGTGAGCCCCTCGGCAGTATCAAGGCGATCTTCCTCGTCCTCCTCCATTTTCGACAGGTTCTCCCCGCCTTGCTTCACGATCACGTGGCAGGTGGTGCAGGCGCACTTGCCCCCGCAATTGTGCTGGAGCGGGATGTCGTTTCCGAGCGCGATGTCCAAAATGGAGCCGGGAAGCCCGTCCTCCTGGAGGGGGAACTTCTCGGGGTCCACCTCGACCGTGATGTTCTGCGGGAGAAACGTTACCTTGTACGTCATGACTCGGTCTTTTCCAGGACTTCCGTCACCGGCTTCGACGCCAGCGCCTCCTTCAGCGCCGCATCCATCAGCGCCTCGGCCAGGTGAAGCGTGGCCTGGTTGAGCCGTTCCGTCGCCCCGCGAATCGCGTCCCGGTCGTTTCCGTCCCTCACGCCCAGGAGCGTGGCCAGCGCCCCCCCGATGCGCTCGGCTTCGTCGCCGTCGATGAGGTGCCTCCCCTGCCCCAGCGCCCGCTCCGTCGCGCGGATCACCGTGTCCGCCTCGTTGCGAGCCTCGATCAGGAGCCGCGAGGTGACATCCTCCTCCGCGTGGGCAAACGACTCCTCGACCATCCGCTCCACCTCGGCGTCGGTGAGACCGTAGGACGGCTTCACCTCGACGGAAGCGGCCTTCCCCGTCCTTAGCTCCTTGGCCTGGACCTGGAGGATTCCGTTCGCGTCGACGAGGAACGTCACCGCGATGCGGGGCATCCCCGCCGCCATGGGATCGATCCCCCGAAGCTCGAAGCGCGCCAGGGACCGATTATCCCTCGCCAGCTCCCGCTCGCCCTGGAGGACGTGCATATCCACCACCGTCTGCCCGTCCGCCGACGTCGTAAACATCTCCTTGGCGCTGGTCGGGATCGTCGTGTTACGCGGGATCAGCACGCTCATGACCCCGCCCAGCGTCTCGATCCCCAGGGAGAGCGGCGTGACGTCGAGCAGGAGCATGTCGGTGATCCCGCCGGCCAGGATGTGAGCCTGCACCGCGGCGCCAAGCGCGACCACCTCGTCGGGGTTCAGCTGGCTGTGCGGGACTTTCCCGAACAGCTCCTGGACCCGTCGCCTCACCAGGGGGATCCGGGTGGAGCCGCCAACGAGAACAACCTCGTCGATCTGCGCGGCCTGCAGCCGAGCATCGGCCAGGGCGAGCCGGCACGGACCCAGCGTCTCGGCCACGAGGGGGTCGATGAGGGCCTCCAGCTCCGCGCGGGCGATCTCCCGACGATAGGTCAATCCGTGCTGGGGAAATGGAATCGTCAGCACCGTCCGCTCGTCGAAGGAGAGGCGGCACTTGGCGGCTTCCGCCGCGAGCCGCAACTCCTGCATCGCCTCCGGGTCACGACCCAGATCGACGCCGTGACGCGCCAGGACGTCCGCCAGAAACCAGTCCACCAGCGCCCGGTCGAAATCGTCCCCGCCCAGGTGGGTGTTCCCGCTCGTGGCCAGCACCTCGAAGATCCCGTCCTGCACCTTCAGGATCGAAATGTCGAAGGTCCCGCCCCCGAGATCGTAGACCGCGACCGTGCCTCGCTTGAGCCGGTGAAGCCCGTAGGCAAGGGAGGCGGCAGTCGGCTCGTTGACGATCCGGAGAACCTCCAGTCCCGCAAGCCGACCCGCATCTTTCGTGGCTTGGCGCTGGCTGTCGTTGAAGTACGCGGGAACCGTGATGACCGCCTTCGTCACGGGCTCCCCCAGATGGGCCTCCGCCCGCTCCTTCAGGGCTTTCAGGATCAGCGCGGAGACCTCGGGAGGCGTGACCGCGCGATCGCCGACCTGGATCCGCACGATCTCCTGGCTGGGCTCCAACCGGAAGGGGAAGTACCGCAGCTCCGCCTTGACGTCCTCGTAGCCCCTGCCCATGAAGCGCTTGACCGAGTAAATGGTCTGGGCCGGATGGCGCACCAGCTGCCGCTTGGCAGTCTCACCCACCAGGATGCCGTCGGGGGTGAAGGCCACCACCGAGGGGAGGAGGACACGTCCGTCCGCATCAGGGATCACCCGGGGGAAATCCCCCGCCATGTAGGCCACCAGGCTGTTGGTGGTCCCGAGATCAATGCCGACGATGCGAGACATGGTTCTGCGCTTCCCCTCCGAGCGCTTCCCCCAGATCGTTGATGACCGTATTGAGGTACGCTCTGGCCGCCAGGACGCGCTTCATCCGCTCCAAGAGCGCTTCCCGGTTACCGTCGCCATCTCCCACTCCGTCCCATTCCCGGGCGAGGACCCGAAGCCCGTCCTCCTCCACGGCCCGCCGTTCCAGGAGACGGGCGTGTTCGGCCTTGACACGCTCGCGCGCGGCTTCGTCGAGGCCGTCCGCCTTGGCCCCCTGGAGCGCCTCCTGAACCTCGAGCATCTCGGCCAGCAGATCCCCTGGCGCCTCAGGCTTGATCCCGGCCGCGCCTTCTTTGGTCTCTCGTCCCTCTTCCAGCTGGATCAGGTATTCCACGCGGGAGACAAGGTCCCGGAGCGTCCGGTACGCGCGGTTGACGAGCGCCGAGCGCTCCAGGCTGCCGGCCTGCTCGCCGGGCGTACCGGTCTGAAAGAAGTCCGGGTGCACGCGCCTGGACATCTCGTAGAAGCGGCGCTGGAGCTCTTCCGGGTCGATCTCGAGCTTCCGGGCCAACCCGAAGACCTCGAAATAGTCGGCTTTGATAGACATTCCCCCTCCGAAAATGAAAACGAGCCCCGCCGGGCCCGTTTACCCTCGTTCCTTGCGCGATGGTTTCGCTCTCCTGGCTCCCGTCTCACCCCCGGGCCCCGGCCGAGGTTACCTTGCTATGCCGAGAAGGACGTGCCGCAACCGCAGCTCGACTTGGCGTTGGGATTGGTGAACGTGAACCCGCCCGTCAGGCCCTGGGTCACGTAGTCCAGCGTCGTCGCGTTCAGGTACAGGTAGCTCTTGGCGTCCACGACCACCTTGATGCCGTCGATGTCGAAGGTCTTGTCGTGCGGCCCAACCTCGTTGTCGAACTCGAGCGAATAGGAGAGGCCAGAGCAGCCCCCTCCCTTGACGCCCATCCGGAGATAGACGTTCTCGAGGTTCTGGGCAGCCATCAACTCCTTGACCTGCTTGAGGGCTGCTTCGCTCAGATTCACCGCCATGGGAGATTCATCCTCCTTGCCGCAATGGTCCCTTGACCCTTATGACGCTTTCGACCCCGCCACCGCTTCTTTCTTCCCCCACTTGTCCCGGTAGTCCGCCAGGGCAGCCTTAATCGCGTCCTCGGCCAGCACCGAGCAGTGGATCTTCACGGGGGGAAGCTTTAGCTCGTTGACGATGTCCGTGTTCTTGATCTTCATCGCCTCGTCCACGGACCTTCCCTTCAGCCACTCGGTGGCCAGGCTGGACGAGGCGATGGCGCTCCCACACCCGAACGTCTTGAATTTGGCGTCCTCGATCACGCCGGTGTTCAGGTTCACCCTGATCTGGAGCTTCATGACGTCGCCGCACTCGGGCGCCCCCACCAGCCCCGTCCCGACGCCGGCGAGATCCTTGGCGAACGAGCCCACGTTGCGCGGGTTGTTATAGTGATCAATCACCTTCTCGCTATACGCCATGTCTCTGACTCCTCCCTTTATCGCCCGGTGGCGTTGCTACTGGGCCTTCCACTGGATCGACTTGATGTCCACGCCCTCCTTGGCCAACTCGTAGAGGGGAGACATTTCCCGGAGCCGGCTGACGACCTCGATCGTCCGATTGCCGACGTAATCCACTTCCTCCTCCGTGTTGAACCGGTGCAGCCCGAACCGGATGGAGGAGTGGGCCAGCTCCGAGCCCACCCCGAGGGCCGCGATCACATATGAGGGCTCCAGGGTGGCCGAGGTGCAGGCCGAGCCCGAGGAGATGGCCAGCTCCTTGTTGAGCCCCATGAGGACCGATTCCCCCTCCACATAGGCGAAGGAGATGTTCAGGTTGTGGGGGAGCCGCTTCTCCGGATGCCCGTTCAGGTACACCTCGTCCATGGAGGAGAGGATCTTGTCCTGGAGCTTATCCCTGAGCGCCTTGAGTCGTGCCGACTCCTCAGGCATGACCTCCCGGCAAAGCAGAGCCGCCTTGCCGAAGCCGACCGTCAGGGGTACCGGCACCGTTCCCGACCGCATTCCGCGCTCGTGGCCCCCTCCGTCAATCATCGGGGCGATCCTCACCCGGGGGTTCTTCCGCCGGACATAGAGCGCCCCGACTCCCTTGGGACCGTAGATCATGTGGGCGGTGAAGGACAGCAGGTCGATCCCCATCGCCTCCACGTCCACGGGGATCTTCCCGACGGCCTGCGTGCCGTCGCAGTGGAAGATGATCCCCTTTTCCTTAGCCAGCTTGCCGATCTCGGCGATCGGCTGGATGGTGCCGATTTCGTTGTTGGCGAACATCACGGAGATCAGGATCGTCTTGCCGGTGATCGCCTTCCGGATCCCCTCGACGTCCACCAACCCGTCCGCCCCCACGGGAACGTAGGCGACTTCGTATCCCTGCCGCTCGAGATGCTTGCACACGTCCAGGCCGGCCCGCTGCTCGATGGCCGTGGTGACGATGTGGTTCCCCTTCTCCCGGTACATCTCGGCCACGCCCTTGATGGCCAGGTTGATCGCCTCGGTCCCCCCCGAGGTGAAGACGACCTCCTTGGGGTCCCGCGCGCCGATCAGCTTGCCCACCTGCTCGCGGGCCTTGTCCACTGCGGCTTCGGCCTCCCAGCCGAAGGGATGGTTCCGGCTTCCCGGGTGGCCGAACTTCTCGGTGAAGTAGGGGATCATCGCCTCCAGCACCCGCGGGTCCACCGCGGTCGTGGAGTGGCTGTCCATGAAGATGGGAAACTTCAACGCCATGACAGATTCTCCTAGTTAACCGTTGTGAGCTCTGCGATTGGGTCGGCCTCGCGATTCAGCTCAGCCAGGGTCATCGTGTCCAGCAGGTAGATGATGCTGGCTTGGATCTTCTGCACAGGGCGCCGGAGGTTGCAGCGCTGGAACTGGGGGCAGTCCAGGTCCTCAAGACAGCTCACGATATTGATGGGTCCCTCAAGGGCGCGTACCACCTGCCCCACCGTGATCTCCTCGGGCGAGCACGCCAGCAGATAGCCTCCTTTTGGGCCGTTGTGGCTGGCTATGAGCCCCTTTTTCGCCAAGCGCTGAAGGATCTTGGCCAGAAGCTCCGAGGGGATGCTGAATTCCTCGGCGATCCGCTTGGCGCTAACCGCCCCGTCCTCGCCATGGATGACGATATAATTGATTGCCATCAATCCATAGTCGGCGCGCTTGGTAAAACGTAACATGTCAATCCTCAAGCATTTTAGGATGGGGACAGAATATATCGCCGACCATTCTAGTCGGATTCTCCCACCACTCCCACACCCTGTCAAGAGGGAAAAGTAGTTATGCCAGACAAATCGGAGTTTGATTCACCGCTCTTCCGGACCACCCTGCATCAACTCGACACAGTAGCCGCCCGCCTCAATCTGGACCCTAACTTTCATGAGCGGCTCCGGTACCCCCGGCGAGCCCTTGTCGTGTCCGTCCCGATCCACATGGACGACGGCAGGACCGAGGTCTACGTCGGCTACCGCGTCCATCACAACACAGCCCTCGGCCCGACCAAGGGGGGGCTCCGCTACCACCCGGATGTCAGCCTGGGCGAGGTGACGGCGCTGGCCATGCTCATGAGCTGGAAGTGCGGCCTGCTGGGTCTCCCGTACGGAGGCGCCAAGGGCGGTATCCGCTGCGACCCTCGCTCCATGTCCCCCGGGGAGATCGAGCGGCTAACCCGCCGCTACACGAGCGAGATCATCCTGTTCATCGGCCCCGACCTGGACATTCCCGCCCCCGACCTCGGAACCGACGAGCAGGTCATGGCCTGGGTCATGGATACCTACTCGATGACGCAGGGAAAATCCGTCCCCGGGGTGGTGACGGGCAAGCCGATCCTCATCGGCGGGTCGGCGGGCCGCAAGGAGGCCACCGGACGCGGGCTCGTCTTCATCCTCAGCCGGGCGGCCAGCCGGCTGAACCAGGAGCTCAAGGGCAAGCGGGTCATCGTCCAGGGATTCGGGAACGTGGGAGCGGTGGCGGCCCGACTCCTTTGGCGCGAGGGCTGTACGATTGTCGGGGTGAGCGACGTGACGGGGGGCGTGTACTCGCCCCAGGGGCTCGACATCCGCCAGCTCGGGATTCACGCGGAGGAAAGCGGCGGCGTCGCAGGATTCCCGGGCGCGGACCCGGTGGCCCACACGGACTTCCTCGAGCTGCCATGCGACGTCCTGATCCCGGCCGCCGTCGGCTCCCAAATCCGCGGGGACAACGCCGACCGCATCAAGGCCCTCATCGTCGCCGAAGGAGCCAACGGCCCCACCACTCCTGAAGCCGACCAGATCCTCCGGGAGCGGGGCGTGACGGTGATCCCCGACATCCTGGCGAACGGGGGTGGGGTCGTCGTGTCGTACTTCGAATGGGTGCAGGGACTTCAGTATTACTTCTGGCGGGAGAGCGAGATCCTCTCTCGCCTCCAGGAAGTGATGACCCGCGCCTTCAACCGGATCTGGGCAGTGGCGCAGAAGGAAGGAACGGACCTCAGGACCGCCGCGCTGATGGCAGGCATCCGCCGCGTCGCGGAGGCGTTCCGGATCCGCGGCCTCTACCCCTGAGAGGCAGCGTCCGCTAGCGCCAAGCCTCGCGCAGGCGTCGGGCCGCCTCTTCCGGGGGAGTCTCGTTGATGAAGATCCCACCCACCCGGTTCGCCCGCTCTGGGTGGACGACGATCTCGAGGTGCCAATGGTAATCGTCGTTGATCGTCCCCCACTCCCCCTGGAGGATCTTGGAGTTGATGTTCGGGGCCGTGTGGAGGCTCAGATCGAACGCGGGATCTCCCAGTCCGCTCGCCAGAGCGCCGAAGTACCCGGACAGGAGACGGGCGAGATCGGCGCCCGCTTCCGCAGAGAGCGTCTCGTAGGCGCACGCATGCTGGCGGGGTAGGATCCACGTCTCGAAGGGGGAGCGGGCCGCGTAGGGGACCACCGTCAGGAAAAATGGCGTGAGGTGCACGACGCGGTCGTGGTCGGACAGCTCCTGCCGGAGGATGTCACAGAAAAGGCAGCGCCGTTTGTACTGGTAGTACTCCCGCGACTCCCGCAGCTCTCGCCGCAGGTCGTCGTAGATCACGGGAATCGCCGTCACACGGGAATAGGGATGACGCAAGCGGGCTCCGGCCTTCCGATGCCGGCGCGTCACGAGGATGTCGCGAATCTTCGTGTCCCGCTTCAGGTCCTCCAAGCGATCTCGGTACATCCACAGGACTCGCTCGAGCTTCTCGGAGCCCATGGTGGCCGGCGTGTCCTCGTGGGCCGGACTCTCGATGATGAGCTCGCCGGCCCCGCGTGGACTGACCTTGTCGTACATCCCGACCCCCTCGCGGACAAGGTCCCACTCCACGCGAAAATACGGATCGATCTCCGGGATGACGCGTACCTGCCAGCCAGCGCTGTTCGGGGCGGATCCGTCCTTTCGATAGGCCGCGATCTCGGGTGGCGTGCCGGCCTCGTTGCCAGGGCAGAACGGGCAGTCGCCGGCGTCCGGCGCGACGGCGCCTCGTGGCCGCACCAGCACCCACTGCGCCCGGGTCGGATCCTTCCTCAGTTCACTCACGGAACTGAACCTCCCTTTTCAAGGAGCCCACGAAACAGTAGCCACCGGGTCCACGACTGTCAAGGCGTCCGGATTGTCGGCGCGCGACCAGTATGCGAGAATGAGCGCGCTGAGGGAAGGAGGGAGCGCCCCATGACCGAACACCGCGTGACGGTCTTTTCGACGCCGACGTGAGGTCCCTGCCGCGCGGCGAAAGAGTTTCTTTCGTCCAACGGAATCGCTTTCCGGGACGCTAACGTGCTGGAAGATCAGGAGGCGCGCGAGGACCTCGTGCGTCGGACCGGGCAGATGTCGGTCCCCGTCATCCTCGTCGACGAGCACTTGGTTGTGGGCTTCGACAAAGAGCGGCTCCGGCACCTGCTGGAACTGTAGCTTCAGCGATCCCCCTCCCTCTGGCTCCGGAGCTTCCTCAGGTGCTGGCGGGCCACGTCCACCCAGTCCTTCTCCGAAGGCAGCACGCTCGCGACCTCGACGTAGCGCTCCCACCTGGCGATGGCCTCGCGGGGATCCACCTTTTCGTACACGAGCGCGAGGTTATAGAGCGCCCCCGTATGTTGGGGGTCGAGTTCCACCACCTGCCGATATTCGCGGATGGCGTCCTCGTAGAGCCCCTTATCCTCGTAGACCTCGCCGAGTCCCACGCGCGCCTCGACCAATTGGGAATCGAGCTCGATCGCCTTCTTGTAGGAGCCGACCGCCTCGTAGTAGAGCCCCTTCTCGGCGTAGTAGATCTTCCCTAGGCTCATGTGAACCCGGGGGTTCCCCGGATTGTGCTGGAGCGCCTTCCGGTAGCTCAAGATCGCCTCGTCCACTTCACCTTTGGCGGCCCGCGCGTCGCCGAGCCCGATGTACGCATCGGCGTAAAAGGGCCGGAGCTCGATCGCCTTCTGGTAGGCTTCCACGGCCTGGTCGAACAGACGCCGGGGGGCCCCAAGGAAAAGATCGCCGAGCGCCTTGTACGGCTCGGGAAAGGTGGAGTCAAGCTGGATCGAAGCCCGGAATTGAGCGGCAGCCTTCCAGCGATTCCCCAGCACGAGGTGCACAAGGCCCAGTGAGTATTGGGCCGCGACGAAGGTCGACTCCAGCTCCACCGCCTTGGCAAACAGCTCCGCCGCCGCCTCGTTCCCGGCCTGGGTCCCCGCAAGCGCGGCTTCGCTCCCCTTCACGAAGGCTTCGAAGGCGAGGACCGACTTCGTGGGCGTCGAAGCCCGCTCGATCCGCGCGGCCTCGGCATCGGTCACGGGAATCCGAAGCGCCCCGACGTAAGCGGGCGGTAAGGCCCTCAGCGTCTCCAGGAGTTTCCCCTCGATCACCGTCAGCGAGTCCAGGCTCCGACCTTCGCCACCCCCCGACCTGAGCTCCATGTAGCGGGGCAGAATCTGAAGGCCCCCTGACTCCCGCTTGATCTCGCCGTAGAAGACCAGATCCGCCCGCACCTTCCGCGCGGCCCGGAGCACCACCGGTTCCCCCCAGCCTTCGGACTGACCCAATCGCCTGACCGCGCCCGCATCCGCGAGAACGAACGCGGAGTGGTTGACGAAGGCCAGCGACAGGAGTTGGGCAACTCCATCCCCCAGCCACTGCTCCTGGCGCTCCAGGCCGATCGGCTGGAACGGCAGGACTAAAAGAGATCGTCCCGCAGCCAACGCCGATCTCGGTAGGGCGCTCGACAGCATCAGACAGAGAAGCCAGAAACCGACGTGACGCCGTATCATGCCGACGTCGGCGCGCCGGAAGACTCGCCGGAGCGGTTGGTCGTCCGCCGAAACCTCGCGGCCAGCCGAGCCAAGAGTGAGGGACTGATCCGTCTCAGCGCGATCTCCGGCAAAAGCAACACCGCTACCCACCCGACCAGCCATGGCCAGAGCTCGACGGAAAGGCGCGAACGTCTCCGCGCCTTGAGAAAGGCGTCCTTCGGCTGCGCCAGAGCACCTCCCCCGGTGAGTTCGGCCAACTCCCGCAAGAACGCTTCGTCCACCCCGAGGTCCCTGAACTCTTGGGCATAGGGTACCACCAACCCCGCCAGCTGGGAGCCGACCATTCTCTCGCCACGACGCTGGGCCATCCCGACCAGGTACACCCCCTCCTCGGGAGCCGGAAACCGGCCGCGGTACCGGCCCGGCGCCACCTGCTCCAAATCCACCACCGAGCGCTGCTTGTCGGGAGCCACCACGCCGACCTCGGCCTCGAGGAAGTTGACGAACTCCCCCCGGACGTCCACCGCCTCTACCGTGATTTCCCCGACCCCGTCGTGCCGCTGCACGCTCGCCACGCTGTCGCTTCGGCTCCCGGTCCGCAGCGCCCAGCGCGTCAGCTGGCCCCAGAATTTGTTAAACGCGCCCCATCGGAGCCAGAGAACCGCCCACTTGGGCTTCGCGTCCGACGTGAAGGCCGCCGTGCGTCCGAGCCCATACCGCCACGCGGCCAGCAGCGGGTCTTCCTGATGAGTCATGAGCAACTGTTCAGCGCTGGCCTTGAGGGTCGTCGCCACGTACCCCCCAAGGGGAGGAGCATTTTTCCAGTCGATGTCCTGCAGGACCTCGTGGCTCGACGCTGACACCGTCGGCTTGAACGGCTGTTCGACGAGCGAAGCCTTGGATGCCAGCTGGGTCTCCAGCGTGAAAATCCTCGGGATGGTGTGCGTGTCCTCGGTGTAGTAGAAGCGGCCGCGCCCCCACTTGGCGATGTCGAACATGAGCTGGGCATCCGCGTCCTTCCCGATGGCGACGGCTGACACGGTGATCTTGTCCTTCGCCATGCGGCGGATGAGGCCGGCGAAATCTCCCCGCGTCATCTGGCCGTCAGAGAGAAAGATGACGTGCTTCAGGAGCGCCGAACGCTCGAACAGCGCCCGGTAGGCCTCCTTCAGCGCCGGGTACCCGTCCGTCCCGCCGCCCGCCTTGATCGTGGCGGTGGCGCGGTGGATGGCTGCCTTGTTGCGCACGGGCTGCATCGGCACGTCCCACACGAACTCCGTGTCCCAGCTCATCACCCCCACCTCGCTGCGGTCGTCGAGGAGGTCCACCACCAAGTGCGCCGCTTCCTTCGCAATGTCGAGCTTCGTGACTCGGTCGTCCGTGGACATGGCCATGGAGCCCGAGCGATCGATGGACAGGACGACCGCGAGACTCGGGATCTCGACCCGCTGCTTCACCTCCATCGTGACCGGCAGCGCCTCCTCGATCGGCGTCCGGTAGTAGCCGCCGAGGCCGAAGCTCTCCTCCCCGCCCACCATGATCAGCCCGCCGCCCCCGTCCCGGACGTAATCGCGAATGTTCTCCATCTGTTTCTTTGCGAGCCTGAGCGAGGACACGTTGGAGAGGATGACGCCGTCATACTTCTGAAGCCCCGCCAGGTCCTTAGGAATCCGCTCCGGCTCCACCACCTCGACATCGATGTTCTGGGCCCGCAGCGCGGCACTCAGGGCCTGCGCATGGGCACGCTCCTTCTCCGCCACCAGCACCTGGGGGCGGCCGCGAACGACGACCGTGCCCACGGCCCGGTTATTCTCCTCGATCGTGTCCCCCTCGGCCTCGATGGCCACCTGGTAGACGTGGATGCCGCTCCGCTCCAAGGACTGGCGGTACGTGAACACGTTCTTCCCGGCCGAAAGCCGGACGATCTGCGATCCCAGGAACTCACCGTTGCGGAACAGCGACAACCGTCCCTCGGCGTCCTGCTGGCTCCAGGCGACGACCTTGGCGTCGAACGGCTCGCCGAACTTGACCTCCTGAGGCAGGATCATGGACTCGACGACCACCTCTTGGGTGAAGGTCAACGGCGTCGGAACATAGTAGATGTCGGCCCCCCCGTCCTTGGCCGCCTGCGCCGCCGCCAGCGCGTTTCCCGTGTTCTGCCTGCCGTCCGACAGAAGGATCAGCCGGTTGGCGTGCCGCGGCGGCAGCATGGCCAGCGCCAGTTGGATCGCCTGCCCGATGTCGGTCCCACGGCCCGGGACGGTGACCTCGGGGCGCTCGAGCCGCGGCTTCGGCGAAAGCGGCTGCGCAACGGCGGCCTCCTGGCCGAACACGATGAGCCCCGCTTGGTCGGCCGGCTGCCTCCCCGCCAGCCCATCGGCCGCGAAGCGATAGGCGCGCTCGCGCGCGGCGAGGCTGACGCTGTCGGACAGATCAAGCAGGAACACCACGTTCAACCGGTCCACCCAGCGGGGGACCACCGGCCGCACGAGCGCCACCAACAGCAGCATCACAAGAACCGATCGGAACCCAAGGGCCCACCGATCTCCGAGCCCCCCCGGCAGGGCCAGGCGACCGGCGGTCTGGCGCCGCCAGTACAGCACCCCCTCAACCGACAGGAGGGCGGCAGCCAGCAGCGCGAACACGGTCCAGAGCTCCCGCTGGAGGGGCACGGCCGGCCCGGCGGGAGGCGGGGCCTCGGCAGGCGCGGGGAGCGGCCGGGGGGCGATGTCCGATTCATCCGCGTTGACCAGGTTGACGGCGACCCGTGTTTCGCCGCGCGCGGTCACGACGGTGTAGATCCCCACCCGCCCCGTATCCGAGAAGCCGGCGAGCCCGCGCGTCACCTGTGCCTCGACGCTCCGCCCCGTGGGCGTCACGACGCGCGCGGCGGTGACCCCGTGCTCCACCGGGAGCAGGATCGGCTGCCCCGTCCGCAGCTGAAAGCTCGTCAGATCGAGCCCGGCGGGATGAAGCCAGCGAAGCCCGCTCGACAGGATGAGCGGAAAGGCGACCCGGAGCGGAAAATCCGTCTTGAACAGATCGAACCCGAAGAAGATCACCTTCCGACGCGGCTCCTCCAGGCTGAAGATCAGCGGGCCGCCGACGGCCTCCACCAGCGTTCTGCCCGCGCCCAGCGGACGGACCCGCAGGGCCTCCTCGATCACCACCTTGGAGAAGTCCACGTATCGCATGATCGGGTGAGACCGGTCCCAATCCATGATGACCGGCTGCGCGACCCTCCCGAGATTCTCCAGCGGGACATCAGGTGGCGTCGTGTTGATCAGGACGAACCGGCCCGGCCCGATCCTCGCCGGGCTCGCGCTGTCCAGCACCACGACGTCGAAGGACTCCATTCCGCCCTGATACGCCTCGGGCGTGCGCACCTCCAGCTTCACCTGCGGATCGGCCCGGAGGGCCTTTTCCAGGAAGAGGTTGCCGGGGCTCACGAGCAGCACCCGCATCTCACCCGGCGGGGGGATCACCGCGTAGGCGACATCGTCGGCGCTGAGGTCGTCGGCGATGTTGAGACGGGCCCGCAGCACGCCCGCGCTCTGGTGGCTGAACGGGAGCACGACCGAACGCCGCACGTGGGGCTGGAGCGTCAGCACCTGCTCGGCGATCGGCTTCTCGTCCAGGTCCATCGTAAACGTGAACGACTCGGGCTCGTCGGAGAAGTTGACCACGGAGATGAACGCCTGGTAGCCGAACGCGCCGAAGAACGTCCTGCGAAGCGCCAGGTTCGTGATCCCGACATTCCGGCCGCCACGCCCCACCGTCACCCACCTGAGACGCGGGTCCCTGGCACCACTGTCGATCAAGGGCGGATGGGCACCGTCCGTGAAGATGCGAACCTCGGCCCGCGCGTCCTCCGCAGCCAGGGCGCAGGCCGTCCGGATCGCCTCGCCTAACCGATTGGGAACGTCGCGCGGCTCGAGGGACTTTAGCGCCGCCGTGGTGCGCGCTCGGTCACGGGAAAAGGGAACGACCACGCGGGGCGAAGTGCCCGCCTCGATCACCATGACCTCCGCCCCGGCGGGGAGCCGATCGGCGAACGCCATGGCCTCCCGCTGCGCCAGCGCAAAACGCGAGGGAAAGACGTCCGTCGCCTTCATGGACGCCGAGGTATCCATGATGAGAACGATCCGCCGGGCGCCCTGCCCCTCGACGATCACCACGGGGCGCGCCAGAGCCACCGTCAGGGCCAGGAGCGCTAAGAGCTGCAGGATGAGCAGCGGGTCCCGCTGGAGACGCTGGAAGAACGTCGACGCTTCCCGGTCCCTGAGCGACGGCTCCCACAAGAGCAGACTGGGCACGGTGCGCTCGCGCCGTCTGACCTTGAGGAAATATAGGAGCACCAGCGGCACCGATAACGTGAACAGCAGGAACGCGAGGGGAGAGAGAAAGCTCATACGAGCAGGAGTCCCTTGAGCTGTCTGAGCACGACATCCTCCACGGGGATGTCGGTGGTCACGCGATGGTAGGTGATCTCGTTGGCGCGGCAAAACGCCTCGGCATCGGCTAGAAACTGCTCGACGCGCCGCCTGTAGTTCCTGAGCGCTTGGGCGTCCAGCGTGAGCTCGCGGAGTTCACCGGTCTCGGCGTCTCTCAGCCAGAGGTCGCCCGTGAAGGAGGGATTGAGCTCTTCGGGGGCCAAGAGGTGGATCACGTGCACGTCGAACCGCCGCTCCCGGAGGGCGCGCAACCCGGCGGCGTACCCGAGGGGATCCAAGAGGTCCGAGAGGATAACGGCGAGCCCCGCCTCCCGCGAGGTGCGGACGTAGGTCGTGAGGCCATCGCTCAAGGAGGTGGCCCCGCCCGCCTGCAGGCGTCCCAGGAAGCCGAGAAGCGGGAGAACCTGGCTTCGACCGCGGGTCGGCGACCATCCCTCCGTCATCCGGTCTCGCACGATGCCGACCCCGACGCGCTCATAGCTCACGAGTGCCACAAACCCAAGGGCCGCGGCGAGCGAAGTCGCGTAACGGAGCTTCGTGGGCTCTCCGTAGCCCATGGACGAGGAAGCGTCCAGCAGCAGGTGAAGACACAGGTCCTCTTCGTCCACGAAGAGCTTGAGGTACAGGCGGTCGAGACGGCCGTAGATGTTCCAGTCCAAGTATCGGAGGTCGTCTCCAGCCCCGTAAGGACGGTAATCCACAAACTCCACGCTGCTCCCCCGGTGGGGGCTCTTCCGCTCGCCCTTGACGCGGCCCCGGAACGACCGCTTGGAAACCAGCGCGAGACGCTCCAGCCGGGCCAGGAAGTCCCCGGTGAAGAAGTCGTGCGCCCGCTCGCCGGCCATCGCCCTATCTCTCCTCCAGCGAGTCGAAGTACTCCTTCACCTGCGCCTGGTAGTCTCGGGGCACCTGCTCCCGCGCCAACGCCTCTTCCATCATCTTCCGATACTGGCCAAACACGCCCATGTAGTGAAGCCGCGAAGGGACGCTCGCGCCCTTGCCGAGGAGGTTGGTGTCGAAGCCTTCTTTTCTGCCGGCGCGCGCCTCCCCCTCCACCCCCGCGTCGTAGGGCATGGCCCGGAGGCGCTCCGTGGCATCTCCCTTGGGATTTTGGCTCCGTCCCTTCCCCGGCAACGATCCCTCGCCGAAATCGGCGTCGATATCGCTGTCGCCGGCGCCGCCATCCCGGCCGCGACCGCTGCGGCGATCCGCCTCGCGACCGCCCGGCAGCCCCCGGCCGCCCCGCCCGCGTTCCTCCATGGCCCGCATCTTCGAGAGCGCCTTCTCCATCGCCTCAAGGGCGCGGTCGGTCTGCCCCTGCTCGAGACCTTCCAACCCCTCCCCGGTCTCCCCGCCCCAGTTGCCGCCTTTCCGTCCCATTCGTTCCATCTCCTCCAGCAACTCACGAAGCTTCTGGGGAGAAACCTGATCGGGTCGAAGGCCCCCGAAGAGCTCCTTCTTCTTTTGGAGGATGACCTTGTAGGGGCTCTGGGTGAAGTCGCGTCTGAGATCTGGCAGGCGATCCACCTGCTCGAGCATCCGGAGGCGATCGTCGCCTTTCTTCAGGAAGCTGCTGAAGTCCGGCCGCTGGGTCGCCAGGGCCGTGTCCTTGAAGAAGGCGGACAGGTCTCCGGCTTGAGTTCCGCCCGTCCCGCCCTGGCGTGCACCCAGGTTGCGCTCCATCATCTGGGCCCGCTCCAGCAGCTCGCGCTTCCCCGCCTGTGGCCGTTCGCTGCTGAGGGCTCTCGTCTCACGGTCCTCGGGGGCCTCGGAATCCTCCGCCGAGGACAGAGCGGGCAGCGTCCCGGTTGGAAGTGGGACGGCCGGCGCCAGGGCGAGCACGACCAAGAGAAGCAGCGGCAGCGGGAGAAGCTTCAGCTCCCTTGGATGGAGGCGAGAGACGGGGCGGCGACTCTCGAGCCCCTCGACGCGCGCCGTCACATCGGCGACGAGGAGCTCCACGAGAGGGCTCCGGTCGGGCCGGCCCGCCCACTCGAGCGCCGTCGCGACGCGGTCCTGAAGGCCGAACGCCCGGTCTACGATCCGCGCGACGTCCTGACGGGCGAGCGGGAGCCACATACCAACCAAAGCGCCCGCGAGCGCCCCGGCCAGCACCAGAGCGACCGCCGCCAGGGGGGCGCTCGGACCGACGGCGTCTTTCAGGAAAAGCGGGACGAGGGCAACAAGCGCCCCGTAGAAGAGGCCGCGGAGCCCGTAGAATTGGGCGCGGCGCCTTCGGATCTGCCAACCGACCTGACTGACGAGACGCTCGAGGACGCCCGTATCCGTCATGGGAGGCCCCCCTCGCCCTACCGCAAGAACACCTCTTTCCCCCGCCGGCTGTCAGCCTCAGCCTGGTCGAGCACGTGCCCGATCAGAGTCTCCACGTCCACGCCCTCAGCCTCGCCCTCGAAATTGAGGATGATTCGGTGGCGGAGAGCCGCCCGCGCGACCGCGCGCAGATCCTCCACGCTCACGTTATAGCGACCGTCGGCGAGGGCGCGGACCTTGCCGCCCAGCACCAGCGCCTGGGCTCCCCGTGGACTGGCCCCGTACCGGACGAAGCGACGTGTCATCTCCGGCGCGTGCTCCCAGTCGGGATGGGTGGCCATGACGATGAGCGACGCCAGATCCCGCACATGAGTCGCGATGGGAACCTCGCGAACCAGCTCCCGGAAGCGCACCACCTCGGGGCCGGTCATGACCCGCCGGACCTCCCTCTCGCCGGGACGCGTTGTCCGGTCGATGATTTCGTTGAGCTCATCGACCGCCGGGTACGTCACCCGGAGCTTGAACAGAAAGCGGTCGAGCTGTGCCTCGGGCAGCGGGTAGGTGCCTTCCATCTCGATGGGGTTCTGGGTGGCCAGGACGAAGAACGGCGAGGGGAGCGGGTGCGGCGCCCCCGAAACGGTGACGTTCCCCTCCTGCATTCCCTCGAGGAGCGCCGATTGGGTCTTGGGAGTGGCCCGGTTGACCTCGTCGGCGAGCAGAATGTGCGCGAAGATCGGCCCTTTCTGGAACTGGAAGTGCTTCCGGCCCTCCCCGTCTTCGAGAATGATGCTGGTCCCGATGATGTCGGCGGGCATGAGGTCCGGCGTGAACTGGATGCGGGAGAAGGACAGCTCGAGCCCCGCTGCCAACGTCTTAATCAGGAGCGTCTTGCCAAGACCCGGCACCCCTTCCAGGAGAACGTGCCCTCCGGCGAAGAGAGTGATCAAGACGTTGGAAATGACCTCATCGTAGCCGACGATAACGTTCTGAACTTCCGCCTTAAGTCTGCCGAACGCCTCGACGAATTCCCGGACTCGATCCGGATTGCCCATCAGGCCCTCCCCTGGGGCGCCACGAAGTTGTCGGTTCCCCTTCCCTGTTCATAGCACGAAGGCGCAAAAACCGTCCCATCTCTTCGTTCACCCCCGCCTTCTAGTGTTCCGTCCCGTAAGTCACGTTCTGTTAGGATGGCCAGCAGGGCCTGTCGCCGCGAGCAGCCCCACGGTGCTCGCTCCCGCGTGGCCGGCGTCTTTTCTCCGCCGCATCTGCTCATGCCGAACGCCGACAGCCCAGAGGCGGTCCGCGCCGCGCCGCGGGGCCCCCCGCTCGCTGCGCCACCCGCTGGCCCTTCAGCTCTCGTTAACATGACTTTCCGGACACAACACTAGATTCCCCCGTGGACCCAACAGTCTCCCGCCGAGGGGGCGAGAACCAGGCGCCGGTACTGTGTCAGGTAGCCCTCCACCTCGCGCTCGCGGGTGTAGCGGGCGCGAACTCGAGTCTGACCCATCAGGCCCAGCCGTCGCCTCAGCCCGGGGTCCCCCAGGAGGCGGATCGCCTTCGCCTCGAATTCCTCGGGCCCGCTGAAGAGGAACCCGGTGACCCCATCCTCGACGAGAGAGCGGTTCCCCTCGATGTCGGACGCCAGCACGGGCCGTCCGCACGCCATGGCCTCCATGACCGAGTTGGCCATGCCCCCTTCGGAGAGCGAGCAGTTGAGCACGATGTCGGAGGCCTCAAGGAGGGAGCGCATCTGACTGTGGGGGACGGCTCCCACGTAAGCGCTCCAGCGGCGCCCGGCCAGCGCGCCGAGCAGGCGCTCCCCCTCTGCCGGATCGAGAATCGGGCCGGCGTACACGAGTCGGAGCCCAGGGACACGAAGAACGAGCCGATCGAAGGGCGCCACCGGAAACAGCGGATTCTTCACCATCCGGATCCCCGCCGGAAAGAGGAACACGATGGCGTCGGCGGAAAGCCCGAGCCGCTCGGCGAGAGGATACCGAGAGCCCTCCTCGAGCCTGACGCTTTGGGGGATCACGACGAGCTTGGCAACAAGGTCGGGGAGGACGCTGGCGATTTTCGTCAACATGGTTTCATGGAAGACAGTGACGGCCGAGGCGCCCTCGAGTACCCGCCGCACGTCCTGCGCCCGCTCGGGATCGAAGAGATCGTAGTTACCGTCGGTGCCCGTGATCGTCACCAGCAGCGGGACCTCGAGCTTCCGAGCAACTCTGAGGGCCAGGGGACCCACGCGGAAAGCGTGAAAGGCGTGAACCAGGCCGGGGCCGTACGCTTCCACCTCCCGGAGGACCTGGGCTTCGGCGGTGACGGAGCAGTCCCACACGCGAAGCTCGACGCCCCGCTCGGTGAGACCGCGCGCGATGCGGTTCACCGTGATGGCATTTCCCCGGACCGAGGGGAAATCGAACGGCGTCAGGAGGGCGTGACGCATAGGGTTCATTCAGGGTACACGCCCTCCCACGTGAGCGCAATCGCGGGCACCCCCGAGCTCAGCGCCCGGCGACAGACCCGGCACAGCGAAAGCCGATGACGTTGCCCACCGCGACGATGCGGGGCACAGTCGCGCGCCCGTGACGCTTCCGTGATCGTCAGGTCAAGGGGATTTCCCGGACATACATGGTGAAGGACGAGCCCCGGGCGGTCCTGAGAGCCTCCCGAATCTGGGCGGCCCCCTTCCCCGCCCCGCTCGACAGGAGCGATTCGAAGAAGCCCACGTAGAAGTGATCGGGGTGAACGGTGATCGCCAGCCTCAGCGTGAGGCCGGGCGCGGACAGTCTCTGCCGGTAGCGAAACGCCAGGGTCTGCCCCGGCCGAAGCCGCGTGTCGGAGAGCTCCCGCGACAAATCCAGCGTCACCTCACGCGCGACGATCCCCTCCTGGCGGCTCCCGGGCAGCACCCGTCCGGACCGGTCCACCAGTTCGCCCGACACGACCACCCGTGGGACCACGTAGGTCGGGAAGTAGTGACCAACCTTGCTGTTTGTGAGCGTGAGCGTGGCCGTGACGATTTCACCGACGCGATAGCGCTCCTTGTCGGCGGAGACAGCGACGGTCAGCCCGGAACGAACCATCTCCGGGTCGTGGATGCCCCGCCAGAGATGGCGCCGATCCGGCATGTGGCACTCCTGGCACTGGACCCCGTCACGGCCGAACGGCCCGGCCTTCCATTCCTCGTAGGTGTTCTCCAGAAGCTTTCCGTTCAGGGCGATGCCATCGGGCGCAAACTGATGGCAGTCCTTGCAGAACTCGGCTCGGAGGAAGGCCGGTGTCCGCGTCACGCCGTCGTGGGGAAGGCGCTCTCGCGGTAGCTCGCTCGCGAGCGATCCGTCCCGCTTAGGCGGCCCGAAGCGCTGATGCGCGCGCACGTGGCACGCCGGGCACGCGAGCCCCTCTGCCTGGAGCCCGCCATCGAAGGCCGGGTTCGGAACGGACCCGGCCGGCCGGCTTTGGACCCGCTCCTGCTGCTCGGTCAGCGGCGCATGGCAGGCATAACACCCCAGCGCGGACTCCGGATCGCTCCCGAGCATCTCCACGAGCTGTCCTCTCACGCCGGGACCCATGCTCGCGGCGTGACGGCTCCCCTTCCAATCACCCAGCTGTGCGGCATGACAGGCGCCGCAACTCTCCGGCAGGAGCGACGCCTCGAGCGGACTGAAGCGGGCGGGCGGGGTGCCCTGAGGAGGGATGGGGCGGGACCAGTGCCGATAGAGGAAGTCGAGCTGCTCGGCCTCCGTCCACGGCTTCTGGCCGGAGGCTCCCGAGACGAGCAACGGAAGGGCGAGCGCCAGGACCAAAAAAAGGGGGCGACGAAGGAAACCCATCGCCCCCTATTCTACCCGGCAACTCCTTCGCCCCGGACGGGTAGGAGCCCGCGGGCGCTTTTTCACGGTCCTGCTCTCGCCGGGCACAACATCTCACGAGGCGGGCTTATTCCCGGCTCCGGCCTTGCCGAAGTTCCAAAGCCCGTGGTAAGGTGGCAAAAGAGCGGGAGAAAACGGAACCTGCGGATGACCAAGCGCGGGTCAGAGCCCAAGTGCCGGGATATCGTGGGCCTGCTGGCCGACTACCTGGATGGCAGCCTCGACCCGCCCACCGCGCGAACCCTCCAGGCTCATCTGGAGGGTTGCGCTCCCTGCGTTGCTTTCGTGAATACCTACAAAGGGACGATCAAGGCCGCCCGCCAGCTCAAGGAAGCGGACATCCCGCCCGAATTGAAGGACCGGCTGATCTCCTTCCTGCGCCAGCGCATGCCCTAGGGTCGAGAGAAGGCAGCCGCATCGTCACGATCACATAGATCACCAGCATCTCAGAGGCGCCGGAACCTCAAGGCCTGGCGCGGGCCCTGGCCATCCGGCCATAGATGTCTCCGAACCCGATCATGCCCACCCATCGAAAGAACCGATTTGACCTCCCCTCAGTCGGCCGCTAGCATCACGCTGGATCCTGTCCGTCGCACGCTTGGCGCCACCTCGGCGAATCCGTGGCGGCGGAGGTGCCATCTTAAGCGAAGGATTACAGGATCGCCGCGGCTCCGCGATGCGGCAACCCAGCATTTCAATCGTTGAAGACGAGGGAGGGGTCATCATGGAACGTCGAACATTCTTGAAGCTGGGGATCGGCGTATCAGGAGGCATGGGCCTCGATGCGCTCCCCCGGATCGTCCGATCTGCGGCAGCGGCGGGGGCGCCCAAGTGGCGGACATTCGAGGCGACGACGAGGGTGGAGGTCCTCAACCCCTCGGGGGCGACCCGGGCGTGGGTGCCGCTGCCGCTCATCACGGACACGGATTACCACCAGCGGCACGGCGATACGTGGAGTGGCAACATCGCCGTCGGCAAGATCTCCCGCGATCCGAAGTACGACGTCGGCCTCCTGTACGCGGAGTGGCCGGCGAGCGAGAAGTCGCCGGTGCTCGAGGTGACCAGCCGTTTCTCCGCGCGTGACCGCGCCGTCGACCTGACCACATCGCCCATCACTCGATCTCGCGAAGACGAGACGGTGCTCGCGCGCTACCTGGAGCCCACCAAGTTCATCCCCACTGATGGCATCGTCCTGGAGACCTCGCAAGAGATCACACGGGGGCTGACGACCGACCTCAACAAGGCCCGGACGATTTACGAGTGGATCGTCGAGAACACCTTCCGCGACCCCAAGGTGCGCGGTTGCGGCCTGGGCGATATCAAGACCATGCTGGAAACCCGCTACTTCGGTGGCAAGTGCGCGGACCTGAATGCGCTCTTCGTCGGGCTCGCTCGGGCCGCCGGCATCCCGGCCCGCGACGTGTACGGCATCCGCGTCGCGGATTCAGCCGAGTTCAAGAGCCTCGGCAAGAGCGGGGACATCAGCAAAGCCCAGCACTGCCGGGCCGAGTTCTACCTGGCGGGCCTCGGTTGGATCCCCGTTGATCCTGCCGATGTGCGCAAGGTGGTGCTCGAGGAGAAGCCGGGGTTGACGCTCGCCGATGCGATCGTCAAGCGGGCTCGCGCGAAATTTTTCGGCGCATGGGAGATGAATTATCTGATCTACAATTACGGGCACGACGTCAAGCTACCGAACGCCGCTGGCGGCCCGGTGCCCTTCCTCATGTACCCGCAGGCCGAGACGCTAGAGGGCCGGCGCGATAGCCTCGAGCCCACCACCTTCCGCTACCAGATCACGTCGCGCGAGATCGGCGCCTGACGTCGGCGCCCACTCGAGGGAACGAGGGTAGTGGGTGGGCTGGCTGACTCAGACGACGCGGATGGTCGCCTCGGGGGTGACCTCGCCGATCTCCCAGCACGGCTCGCCGCGCCTCTTGAAGCGTTCGACGACCGTGCCGGCGCGATCGGAGGGGACGGCAAACAGGAGGCCGCCCGAGGTCTCAGACTCGAAGAGCAGGCTCGTCAGAGGCTCTGACAGCGACGCGCCCATACTGAGCCGCCCCTTCTCCCCCAGCGTCGACTCGAGGTGGCGGCGGTTTCGCTTCATGCCGCCGCTCAGGTGCCCTTTTTCCGCGAGGGGGAGTGCGCCCTCGAGCAGGGGGAGCCTCGAAGCCTCGATACGAACCCCGACCCCGGACGCTTCCACCATCTCCCTGGTGTGGCCCAGGAGGCCGAAGCCGGTGATGTCCGTGGCCCCCCGAACCTCAAGCTCCTGGAGAACCTCTGCAGCAACCCGGTTCAGCCTCAGCATGCTCCGGACGGCCCCCTCGAGCACGTCGGGTGTGCAGGCATCCTCCTTGGCCGCCGTGGCGATCACGCCCGTCCCCAGCGGCTTGGACAAAAAAAGCCGGTCCCCGGCGCGGAGGCCACCTTTGATCAAGATTTCCCCCGGGTGAACGCGCCCGGTGACACAGAGACCGTATTTCGGCTCGGCATCCACCACCGTGTGCCCCCCGGCGATGACCCCACCCGCTTCCGCCACCTTCTCGGCACCGCCTCGAAAGATCTCGGCGATCACCTCTCTCGGAAAGTCCCGGGGAAAACCCGCCACGTTGAGGGCGAACAGCACCTGGCCGCCCATGGCGTAGACGTCCGACATGGAGTTGGCGGCCGCGATCGCGCCGTAGGTATACGGGTCGTCCACGATGGGCGGGAAAAAATCCACCGTCCCCACGATGGCGAGGGCGTCGTTGATCCGATAGACGGCGGCGTCGTCGCTCTTCGCCAGACCCACGAGAAGGTCGGGGTGCGCATGAACCTTGAGCTTCTCCAGCACTCCGTGGAGCTCACCCGGCCCCATCTTCGAGGCTCACCCGGCGCAGGCGGCGTAGCTAGTCAGCCGAATCTGCTTGCCGGAGGCCGGAGCGGTCAGCTTCGCGTCGGTCACGGCGATCACCCCCTTGGAGTCACTCTCCCTTTGGACGAAACGGCCACCCGACGGGATTCAGGGCGCTGCCGCCTACGGAGACTCGGCCAGGAGGAAGGCGACAAAAGCCTCCGCCAGGGGAGAACGCGTGCGTGTGGTGTTGAGGACCAGGTAGAAGGCCCGGCGGAAGCGAAGGTCCTTGACCTTCACGCAGGAGAGAATCCCGTGCTCGCACTCCTCCGCCACGGCCCGCTTGGAGATCAGCGAAATCCCGACCCCGGCCTTCACCCCCTGCTTGATCGCCTGGGTGGATCCCATTTCCCCGACCACGCGAAAGGCCCCCAGATCGAGCCCCACCTCGGCGAGAGCCCGCTCCAGCGCGTGGCGAGAGCCCGACCCGCGCTCTCGCACGATGAGCGGCTCCTGCCGGACCTCCTCCAGCGAGGCGGTTTTCTTCCCCCGCCAAGGGTGACCGGCGGGGACCACGACCACGAGCTCGTCCGGCATCAGCTCCCGGTATTCGAGCACCCGATGGGCGATCTGCGCGCCGACGACGCCGGCTTCCACCCGCCCCTCCAGGACCCAGTCCAGCACCCGCTGGGTGTCCCCGATGAGGAGCGAGATGGCGACGTCCGGATACTTCTCCTTGAAGCGCCCGATGAGCGCCGGCAGCACGTACTCGCCCGGGATCGTGCTGCCGCCGACGACCAGTTCCCCGCTCATCCTCCCCTGGAACTGGTCGAGGGCCTGCCGCGCCCCTCGATGGAGCTCGAGGATCCGCTGCGCGTAGCCGAGCAGCAGCTGTCCCGCCTTGGTCGGGGCCGCGCCGCGGCCGAGGCGGTCGAGCAGGCGCACCCCGAGCTCCTCCTCCAGGGTCCGGATGTGCTCGGACACCGTCGGCTGGGTGAGAAACAGCGCCTCGGCGGCCCTGGAGAAGGAACCGAGGGCCGCCACCTTCACGAAGATCTCGAGCTGCCTGATGTCCACGGGGAACCGCTCAGGTCACGCGCATCGTGACCGAGTGCCAGCCGGACGAGCCGTCGGGAAGAGGCGGTAGTCGTAGCCGGCCAGCTCCACGGAGGTCACCCACTACCCCCTACCCCCTGAGGGTCTCGGCCTGCGCGAGGAGCTCCTGATAGGAGACACTCCTGGCCCGCTCGATGAGCTGGCGCGCAAGGACGACGGCTTCGTCAATGCCCTGGTCGTCCTTGCCGATGAGCCGCCGGCAATGACTGCCGACCTTGAGCGTGAGGGCGTATCGGCCCTCCGGGTAGCCCTGGTCGAACGCGATCAGCGGCGCGAGGATCTCCGCCACGTACCGGTCAACCGCGCGGACCGTCTTCCGCCGCGTGTCCCCGTACCCCTTCACCATCTGCCCGGTCCGGGCCATCAGGCACGCCACCCGGTAATCCACCGCCGCGGCGTCCTTCACGCGGAGGACGTACTGGCGCATGAGCGCGCGCTCCTTGCGATAGCGCCACGAGGAGCGACGAAACGGTTTGAGCAGGAGGAGCATCCGAAGGCGGAGCATCCCCCTGAGGCTCGTGGTCCTGGGATGCTGGGGAAAGTGGCGGCGCTCGAGGAACCGCCTCACCGGTCCGAGAGCCAGCAGGGGGTCCACCAGCCAGGTCGGGAGGATCGCGTAGATCTCTTCGGCGTCCGGTTTCAAGAACTCGCGCACCTCGTAGACCTGATCCGATCGCACCCCCAGTCGCGAGCGAATCGAATCGAACCGTTCGGACCGCGTTTTCAGTTGGGCCACGCGTATGCCGTCCTCGTAGGCCATCCATGTGCCGAGCCCCTTGGCGAAGATCTCCGTGAGCTGGGGAGGACCTTCGGGTCTCAGGGACCGGTCGAGGTCATGGACCTCCTGGACTGTCTCGAGGAACTCGCGCCCGTGGGTCATGTCCTGGTAGTCGAGAAGCCGCCAGAGTGCCTCGCCCAAGAGCCTCGCCAGGGACTGACCATACCGGCCCGGGAGCGGCGTGACCAGCTCGCGGAACCCGGGCCGGAGACCGCCGGCGAGCTTCCCGGCGCGAGCGACCACGAAGTCCTCCCACGGCTCGACCGGGGAGGACTCCACCGACCGATGCCCGCCGCTTTCCACGAAGCGCCGGCCGAGCTCGAAGGCTCTCTGGTTCATTTCCGCCGCGATGCCCACGCGGACGATCGCCTTTTCGTACGCCACCTCCGAGATGGGAAGCGCGTTGGAGGCGCAGACGGCACCGAGTAAAACGGCGTTGACCGCCAACTCGTCGAGGCCATTCTTCTGCGCCAGTTCGACGGCGTTGAAGCCCACGAACTCCCCGGACAGAGCCCGAGCGGCAGCGACGAGCGTCTCCGGGGGGACCGGCCCATCCCACGCGGGGGTCTTCTCCCCGACGGTGTACACCCGGTGGGTGGAGGCCACGATCTTGCTGTGTGGAGAGCTGTAGCCCTCCTGGAGCAGGCGCGCCAGCTCCAGGAACTCCTGGGCGATGATCAAGTCCACCTCGCCCGGGACGGGATGCTGCGAGAACACCATCTTGGAGAGCCGCTCACGATCGGTTCCCGCGGCCACTTCGAGGTAGAAGCTCGTGGCGCCGCCGCGCTGGGAGAGACCGGGCAAACTCACCGCCTGGGCGCGGTGCCCGTCGAAGGTGGCGGCTTGGAAGATCCATTCGGCCAGCAGGTTGCCGCCCTGGCCGCCCACGGCCGAAAGAAAGATTGACCTGAGCTGGAGGTCGTCGGCCATCGAGATCCTTCCCGTCGGCCGGTTAGACCCGGACTCCGAGCACCCCCCCGATGAGGGCGCGGCTCATCTTGAAGCGGGCGCGCTGCCAGGCGGTCGGGTTCGAGACGACCCTCGCCTCGTAGAACGACGGGCAGAGCACGGCGGCGTGCGCCACCTCGCCGCAGAGACCGCATCCGACGCAGGAGTTGACGATCGTGGCGATGGGATCGTCCCGCAGGGGGTTCGGCCCCGGCTTGACCGTGAGGGACGGACAGCCGTTGTACCGCATGCACGAATGGTCGCCGGTGCACACCTCGTCGTCCACTCCGAGTTTGACGTCCTCGACGGTGGCGCCGGCGGCCAGGGCGGCCTTCTTCTCGGGCCGGAGTGTCCGTTGCTTCTCGAGCATGCACTCAGCGCGGGACACGATCACGCGGAGCCCCTTGCCTTTGGCCCCCATCGCCTCCCGAAACGCCTTCATCGAGTCCTTGAGATTGTAGGGGTTCGTTTGCCGGATCCACTTGACCCCCATCCCCTTGAGGACGCCCAGAATAGACATGTCGGCGTTGGGCTCGCCCCGGATGTTGTGGCCGGTCGCGGGGTTCTCCTGCTGCCCGGTCATGGAGGTCCAGAAGTTCTGAAAGATCACCAGCACGCTCTCCTGCTTGTTGTAGACGGCGTTGGCGATCGAGGTCGTGAGGCCGGAGTGCCAGAAGGTGCCGTCCCCCATGAACGATACGACGGGTTTCTCGGAGAGCTTGGAAAGCGCCCCGGCGGCGGCCAGCCCCGTCCCCATGCCCGTGTAGGAGGCGGTGATGGAGTCGAAGGGCGGCATGGTGCCCATGGCGTAGCAGCCCGTGTCCTGGGCGTAGTGGGGCCGGTCGTACGCCTTCTCCATGATTTTGAGCGCGGAAAACACCGGGCGCTCGGGGCATCCCGTGCAGAAGATCGGGTTCCGCACGCTCACGGGAAGCGCGAACGCCCGCCGAGCCTGGTCGAGATGACGGGCCAGCCCCTCGACACGCCCCTCGATGCGGGACTTCTGCCCGTTCGTGGCATACACCGTGCGGGTCAGAAACTCGCCGATGCCCCGGATCAGCACCGACGGCGTGTACTCGCCGGGCATCGGCAGCAGGTCCTTGCCGTAGAGCCTGACGGACAGCCTGTGCTCCTGAGCGATGGCCCGGATCTCCTGCTCGAGGAGGTTGGGCATCCCCTCCTCGACGATCAGCACGTCCCGCTTGTCCCGGAGGAAGTCCACGACTTCCCGGGGGACCAGGGGGTAGATGACGTTCAGGCAGAGGATGTCGATCCAGGTCCTGCCCGACAGGTCCGCCTCCCCCAACGAGTGCAGGGCCCGAGCCACGGTGTTATAGAGCATGCCGTGCGCGATGATCCCGATGCCGCGCCCGTCTCCCGGCATCCACTCGTTCAGGCTCTTCTTCACGATGTAGTCCCGGGCGGCCGGGATCCGCTCCGTGAACTTCTCCCGCTCGTGATCGAACACATACGGCGGCAGCGTCGTCCGATCCAGCTGGACCTCCGGCTTTGTGATCCGGTTCTTCATGCTGATCGGCGGCTCCTGGTTGTCGTCGCACGTGACCGAGCCCTTGAGGTTACCCGTGCGGGTCCGGAAGAGGTAGAAGACCGGCATGTGAGAGACCTCGGAGAGGCGAAAACCCTCCCGGACCATCCGGACCATCGTCTCCGGGTCCCCCTTCGGATCCACCACCGCGCAGGCCGACTTCTGCGCGTAGGGCAGCGTCTTCTCCGCCACGGTGGTGGAGTTGCACCCGTAATCCTCCCCCACGAGGATGAGCGCGCCCCCGTAGACCCCCGCCGCGGACACGTGGGCCAGGGCGTCCGCGGCCACGTTGGAGCCGACCACTTTCCAGTTCACGGCTCCGCGCACCGGATAGTGAACGGAAAGCGAAAGGAGAGCAGCGGCGGCGGCCTCGTTGCCCGACCCCTCGAAGTACACCCCCATCGGCTCGAGCACGTCATGGTAGGCGTCGGCGATGGCGTCGTAGAGGCTCGAGGTCGGAGCGCCCGGGTAGCCGCCAAGGTAGGCGACCCCGCTTTCGAGCAGCGCCTTCAGGACGATGAGCGAGCCGTCCCCGTGCAGCTCGTTCCCCTTCCCGAGGTGCAGCTGGGCCAAGTCCTCCTTGGAGTAGTTCCGGCCCATGCGTCGGCCTCCCTATGCCGCGGGATCCCCGAAAGAAAAAAGGGGCCACTTCGCCCCTTTTGCCCTATCGGCGTGCAGGCGAAGCCCTGTCAGTGACATCGACACCCCCCGGCGCTGCAGCACGACCCGCCGCTCCGCTCGGGCGCGAAAGAGGCCGAGGTGCCCCTGACGCCGAACAGCGAGGGGGTCCGATGCACTTCGGGATTCTGACAGGACGGGCAGGCCACCTGACGCTGCCCGTACACCAGCTTCTGGAACTCGTGCCCACAGGCCGGGCAGCGATACTCGTAGATGGGCACGGGTCTACTGCCCGCCCCGCTGGACGTAACTCTTCACGAACTCTTCAGCGTTCTCCTCAAGGATGTCGTCAATCTCGTCAAGGAGCTTGTCCAGGTCCTCCTTGATCTTCTTCCCCTTCTTGGCCACCTCCGGATTCGCACCGCCGCCCTCGCCCTCGGAAGGACCTTTGGGCCGTTCAACCTTCCGTTTCTGCTCCGCCATGGACTGCTTGCCTCCTGGCCCCCGGAGGGGCGCTCCAGGGCTAGACCGTGGGCAGCACGATCCCCTGCTGGGCCTGGTACTTCCCCTGACGGTCCGCGTACGAGACCGCGCAGGTTTCGTCGGACTCGAAGAAGAGCACCTGGGCAATGCCTTCCCGGGCGTAGATCTTCGCGGGAAGCGGCGTCGTGTTCGAAATCTCCAGCGTCACGAACCCTTCCCACTCGGGCTCGAAGGGCGTCACGTTGGTGATGATCCCGCAGCGCGCGTACGTGGACTTCCCGAGGCAGATGGTCATGACGTTGCGCGGAATCTTGAAGTATTCCACCGATCGCCCGAGGGCAAACGAGTTCGGCGGAATGACGCACACGTCACCCTTGAAGTCCACGAAAGAGCGCGGATCGAACTCCTTCGGATCCACGATCGTGGTGTTGATGTTCGTGAAGATCTTGAATTCATCGGAGATCCGTATGTCGTACCCGTACGAGGACAGCCCATAGGAGATCACACCCTTCCGGACCTGGCGTTCCTCGAACGGTGCGATCATCGCCTTGTCGAGGGCCATCCGTTTGATCCACCGGTCGCTTTTGATCACGAACCACCGCGTTTCTGATTCATCTTAACCTGGCCCAATGGTAACGCTCCGCCTCCGCACGAGTCAAGTCAGACGCGCCCCCGTGACGACCGCGGTGGGCTCGAGCGGCCCGATCGGAGCCTAGAGACGCCGGCCGGAAGATCCGCCAGCGAGAAAGCCGGGCGCTGCCGAAGCTACGGCTCCAGAACCGCCGGGCTGCGCTGGCCGGCTGCGCCACGGCGCTTGGCATAGCAGTCGCGGCAGTAGACGGGCTTGCCGGGAGTGGGTTTGAACGGGACCTGGGTGTCCTTGCCGCAAGCCGAACACACCGCCGGGAAGAGTTGGCGCTCCCCCGAGAAGCCACCATCCCCCTGCCCGCCCGCCCGCCGCGTCCCGCGGCAGTCCTTGCAGCGCGACGGCTGATGCTGGAACCCCTTTTCCGCGTAAAACGCCTGTTCACCAGCCGAAAAGAGGAACTCCTTGCCGCACTCCCGACACGTCAACACCTTATCCTGCAAGTCCATCTGCATTCTCTCCCTCAACGATCAACGGTTCTTGCCAGGACCCGACCGACGACGCGTTTGTGGTCCCACCTCCCTCAAAGGGTTGGCCGTGGACAGGGGACAATTCGGCGTGACTCGATACGGGCAGGGCCGCGAGGGCGCCCGCGGCAGGACGCGCGAGGGACGACAACGGTCAGGCACGGACTGCCGAGAGGACAAAGGGTATGCTGGACGTCATGAGCGCGAATGCGGAGAGTGAATTCGCCTCGTCGTGCCAAAAGGAAGGAGTTTTCCCGAACCTTAGCAGAGGCGCGAAGGCCACGTCAAGAGCCTTGTCTAAGCCGCTTCCCAGACGGTCCCGACGGAATCCACCGCGAGCACGACGGCGCGGCCGCGGATGCCCGACTCCGCAAGAGCGGACTCCATCGCTCGCGCCACCACGTCCCCACCCGTCGCCACCGCCGCCAAGAGGGACGGGCCGGCACCGCTCAGTGCAGAGCCTGCCGCGCCTGCGGAGCGGGCGGCGGCCGCGACGCGCTCCATCCACGGGAAAAGACGGCCGCGATAAGGTTGGTGCAGCCGGTCCTCCATCGCGACGGCCAGAAGCTCCGGCCGGCCAGCCGGGAGGGCAGCGAGAAGCAGTCCGAGGCGCTGCAGGTTGAAGACCGCGTCAGCGCGCGACACCGTCGGGGGCAGAACCGCCCGGGCTTCCGCCGTCGAACCCTCTACCTCCGGGATCAAAACCACCCACTGGATTGCCGGGGGGACGGCCAGCGTCGCCGCCACGACCCGCCCCTCGCACCAGCACGCCACCGTGAGCCCACCCAGGAGAGCGGCCGCCACGTTGTCCGGGTGTCCCTCCTTCCGCGCCGCCAGCCAGAGAACCGCGTCTCGGTCGAGCGGGCTGCCCAGAAGGGCGTTGGCCCCCACGATCCCGCCGAGCCACGCGGCCGCGCTCGAGCCGAGCCCTCGGCCCGTCGGGATGCGGTTCAGGCACGCGATCGTGACGCCCCGGAACGGACGCCCGGCCTCCTCATAGACCGACCGGGCCCCCCGAACCACCAGATTCCCCTCGCCGCGGTCGAGATGGCTCGCCCCCTCCCCCTCGATGGAAACGGACACCCCCGGGGCCTCCTCGAGAGTCACCTCGTTGTGGAGGGCCAGTGCCAGGCCGAGAGCGTCGAACCCCGGTCCCAGGTTTGCCGAGGTGGCAGGAACGCGGACGCGAATCCGCCTGGCCGCTAGAGGCGCTTGAGCAGCCACTCGGGGGTCAGGCTAATGGCGTACGAGTTGAGGATGACGAAGTAGTTGGTGACGACGAGCAACCCGACGGCGACCAGGAACACGCCCGCCACACGCTCGACCACGGGCATCGCCGCCTGGTACCGCTTGAAGAATTTCAGGAACCCGCCCAGCGCCAGGGACGAAAGGAAAAACGGCACTGCCAGCCCCGTCGAGTAGGCCAGCAGCAGCCCCACGCCCCTCCCCACGGTCTCGCTGGTTCCGGCCAGGGAAAGGATCGAGCCGAGGATGGGGCCCACGCACGGCGTCCACCCGATCGCGAAGGTCACGCCCACCCCGAAGGTCCCGATGTAGCCCGCCGGCTTGGTCTTGATCTCGAGCTGCCGGGTACGGCCGAAGATGGCCACGGGAAGGAGACCGGCGATGTACAGGCCGAAAACGATGATCAGCACGCCGCCGCCGATCCGGATCCACTCCCGGTAGTCCAGGAGGAACTGGCCCGCGGCGCTGAAGGAAGCGCCCAACGCGACGAATACGAGCGAAAAGCCGGCGATGAACGTCAGGGAGTGAAGCACGACACGACGCCGCGACCCCTCGCTCGAGCCGGTCGCGAGCTGCTCCACGGACATCCCGGTGATGAACGAGAGATAGGAAGGGAAGAGGGGAAGCACGCAGGGCGAGAGGAAGGAGAAGAGGCCCGCTCCGAACGCCACGGCCACACCCAGCGATTCGCCGACGCCCACGGACCCGCGCCTCTTCCTATTTCAGCAGCGATTCGATCAGGGCGTTGGCACCCTTGCTATCCCACTCGCGAGGCCCGAACACCATCGCCACGACGCCGCCCGTCTTGCTCACGACGGGTCCCCCTTCGGCGTCAACCGACACCGCCAGGACGACGACCCCCCTGTCCTTGTAGCGCTGGTAGAGGCGCTCCATGGCGGGCATCTCCTCCCGGCACGGCGGGCACCACGTCGCCCAGAAGTTCAAGAGCACCACCTTGCCCTGGTAGTCGGCGAGCCGCAGCTTCTGACCGAGAAGAGCGAAAGTGACGAGGCTCTGGAAGGCTCGCACGGCCCCAGTATACGTCAGCGTGTGGTCAGGCACCAGGCGCCCGGCGAGGGCGAGCCCGCGACCGGGAAACGCGAGAAGTGAACCGAACCACGCGACGCGAATATCTGTTCCCCGCGGGCAGTTCCCGGCATATCATGGGGCCCTGAGCCCGAGGCCTCATGGCCCTCACGATTGTCGCCGACGACCTCACCGGAGCCTCTGATACGGGAGCCCCGTTCGCGGGGCGGATGCTCGCCGCGGTCAAGCGATGAGCGCGTATCAGATCGCCGTGATCGGCGGGGACGGCATCGGACCCGAGGTCATGGCCGAGGCCCTCAAGGTGCTCCGGGCCGTGACCGGGGCCGGGCTCTCGCTCTCCTGGGAAGAAGCCGAGGCGGGTGCGACCCTCTGGGAGCGAACGGGAGAAGACCTCCCGAAGGAGACACTCGCCCTCTGCCAGGGGGCCGACGCGATCCTCTTCGGCGCCACGGGGCTTCCCAACGTCCGCTACCCGGACGGCACGGAGATCGCCCCGCAGATCACGCTCCGCTTCGTCCTGGACCTGTACGCGGGCGTCCGTCCGATCCGTCTGTATGCCGGCCTCCCGAGCCCTCTGGCCGTGCCGGCGGGCCGGACGATCGATTACGTGATGTTCCGGGAGAACACCGAGGGGCTTTTCGCTTCCCGCGGCGGCGGCGCCAGGGTCGGAAGTTCCCTGGCGCTCGACAGCCTCGTCATCACGCGGGCCGGTACCGAACGCGTCGCGCGCCGGGCCTTCGAATGGTGCCGGCGACGGCCTGGCGCGCCGGCCGACGGGATCCGGCGCGTGACGTGCGTGGACAAGGCCAACATGTTCCGGAGCTTCGCGCTCTTCCGCCAGGTTTTCCAGGAGGTCGCCCGAGAGTATCCCGGGATCGAGGCCGAGTGCGCCTACGTGGACGCGATGAGCATGTACCTCGTGCAAGCTCCTTGGCACTACGACGTGATCGTGCTGGAGAACTTGTTGGGCGACATCCTCTCGGACCTGGGGGCCGCCACCGTGGGCGGGCTCGGCGTGGCCCCCTCGGGAGACATCGGCGACCGGTGGGCGCTCTTTCAACCCTCTCACGGCACGGCGCCCGACATCGCGGGCAAGGGGCTCGCCAATCCCCTCGCCATGATCCTGTCGGCAGCCATGATGCTCCGGTGGCTCGGCGACCGGCGAGGCGATCCCGCAGCGGTCGAGGCGGCCGACAGGATCGAGCGCGCGGTCGGCCTGGTCCTGGCCAAGGGGATCGTGAAGACGCGCGACATCGGCGGGAGCGCCACCACGCGCGACGTGGGCGAGGCGATCCAGAAGGCGCTCGGAGCATGAAAACCCAGGATCTCTGCTTCTTATCCGCCGCGGATCTCGTTCGCCTGTACCGCGCCCGGAAGGTCTCGCCCCTCGAGGTGATGGAGGCGGTGCTGGCGCGGCTCGACGCCGTGAACCCCCGGCTCAACGCCTACGTGACCGTGGCCCGCGACGCGGCGCTCCAGGCCGCCCGAGCCGCCACGGCCGCCTGCCGAAAGCGGGCCGCGCTCCCTCCGCTTCACGGTGTCCCCGTTTCGATCAAAGATCTGACCCCGACCAAGGGGATCCGCACCACGTGGGGCTCCAAGATCTACGAGCACCACGTTCCCGACAAGGACGCGCTGGTCGTCGAGCGCCTCAAGGCCGCCGGCGCCATCGTCCTCGGGAAGACCAACACGCCGGAGTTCGGGGCCGGCGGCAACACTTTCAACGCCGTGTTCGGCCCCACGCGGAACCCGTGGAATCCCGCTCTGACCTGTGGCGGATCCAGCGGTGGGGCGGCCGTGGCCCTGGCGACGGGCATGGGCCCCCTCGCTCAGGGCTCAGACCTCGGCGGCTCCCTCAGGACCCCGGCCGCCTTCTGCGGGGTCGTCGGCTTTCGCACCACGCCCGGGCTCGTCCCTGTTTACCCGAGGGAACTCGCCTGGGACTCGTTCTCGGTGACGGGGCCCATGGCGCGAACGGTCGCCGACGCGGCGCTGATGCTCTCGGCGGTCGCCGGGCCGGATGACCGCGCCCCCCTCTCCTACGCGGTGGACACGCGCGAGTTCCTGAAGGCGGTCAAGGCGCCGTCGGTCAGGGGATGGCGCGTGGCGTGGACCCCGGATCTGAACGGGCTCATCCCCGTGGACGAGGAGGTCGCGACCGTGGCCGAGGGCGCGACCAAAGTCTTCCGACGTCTCGGGGCGACGGTGAAGGCCGCCTGCTGCGACTTCAGCGAGGTCAACGAGATCGTGCTGGCGAGCCGCGGCCTTTGTATGGTCGCGCTCCACGCCGACAAACTCGCCCGGTGGAAGGACCAGATGCAAAAGGGACTGGTCTGGAACATCGAGCAGGGCCTGCGGCTCACCCCCGAGGAGATCGCCCGCGGCGACAAGCTCCGCACAACCCTCTGGCACAGGGTGCGGGTCTTCCTGGAGGCCTATGACCTCCTGCTTCTGCCCACCGTGGCCGTCCCGCCCTTCCCCGTCGAACAGCCATACCCCACGGAGATCAACGGCAAGCCTCTCGAAAACTACACCCAGTGGTTCTTTCTCACCTACGGAATCACGGTCACAGGACTGCCGGTGATCTCGGTCCCCTGTGGTTTCACGAGAAGCGGCCTCCCGGTAGGGCTTCAGATCGTCGGACGGCGGCGTCAGGAAGCCGCTGTCCTGCGGGCGGCGGCCGCCTTCGAGGCCGCCCAGCCCTGGTCGGACACGATTCCCCCCGTGGTGAGCGCGCTCGGCTAAGACGGCGGGCGGGGCGGGGGGCGCGATCCGGATCGCGCCGCGCGGTTACCGAGACGACCTCCAGATCTCGGCAGGCGCCTCGTCTTCGGCCAGGCCTTTCTCCTGAGCGAACTGGGATCGGGTCCCGACCCACGTCTCCAACGCCACTACGCCAACGGCGGCCAGCAGTAGGGCCGCGAGGCTAATGGACAGGACTCGGCTCATGATCCCTCTGTCCTCTTCGAGACCCCTCATGAGCGCCGCCCAGTTGCCATACCTTTTGTAAGGGCAACCACCATGCCAGGCAGAGATGTTTGAAATACCAGAGAGTTAAGTCCCCCCTGGCGCCAGGATCTCGGTGGTGGTGGTGGAAGATTGGCCAGACGCATTGACCCGGAAAGAAGTAGGATACCTCGCAGAATGAACCCGCTGGCCGAGTTGCTCGGGAAAAGCCCCGCGCTGGAAGCCGTCCGACAGAAAGTTGAGCACCTGGTCCAGCGGCAGACGGATGCCCGGCGCCTGCCGCCTATCCTCATCCTAGGTGAGACCGGGACGGGGAAGGGACTCCTGGCCCGAGCCATTCACCAGAGCGGCCCCCGCCGGAACGGCCCTTTCGTGGACGTCAACTGTGCGGCCATCCCTGAGACCCTGCTTGAGGCAGAGATGTTCGGCTTCGAGCGGGGGGCCTTCACCGACGCCCGGCAGGCCAAAGTGGGGCTCTTCCAGGCCGCTCACCGCGGCACGATCTTCCTGGACGAGATCGGTCTCCTCCCCGAAGCCCTTCAAGCCAAGCTCCTCAAGGTCATCGAGGAGCAGGCGGTGCGGCGCCTCGGGAGCACGCGGAGCGAACCGGTGGACGTCTGGATTGTCGCCGCCACCAGCGAGGATCTGGCCGTCGCCGCCCGGGGGCGGCGCTTCCGCGAGGACCTCTACCACCGGCTCGCGGTCCTGACGCTCTCGCTGCCCCCCCTCCGCGAGCGCGGGGCCGACATCCCCCTACTGGCCGAGCACTTCTTAGCCCGAGCCTCGGCCGACTACCGGCTGCCCCCCAAGCGTTTGGACGCGCGGGCCCGCGCGACGCTCGAGGCTTACGCGTGGCCCGGTAACATCCGGGAACTCTCGAACGTCATGGAGCGCGTGGCCCTCCTGTCGGAGGCCCAGGTGGTGACCCCGGAGATCCTTGGGCTGCCCGAAGTCCGTCCTGCCGAACCGCGAGGGGTGCCCCCTCGCGGGGGAGCAATCCCCCTCGAGGACCTGGTCGGGAACGTCGAGCAGACTCATCTCCTCCAGGCGCTCACCCAGAGCAATTGGAACATCTCGCGCGCGGCGGCGCGGCTCGGTCTTTCACGCAATACGCTCCGCTACCGAGTCGAGAAATACGGGCTCCGTCCGGGCGCCCCAGCGGCGGCGCCCCGGCGCAGGGCGCCGCCGCCGCCGGGATCGAAAGCCGACGCCCCGGCGGCGATCTCGGAAAAGGCTCCTGCGCCTATCTCGGTCCGCTGGGAGCGGCGACGTTTGACCGTCCTGCGGGCCGATCTCGTGCCTCCGCCCGGTGAAAGGCCGTCCCTGGATCCGAGCAGGCAGCTCGAGCTGATCATCGAGAAGGTGAAGACCTTCGGCGGGCGCGTGGAGGAACTGAGTCCCACGGGGATCGTGGCGGTGTTCGGGCTCGAGCCGATCGAGGACGCCCCGAAGCGCGCGGCGCTCACGGCCGTGGCGATCCAGAAAGCCGTGGAGCATGCTCTGAGCGGCCATGGCCAGAAGGTCGAAACCAAAGTCGCCATTCATGCGGGGGATTTCTTGGTGGGGTTTGGCGACGAAACCGCCAGGATCGATCTGGAGGCGAAGCGCCAGGCGTGGACGTTCCTGGAGGCACTGATGGCGAGGGCCGAACCCGACGCGCTGGTGGTCAGTGGAGCCGCGGCGCTGCTCCTCGAGCGACACCTCGACCTGGTGCCGGTAGGTGTGCCGCAAGTACCGGCCGGGCAAATGTACCGCCTCACCGGGCTCGAACGCACAGGTCTCGGACCCGGTGGCCGGATGACGAGGTTCGTCGGACGGCAGCACGAGCTGGAACTCGTCGAGAGCAGACTCGCTCTCGCGACGAGAGGACAGGGCCAGGTGGTTGGCGTCGTCGGCGAGGCCGGGATCGGCAAGTCCCGACTCCTCCACGAGTTCCGGCAGCGCCTCATCGGGAAGGGGGTCACGTATCTCGAAGGTTCCTGCGTCTCATACGGAAGGACGATCCCTCACCTTCCGCTGCTCGACATCCTTCGCATGGGCTGGGGGATCACCGACACGGACAGCCCCGAAACCATCGGCGACAAGGTGCGCGGTGGACTCGCGGATCTCGGGATGAATCCCGAGGAGGGATCGCCGTACCTCCTTCACCTCTTAGGAATCAAAGAGGGAACAGAGTCGGTGGCGACGCTCAGTCCCGAAGTGGTGAAGGTTCGGATGCTTGAGGCCCTCCGACAGCTGATGCTCCGATGGAGTCAGCACGATCCGCTCGTCCTCGTCGTGGCGGACCTCCACTGGGTGGATGAGATTTCCGAGGAATACTTCGTCTCCCTCGTCGAGGTTATTGCCGGCGCGCGGATCCTGCTCGTCTCGACCTACCGTCCGGGGTATCGGCCACGCTGGATGGAAAAGTCGTACGCCACCCAGATCGCCCTTGGGCCGCTCACGCCCCAGGACGGCCTGGACATCATGCACTCCGTCTTCGGAACGGTGCAGGTCCCGGACTCGCTCGTCCAATTGATCCTCTCGAAGGCTGAGGGTAACCCGTTCTTCCTCGAAGAGCTGGCGCGGGCCGTACGAGAGGAAGGCGGCCGCACCCCGATCGGACCAGTGCCAGACACCATCCAGGAAGTGCTCCTGGCCCGCATCGACCGGCTCCCCCCTCAAGAGAAACGTCTCCTCCAGGCCGCAGCCGTCATCGGCAAAGATGTGCGCTTTACCATCCTTCAAGTCGTAGCCCAGCTGCCCGAGGACGCGCTCGGACGTAGCCTCATCCATCTCAAAGCCGCCGAGTTGCTCTACGAAACGACCCTCGCCCCCGAGACCGAGTATACCTTCAAGCACGTGCTGACCCAGGAGGTGGCCTACGGAAGCATTCTAGAGAACCGCCGGCAGGCCCTCCACGCACGGATTGTCGAAGCCGTCGAACAGCTCTACCCAGACCGACTGTCCGAGCACGTGGAACGCCTTGCCCACCACGCGTTCCGCGGCGAGGTATGGGACAAGGCCCTTGCCTTCCTCCGTCAGGCGGGCGCCAAAACGGCTTCGCGCTCGGCGCACCGGGAAGCAGTGGTGTACTTCGAGCAGGCGCTGGCGGCCCTCAAGCATCTCCCGGAGCGCGGCGACACGGTCGAGCAGGCGATCGATCTCCGGTTCGATCTTCGCAATTCGCTCCATCTGCTCGGAGAATTCGGGCGGATCCTCGGCCACCTCCGCGAGGCCCAAACCCTCGCCGAGACCCTCGGTGAGCAGCGGCGGCTTGGGTGGATCTTTTCCTACCTGACTCAATACTTCCGAAATACAGGCGACCAAGCAGGCGCCATCGAGTCCGGACAGCGCGCCCTCACCATCGCCGAGAACCTGGAGGATTTCACCCTCCAGGTAGCAACACATACGCACCTGGGCCCAGCATACGATGCCTTGGGGGACCGCCGGCAAGCGATCGACATCCTCACGAGGACCGTGGAATCCTTGAAAGGTAATCTCAGCTATGAACGCTTCCGCCTAGCCGGCCTTCCCTCCGTGATTTGCCGTGCGAACCTTGCCTGGTGCCTTGCAGAGCTGGGAGAGTTCGCTGAGGGGATTGCCTACGCAGAAGAAGGGATCCGGATTGCCGAGACGATAGACGATCCCTACACCCTCAGCGTCGCGTGTTTCGGTATCGGCACTGCTTTCCTCGTGAAGGGCGAATTCCGACAGGCCGTCCCCGCGCTGGAACGAGGCGTTGAACTCTGCCGGACATTCACCCTCCGGCTCACGTTCCCGGCCATTGCTTCCTGCTTGGGCTCTGCGTATGCGCTTTCCGGGCAACTGGCCCAAGCAGTGCCTCTCCTGGAGCAAGCCCTGGAGCAAGCGGTTTCCATGCAACTGATGAACAGGCATTCGATCTTTCTCGCCCGGCTCGGCGAGGCCTACCTCCTGGCAGGCCGCCCGGATGACTCGATCCCGCCAGCGGAGCACGCCCTCCGGCTCTCCCGCGAGCGAAAGGAACGCGGACACGAGGCCTACGCGCTCCGCCTCCTCGGCGAGATCACCTCCCGCGACACTCGCCCGCATGTCGAGAAGGCCGAAGCCTACTACCGACAGGCCATCGCCTTGGCCGAAGAGCTCGGCATGCGCCCGCTCCTGAGCCATTGCCACTGGGGCCTCGGCACGCTCTATCGGCGAACAGGGCAACACCCGAACGCCGAGCAGCATCTCGCCGTTGCGACCAGGATGTTCCGCCAGATGGACATGCAGTCCTGGTCGGAGCGGGTCGAACGGGGCTAACGGGCGATCACGCTGGGGAGTGGGTCGCCTCCTTCTCGATCCGAATATCCTTGATGTCGATGCCATAGCGCCTGGCCAGGCGCCGAATCTCCAGATAAAGAGCCTCCGCAGAGTGCCGATCCGAGATCCCGGTGATCTCGATGCACCGGATGGCCTCAGCGGCATCCCTTTCCATTACTTCCCCTTCCGCTGTTTCTTCAGCTTTCTGACGTGGTGTGTCGCGTACACGTACTCCTTCGTCGTGACTCTCGCTCCGTACCGCTTCGCGCATCTCATGATATCTGCCCTGTACCGCTGATACACCCCGCGCTTCTTAGGACCCCTGAGCTCAAGGACCATCCTGTGAATCTCGCCCGGTGCTGGTGTCATGTTACCCATATCGTCTCCTCCTCTCGTGTGATTGACTGTGGCTCCGCCCCCGCACGCCTCTACCTCCGCACGTCATCGACCCCCTCGAAAAACTCCTCGGCATGAAAAATGCCGGGGAGCGTGTCAAGATCCCGCAGCATGTAGTAGTCCTCAGCGACGTCATACTCGTCACGGATATCCACCGGTTCGCCCAGCGCCAGACGGACATAGGTGACCGCCATATTATGTTTTCCTGTGAGGTCAAAGATGTTCGTCGCCGACGAGAGGCGGCCGACATTGATCTCCGTGATGCACGGGACGCCGCCGGTATTTTCCTTCAAATCAACGCTGAAGGCGCCCGAGGCCTTCTTATCAACGGCGCGGACCGCCTCCGCACACACCTCCACCACCCGCGGCTCAAAGACAGTCTTGGCGAGCGCGGCGACCGAAGAAACCTGGCTGGGCTGGCCACCTGCTGCGAGATAGGACAGGCGCTCATAGGTCTTGATGAGGATGAGCTTCCCCTCCTTCCAGAGGCTCTGGCAACCGAAATCCCGACCTGGAAGGTATTCCGACAGAGTAAAGGACGTGACGGAAATGCCGCGCATCTCCTCCCAGCATCTGATCCAACTGCGGGCCTGCTCCGGGCCCTTGACCGGTACCGCTCCCATGGAGCCGCTACCGGTCCGAATCCGGCACCACACCAGGGAACGCCGAGGCAGCCGTTGAAAGATCTCTTCGAGACGGTCTAAATGGGTCACCGGATACGTGACAGGGGCGGGAAGGCCACGGGATCGGAGAAAAGCGGTCAGGTTGTATTTGTCCTGACATAACTCGATCGTTGCGTTTTTCGGGAGAAAAAGAGGACAGGGGATCTTATTTCGAAGTCTCGAAACCACCCTGACATCCGAGTCGCTGTTAGGGATCAGGAGATCAATTCCCTCGGTCCGAATGACCCGGCGCAAGGCAGTGAGAAAGTCGCCGTGGTGGGTCGTCGGAATCAGGAAATTCCGCTCCGCTGGCGACTTCTTGAGGACGAACCGATCAGCGTTGCACCCGTAGATGACCAGGGAGGGATCCCCGGTCCTTAAACTCCGGATCAAATTGTTGCCCGCGCCAGCCCCCGCACCGAGGATGAGTAACCGCGTCGCCATCTCTTCCGCCACCTTAAACCCGACCGACCGTTTCTCCCGCCATTCGAAGGATCCGCCGATGAGCTCGCGGTGGTTCCCCCCGGCGTCCACCCGGCTTTCAATCAGCTCAGTAGCGCTTCAGGATCTTCCCCCACTGGCCCGGCGCGTTGCAGCCCGCACCATGGTGGTGCCAACGACACGTATCCCGGCGGCCAGGGCGATATGCCCGCTTGAACCTCACCGACATCGCTCCTGGCCCGAAGAGTTTCCCCTTCTTCCCGTTTTTCAGCACGGTCTGGTACCCGCCAGACAGGACCTGGAATGGTTCTCTCACCTTCTTTAAGTAATCGAATCGAGTCGAACCGCGTTTATGGAACACTTCGAAGTAGGCCGGGTACACGAAGTTGGTCATGAAGATCCCGTTCAGTTTGAATCTTGGCTCTCCCTGGACCGGGTCGGCGACCTCGTACGCATAGAGCAGCTTCCTCTTCCGACCCGTCGAGTAGAGATTGTTGGCAGGATCGACGAGCATTTCGACAAGCTCGTGGGATGCCGCCACACTCACGGACTCGCCAAAGCGCAAGATCCTCTGGACGAAAATCTTGGAGATAGGAAGGCCGTCCGGCGTCAGATCGTGATGGGCCAGCGCAATTTTCCTGTCCGCCCTATCGAGGAAAACCATCGCCCAGGCGCCCTTGATGAAGCCGGTCGATCGGACGAGTCTCGCCGGGGTTCCCCAGACCGGGACGACGCACCGATCGAGGAATTTCTGGAGGGTGCCAATGAGCCGGCCAAAATTGACGCCGAGCGGGGTCGTTGCGCGGTTAAAACAGGCGATGGTCGGCGCTTGGCCCCGGTCGAAAGCGGGGCTGGCCGTCTTGCCATTCTTTTTCACATGACTCTCCGGTTCCGACGACAAACGTCTCCGGAACCGATCACTCCATCAGGAGTCGGGAATGAACCTAGTCGGGGTGCAGGGTCATTGTCAAGGACAAACGGCACCGCATGCCCCCCGACACGCCAGCCTTCTCTGCATGAATCGGCAACCTCGAACACGGCTTTCCCCTGGAGCCGTCAAGCGGCCGCCCACCGCCCCGTGGAAAGACCTTGACTTCCCGCCCGGGATGGACGATGAAAGACCGCGTGGGCTGGACCGTTCTCTACCTGAACCCCGCCACCCCCGACCTGTACGAGGTCATGCGAGAGGAGACCCCGCCGGGGCTCGATCTGCTCTTCCTGGAATCCTGGCAGCCCGCCGAGGTGAACGCGAAGCTGCCCCGGGCCGACGCCTTCCTGATCGCCGACGCCGCGCTCACGGCCGACATGATCCAGCACGCGTCCAAACTCCGGATGGTCCAGCACCAGGGCGTCGGCTACGAGCGAATTGATGCGAAGGCGCTGGCCAAGGCCGGCGTGCCCCTGGCGCTCTGCCCCGCCGGGATGGCGGAGGCTGTGGGCGAACACACCGTGCTCCTGATCCTGGCCGCGCTCAAGCGGCTCGTCGCGGCCCACGAGTCCATGGTGGCTGGCAGATGGCTCATGTGGGAGCTTCGCCCTTCCACCCGGAACCTCCACGGCAAGACCGTCGGTCTCATCGGCTTCGGCCGGACCGGGCGCGGAGTCGCCAAATGCCTGCGGGGCTTCGACGTCAGGGTGATCGCCCACGACCCCTACATCACGCTCTCCGACCGGGAAAAGTCTGAGTTCGGGGTGGCGCTGGTGACCAAGGCAACCCTCCTGCACGAGGCCGACATCGTCTCGCTCCATGTGCCGCTCACCCCTGAAACCCGGCACCTGATCGGCAAGGCCGAGCTCGGGCAGATGAAGGCGAGCGCGGTGCTGGTCAACGTCTCGCGCGGCGGGGTGATCGATCAGGACGCCGTCTACGAAGCGCTCAGGGACCGCCGCATCATGGCCGCCGCCCTGGACGTGTATTCCCCGGAACCGCTGCCCGCCGGGCATCCCCTGACCCGGCTCGACAACGTCGTACTCACGCCGCACGTCGCCGCCGGAACGCTGGACGCCTTCAGGACGAAGATGCGCTTCGCGCTCGGCAACATCGCCCGGGCGATGAGCGGCGAGGAGCCGCTCGAGCGCGTTCCGGGCACCTAAGAGGAGAACCAGGCATGGACGTCCAACCCGGAGCCACGAAGGAGATCGAGATCAGAGTCACGGCCGACCACACCGCCGACGTGATGGGCAACAAGGGCGTCATGGTCTTCTCGACCCCCCATCTGATCGGCCTCCTGGAGGACGTGGCCGGCGCCGTCATCCAGCCGCACCTGCCGGCCGGCGCCACGACAGTCGGGACCATGGTGGAAATGCGCCACCTGGCTGCGACGCCGGTGGGGATGAAGGTCAAGGCGAAGGCGACGCTCCTCGAGACCGACGGGCGGCGCTTTCTCTTTCAAGTGGAGGCGTGGGACGAGATCGACAAGATCGCGGAGGGGAAGCACGAGCGCTTCGTGGTCCAGAACCTCGAGAAATTCCTGGCCCGCGCGATGGGAAAGGGAAAACGCTAGAGGGAGAGAAAGTCGCGCAGGGCCTCCCGAGTTGAGGGGAATGCCAGCTCGTCCCAGGGAATCTGCTCGGGGGTGAGCCAGGCAAGCTCCTGGACCTCATCGCTCAGTCCAAGCGCGCCGCCGGCCACGCGAGCTCGATACACCACGATCACGACGGAAGCATCGGGATACGAGTACACGCCGACCAGCCCATGGAGGTCCACACGAAGGCCGGTCTCCTCCTGTGTCTCCCGCAGCGCGGCGCCCGTGACGGTTTCTCCCCAGTCCACGAACCCGCCTGGGAACGTCCATTTCCCCCTCGAGGGGTTGATGTTTCGGCGGACGAGGAGAATCCGCCCGTCCTGGAATGGAATCGTTCCCGCCACCAGCTTCGGATTGAGGTAGAAGACAAACCCGCACGCCGAGCAAACCGCCTCTTCCTTCTGGTCCGGCGGGACCGGGATCCTGACGAGGTCACCCCGGCAGAGCGGACAGAACCGAATGGTCGAGGGGGCCAGATGACGGAAAGAGTGCTCGCCCGGGCTCATCCCGGCGCATTGTACCACGCGCGCGGGACAGCCCGCCGTCAGTGCCGCTTCGTCTCCTGTCCAAAACCGTCGGACGACCGATAGCGGTCCTCGGCCCCGGGGACGTAGCGCTTTTCCAGTTCCTTGAAGTGCTCGACACGCGCCATGACGTGGTGGCTCTCCGTCGGATGGCCGGCCTTGACCTTCTCGAGCGTCCACTGCGCCTGTTCCTGGTTCTTCACCAGGTCCTCCATGGCGTTCCAGACGGCGTACATGGCGGCGTGGGCGGCAAAGAGGGTGACGAAGATGAACTTGTAGCCGAGGTCGCCGAGTTCGCGGAAGAGGAAAGGATTGGGATCCGAACTCCACCTGAAGGAGGACGAGTAATTGAACGCCAGCGGGAGCTTCGGATGTGTCTGCCTCATGGCCTTGGCAAAGGCGATCGCGGGCTCCCGGGAGGCATTGGAAAGCTCACACCAGACCAGGTCCACCCCGGCGTCCGCATAGGCCCGCCCCCGCCAGATCGCCTCATCGAGGCTCCCCCCCACGGCGCCGTAGGCGTCCGTCCGAGCGATCAGCACGAAGTCCGGGTCAAGACGGTTACGCACGTCCACGGCAGCCCGGTACTTGCCCAGGGCTTCCTCCCGGCTCACGATGGTCTTGCCGGCGATGTGCCCGCAACGCTTGGGGAACCGCTGATCCTCGAGGTGGAGACCCGCGACGCCGGTCTTGATGAACTCCTGCACCGTCCGCATGGTGCTCAGCGCATTGCCGTAGCCGTCATCCGCGTCCGCAATAATCGGGATGTTCACCGCGCTCGCGATCATCGAGGCGGTGCGCGCCACCTCCGTCATCGTGAGCAAGCCCATGTCCGGCCACCCATTCGCCATGGCGACCGAGTACCCGCTCATGTAGATGGATTTCATCCCGGCGCGCTCGGCGATCTGCGCGTCGAGCGGCGTATAGACGCCGCCCGTGAACAGGTAGTCCTCATCCTTCAAGAGTTGCCGAAACTTTCTCCCCATACTTTCCAAGGTTTCGTCTCCTTTGGCGCACGAGGGCTCTTGCGCGAACCTCAATCTACGGGCCAGCCGAGATCGGGTCAACCTTATTGTTCTTATCGCCATGATAAAGAATTCTGATCGGCGTGATACAATCCGGCCCATGGAAATCGGTCAGGTCGAGGCTTTCCTGGCGGTGGGCACGTTTGGCGGGTTCCGGCGCGCCGCCCAGGCCCTGCGCGTCACCCAGCCCGCCGTGAGCGCCAGGATCAAGGCGCTCGAGGAGTCGCTGGGTGTCCCGCTCTTCGATCGAGGTCGAGGCGGCCCGGCCCTCTCCGCGGCGGGGCGGGCCCTGCGCCCGCACGCCGAACAGCTGCTCCAGGCGGTCGCCCTCGCCCGCCAGGCGGTTCATAACCTCCGTCCGGCCAGCGGGAGCGCGCTCCAGATCGCCGCCGCGCTCTCCATCTGTACCTATCTCCTCCCCGACGTCCTCAAGCGGTTTCAGGCCGCCCGCCCGAACGTCATGATCACCGTCCGCTCCGGCCACTCGAAGGAGGTGCTGGAAATGGTGCTGCGGGGCGAGGCCGAGATCGGGCTCGCGCGGTCGCTCCACCACCCCGCCGTCGAGACCGTGAGCCTGCGCGACGACCCCCTCGTCCTGGTCGGCCGGCCTCGGGCCTGGCCGGCGCGCACGCGCCGCGTCCGCCTGGAAGCCGTGGCGGACCAACCGCTGATCTTCTTCGATCGCGGATCCAGCGACTGGACGCTGAGCCACGGCCTCTTCCGCCGCGCCGGGCTCGTTCCCAACGTCGTGCTCGAGGTGGAAACCATCGAAACCGCCAAGCGGATGGTGGACCGCGGGATCGGGCTCGCCTTTCTGCCCCACCTGGCGGTCGCCAGCGAAATCCGGCGGCGGCGGCTCGCCGCCATTGACATCGTTGACGCCGAACCGCTGAGCCGTAGCCTGGACGTGATCCATCCGCGGCAGCGGCCGCTGAGCGCGGAAGCCCTGGCCCTGCTTCAGGTCCTACGCGCTGCCGTCAGCGGCACGATCGCGACGCCGACGCGGCGGCGCCGGCGCTGACGGACACGCGACGCTCCCCTTTTACCTTGCAGAGCCCGCACTGCTTTGTTACGCTGGCCCAGCCGAAGCGCCGAGCACTCCGAGGTGCCCTTTCGTGACTAGGCTCCGCAGCAGCGATACGCCCCGCATCGTGGTTGCCGTCCGCCGGTTCGTCGAGAAGGAAGTCAGGCCCGTGGCCGCTACCCTCGACCACGACGACCGATACCCTCACGAGCTGGTCGGGCGCATGCAAGAGCTGGGGCTGTTCGGCGCCCTCATCCCTCAGGCGTACGGCGGCCTCGGCCTCGACACCACCACCTACGCCATGGTCATCGAGGAGCTCGGCCGCGGCTGGATGTCGCTGACGGGGGTGATCAACAGCCACACGATGGCGGCGCTGATCGTTCTGAACCACGGCACCGAGGAGCAGCGGCGGCGCTTCCTGCCGCGCTTGGCCCGCGGCGAGGCGCGCGGAGGCCTGTGCCTGACGGAGCCCCACGCGGGCTCGGACGTCCAGGCTATCAGGACCGTGGCCCGCCGCCAGGGCGACACCTACCTCCTCACGGGAACCAAGATGTTCGTCACCAACGGCCGCGAGGGCAACACCTTCGCTCTCCTGGCTCGCACCGACCCGCGCGCGGACCCTCCCCACATCGGCATGTCGTGCTTCATCGTCGAGAAGGGACGTCCGGGCCTCCAGGTCGTCAAGTCCATCTCCAAGCTCGGCTATAAAGGCGTGGACACGGCTGAACTGGTTTTCGAGGACTTCCCCGTCCCCGCCGACAACCTCGTGGGCGGCGTGGAAGGACGGGGATTCAAGCACGTGATGTCGGGCCTGGAGACCGGCCGCCTCAACATCGCGGCCCGGGCCGTCGGCGTCGCCCAGGCCGCGTTTGAAGATGCGATGCGCCGCGTCCGGGCCGCGCGGGGGAAAGCGGGCGCTCCGCCCGCCGCCATCAGCGACATGGCGACCCGGCTCACGGCCGCTCGACTCCTCACCTACTGGGCGTGCGGCATGAAAGACCGCGGGTCGCGCTCGGACCTCGAGGCCGGCATGGCCAAGCTCCACGCGTCGGAGACCGCTCAGGAGGTCGCCGTCGAGGCGATGCGGATCCATGGCGACGCCGGGACCCGCAGGACACTGCCCGTCGAGCGCCACTACCGCGACACGCCGCTCATGATCATCGGGGAGGGAACCAACGAGATCCAGCGCCTCGTGATCGCTCGACAGCTTCTCGAGCGCTGGGGCGATCAGCCCGGTGCCCTCACCTCGCGCGCCGGTGAGCCCGAGGAGCGGAAGCACATGGTCCTCGCCGTGCGCCAGCTCGTCGACAAGCACGTCATCCCCGTGGCCCAGGAGTCCGAGCGTGGCGGTCGCTATCCCGCGGAGATCGTGGAGCGACTGGGCGAGCTGGGCATCCTCGGCGCGATTGTGCCGGCGGCGTACGGAGGTCTCGGCCTCGATCTCAGGACCTTCGCGATTATCGTCGAAGAACTGGCGCGCGGCTGGACGACCATAGCCGCCATCGTGAGCGCTCACCTCGCCGTCGCGCACCTGCTCGCCCGCTTCGGAAAGGCCGACCAGCGCCGCCGTCTGCTGCCGGCCCTGGCGCGGGGCGACGTGACGGGCTCCCTCGCCTGGGCTCAGGCCGTCACCGCACGGCGCGCGGGTCGCGAGTGGGTGTTGAACGGAACAGTCCCGAGCGTGGACAACGCCCCGCACAGCGCGGTCTTCGCGATCTGCGCCAGGAACGATCGCGGGCGCGCGCTGTGCTTCCTCGTGGAGCGGAGTGCCAGGGGGGCCCGGCTGAGCCCGCCCTTCGAGACGCTCGGGGCGCGGGGGCTCGACGTCTGCCAGCTCCGTCTCGACGGGGTGCGCGTGCCCTCGGCGCTCGTCGTCGGCGACGCCGCCGCCCCGCTCGGCCTCGCCCGCCTGGGGATCGCCGCCACGGCCGTCGGCCTGGCGCAAGCGGCCTTCGAGGCGGCGCTCCGCTACTCGCGAGAGCGCTCGACCTTCGGGAAACCGATCTGCCAGCATCAGGCCATCCAGCTCAAGCTGGCCGACATGGCCACCCGCATCACGGCGGCCCGCCTGCTCACTTACAGCGCCGCAGAGCACGCCGGGCAGCACCATGAGCTCGCCGCCATGGCGAAGATTTACTCCTCGGAAACGGCCTACGACGTGACGCTGGAGACCATGCGCATCCACGGCGGCTACGGCTACACGACCGAATTTCCCGTCGAGCGCTACTACCGCGACGCCCCCCGGCTCATGCTCGCCCTCGGCGGGAACGACACCGAGCGGCTCGAACTCGCCCGTCGCTTGAGGTCAGAGCGCGCCGGCTCATTCATCTCGAGGAGGCTCTGATGGCCTACGGACGGTACTTCGAGGAGTTCAAGGTCGGCGAGGTGATCCGGCACTGGCCCGGCCGCACGATCACCGAGGCCGACGACACCTGGTTCTCGCTGCTGACGATGAACCAGCAGCCCCTTCACATCGACGCGCACTACACGGCGAAGTACACGCAGCACGGCCAGCGCCTGGTCAACGGCACGCTCGTGTTCGCCTTGGGCGCCGGAATGACGGTGGCGGACATCTCCGGGCGCGCCATCGCCAACCTGGACTACGAGAAGATCACCCACGACGCCCCGACGTTCCACGGAGACACCCTGTATTCCGAAAGCACGATTGTGGACAAAAAGGCCTCCTCCAAGGGAGACCGCGGGGTCGTCTACGTCGAGACCCGGGTGACGAACCAGCGGGGGGAGATCGTCATGACCTTCCGCCGCCACGTCCTCATCCCCATGAAGAACCATGCTACGCTGGGAGAGGGAAAGCTCCCCTACTGATCCATGAAGGAGCTTCGAGAGCCGCTCTGCACGGACTGCGTCTATTACCCCGAGCCCAAACCCGACGTGGAGACCTCGGCTCCCGACCGGCCGGCTGCGGGGACGGTCGTCATGGAGTTTCACTGCCCGCGCATTCGCCGCCGCGTCAAACCGACGTACGCCCCTCACTGCCCGGAATACGAGGAGGCCACCCTGGACCTGGAAGAGCGCTGAACGCAATGCCCGAGCTGCCCGCCCCCACGCCCGACCTGGAGGAGCTCGATCAGACCGACGCGGCCGTGGGCCCGCCGTGGATGACGATCCTCCACAACTGCGACTGTCACACCTTCGAGGAGGTCGTGCGCCAGCTTATGAAGGCCATCGCCTGCTCCGAGGCGGAAGGCTGGGAGATCGCCTCGCAGGTCCACAACACCGGCAAGGCGGTGGTGAGGGTGGGCCCCGAAACCGAGTGCGTGAAGGTCGGCAACATCCTGGCCGAGATCGGCCTCGTCGTCACTGTGATTCGGTCCTGAGGCCCTCCCCGAGGGCATGCCCCGCTGGCACCTCTGGGCCGGCGGAGCATGACAGCCCGGCACCACCCCCACCCGGTGGGTGAGGTGGTAGGACCCAAACCTATTGATCCGTAAGTCCTTCCCAGCCCTCCTTCCCCGTGGCACCGCTGTTGCTACCCCTCTCATGCAGGCAAAGCCACTCCACCGGGAGGGAGACGGACATGATGCGATTCCTGGACGTGATGCGCGAGGCCTGGCGAGAAGATGTTCTCGGGCGTGAACCCCTGTCGAAGAGCGGTAACGTTTGGCTCTACCTCGCTGCGCTCTTCCTTCCCTTCGGCTGGGTCTTCCTCCTCCTGAAGCTGGAGCCGGTCCGCCTCATGGTGCGTTCGCTCCGCCACTCCTAGGGAAAGTCCCCCCTACGCCGAGGGCTTCGGGGGCTCGCTCAGCAGGATCCAATCCCCCGGCCCGTCGCTGGCGGGGGGCGCCGCCGTCGCAGTGGTCAGGGTACGGTTCCTGCTCGGGGAAAACCACACGTAGCCGCTGGACGCCTCGGCCTGCTGGGTTGCGTCCGGAAGCTCCTCGATCTCGGGCCCCGACGCCCCGCTTTCCTTCCGCTCGAGCCGCCGCTGACGCTTAGCATCCTGCTTGGCCTTGCGCGCCACCTCTTTGCGGCGCCGATCCCCCCGGTACATCGCCGGCCGTGCGGCCATCAGATCCCTCCTCGCGACAGTGGCTCCCCTACATCACGGGGCCGATGATCCACGGCGCGAACTCCTCCTCCATGTGCCGGTAGACGATGGAGTTCGTCGCCAGCTTGATGGAGTCAGCGCACCCTTACCGGCTCCCGTTCCGGTTCTTCCGGCTCGCGCGTTCGACCCGGGCCAGCCCCCGGATTCCGTTGAGGAAGGTGATGGCGCCCCCGGGAACGATGCTCGCCTCGAGCCCCCCCAAGACCTCGGCGCGGGTGGCCCCGTGCCGAAGGGCCCGCCGGATGTGGTTGGCGATCGCCTCGGAATCGGCCCCCCGGAATGCGAGGATGCCGAGCGCCACCAGCTCACGATACTTGATCGGGAGTCCGCGGCCGGAGGCGAGCGCCTCCGTGTAGAGCCCGTCGTAGGCGGCGAAGAACTGAGGATCCCGGCGGGCGACGAGCTCCCACTCCGGGTAGAGATAGCCGCGGACCACCCGCATCCGTCGGATCAGGGCGTCGGCCTTCTTCCGGCGCGAGCTCGCCATGGCTGACTTTATATCACATCCTTGACTCGTTTCGCCCCGGGAGTCTACAATCCCCTCGCTTCTCTCCAGCCACGGGCGCAAGACGGTCCGACTCTCGGAGAGCCACATTATGGAGCCACGCGACGGCGAAATCGTGCTGGGGGGTCTCCGATTCCGCTATGTGGAGTGGGGAGACTCCGGCGCCCCGCCCCTTGTCCTGCTCCACGGCTTCACCGGCCATGCCCGGAGCTGGGACCACGTCGCGGAGCCCCTGGCGGACCGCTTCAGGGTGCTCGCCCTCGACCAACGGGGCCACGGCGACAGTGACCGAGCTCCCGACGGCGATTACCGGATCGCCTCCATGGCCCGGGACCTAGCGGCGTTCGCCGACGCCCTCTGTCCGGGACGCTTCGCGCTGGTGGGCCTGTCCATGGGCGGCCGGGTCGCCATTGTCTACGCCGGCGCCCACCCGGATCGCGTCGAGCGACTGGTCCTGGTGGACATCGGCCCCGAGATCGCCCCGGATGGCCTCGCCCGGATCCGGACGACGGTGTTGAACGTCCCCGAGGAGCTCACGTCAGAGGAGCAGGCCTATCGGCTCCTCCGCGCCGGCGCCCCGCGCTACTCGGAGGCCCTGCTCCGCCACCGGGTGAAGCACAGCCTCAAACAGCTGCCGACCGGCAAGCTCACCTGGAAGTACGACAAGGTCCTGCGCGATCAGACGCGGGAGCGAACGCGGGATATCCCGAACCTCTGGCCGGACCTGGCCCGCATCACGCGCCCGACTCTGATCATCCGGGGCGCCGAATCGGACGTCCTCTCACCCGAGATCGCCAAGCGCATGCTCGAGACTCTGAAGGACGCCCGGCTGATCGAGATCTCCGACGCGGGCCATACAGTTCCGGGAGATCAGCCCAAGGCGTTCATCAAGGTGGTCCGAGCGTTCCTGGCGCCCTAAACCACTCATCCCCAAAGAGGAGGCACAGATGGCCACACTCAGAGCCCGAACGCGGATCGTGATCGGTCTCGGCGTCCTGCTGCTGGTTCTCACCGCGGGCTTCTTCGCGGTGGCCCAGCAGATGGACGAGTCCAAGCGGCAGCGCGCTGTGCCGTTTGCGGGAGGGAAGTACCACGGACTCGCCGCCACGCTGGAGACTTCCCAGTGGGGCTGGCTCGACCCCAAGGAGCCTCTCAAGCTCGTCGTCAACTCAGGGGACACTGTGGCCGTCGAGACCCTGATGCACTCGCATAACAAGATCCAGCCGGGAACCACGATGGAGGAGATCGTCGCTCTCCGGAAGGCGAACCCTGGCGGCGGCCCGCACACCGTGACCGGTCCCATCTATGTCAACGGCGCCGAGCCCGGCGACGTGATGGAGATCCGGATCCTGAAAATTGTTCCCAAAGCCTTCGGGTTTAACTTCAACCTGCCCGGCAAGGAGTTCCCGACGGTCGGGGCTCTCGCCCCCGAGTTCCCCGATGGGTTCGTGAAGTACTTCTACCTCGACTGGGAGAAGCGCCAGGCGGAGTTCAAACCGGGAATCGTGATTGACCTTCAGCCGTTTCCGGGCATCCTGGCAGTCGGGATCGATCCCAACGACCCTTCGCCGCGCAAGGGCGGCGTCAAGGACGACCCCATGGCCCCGGTCTCCACACTCCGCCCCTGGAAGAATGCCTCTAATCTGGACCTCAACGAGCTTCAGGAAGGGACCACCCTCTTCGTCCCGATCTTCCTCAAGGGCGGGCTCGTCTGGGTGGGTGATGCGCACTGCCGGCAGGGTACCGAATTGAACCTGACGGCGCTTGAGTGCGCGTACCGGGAGATCGTGATGCAGCTGATTGTCCGGAAGGACATGAAGCTGGAGTGGCCCCGCCTTGAGACCAAAACCCACTGGATCCTGATCGGGTACGACGAGGACCTGAACAAGGCCATGGTCATCGCCGCGCGAGAGATGGTGGACTTCCTGTCG
>JAHFDN010000038.1 GCA_023248995.1 Candidatus Rokuibacteriota bacterium
GCCGAAGATCGAGGCCCGGTTGGCCCCGATCCGGTCCTGCATGATCGCCGACTGCTTGCGCTCCACCCAGGTGAGCAGCCCCCCCATGTTCAGCACGAAGAGCATCACGAAGCCCACGCGGCCCAAAGCAATCCCGAGCTCCGTGAGCACCCCCGTCACGCGGCCACCACCTTGCCGGTGTCCTTCAGTTCCCGGTACGAGAGCCCCGCGAATGGCGCGGCCGACGCCGCCAGGGCCTTGAAGCAGTCCTCGGCACGCGCGGGCGGCGCGCCGAGACCGAACGCTTCCCCGATGCGCCCGAGGATCTCCCAATCGGCGAGAGAGAGTCCCAGGGGGTCCACGGCCTTCCAGAAGCGCTGGACGCGCCCCTCGAAGTTCGTGAACGTCCCGTCGCGCTCCACCCAGGCGGCGCTGGGCAACACGTAATGCGCGGCCGTGCTCACACCATTCGAATTGGAGCCCTGGTAAATGAAACACTCGACGGCCCGTAGAGCTTCCCCCACTTCAGCCTCGGGCCAGGCCGAGGCAAGGAGGTCGTGGTGGAAGACCCAGAGGCATTTGATCCGGCGCTCCCGGGCGGCTCGGAGCATGCCGTGGGCATCAAGTCCCCCGGGACGTGGACCGAGCCCGATCAGCTCGGCGCCACGGGTGTTGGCATTCTTGTCCGCCTTGATCAGGATCCGGTCCTCGTCCCCCGGCGTCCTCGGCGGCACCCTGAAATCCACGTGGATGAGGCGCAGGTGATCCACGAGTCGCCTCAAGAGGAAGAGATCCTCGTTGGCCATGTTCGGGGAGGCGAGGACGCCGATCTCGTCGGGCCGGTAGCGCCTGAGCTGGCTGGCGATGAGCGGGATCATTTCCTCCCACCCGACCTCGATGGCCGCTTCGCCCCGTCCTCGCGCCGGGGCGCCGAGGCGGCTCGCGTCGTCCACGAACTTCCCGCCGTACCGGCCGGCGTCGCAGATCCACCAGCGGTTGACCTCGGCGTTGAAGCGGGGCTTGAGCCGGGCCACCCGACGGCCCTGGTTGTGGTGGGGGCGGCGGACGTTCACGTGGACCTCGATGTTGCACCCGCGGCTGCAGCCCGGGCAGATGGACTTGGCCGTGTCCAGGTACCACACCCGCACGGCGAAGCGGAAGTCTCGATCCGTCAGCGCGCCGACGGGACAGATATCGATCACGTTCGCCGAGTAGGGGTTCGCCAGCTCCCGGCCGGGGAAGAGCCCGATCTCGGAGTGATCGCCGCGGTCGAAGATGCCCAACTCGCCCGTCCCCGTGATCTCGTCGCAGAAGCGGACGCAGCGGGAGCAGAGGATGCAGCGCTCGGCGTCCAGGATCACGTGGGATCCGAGGGGCACCGCCTTGGGCTTGTGAACCTTTTCGTCCACCATCCGGGGCTCGTAGAGGCCGTGCTTCATGTAGTAGATCTGGAGCCAGCACTCTCCGGCCTGGTCGCACACCGGGCAGTCCAGCGGGTGGTTGATCAGGTGGAACTCCATGATGGACTGGCGGGTTTCGAGGACCTTGGGCGTGTCGGTCCGCACTACCATGCCCTCGGCCACCTGAGTGTTGCAGCCGATCTGCGGCCGTGGGTTGTTCCCCAGCTCCACCATGCAGAGGCGGCACTGGCCCGCGATCGAGAGCCCGGGGTGATAGCAGTAGTGGGGCACCTCGATCCCGAGCCGCCGGGCCGCCTCGATGATGTTGGTGCCCTCGCGAACTTCGACCTCTTTGCCGTCGATCGTCAGCTTGACCATCGTTATTTCGAGATCAGGGCCTCGAACTCGTGGCGGAACTTCTCGATGTAGCTGATATAGGGGCCGACCGCCCCGTCGAAGAAGGCGCAGATGGTGGTGCCGGCTCCCCGCCGGGCCACGTCGAGGATCGTGTCCAGGTCCTCTTTGCGCCCCCTTCCCTCTATGATCCGGCGCGTCATCTTGTAGATCCAGCCGGTGGACTCCCGGCACGGCGTGCACTGCCCGCACGATTCGTGGGCGTAGAAGCGGGCCACGACCATGAGCGCCTCGGGGATGGAGACGGTCTCGTCCATGACGATCACACCGGCCGACCCCGCCATGGTGCCCGCGTTCCTGAGGCCGTCCACGTCCAGCGTGACGTCGATCTCGTCCGCGGTCAGGAGGGCCGCCGAGGAGCCGCCCGGCACCACGGCCTTGAGCCTCTTGCCGTGGGGAACGCCTCCGGCGTGCTCGTACACCAATTCGCGCAGCGTCACCGACACGGGCAGTTCGTACACGCCGGGCCGCTCCACATGCCCTGAGACCGAGTATAGGCGGGTTCCGCCCTGAGTCTTCGTGCCCAGCGACGCGAACCATTCCGCCCCACGCCTGACGATGTGAGGGACATGGCAGATAGTCTCCACGTTATTGACGATGGTGGGAGCCCCGAACGCCCCCCGGATCGCCGGAAACGGGGGCTTGAGCTTGGGCCAGCCCTTCTTGCCCTCGAGCGAAGAGATCAACCCCGTCTCTTCGCCGCAGATGTAGGCGCCGGCGCCCCGATGGACGATGACGTCCAGATCGAACCCCGAGCTCCCGATGTTCTTCCCGAGGAGGCCGGCCTCATAGGCTTCCGCGACCGCCCTGCTGAAGATCCGCCAGGGCTGGACGTACTCGCCGCGGATATACACGAAGGCCACGTGGGCGCCGATGGCGTACGCCGAGATGATCATCCCCTCCAGCAGCGCGTGGGGATCCTTCTCGAGCAGGTAGCGGTCCTTGAAGGTGCCCGGCTCTCCCTCGTCGGCGTTGATCACGAGGTAGATCGGACCGGGGTGCCCCTTGGGGAGGAATCCCCACTTGACGCCGGTGGGAAATCCGGCCCCTCCGAGACCTCTGAGGTTCGACCTTTTGACCGCCTCGGTGATCTCCGCGGGCTTCATCGCCAAGGCCTTCTCGAGCCCCGCGTACCCGCCGGTCTCCCGGTAGAGGGCGAGCGTGTGAGAGCCGGGGAGGTGGAAGTTCCGCGTCAGGATCTTTTCTGCCATCTACGCGAGTCCATCGAGGATCCGGTCAACCTTCTCGCCGCTCAGGTTCCCCTCGTAGCGGTCGTCCACCTGCAGCATGGGCGCGATCTCGCAGGCGCAGAGGCACTCCACGCTGAGGAGCGTGACCCTGCCGTCCGGGGTGGTCCCTCCGACCTCGACGCCGAGCCTCTTCTTGAGGTGAGTCAGCACCTGCTGGGCGCCAAGGAGGTGGCAGGTGAGGTTGTGGCAGACGCTGATGACGTGCCGCCCCTTGGGCTCCCGGAAAAAGAGGGTATAGAAGGTGACCACCTCGTGAACATGGGCCGGCGACAGGTCGAACAGCCCCGCGACGTATTCTTCGGCCTCGAGCGAGATGTGGCCGAACACGTCCTGGACGAGCTGGAGCACCGGCAGAAGCGCCGCCCGCCTGTCGGGATAGAGCCCCTGGAGCCGGCGGACCTCCACCAGCTGCTCCGGCGTGAACTCCACCTTGACCGCGCCGCGCGCGTTCACCGGTCGAGTTCCCCGGCGATCATGTTCGCCTCGGAGGGGGGCTCCGCCCCCCTTCCGATACCTCCCCCCAGGGATTGCGCCGGCGAAGCCGGCGCTCGAACGCGCGTGAGTTCCCTCACCGGTCGAGTTCCCCGGCGATCATGTTGATCGACCCGAAGGTGGGGACGACGTCCGCCACCATCTCCCCCTCGATCATCCGGGGGAGCGCGGCCATGGGCGGAAGGCACGGCGGCCGGCAGCGGACCCGGTAGGGCCGGTCGGTTCCGTCCGAGACGATGTAGAAGCCCAGCTCGCCGTTGGCACCCTCCACCGCGAAGTAGGCCTCGCCCTTGGGGGGGCGGATCCCGTACCCATCCATGATCAGCATGAAATGGTTCATGAGCCCCTCGATGGACCCGTAGGTGTCCTCCTTGGGCGGCAGCACCACTCGCTTGTCGGCCACGTTCACCGCCCGGTGAACGGGTCGCTCGAGCCCCGCCAGGTTGGGCGAGAGCGTGATCGGGATCAGCAGCAGTCCCTCGGTCTTCCCCTGCTTGCCGCGATCCACGTAGCTCGCGGGGTCGATGGCGCGGCCCTCCCAGTCGACATTGATGGGGCCGCCCGGGAGCGCGTCCAGCGCCTGCTCGACGATCCGCATGGACTGCTCCATCTCGGCCAGGCGGACCAGGTACCGGTCGTAGTTGTCCCCGTTCCGCCCTGTCGGGATCTCGAACTCCACACGGTCGTAGGCCCAGTAGGGCTGGGCCCGCCTCACGTCGTACGACACCCCCGCGGCCCTGAGGAGCGGGCCGGTGATGGCATAGGCAATCGTTTCCGCCCGCGAGAGCGCGCCCACTCCCACCATGCGGTCCATGAAGATCCGGTTCCCCGTCAGGAGCTTGTCCACCTCCTCGAGCACCTGGCGGGTCTCCTTGAACGCCTTCAGCACCTTCAAGGCGAACCCGTCCGGCAAGTCGGCCTTGACGCCCCCCACGCGCGCGTAGGAAATCGTGAGCCGGGCTCCCGTCACGTCCTCCACAAGCTCCCAGAGGTACTCGCGGGCCTTGATCATATAGAGGAAGACCGTGAAGGCCCCGAGCTCCATGGCCGATGCGCCGATGCAGGTGAGGTGGTCGGAAATACGGGAGATCTCGCTCATGATCACCCGGATGTACTGGCAGCGCTCGGTCGCTTCGATCCCCAGCAGCTTCTCCACGCAGGAGGCGTAGCCGAAGTTGTTGATCAGGGGGGACACGTAGTTGAGGCGGTCCGTGTAGGGAATGGCGTTGTTGTAGGGGCCGGCCTCGCACTCCTTCTCGAAGGCCCGGTGCAGGTAGCCGATCTCCACGTCCGCGTTCACCATGGTCTCCCCGTCCAGCTCGGCGACGATGCGGATGACGCCGTGCATGGCCGGGTGGGACGGGCCCATGTTGACGTAGAGGTGCTGGGAGCCCGAGCCCGTGCCGCTTCCCTCGCCCAGATAAATCTCGCGCCTCGTTCTCCCACCCATCGTCTAGTTCCTCGGGCCGATCAAGGGCTGGCGCTTGTTCACGGGATAGTCCTTCCGGAGGGGATGCCCCTGGAACTCCTCGTACATGAGGAGTCGCCGGAGGTCGGGGTGGCCGTCGAAGCGGATCCCGAACATGTCCCAGATCTCCCGCTCGAACCAGTTGGCGATGGGCCAGAGGGGAACTGCGCTCGGCGCGCGCGCGTCGTCCTCCTCCACGCGCACCTTGAGGCGCAGCCGGTGGTTGTGGGGCAACGAATACAGATGGTACACGACCTCGAAGCGGGGCCCGAACTCGCGCTCGGGATACTTCAGATAATCCACCGCCGTGAGATCCATAAGCACGTTGAACTGGAGATCGGGGTCGTCGCGGCAGAACCGGAGCGCCTCGAGGATCATCGACCGCTCCACCACAGCCGTGTGGTCGCCGCGGTGGTCGTGGGTTTCGACGATCCCCGGGCCAAAGGTCGAGGTCAGCCGGAGCAGTATGGCCTGTCCATCCATGGGAGAGGGAAAGAGTCCGCGGGCCGCGGCTAGTAGCGCTGGGCCCCCGCCGCGATCTTCTCCTGGAGCTTCATGAGGCCGTCGATCACGCTTTCGGGGCGTGGCGGGCAGCCGGGAATGTACACGTCCACGGGAATGATGGTGTCGATCCCCATGACCGTGGCGTAGTTATCGTAGAAGCCGCCCGTGCAGGTGCAGACCCCGAAGGCCACGACCCACTTGGGCTCGCACATCTGATCGTACACACGCTTGAGCACCGGAGCCATCTTGTGGCTGATCGTGCCCACCACGAAGAGCACGTCGGATTGCCTGGGAGAGAAGCGGGGCAACCCCGCGCCGAACCGGTCCACGTCGTAGTGCGAGCAGGCGGTGGCCATGTATTCCATGCCGCAGCACGCGGTGACGAACGGATACTGGAAGATGGAGTACTTGCGGGCCCAGCCGATGGCCTCATCGAGCTTTCCGGTGAAGAACCCGCCTAGTCCCATTCGAGCCCTCCCTTCTTCCACATATAAAGGAACCCCAGCATGAGGATGCCGAGGAACACGAGCATCGCGAAGTAGCCCGGCCAGCCCAGCGGCCGGACCTGCACCGCCCAGGGGAAGATCAGCATGACCTCGATGTCGAAGATGATGAAGAAGATCGCGACGGTCGAGAACTTGATCGCGAAGCGCCCCTCGGGGAGCGCCAGCGGATCCTTCCCGCACTCGAAGGGCTCCGCCTTGACCGCCGTCGGGCGCCGGGGCGCAAGGAGCGTCGGGAGCCACATCATGGCGCCGCCCACCAGGAGGGCGATGCTGAAGACCAGCAGGATGGTCACGTATTCCACGCTCAGCTCCCGAGGCCTGCCGCCTGACGCTTGGCGTGATAGGAGCTCCGCACGAGGGGGCCCGCTTCGACGTGGGCGAAGCCCATCCGCTTGCCTGCCTCCGCCAGCTCCCTGAACTCATCGGGGCGGTAGAAGCGGACGATCGGAAGGTGCTGCGGGGACGGGCGGAGGTACTGACCGAGCGTGAGGATGTTCACGTCGGCGGCGCGGAGGTCGCTCAGCGTGACCAGCAGTTCCTCATGCTCCTCGCCGAGCCCCAGGATGAGACCGGACTTGGTGAGCAGGTCGGGAGCGGCCCGGCGCGCCCGGCGGAACAGCTCCAGGCTCCGCTCGTACCTGCCCCCGTGACGCGCCAGCTTGTACAGGCGCGGTACCGTCTCCACGTTGTGATTGAGGATGTCGGGCCGGGCGTCGAGGACGGTCTGGAGCGCCTCCGCCGAGCCCTGCAAGTCCGGAATCAGCACCTCCACCCGGCAGCCCGGCGCCTCGCGGCGGATGGCCCGCACCGTCGCCCCGAACATCGCGGCGCCTCCGTCGGCCAGATCGTCCCGGTTCACCGATGTGACCACCACGTGCTCCAGGCCCAGTGCCTTGACGGCCCGGGCCACGCGCTCCGGCTCCTCGCGATCCTCCCACACGGGCCGACCGTGAGCCACCGCGCAGTACCCGCAGTTCCGCGTGCACACGTCCCCGAGGATCATGAACGTGGCGGTGAGATCCTCCCAGCACTCGCCCATGTTCGGGCAGTGGGCCTCCTCGCACACGGTGTGGAGGTTCCACTCCCGCAGGAGGCCCTTGAGACGGATGTAGCGGGGCCCGCCCGGAGCCCGGACCTTGAGCCAGTCCGGCTTCCTCGGGTTGGCGAGAGGAGAGGTGTCCAGGAGAGGGAGGGGAATCCCCATCGTACGTCTTCCCTTGGCCCGGTTCATTATGCCACAAGAAGGGCCCCCACTTCACGGGAGCCCGAGGCCATGACCGGCCGCGCGGAAGGCCTGGCCACCCCGCGACGGCAGGAGCGGAGATCGGGCGGGAAGACGGAAGCGGCGCAAGATTCCGGCGGGGCTGGGCGTGGCGACAGCCCGGGTGCCCAGCCCAGGTGATTGGTGCCGAAGGGGGGACTCGAACCCCCACGGGTTGCCCCACACGCCCCTCAAACGTGCGCGTCTGCCAATTCCGCCACTTCGGCGCCGGCAAAGCGAAAGTATCGCACCGGCCCGGCTCGAGTGTCAACGACTCGGGCCGAACTCTTACCTCCCCCAGCGGACGAAGCGGCCGATGGCCTGGCGCAGGCGCGGGTCCAGGGCGTCCCGGATCCCCTCGCCCAGCAGGTTATAGCAGAGCACGGTGATCAGGATCGCCAGGCCCGGGTAGACGGAGAGCCACCACGCGATCTCGATGGCGTCCTTGCCATCGTTCAAGATGTTCCCCCACGTGGCATACGGGGGCTGGACGCCGAGGCCGAGGAAGGAGAGCCCCGATTCGGTGAGGATGGCGGCGGGGATCCCGAGCGTCATGGCCACGAGCACCGGGGGCATCGCGTTGGGCAGGATGTGCCGCCAGATGATCCGGAACGCGCTGGCGCCGATGGACTGAGACCAGATCACGAACTCGCGCTCCTTGAGCGACAAGAATTCGGCGCGGACCAGCCGGGCCACCCCCATCCACCCGGTGAACCCGATCACCGCCATGATGGTCCAGATGGACGGCTGGAGAAATGCCAGGACCGCGAGCAGGAGGAAAAAGCGGGGGAAGACCAGCATCAGATCCACGACGCGCATGATCAGCCCATCCACGACCCCGCCGTGGTAGCCCGACATGGCGCCCAGCAGCACGCCGATGATCGTCGCGATGCCCACCGAGACGAACCCGACGGCCAGCGACACCCGGGAGCCGTACAGCATCCGCGACAGCACGTCCCGGCCGATCTGATCCGTACCCAGCAGGTGAGTCCCGGAGGGGGGCTCGAGGGACCTCTTGACGTCCGGCCGGTGCGGGTCGTGGGGAGCCAGGTACGGTGCGAACAGCGCCATCAGCACCAAGAGGCCCACGACCACGCCCCCCACGCAGGCGAGCTGGTTGCGCGAGAACGTTCGCCAGAAGAGCCGGATCTCGCCGCGGGCGCGGACGGGCATCGCGTCACCGCCTGACGCGGCGGCCGACCCGGATGCGCGGGTCCACCAGCCCGTAAGAGATGTCGGCGAGGAGGTTGGCGACGAGCGTGAGGGTGGAAACGATGACGAGGTTCCCCATGATCACCGGATAGTCGCGGGAGAAGACCGACTGCACCATCAGCTGGCCCATCCCGGGGATGGCGAAGATCCACTCGACGATCACGCTGCCCCCGACCAGCCCCGGCAGCGACAGGCCCAGGATCGTCACCACCGGCAGGAGCGCGTTGCGAAGGGCGTGCTTGCCGATCACGACCTGCTCCGAGAGCCCCTTGGCGCGCGCCGTCTGGACGTACTCCTGCCTGACCACCTCCAGCATGCTCTGCCTCATGTAGCGGGAGAACCCCGCGAGGCCGCCAAACGTGGCCACCGTGATCGGCAGGATCAGGTGGGCCCCGAAGTCCCACTGCTGCCTCCAGAAGGACAGGTACTCCCAGTTGATGTCGCGGAGGCCGGAGATGGACAGCCAGCCGAGCTGGACGCCGAACAGGATCTGCAGCAGGACGGCGAGCCAGAAGTCCGGGGTGGCGAACCCCACGAAGACGAACACGGTGGTGACCTTGTCGAAGACCGAGTACTGGCGGGTCGCCGAGAGGACCCCGATCGGCACCGCCAGCGCCAGGATGATCAGCATCTCGATGATGTTCAGAAAGAGGGTGATCGGCAGGCGCTCGCCGATCTTCTGGAGCACCGGCTTGCCGTCAGGCGCGAAGGAGATGCCGAAGTCGAGCCTGGAGATCCGTTTGAGCCACCTCCAGTACTGGACGTGGAGCGGCAGGTCCAGGCCGAATTCCTTGTTGAGTGCCTCGATGATCTTCGGATCTATCTTGCCGATGTCGGGGTTGATAAGGAAATCAAACGGCCCGCCCGGGGCGAGCTGGATCACGAAGAACGAAATGAGGGTGATGCCGATCAGGAGGGGGATGGCCAGCGCGAGCCGACGGAGCGCGTAGGGGAGCATCTAGCCGGAGGTGTACCGCTGGCGCTCTTTGGGAACGTACCATCTGTTGAAGTTGTAGATGATCCCGTTCGGCGACGGCTCGATCCCGTGCACGCGGGAGGACACGGCCGGCAGGGAATCCCGGAAATAGAGGAACACTATGGGTTGGTCCTCGGCCAGGATCTCCTGGAACCGGTCGTAGTACTTCTTGCGCTCCTCGCGCTTGCAGGAGGCACGGCCCTGCTCCAGCATGCGGTCCGCCTCGGGGTTCGCATAGGAGATGTGGTTCAGCTCGTCTGGGCCGATCTTGGAGGAATGCCACACGTCGAACTGGTCGGGATCAAGGCCGATCCCCCAGCCAAGGATGATCGCCTCGAAGCGGCGTTTCTTGATGAACTCCTTGATGAACGCGGCCCATTCCAGCGTGCGGATCTCGGCCGCCACGCCGATCTCCCGGAGCCGCTGCTGGATGAGCTCGGCGATCTTCTTTCGCTCCTCATTCCCCTGGTTGGTCAGGATCGTGAAGGAGAAGGGCTGGCCGGCCTTGTCCACGATGCCGTCCCCGTCGGTGTCCTTCCACCCCGCCTCGGCGAGCAGCGCCTTGGCCCGGGCCGGGCTATACGGGTACCGCGCGACGTTCGGGTTGTAGGCCCAGGTCCCGGGCTTGTAGGGCCCGGTGGCCTCCCGGCCCAGTCCCAGGATCACGCCGTCGATCAGCTCCTGCTTGCTGATGGCGTGGGCGAAGGCTTGGCGCACGCGGCGGTCCTTAAAGCGTGGATCGTTGAGGTTGAAGCCGAAGTAGGTGTAGACGTTGGCCGGGTACTGGTACTTGTTGAAGGCCTTCCGGAACGCGGGGTAGTTGGTCTGGCGCACGAACTGCATGGCCGTGAGGCCAGCGTAGTCCACGCCCCTGGCCTTCAGCTCGAGGAAGATCGTGGACTGGCTGGGGATGATCCGGTACACGATCCGGGAGAGGTACGGCTTGCCCTCGAAATAATCCGGATTGGCCACCAAGACGACCTTCTCCCCGCTCTTCCACTCCACGAACCGGTACGCGCCGTTCCCGACCGGGTGGCGATTCTGCGGCGCCTCGCGCAGGCCCCCCCCTTTAACGTATCCCGCCAGCTGATGCCGGGGCAGCATCCACATCTGCCAGGTCTCGAGCGCCTGGGCGAAGGGCTTCGGGTACGTGATGCGCACGGTGAACGGGTCGAGGACCTCGACGTCCTTGACCTGGAGGAAATCCTCCTTGTATGCCGTCGGGGTCTTGGGATGGATCATAGTCTCGTACGTGAAGCGCACGTCGTCCGCGGTGAAGAGCCACCCGTCGTGCCACTTCGCGTCCTTCCGCAGCCTGAACGTCAGCGTCAGGCAGTCAGCGGAAAGATTCCAGGACTGGGCCAGGCTGGGGACGATGTTCAGGTGCTTGTCGCGCTTGACGAGCCCGTCGTAGATCAGGCTGCCGACCTCGTGGGAGGCGCCGTCCGAGGTGACGTTGGGGATCAGTCCCTGGATGTCACCGATGGAGGCCTCCACGAAAGTGTCGCCGTAGGCCGGCGGCGACGCCGACGCGCGCCCTTCGCCCTTCCCCTCCACGTCGATGCCGCAGCCCGCCAGTGCCAAGAGCGCGGCCGCGACGAGCAGGAAGGGCCCGGCGGGTCCCTTCACTTCTGACCCGCCGGCGATGGAGCGGGCTGTTGGACGGGGGCGGGCTGGGTCATGACGGACGCCGACCGGCGGGACGCCAGCATGGCGAGGCTGACGGACGTCAGCATGAACACGATGGCCACCACCGTCGTGATCTTGCCCAGGAGCGTGGGCGTCCCCATGGAGCCGAAGACGGTCTGGCTGCCTGCGCCGCCGAAGGCCGAGCCGATGTCGGCGCCCTTGCCGGCCTGCAGCAGCACGATGGCAATGATGGCGAGGCTGACGAGCACGTGGATGACGATGAGCAGAGTGTACACGCCTTACTCCTTTGGGTGGGAACCGCCGCGGGCCGCGGCCTTCCTGACGATGCCGATGAAGCTTTGCGCCTGGAGGCTCGCGCCGCCCACGAGAGCGCCGTCGATCTCCGGCTCCCGGCAAAGCTCACCCGCGTTGTCGGCCTTGACGCTGCCCCCGTACAGGATCCGGATCGCCTGTGCCGTTTCCTTGGAGGCTAGCTCCGACAGAAGTCCGCGCAGGTAGCCGTGAACCTCCGAGGCTTGAGCGGGGGTGGCGTTGACCCCGGTCCCGATGGCCCAGAGGGGCTCATACGCCACGATACACCGTCCGAGGTCTTCAGGCGAGACCCCCCCGAGTCCGGCCCGCAGCTGCCCTTCCACGACCGTGAAGGTCAACCCCTGACGCCGTTCGTCCGCCGATTCCCCGACGCAGAGGAGCGGGGTCACCCCCTGGGCGAGGGCGGCCCGGACCTTCCGGTTGACCAGCGCGTCGGTCTCGCCGAGGTGCTGGCGCCGCTCAGAGTGGCCGATGATCACCAGGCGGCAGCCGAGCTCCGCCAGCATGGCGGGCGACACCTCGCCGGTAAAGGCGCCCTGCGTTTCCCAGTGGCAGTTCTGGGCGCCGAGTCCGATGGTCGACCCGGCCAGGATCTCGGCGACCGCGGCGAGCGCGGTGAAGGGGGGGCACAGGACGACCTCGGCCCGCGGGCGCTTGAGGCCGTCCCTCACCGCGCTCGCCAGGGCTCGCGCCTCGCCCAGCGTGCCGTGCATCTTCCAGTTCGCGACGACGAGCGGGGTGCGCATCACGGGCGCTCCGTCAGCGCCGCGACACCGGGCAGGACGCGACCCTCGAGAAACTCGAGGAACGCTCCGCCGGCGGTGGACAGGTAGCCGATCTTCTCGGCCACCCCGGCCTGCTGAACGGCAGCCACCGTGTCGCCGCCGCCGACAACAGAAAACGCGTTACATGCGGCCACGGCCCGGGCGAGGTCCAGAGTGCCCCGGGCGAAGCGCGGGCGCTCGAAGACGCCCATCGGCCCGTTCCAGACGACGGTCTTTGCCCCGCCGAGGGCCTGGGTGAACCTCGCAAGGGTCAGGGGACCGATGTCCAGCCCCATGAGGTCCTCCGGCATCTCCCGGATGCCAACGGTGCGGCTCTCGACACTCTCGGGGCTCTCGGCCACGACGGCA
>JAHFDN010000052.1 GCA_023248995.1 Candidatus Rokuibacteriota bacterium
GTCCGTGGACCCCCGGCCTTCTGACTTTTCCGTTCAATTCGGCACAATTTTTATTTGTCGGCGCTGAAGGTTCCGCACAGAACGACAAAAAGCGTGGGGGGTCCCTGACTATATTCAGGGTCTAGTGCCCGCAAGGGTGTCGGGGTTCGAGTCCCCGCTTCGGCACCACCTCTCACAACAATACCCTAGGTCCTCCTCGGATTTCCTCCCGTCAATTCGGCAACACGATGACAGTCTGTCCCGTCAATCGCCCCCCAGACCTGAATGCAACCACCTGTTTCCCCAGGAGTTCCCCATTGGCACAGCATGTGCTATCAGCTGATCATCAGTCAGTGATCAGACCGATGAGCCGCCAGAAGAACAAGACGAGCGCCTACTACCTTCGCAGCATCCCCCCCGACTTGTGGGAGTCGGTGACGGCGAAGGCCAAGTCCGAGGGGCGAAACATTCGCTGGGTGATTCTCCACGCTCTTCGAGACTGGCTCGACGGCGCCTACGAGCCGGCGAACAAAGAGGCCGGGGGCGGCCGCATGGACTCGACGAAGCGCGACGGACTAGGGTGGTAGAGCCGTGTCGATCCGAACCAAGCTGACAATCCTCATCTCCCTCCTGATCGCGGCCCCCCTGCTGTTTTCCGCGGTGTTCTGGATCAACACCACGGTCTCCTCCTTGGGCGGCCTCAAGTGGGAGGACCTCATCTATCACGGCCGCGAAGAGGTGGAGGAGCGCGCGGCCCTCCGCTTCTGGAACACGGCGCTCGCCCACAACGATTCGGTGGTTCGCGCCCTGACCCCCCTGGGCCAGCGGCTCACCCGGGAGCTCACGTTCCTGACGGGGCGCCTTCAGGAGGGCAAGTGCTTGACGAAGGGGGACCTGCCGGCCCCCTGCCGGGCTTTGGTCCGCGAGTTCCTGGGCCTGCACCCGGAACTGGAAGGGCTCCTGGCCTTTTCGGGCACCCAGGCCGCAGAGGTCCTGAACCACCAGATTCCGCCGGAACGGATGTCGGCCATCCACGCCGCCCTGTTCCCGCTGGCCCAGACCGCCGAGAATCTGGCGCTCCGACCAGTCTTGGTGGGGCCTGAATTCCTCCTGGCGACGGTGCAGGTGCCCCGCGGGGCTCCCGGCTGGAGCGTCATCGTGTGGACGACCACGCGGGACTTCACGGCGCCCTTCGAGGGGCTGCTCTCGGGGAGCCTCTACAGCACGGCGCTCGCCAATGACCAGGGGAGGCTCCTCATCCCGCTCGAGCTCCGGGGGCAGACGGCGAGCGGGAGCCGGCGCGTGCCCCTCTCCTACTTCTTCTTCGAGGACGGCGAGCAGCGCAAGCGGGTGCTGGAGAACTTCCGGGAAGGTCGATCCGGCAACGGCCGCGGCGTACTGGCCGGGACGCGATATATCTTCGCCCACGCCTCGATCCCGGGGACCGGCCTCCGCGTGCTGACCCTGCTCCCGCTGGACCAACCCGCCGAGACCCGCGTCTTCGGGGCCCTCCGGAACTACCTCGTCATGTCGGCGGCGCTGATCATCCTGACGGCGATCGGGGCGTTCTTCCTGGCCACGCGCCTGACCCGGAGCTTCCGCATGCTCGCCATCGCGGCGGAGGAGATCGGGGCCGGCCACCTCGACACGCCGATCGAGGTCAAAGGCAAGGACGAGATCGCCCGGCTGGGGGCCAGCTTCCAGACCATGGCCGAGCAGATCAAGGAGAGTTTCGCGACCCTCGAGCAGAAGGTCGCCGACCGGACCCGGGACCTGACGCTGAAGGGCGAGGAGCTGGCGCGCGCCAACGACGACCTGATTCGGATGCACAAGACCAAGTCCGACTTCCTCGCCAAGATGTCCCACGAGCTCCGCACGCCACTCAACTCGATCATCGGCTTCAGCGATCTCGTGCTCTCCGGCTCCTTCGGCCAGATCACGGACAAGCAGAAGGACGCCCTGGGGCGCGTCGTGCGGAATGCCAAGAACCTCCTCCAGCTGATCAACGACATCCTCGACCTCTCCAAGATCGAGGCCGACCGCATGACGCTGAAACTCGGCCCCGTCAATCTCAAGATCCTCATCGGGTCCGCAGTCGGCAACCTCGAGTTCAAGGCGCTGGAGAGGAAGATTTTCCTGAGGTCAGAGGTCGACCCGGAGATCCCCACCCTGCAGGCGGACGAAGTCCGGCTCATGCAGATCCTGAACAACCTCCTCTCCAATGCGGTCAAGTTCACCCACGAGGGGGGCGTGACCCTCACCGCCAAGCTCCTGGACGAGAACCGCGTGCGCATGGAGGTGCGGGACACAGGGATCGGCATGACCACCAAGGACCTCGCCAACCTCTTCACGGAGTTCTACCAAGCCGACACTTCCCTCACCCGCAAGTACGAGGGCACCGGGCTCGGCCTGGCGATCACCAAGCGGCTGGTCGAAGCCATGGGGGGGAGCATCTCGGTCGAGAGCCGGTTGAGCGAGGGCTCCGCGTTCACCGTGACGCTCCCGCTGGTCGCGACGAGCGAAGAGGCCGAAACCGTCACGCTCCCCCCGATGCCCGCGCCCGCCAAGGCGGCGCCCAAGCCGGCCGTGTTCGAGGGGAAGCGTCGGATCCTGGTCATCGACGACGATCCGGAGATCCACACGCTCATCATGGAGACCCTCAAGGAGACCGGCGTGGAATTTCTGCGCGCCCTGGACGGCGACGAGGGGCTCCGGCTCGCGCGGGAGGCCCGGCCCGACCTCATTCTCCTGGACGTCCGCATGCCGAACAAGGACGGCTGGGAGGTCCTGCACGACCTCAAGGCCAACACCATCACGGCCGGGACCCCCGTCGTCATCATGAGCTCCGTGGACAACAAGTCGCTGGGGTTCTCGCTCGGTGCCGCGGATTACCTGGTCAAGCCGGTCCACCGGGACGGCCTCTTCCAGACGCTGAACCGCCTGTCCATCGGGCCGGGCTCGGGGTACATCCTCGTGGTGGACGACGATCACGAATCGGCGGCGGTGGTGAAGGAGGCACTGGAGGTCAAGGAGTTCACGGTGGCCGTCGCGCACAACGGCAAACAGGCGCTCCAGGCGGTCAAGCAGCAGATTCCCCGCCTCATCGTGCTGGACCTGATGATGCCCGTCATGGACGGCTTCGAGACGCTCGCCCAGCTGCGGAGCGAGCCGACCACCAAGGACATCCCCGTCGTCATCCTCACCGCCAAGGACCTCAACCAGCAAGAGCGGGCCGCGCTCGACGGCAAGATCGAGGCGCTCTTCCAGAAGGGGCAGGTCTCGCTCGACCAGCTCATCGACGACGTCCAGAACGCCATCACGCGGCACCCGGCGGGGGTGTGATGGCGCCCCTGGTGCTGATCGTCGAAGATATCGAGGACAACCTGATGCTCATCAAGAGTCTCCTCGAGCTGGCGGACTTCCGCGTGGTCGAGGCCCGGAACGGGCGCGAGGCGATCGACCAGGCCCAGGCCCATCATCCGGACCTCATCCTGCTCGACATGTCCCTGCCGGAGATCGACGGCTGGACCGTCGCGCGGACGCTGCGCCAGCTCCCCGACTTTCGCTCCACGCGCATCGTCGCGCTGACCGCCCACGCCATGCAGGGCGACCGGGAGAAAACCCTCGACGCGGGGTGCGACGAGTTCATGACCAAGCCCATCGACATGCCCACCTTCCTGCCGGCCATCACCAAGATCCTGGAGGGCAAGCGTGGCTGAGGAGTTCAAGGCGACCGTCCTGGTCGCCGACGACAACCCCGACAACGTGGAGCTCCTCCGGGAGGTGCTGGAGGCCGCCGACTACACCGTGGTCGTCGCCTACGACGGGGACGAGGCCCTCCTGAAGGTGGCCGAGGCGAACCCGGACCTGATCCTCCTCGACGTCATGATGCCGGGCAAGGACGGCTTCGAGGTCTGCCGCCGCCTCA
>JAHFDN010000008.1 GCA_023248995.1 Candidatus Rokuibacteriota bacterium
GGGGGAGAACGTCGAGATCGCCACCTGGACGCGGAAGACCGCGCGGCCTGCCGCGGACCGGCTCGCCCAAGCGTATGCGGCCTTTCCGGCGCTCCGCCGCTATCAGGGGCGGAAGGGGACCCAGATCAGCGGCGGCGAGCGGAAGATGCTCTCCATCGCCCGGGCCCTGGCCCTCGATCCGACGATGCTCCTGCTCGACGAGCCCTTCGAAGGGCTCTCGCCGGCGATCATCCCGGAGATCGGCCGGAGCATTTTCGAGATCACGAAGCTGGGTCACTCGATCCTCATCGCCGAGTCGAACATCCACCACGTTCCGGACTACACGACCCGTCTTTACGTGATCGAGCGCGGCGAGATCATCTTTTCCGGGAGACCGACCGAGGTCGAGAGTGATCGGGCGGTCCTGAGGATCATAGGAGGGATACCGTAATGGCAGAGCTGCCGCTGATTCCCGCGACGGTCGTGGGCTCCCACGGCAAGGCCGGCTGGTGGTACGTGGCCGTCAAAGCCTGCGAGGGCGGCGAGCTCGGGCCCGCCGACCTCGAGGAGATGTTCGATGACGCTGCCGACACGGCCATCCGCGACATGGAGCGCGCCGGGCTCGACATCATCACCGACGGCGAGGTGCGCCGGCTCGACGGCTACGTGGACTCGTACTACGCGATCATCAAGGGGATCCAGGCGCTCCCCGTCCGCCGCAAGGCCGGCCCGTGGGGCTACGATCAGCAGACCCGCTACGAGGCGGTCGGGCAGATCGAGACGCCGCCCGGGGGCCTCGGCATCGTCAAGGAGTTCGAGTACCTGAAGGCCCACACGACGAAGCGCACCAAGGCGACGTGCGCGGGGCCCCTGACGTTCGGCTCGCGGATCCACCCCGGCAAGGTGCACAAGGGGGTGGTGGACGTGGCCGAGCGCTTCGCGGAGGTCATCAACGCCGAGCTCAAGGGGCTCCAGGCCGCCGGCGCCGACTTCATCCAGATCGACGAGCCGGCACGGGGGAACGTGTCGGGGGAGGAGATGGCCCGCCTGTTCAACCTGGCCACGGAAGGCGTCAAGGCGAGGCTCGCCTTCCACGTCTGCTTCGGTAACCGTTTCGGCCGCTCGCGCTTCAACCGGACGTACCGTCCTTACTTGCCGGGTCTCCTCAAAGCGCGCGCCGACCAGTTCGTGCTCGAGTTCGCCGGGCGCGAGCTCTCCGAGCTGGACCTCTGGCAGCAGTACGGCGATGGGCGCGAGCTGGGCGCCGGGGTCATCGACGTCAAAGGGTTCTATCCGGAGACGCCCGAGGACGTGGCCGAGCGGATCCGCCGGGTCCTGAAGGTCTGCCGCCCCGAGAAGCTCTACGTGAACCCGGACTGCGGCTTCGGCTGGTCGCCCCGCTACATGTGCAACCAGAAGATCCGGGCGCTCGCGGCCGGCGCCGCGCTCGTGAGGAAAGAGCTGGGGGGCTGATGCGCGGCCTGAGACTCGGCCTCCTGCTGAGCCTGCTCGCGGCGGCGCCGGCGGCGGCCGAGCGCTCGGCGGTGATCCTCGCGACGACTACCAGCACCCAGGACTCGGGGCTCCTCGACGTGCTCGTGCCGCTCTTCGAGAAAAAGGGGGGCTACACGGTGAAGACGATCGCGGTGGGGACCGGGCAGTCGCTGGCGCTCGGGGACCGGGGCGAGGCCGATGTGGTGCTGGTCCACGCGCCGACGCTGGAGCGTGAGTACCTGGCCAAAGGGACCCTCGTGAACCGGCGGCTCGTGATGCACAACGACTTCGTCCTGGTCGGGCCGCCGGACGACCCGGCGGGGATCAAGGGTGGTAAGGCGGCGGGGGCGTTCGGGAAGATCGCCGAGCGCGGCTCGAGGTTCGTCTCGCGGGGAGACAACTCGGGCACCCACAGCAAAGAGAGAGCCCTGTGGAAGGCCGCCGGGATCGCGCCGAAGGGCGGGTGGTACGTCGAGTCCGGGCAGGGGATGGGGGCCACGCTGACCATCGCGTCCGAGAAGGGCGCCTACACGCTGACTGACCGGGCCACCTATCTGGCCTTCAAGAAGCGGATCCGGCTCGCGATCCTCCTCGAGGGGGATACCCCGCTCCTCAACATCTACCACGTGATGGAGGTGAACCCGGCCCGCCACCCGAAGGTGAACGCGGCGGCGGGCAAGGCCTTCGCGGACTTCATGGTTTCACCGGAGGCGCAGGCGGTGATCCGGACCTTTGGCGTCGAGAAGTACGGCGAGCCGCTGTTCTTCCCCGACGCCGGCAAGCCGGAGCCGGGAAGCGAGGGGTAGCATGGAGCTCATCTGGGAAGGGATCAAGCAGTCGCTCGGGCTTCTCCTGACCGGCGATCCCGAGGTGCTCGGGATCACCGCGCTGTCGCTTCAGGTCTCCGGCGTCGCCACGGGCCTGTCCCTGCTCGTCGGCATCCCCCTCGGGACGCTGATGGCCCTGGCCCGCTTTCCTGGGCGGGCGCTGGTGGTGAGCCTCGTCAACACCGGGATGGGGCTGCCCCCGGTCGTGGTCGGCCTCTTCGTGTCGATCCTCCTCTGGCGGAGCGGGCCCCTGGGCGTGCTCGAGCTCCTTTACACGCCGACGGCCATGGTGATCGCCCAGTTCGTGATCGCCGCGCCGATCGTCACGGGGCTGACCCTCGCGGCCGTGCAGCAGATCCCGTCCCAGTTCCGGCTGCAGATGCTGGCGCTCGGCGCCTCGCGCGTCCAGCTCTTGCGGGTCCTGCTCAGGGAGGCGCGCCTGCCGATGCTCGCCGCGGTGATGGCGGGGTTCGGCGGGGTGATCTCGGAGGTCGGCGCCTCGATGATGGTGGGCGGGAACATCCGGGGGCAGACGCGCGTGCTCACCACGGCGACCGTGCTCGAGACGGGGAAGGGGAATTTCGACCTCGCCATCGCGCTCTCGCTCCTCCTCCTGGCGATCACCTTCCTCGTGAACTGGGCGCTGACCTGGATCCAGCAGCGCCGGCGTTGACGGGGACGGTCCCGGGCTGACAGAATGAAGAGCGCCATGCGATGCCTGCTCGGGTGCATCGTCATCGCGCTCCTGGTCTCGCTCGGCGGCGTGCTCCCCGCGACGGCTCAGGAGTTGACGCTCTCCGTCGCGATCAGCATGAAGGGCGCCGTGCGGGAGGCGGGTCGTCGGTTCGCCGAGACGCGGCCCGGCGTCACGCTCCGGTACAACTTCGGCTCTTCGGGGGAGCTCCAGAAGCAGATCGAGGCTGGCGCGCCCGTGGATCTGTTCGTGTCGGCCGCGGAGCGCCAGATGGACGAGCTGGAAAAGAAGGGCCTCATCCTGCCCGACACGCGCCGCGCCTTTGCTCGGAACCTGCTCGCGGTCATCAGGCCGGCGGACTCGCGGCTGGATCTGGCGAAGCCGCAGGACCTGCTCGATGCCCGCGCCGGGAAGATCGCCATTGGCAATCCCAAAACCGTTCCAGCCGGCCAGTACGCGGAGGAGAGCCTTCGCTCGCTCGGCGTGTGGGATCGCCTCCAGCCGAAGCTGGTGTTCGCCGAGAACGTGCGCCAGGTGCTCGAATACGTGGCCCGCGGCGAGGTGGAGGCCGGCTTCGTGTACACGACCGATGCGGCCATGCGGCCCGACGGCGTGAAGGAAGCGTTTCGTCCGCCCGAGGACACGTACCGGCCGGTCATCTACCCCGTCGCGGTGGTCGCGGCGTCGAGGCAGGCGGCGCTCGGTCGTGCCTTTATCGCGCTCTTGCTGAGCCGGGAGGGGCAAGCGATGCTTTCCCGATTGGGATTTCAGCCGCCCGGTGTTGGACGGTGAGCGCCGAGGTGGTCAGCGCGCTCCTGCTCTCGATCCGCGTGGCGGTCGTGGCTACCATCCTGAACGCGATCGTCGGGATCCCGGTTGCCTACGCGCTGGCCCGGCGGCAGTTCTGGGGGCGCGCGTTCGTGGATCTGCTCGTGACGCTGCCGCTGGTGCTGCCTCCCACCGTCACCGGCTATTACCTGATCGTCCTGTTCGGGCGGCGGGGGTGGATCGGGGCGCCGCTCTATGCGTTGACGGGATGGACCGTCGCCTTCACCTGGTACGCGGCGGTGATCGCGGCGACGGTGATGGCGCTCCCGCTGCTCGTGCGCCCCGCGCGGGCCGCGATCGAATCCGTCGACCGGAGTCTGGAGCAGGCCGCGCGTACCCTGGGGCGCTCCGAGTGGCGGACGGCGCTGGAAGTGACGCTGCCGCTCGCGCGGAACGGGATCCTGGCCGGACTGGTGCTGGCGTTCACCCGCGCGGTCGGGGAGTTCGGCGCGACGCTCATGCTCGCCGGGAACATCCCCGGACGGACGACGACGGTTCCCCTGGCGATCTACACGGCGACCCAGACCGGGGAGACGGCGGACGCGCTGGTGCTGGTGGTGGGGCTCACGGCCGTGTCGTGCGTCGTGCTGCTCGTGGCCGGCCGGCTCGGGGCGCGCGCGGCCTGAGCGCGAGCGGGTTTATGCTTTCGCTCTCGATCACGAAGCGGTTCCCCGGGTTCACGCTCGACGTCGCCTGGGAGGCCGACGACCCGGTCGTGGTGCTCTTCGGCCCCTCCGGCGCGGGGAAAACCCTCACGCTTCAGTGCCTGGCAGGGCTCGTGAAGCCGGACCGGGGCCGAATCGCGCTGAACGGTCGGGTGCTGTTCGAGGGCGCCACGGAGACGAACCTGCCGCCGCGGTCGCGGAGGCTGGGCTACGTGTTCCAGGGGTACGCGCTCTTCCCTCACCTCACCGTGGAGGAGAACGTCCAGTTCGGCCTCAAAGGTCGCCCTCGGGCGGAGCGCCGCGAGCGCGCCCGACTGGTGCTGGAGCGGCTCGCGCTGACGGGCCTCGAGGGCCGCTATCCGCGGGAGCTCTCGGGCGGTCAGCAGCAGCGCGTGGCGCTTGGACGCGCCCTGGCTCCCGATCCGGATCTCCTCCTGCTCGATGAGCCGCTCTCGGCCCTGGATGCTCCGCTCCGTCGCCAGCTCCGCGAGGAGCTGGGGCTCGTGATCCGGGAGTGGGGGAAGGCCACCGTGCTCGTGACCCACGATCTGGCCGAGGCCTACCAGCTCGCCGACCGGATCGTCGTGTACGAGGGGGGGCAAGTCCTCCAGGCCGCGCCCAAGTCCGAGCTGCTCTGGCAGCCGACGTCCGAGCGCGTGGCCCGGCTGATCGGAGTTCGGAACCTCCTCTGCGGCACCGTGCTGAAGGCCACGCCGGAGATCATCCAGCTCCACTGGCGCGACCAGACGCTGGAAGCCGTCAACTCCCCTTCGCGGCTCTTCCTGCCGCCGCCGGGCACGCTCCTTCCTTTCTTCGTCCGCCCGGAGTACGTCCGCCTCATCCGGAAGGACCGTGCTGGCGTCGATCCGGACCACCACATGAACCTGATGGACGGCCTGGTGGTGGGGGACCTGGACCAGGGGACGGCATGGACGCTCTTGTTCCGCCTGAACGCTCCCGGAGAGGGAAGCCAGGGCGCCTATGACCTCGAGATCGAAGTGCCCAAGCTCGTCTACGAGATCCTCGACATGGCTCGCGATCGGCGCTGGCAGGTCTCCATTCACCGCGGCTCGATTCAGGTCCTGCCATCCGAATGAACGCCGTGGTGGAGCTCTCCGGCGTCCGGCTGGCCTACGACGGCACCGTCGTGCTGGAGGTCCCGCGTCTGGAGGTGCGCCCGGGCGAAATCCTGGCGGTCATCGGGCCCAACGGCTCGGGAAAATCCACCCTCCTTCGCGTCGTGGGCCTGCTGGAGCCTCCCGCGGCGGGTGAGGTGCGGTTCAAGGGCCGGCCGGTGGAGAGGCACCGTCTCCTCCAGGCGCGGCGAGAGATGGCGAGCGTCTTCCAGGATCCGCTGCTCGTGGACGGCACGGTCTTCGAGAACGTGGCGCTCGGGCTTCGCTTCCGTCGGGTCGCCGAGCCCGAGATTGTCGCTCGCGTCGGGGCTTGGCTCGACCGCTTCCAGATCGGCGCGCTGGCGGGGCGTCAGGCCCGGACCCTCTCCGGCGGCGAGGCCCAGCGCGTGGCGCTGGCTCGCGCCTTGGTGCTGAGGCCGGAGGTGCTTCTGCTGGACGAGCCGTTCTCGGCCTTGGACCAGCCGACGCGCGAGACGCTCATCGAGGAGCTGGGGGGGATTCTTCGCGAGGACCGGATCAGCACGGTCCTCGTCACTCACGACCGGTGGGAAGCCCTGGCCCTCGGCGACCGGGTCGCCGTGATGATGCGCGGGCGGATCCTCCAGGTGGACGAGGCGGCCCAGCTCTTCCGGGCGCCGGCCACGGAAGAGGTCGCCCGGTTCGTGGGCGTGGAGACGATCCTGGACTGCCGGGTCCTGTCGGTCCAGGCCGGCCTGGCCACGGTGGAGGCGGGGGGGCAGAAGATCGAGGTCGCGGCGGAGGTCGCTCCCGGCGACCGGCTCCGGCTCTGCATCCGGCCCGAGGACGTGACGGTGATGGCTCCGGACGCCTCCATCCTGGCCTCGAGCATCCGGAACCACGTGCGCGGCACGATCGCGCGGCTCCTCCCCGTCGGGCCGTACGTCCGAGCCGTGGTGGACTGCGGCTTTCCGCTCGTCGTCCTGGTGACGCGTCGGTCGGTGGAGGAGCTCGGCCTCTCTGAAGGGGCGCGGATCATCGCCGCCTTCAAGGCCACCGCGCCCCACGTCATCCGCCGGAGCGCCGTCGCCCTGCTTCTGCTTGTGCTTGCCATGGCGGCGCCGGCGTGGGGGGAGTCCAGAGTGGAAATCGTGGCCACGGGCCTCGAAACGCCGTGGGCTCTGGCCTTCGCCCCTGACGGGCGCTTGTTCGTGGCTGAGCGCCCCGGACGGATCCGCCTCGTGCGGGATGGTCGGCTCGAGCCCGAGTCGATCGCCACGCTTCCTGTGGCGGCGGTGGGCGAAAGTGGTCTGATGGGGCTGGCGCTGGACCCTCTGTTTGCCGAGACGCCGCACCTCTATGCCTGCTACACGGCGGCCAAGGACGGCCGGCTCGTCAACCGTGTCGTGCGGCTCACGCTCCGTGGCGGGAGGGCCGGCGACGAGCGCGTGCTGATTGACGACATTCCGGGCGCGTGGAACCACGACGGATGCCGCGTGAAGGTCGGCCCTGACGGCCGCCTGTACGTCACGACGGGCGATGCGGCGGAACCGGGGCTGGCCCAGCGCCGGGACTCCCTCGCCGGGAAAATCCTCCGCCTCAACCGCGACGGCTCCGTGCCCGACGATAACCCTTTTCCGGGTTCGTTCGTGTTCTCGCTCGGTCATCGCAACCCACAGGGGCTCGCGTGGGACCCGGCGGGACGCTTGGTCGCGGCCGAGCACGGGCCGTGGGGTCACGACGAGATCAACCACATCCTGGCCGGGCGAAACTACGGCTGGCCTGAGGTCCGGGGACGGGGTGGCGACAGCCGCTACGTGGAGCCGATCCTTGAATCAGAGGAAGATACCTGGGCGCCGTCAGGGATCGCCTTCCTGGGGGGCGACCTGTTCGTGGCAGGGCTCCGGGGGCGGCGTCTGCTCCGCGTGACCCTGGCCCCGGACCTGAGCCACGCGGTCCGCGTGGCCACGCTCCTCGGCGGGACCTACGGCCGGCTCCGTGACGTTGTGGTCGGCCCGGATGGGGCGCTCTACGTGACGACGAGTAATCGCGACGGTCGCGGGTGGCCGCATCGCGACGATGATCGGATTGTCAGGGTGCACGTGGAGGGTCCATAGACCCGGGCACGGCGTCGGCGGCAGGAGTGCCGGGGCTTTGGGAAGACGCCCACGGTCCGATTGACACCAGCCGAACCTTTCTGGTATAAGAAGGCCAGCCTGAGGCGGCCGAACTGACCAAAGGGAGGCCCGGGTGCAGCAGGGAAGTCGTAACCGTCACGGAAAGCCAGCGATCCCCGGGGACGCTGGCTTGTGTTATTTCAGGGGCCATGTATCCCAAGGAGGGGCCGATGTCCCAGCGGGAAACCCTCATCGAACGACTGCTTGCCGAGAGCGATGAGTTTAGGAAGCTCCGGGAGGAGCACCAGGGGCACGAGAGGGAACTGGACGCGCTGAAGGCCAGCTCCTTCCTGTCCGCGAACCAGGAGTGGCGGATCAGCGAGTTGAAGAAGCTCAAGCTGATGGCCAAGGATCGTATGGAGGCCATCATCCGCCAGGCCAGCCAGACCCAGTCCACGAAGACCCCGGCCTGATCCCGCCCCCGGGGGCCCAGCATGCCACCGACACGGCGGGAGTCTACGCTCACAAAGCTCTCCCACTTGAGCCCTGAGGGTAACGCCCGCATGGTGGACGTGACCCGGAAGGCGGAGACCGCGCGCGAGGCCGTCGCGCAGATCGTCCTCAGGATGAAGCGCTCGACGCTGGCCGCCATCAAGGTGGGCCAGGTGGCCAAGGGCGACGTCCTGGGTGTGGCGCGCACCGCCGGCATCCTCGCCGCCAAGCGGACCCCGGACCTCATCCCGCTCTGCCATCCGCTCCGGATCACCGGCGTGGACCTGACCTTTGAGCTCAACCTGCGCGCCGGGACGCTGCGCATTCAGTCGCGCGTCAGGACGGTGGACAAGACCGGCGTGGAGATGGAGGCGCTCACGGCGGCGGCGGCGGCGGGGCTCACCGTGTACGACATGGTGAAGGCGGTGGACAAGGGCATCACCCTCACCGATCTCTGCCTCCTCAGGAAGTCGGGGGGCAAGAGCGGTCCCTGGCGCCGGAGGGGCGCGTGAAGACCGCGCTCATCCACTCCGACCAGTACGAGCGCTTCGACTACGGCCCGGAGCACCCGCTCCGGATGGAGCGTCTCGGCCTCACCTGGCGCCTCATGGAGGCCTACGGCCTCACCGCGCTGCCCGAGGCCCGGGTGCTCGCCCCCGGGCCGGCCGACGAGGCGGCCATCGGCCGGTTCCACGGGCGTGAATACGTCGAAGCGCTCAAGGCGGCCGGGAACGGCCTCCACGTGCCGGGCCTCCACCGCTTCGGCCTCGGCCCCGGCGACAACCCCATCTTCCCCGGGCTCTGGGAGGTCGCGCGCCTCGTCGCGGGAGGCTCGCTGCTGGCGGCCAAGCTCGTCGCCGACGGCGAGGTGGAGCGGGCTTTTCACTTCGCGGGCGGGCTCCACCACGCCATGCCCGACCGCGCCTCCGGGTTCTGCTACGTCAACGACCCCGTGCTGGCCATCCTCTGGCTCCGGGAGCGCGGCCTCAGGGTCTCTTACGTGGACATTGACGCGCATCACGGCGACGGCGTCCAGTTCGCCTTCTACGGCGATCCGGACGTCCTGACGATCTCGACCCACGAGCGCGGCGACCGCCTGTTTCCGGGGACCGGCTTCGTCGAGGAGGCGGGCGAGGGGGCGGGCCACGGCTACTCGGTGAACCTCCCGCTCGAGCCATACACCGACGACGAGGTCTACTGGGAGGCGTTCGAGGCCGTCGTCCCGCCGCTTCTCGGCGCCTTCAAGCCGGACGTGGTCGTGGCCCAGCTCGGCATCGACTCCCACGCGACCGACCCGCTCACGCATCTGTCCTTCAGCGTCCAGGGCTTCACCCGGGCCGTGGGGCGGATCGCGGAGCTCTCTCCCCGGCTCGTGGCCCTGGGCGGCGGCGGGTATGACCTCACGAACGTCGCCCGGGCCTGGACCGCGGCCTGGGCTGTGATGAATGGCGTAGAGCTTTCGCCCGAGCTTCCTTCAGGGTTCGGCGAGGACGTGCAGCGCTTCGACTTTCGCTCTTCCTTGCTCTGGGATCCCCCGATCGAGCTGTCCGCCGAGACCCGTCGCCGGGCCCGGGAGTTCGCTGGCCGCCAGGTCGAGGTGATCCGCCGGAGCATCTTTCCCGTCCATGGGCTCGCCTGAGCGGCCGGGTCCCTTTGGTGGGCCGAATTTGCTCGTGTTACAGTGGGTTATCGCGAGCGCAGGAGGACGTGCGTGCCTGGACTTTTGATCACGGTGGAAGGGGTCGAGGGGTCGGGGAAGACGACCCAGTGCAGGCTTCTGGCCGGGTGGCTCCGGAAGCTCGGCCATCGGGTGCGCGAGACCAGCGAGCCTGACGGCTCTCCGATCGGGCAGGCCATCCGCGGGTTGTTCGAGCAGGACCGGGTGAGGCTCACCCCGCTCACGGAGGCCTTCCTCTTCATGGCGGCGCGCCAGCTCCACGTGGCGGAAGTGATCCGGCCGGCGCTCGAGGCCGGCGAGCTCGTGCTCTCCGATCGGTATGCCGACGCCACGCTGGCCTACCAGGGGTACGGGCGGGGGCTCGATCTTCAGACGATCCGGGAGCTGAATGCCCTCGCGACCGGCGGCGTCCTGCCGGACCTGACGCTCCTCCTGGACCTGGACCCGACGGTCGGCCTCGGGCGGCTCGGCGCGCGGCGCCTGGACGTCTTCGAGAAGATGGACCTGGCCTTCCATCGCCGCGTGCGGCAGGGGTACCTCGAGATCGCCCGCGAGGAAAAGCGCCGGATGGTCGTCCTCGACGCCGCCCAGCCCGCGGAGCGGGTGCACCAGGAGCTGAAGACGGCCGCGGGAGAACTCCTGAGGCAGCGGGGGCTCGCTCGTGGGGTTTGACGCGGTCCACGGCCAGGCCGGCGCGATCGAGGTTCTGACGCGGGCCCTCGCCGCCGGGCGCGTGGCGCATGCCTATGCGTTCGTCGGGCCCTCGGGGGTGGGCCGGAAGCTCACAGCCCTGGCTTTCGCCCAGGCGCTCCTGTGCCCCTCACCCCAACCCTCTCCCCTCGGGGGAGAGGGCAGGGTGAGGGCGTGCGGGCGGTGTCTGGCCTGCCAGAAGGTGGAGCGCGGCGTCCATCCGGACCTGATGGTGATCGCCCCGACACCCCCCGCGACGAACCCGCGGGGGACGGTCGCCATCAGGATCGAGACGATCCGCGAGCTCGAGGGCTGGGCGGGCCTTTGCCCGGCGGAGGGGCCCTGGAAGGTGTTCATCGTGGACGACGCCGAGCGGATGACCCACGAGGCGCCCCAGGCCTTTCTGAAGACCCTGGAGGAGCCGCCGGCGCGCACGGTGATCATCCTGATTCTTTCCGAGGCCCGCGGGCTTCCAGCGACGGTGCTCTCGCGCTGTCAGGTGGTGCGCTTCAGCCCACTCGACGAGGAGGCGACAGCCGCGATTCTGGAGCGGCGCGGGATGGACGGGCCGACGGCCCGGCTCCTGGCGCGGGCCAGCCAGGGCCGCCCGGGGCTCGCCCTCGCTCAGGATCCCAAGGCGTGGGCGGAGCAGCGCGAGCGGGCGCTCACGATCCTGGACGAGGTCGGGAGCGGCGGAGCCGGGGCGCTCTTCAAGTGGACGGAGTCCCTCGGGCGGGACCGCGCCCAGGCGGAGCAGTTGATCACGGCTTGGTGGCTCTGGCACCGGGACCTCCTCTGCGCCAAGGCCGGGGCCGATCCGCAGCTCCTGATCCACGGCGACCGATCCGAGGCGGTCAGGGCGGCGGCCGAGGGGCGCTCCTGGGAGGAGCTCTTCCAGGACCTCGGCGCGTGCCGGGAGGCCTGGCGGGCACTGCAGGGGAACGTCTCGCCGCGGCTGACGCTGGAAACGACGTTGAGCCGCCTCGCGCTCGGGGCGGCATGAGGGCCATTGATGGACGCTGAGACCCCGACCGTCGAGGCTCCCCCGAGATACCTGATCGGCGTGCGGCTCCGCGAGCCCGTCAATGCCGACGACCACCTCATGGAGGAGTTCGACCTCCACGTGGGCGACTTCTGCGTCGTGGAAACGGCGAGCGGCACCGCGGTGGGAGAGGTCCGGCGTCCGCGGCGCCCCCTGCCCGAGTTCAAGCAGGACCGCCTGTTCCGGAAGGTGATCCGCAAGGCGACCACCTCCGAGGCGAACGAGTGGCGGGAGCGCCGCGATCGCGAGAGGCGGGCGGTGGTGACCTGCCAGGAGCGGGCCCGGCAGAAAAACCTCCGCCTGAAGGTCGTGGACGTGGAGCTCGCGCCCAACGGCCGCCGCGCGGTCGTCATGTTCAACGCCGAGGAGCGGGTAGACTTCCGGGAGCTTGTGCGCGACCTGGCCCGGGAGTTCCGCGTGCGCATCGAGATGCGGCAGATCGGCGCCCGCGACGTCACCAAGGTGATGGACGGGATCGGCCCGTGCGGCCGCCAGCTCTGCTGCTCCTCGTGGCTCCGGCAGTTCGAGCCGATCTCGGTGAAGATGGCCAAGACCCAGGAGATGCCCCTCACGGACAGCCGGCTCCTGGGCAACTGCGGCCGGCTCAAGTGCTGCCTGCTGTACGAGTTTTCCACCTATGAGGAGCTCCGCTCCCGCCTCCCGCGGGTCGGCACCCCGTGCCAGGCCGAGTGCGGCGGCGGCGGGTGCATGGAGGGCAAGGTCAAGTCGCTCCGGCTGTTGAAGGAGACGGTCGTCGTGGGTTTTGCGGATGGCACCGAGGCCGAGGTGCCGCTGGATCTCCTGACGTGGGAGGGACGGCCACATATCAAACCGCTCTGACCGGGCGCTCACCCCCTCATGACCACGTCGCCGCGAACGTTCTATCTCACCACGCCGATCTATTACGTCAACGCGGTCCCGCACCTGGGACACGCCTACACCACGCTCATCGCCGACACCATGTGCCGCTATCGACGGCTGGCCGGCGACCGCGTCCACTTCCTCACCGGCACCGACGAGCATGGCGACAAGATCGCGCAGGCCGCCGCCGCCGCGGGCGAGACGCCGCAGGCGTACGCCGACCGGATTTCGGCCGTGTTCCGGGAGACCTGGCGCCGCCTCGGGATCGGGAACGACGACTTCATCCGGACGACCGAGCCGCGCCACAAAGCGGTCGTCCAGGCCGTCCTGCAGAGACTCCACGACGCCGGGGAGGTCTACTTCGGCGAGTACGGGGGCCACTACTGCTTCGGCTGCGAGCGCTTCTACACCGAGAAGGAGCTGGTGGACGGCAAGTGCCCCGACCATCAAACACCGCCGACCTTCATCAAGGAGCAGAACTACTTCTTCCGGATGAGCCGCCATCAGGACTGGCTCGTCAAGCACATCGCGGAGCACCCCGACTTCATCCGGCCGGAGCGCTACCGGAACGAGGTGCTGGCCTTCCTGCGCGAGCCCCTGGAGGACCTGTGCATCAGCCGGCCGCGGAGCCGGCTCCAGTGGGGGATTCCGCTCCCCTTCGACGAGAACTTCGTCACGTACGTCTGGTTCGACGCCCTGATCAACTACGTCTCCGCCCTCGGCGGGCCGGGGGCGGAGCGATTCGACACGTTCTGGCCCCACGCCCAGCACCTGATCGCCAAGGACATCCTGAAGCCCCACGGCATCTACTGGCCCACGATGCTCAAGGCCGCGGGGCTCCCGCTCTACCGGCACCTCAACGTGCACGGCTACTGGAGCCTCGGGGGCGGCAAGATGTCCAAGTCCATCGGCAACGTGGTGGAGGCGCTGGCGCTCGCCGACAAGTACGGCCACGATGCCTTCCGTTATTTCCTGATGCGCGAGATGACCTTCGGGCTGGATGCCAACTTCTCGGAAGAGGCGCTGGTGACCCGGTTCAACGCCGACCTTGCCAACGACCTGGGGAACCTGGTCGCGCGCGCGACCACCCTGATCGTGAACTTCGGCGATCCCACCGGCGACACCAGGGAGGCGCTCCCCAGCGAGGATCAGCAGGTCCACATGGCCTTTGCCGAGGCGACTCATGCGCTGGGCCTGGCCATGGAGGAGTTCGCGTTCCAGCGGGCGCTCGCGGCCATCTGGGAGTTCATCGGTACTGTCAACCGCTACATCGATGCCCGAGCGCCCTGGGTGCTGGCGAAGGATCCAACGAAGGACAAGCGCCTTCAATCGGTATTGGTCACACTGGCCGACGCGCTCTGCTGCCTCGGGATCGTCCTGGATCCCTTCCTGCCGACCGCGGCGGCCCGGATCCGCCAGGCGGTGGGCCACACGGCGCCCCCGCGGCTCGAGGCCGCGGTCCTGGGTCGTCTCCACGCGATCCCGAAGGTGGAGAAGCTGTCCGGGCTTTTCCCGCGCATTGATGCCAAGGGCGAGCAGAGGAGCGGCGCGACGATGCTGAAAGGGGCCAGCGACCAGGAGGGAGCGGGGCGTTCGTCACGGATCTCCATCGAGGAGTTCCGCAGGGTGGATCTCCGGGTGGCCGAGGTCGTGGCCGCGGAGAAGGTCGAGAAGTCGAAGCGGCTCCTGAAGGTAACCGTCAGGCTCGGCGCCGAGAGCCGGACGCTCGTGGCGGGGATCGCCGAGCACTACGACCCCGCCTCCCTGGTCGGCCGGAAGGTCGTGGTCGTCGCCAACCTCGAGCCCGCCACGCTGATGGGGGTCGAGTCCGACGGCATGATCCTGGCCGCCTCCGAAGGGAACACTCTGACCCTGATCGTCCTCGATCGCGACCTCCCCGCCGGGGCGAAGGTCAAGTGATGTAGGGGTGCGCAAGAGCGTCTTCGTCGCGCTCCTCGTGGTGTTCTTACCCGGGATTGCCTTCGCCGTCTTCCAGCTGTTCGTGTTCCAGACCCCCGTCCGGGAGCGCGCCAGGGTCGCGGCCTGGGCCTTCCTCGTGATCGGTCTCGCCTGCGTCGCCGCGCTGGGGGCGCTTCTCGTGCGCGACGCGGCCCGCTCCGTGCGCCGCCGGAGCCTCGGCGACTCGTGGGCGGAGCTCTCCGGCCGGCCTGCCTGGCTCGGATGGGCGCGCAAGTGGGGGATCTCGGCGGCCTCCCTCGCCTCGGGGCTGGTGGCGCTCTTCGTCTTCCGGCGCGGGGTGCCCGACGTGGCCTGGCTGGTCGGCTACCTCCTCCTGCTCTGGCTCCTCTTCGCCGTCTTCACCCAGGTGCGCGCGCCTCTCGAGACGCGCGGGCGGCGTCTCGTGCTCGGGGCGGTGGACTATACGATCCAGACCCTCTACCACAACCTGCTGCTCTTCGTGCTGCCGTCTTATTACGCCAGCGCGACGCTCACCTCGGTGAACGTCGTGTTCCTAGAAGCACTGGTCGCCGGCGCGCTCCTGACGGCGATCGACCCCTGGTACCGGGCGGTGGTCGGCCCGCGCCGGTGGCTCAACCATGCGTTGCTGGCCTTTTCGATGTTCGCGACGCTCAACGTCGCGCTGCCGCTGGTCGGTGTGCCCCCCTTCTGGGCGCTCGAGGGGAGCGCCGCGCTCTGCGCCCTCGCCCTGACGCCGGCGCTCCGCCAGACGGCAGGGAGCTGGAAGGGGGCCGGCGTCCGCGCGGCGGTGTTCGCCGTGGCGGCGATCGTCCTCCTGCCCGCGTTCCCGGCCTGGGTGCCGCCGGCGCCGCTCAACCTGGCGCGTGCCACTCTCGCGCGCGACATCGGCCTGCTGGAGCCCGTCGGCCTCGTGAGGAGCCCGATCTCGGCGGCGAACCTCGAGGCCTTCGGCGGCCTCGTCGCCTACACCGCCGTCTACGCCCCCGCGGGTCTCAAGCAACCGATCCTCCACGTGTGGACCAAGGACGGCGTGCCGGTCTCGACCGTCCGCCTCTCCCCGGTCAGGGGCGGGCGGGCGGAGGGGTTCCGGACTTACTCGCGCAAGAGCGACTTCGGGCCGTCCCCCGCGGGCCGCTGGGCGGTGGACGTCGTGACGGCCCAGGGCCAGCTCATCGGCCGCCTCTCTTTCGTCGTCCTCGAATGATCCGCCTCCTCTTGACCTGGGACCGCTTCTGGGATGAACTGACGTCACCCGACAGCATGATAAGGAGGGCGTCAGCATGCCTATCCTGGCGAAGCTCCAAGAGTTCCTGGAGGCCAACAAAGCCGCCTACTCGGTCCACGCGCATCCCACGGCCTTCACCGCCCAGGAGGTGGCCGCCCTGTCCCACGTCAAGGGGCGCGCGCTGGCCAAGGTGGTTATCGTCAAGGCCGGGGCGGATCTCGCGATGCTCGTCCTGCCCGCCGACCACCGGGTAGACCTGAACCGGGTGAAAACGATTCTGGGGGCGAAGGACGTGAGGCTGGCCCAGGAGGCCGAGTTCAGCGGGGTCTTCCCCGGCTGCCCGGTGGGGGCGATGCCGCCCTTCGGCAACCTCTTCGGCCTGCCGGTCTACGCCGACCGCTCCTTGGAGAAGGACGAGGAGATCGTCTTCAACGCCGGGACGCACACGCTCACCGCGAAGATGGCCCTCCGCGACTTCGTGCGCCTCGTCAAGCCGCGGCTGGAGGAGTTCGCCGTCCACATGTAGCCGCCGAGGCGTCGGCGGAGACGGGAGAGGGTGCCATGAAGGTCACGAGCGTCGATCGAGAAGGCGTGCTGACGGCGTGAGTCCCGCCCTGTTCGACACCCACGCGCACCTGCACTTCCCCGAGTTCGCCGGCGATCTTCCGGCGGTGCTCCAGCGGGCGCGCTCCGCGGGCGTCAGGTGGATGCTGACGATCGGGACCAGCAGGGAAAGCTCGCGCGCCGCCGTGGCGCTGGCCGAGCAGGAGGCCGACGTCTACGCCGCCGTGGGCATCCACCCTCACGATGCCTCCGACGCTGACGATGCGACCTTCGACGAGCTTCGTCGATTGGCCGAATCTTCGCCCCGGGTCGTGGCCGTCGGCGAGATCGGGCTCGACTTCTTCCGCAACCTCTCGCCGCGCGAGGTCCAGGCCGAGGTGTTCCGGCGCCAGCTCGCCCTGGCTCGCCAGGTCGGCAAGCCCGCGCTCGTCCACTGCCGGGACGCGCACGCCGAGACGCTCGAGATTCTGAAGGCGGAGGGTGTGCGGGACGTGCGGGGCATCATGCACTGCTTCTCGGGAGACGAGGCGGTGGCCCGCCAGTGCCTGGACCTGGGCCTCCTGATCTCGCTCGCGGGGCCCATCACCTACCCGAACGCGCGGAAACTCCCCGCGGTGGTGCAAATGGTCCCGGCCGACTGCCTCGTGGTGGAGACTGATTGCCCCTTCCTGCCGCCCCAGCCCTACCGCGGGCAGCGGAACGAGCCGGCGTACCTGCCGATCACGGCCGCGCGCGTCGCGGAGCTCAAAGGGGTGCCCGTCGGTGAGCTCGGCTCCCGGATGGCGGCGAACGCGCTGGCCCTCCTCGGGCTTCCGTCCCCGCCGCCGGGCACATGACGCTCCGCGAGCTGCGCTTCTACCTCCGCGGCCGGGTCAACACCGCCGTCGCCCGCCTCGTGAACCGTCGCCGGGGCGCGCCGGTGCGCCCGCTCGAGCTGGAGGAGGTGCTCCGGGCGCCGAGCCCCTCGCTCCTGGAGTACGTGCGGCTTCTCGAAGGGCGGCCCAACGACGAGCGTCAGGCTCTGGTGGCGTGCTACCTCGCCGCTCGCGGGCTGCCGTTCCGTCGCCATCCCTACCGGACGTTCGAGGGGCGCGGCGAGAACTTCGCGCTCGATGTCGGGCAGGGGAGCAAGATCCTGGTTCTGATCGGCCACCACGACGCGGTTCCCGGAAGCCCGGGCGCCAACGACGACGGCTCGGCCGTGGCGATCCTGCTGGCCCTTGCAGGACGCCTCACCGCGGATCCCCCGCGCGGCGTCCGCGTCAGGCTCCTCTTCACCGGCGGCGAGGAGGTGGGCTATCTCGGGGCGCGCTGCTACGTCAAGGAGGAGATCCTCGACGACGTGGTCGGCGTGCTGAGCCTGGAGCTCTGCGGGATCGGCGACGCGCTCGCCGTGTGGGATGCCGTGCCGCCGCTCGACCGCGCCCCGTTCCTCGGCGCCGTGGCGACGACGCTCGAGGGACTGGGCTACCGGCGGGATGAGACCTATCACGTCGTGGGCAGGATTCCCGTCTTCGGGAGCGATCACCGCGCCTTCGCGGCCCGGGGGATCCCGGCCTTCGGGCTCACGGTGATCCCGCTGGCCGAGGCGGAGGGACTGCGGCAGTTCATCTTCAGCCCGCTCCGGAGCGCCTTCCGCCAGCTCGTCAGGCGCCCGCCGCCGTTCGACACCTACCACACTGCCCGCGACCGCTCGGAGACGCTGATGCCGTCGGCGCTCGCGCAGACGGCCGACGCGCTCTTCGCCCTGGCCCATTCGCTCTAGTGTTCCGTCCCGTAAGTCGCGTTCTGTTAGGATGGCCAGCAGGGCCTGTCGCCGCGAGCAGCCCCACGGTGCTCGCTCCCGCGTGGCCGGCGCCTTGTCTCCGCCGTATCTGCTCATGCCGAACGCCGGCAGCCCAGAGGCGGTCCGCTCCGCGCCGCGGGGCCCCCCGCTCGCTGCGCCACCCGCTGGCCATCCAGCTCTCGTGAATATGACTTTCCAGACAGAATACTAGAGAGTCGACCCGGGTGGCCGCGCCGCGCGCCGTCGTCTTCGATCTGGACCACACCCTGGTTCGCTCGCCGCTCGATCTTCGCGCGATGGCCCGGGACCTGCTGGCCTACGTCCGGGACCGGGGCGTCGCGCTCCCGCCGCGGGAGACCCGCTGGTCGGCGCCCGAGCTGGCCCGCGTGGTGAGGGAGGAGGCCCCGAGCCTCGAGAGCGGCTTCTGGGAGATCGCCCTGAGTCACGAGCGCGGGGCGCTCTTGGAGGCCGAGCTCGAGCCCGGGGCGCTGGACTCGCTCCGGGCGGTCCGTGCGTTGGGGTTCAGGACGGCCGTGTGGACCAACAACGACGGGGCGGCGAGCCGCCAGGTGCTCGAGCAGTTCGCCCTGGCGCCCCACCTGGATCTGATCGTCACCCGGCAGGAGGTGCGGCACCTCAAGCCCGACCCCGACGGCCTTCGCGTGATCGCCCTGCACTGGCCGGACCTGGGAGACCTCTTCGTGGTGGGAGACTCGTGGGCGGACGGCCAGGCGGCGCAGGCCGGCGGCGTCCCGTTCATCGCCTATCGGGCTGATCGGGAGGACCTGACGCAGCGGGGCATCGCGGTCTGGGCGTGGATCGCCCACCTGCAGGACCTCCCCGGTCTCTTCTCCTCCTAGGGGAAGGATGGGCCGGGGGAGATGCGCGCGAGCACGATGCGCGCCCGCGGGGCGTCGGCGTCGGGGACCAGGACGACGACCTCTCCCTGGTCGCCGACGGTGAAGGGGTGGACAGAGTGGACCAGGTGGGAGCGCAGGACGGAGGCGATCCCCTCGCTCTCCAGGAGGCTCTTCACCACCAGCGCCTCTCCCTGATCCCGACAGCGCCGCACCTCGACCAGGGGGCGCTCGTCTAGCCGGGGCTCGCGGCGGTCCGGGGCCCCGCGCCCGGGAAAGCGGATGACCTTGGCGCGCCTCGCCATGCCTAGAGGCTAGCCTGACTGAAGGCGACCCGCAACCCCCTGCCCGCAACTTTCCGTCAAGCACTTCTCAGTCAGCCTGGTTGAGCCACGTCTGTGTTTATTGCGTGCTCCACCACCACCACCACCGGCCTCGCTCCAACTTCTGAAGACCCAAGTGTCTATTTTTACTGACAGTCTCTCATGGCATTCTCCTTGCCTTTGTGTAAGGGCAGCCGGTCATCGAGCCGCCGGCGGAAGGGAAGAGCGATGAGTCAGATAGAGACTGACGAGCAGACCAGCCCGGACCGGCTTCTGAGAGTCTTCGGGGGCGATCCGCGGCGGGCTATCAGGGAGGAAACTATCGTCTGCCTCATCTGCCGGGCCGCCTTTCGCCAGATCACGAACACCCATCTCCGGTGCCACGAGACGACCTCCCTCGGCTACAAGGAGCGGTTCGGCTACAACCGGCGCCGCCCCCTGATGTGCGGCGCCTTGCTGCGGCTCTACACCGAGCGGGCGATCCGAAGCCGGCTGGCCGCCAGAATCCTGCGCCGACCGATCGTGGATAACCCCGAGCTCCGGTGCCAGGGGGGCCATCGGCCGGTCGCCCTGGAAGAGATCCTCAACCGCCGGGACATCCATCTGGCGCGAGGAGCCTCAGCGCGCGGATTGAACGGCAGCGGGAGGGCCCCATGAAGTCCATGACGACGAACTGGCGTTCGACGCTGATCTTGATCGCGACCGGGATGCTGTTCCTCCTGCTCGCGATCGCGGAAGTCATGGCCGCGCCGGCCGAGGCCGGGGCGGCGGACGCCGTTGCCCCGTGGGCTTCTCGCGTCCGGGCGATGGACGAGGCGCTGGCCCGGAAGGACGTCCGGGCCGCCCGGTACGAGTGGCAGGGCGCGTACGGCGCGGCGCTCGGGAGCCGCCGCTGGGATGCTCTGGTCGAGGTCGGCGACGCCTGGCTTCGGATCGGCAGAGTCGCGGGGGATCGCAAAGCCGCCGAGCCGATGGCGCGGCGGCTCTACCTGGCCGCGTTCTTTCTCGCGCGGCAGCAGGGCTCCCTCGACGGGGCGCTCGTGACGGCTGAGGCGTTCGCCCGCCTGGGCGATCAGGAAGTCGCGCGCGCGTGCCTGGGCACGGCCGAGCGCATCGCCGCGCGGGCTCCCGGCGCGCGCGCCGCGGATCGGGTGATCGAGGTCCGCAACCGCTTGACGCTGCTCGAGGGGCCGTAGGGCGGTGGAAGAGATGGCAAGCTCTGAAAAATAATCGCCGAACGACGAGGTCCGCCGCGCCCGCCACGGACGCCGGGACGCTCCACCCCGGCGCTCGTGGCGTGATCTGCGGAGGAGGCATGGCCGAATACCTGCTCATCGTGGCGCTCGACCGGCCGCAGGTCTACGAGTATCTGAGGCGGGTATTCTCCAGCGACAAGCCGATCCAGGTCCTCCTCGACCGGCGGCGGGGAGAGCGGCGGCAGCGCAACGAGCCCCGTGCGCCCGAGCGCCGCCGGGGTCAGCGTCGGAGCGGCGCGGGACGTCATCCCCGCTCCGACTGGTTCGTCTTCGTCCGGCCCCCGGCCGGCTAGCCCTCCTTAAGGGCGACATGACCTTGACACCCGCTCTGCATCCGCCTACCCTACCGCCACTTCCCAAACCCCAAAACCGTATGACCTTGGCCCTGGGAATCGCGCTCGGGATGATCGGGACCCAAGTCCTGAGCGCCCAGCAGACACCCCAGAAGGTGGCCCTGTCGGCGCTCGGGGAGCAGCGGCCCGATGCCATCTAAGACTGTCGCTGCCCGTCAGAATTTGGAGAAGGAGGCTACTCATGCCCACGTATATCAGCCTTCTCACCTACACCGATCAGGGAATCCGCAACATTAAGGACTCGCCGAAGCGCCTCGACGCGGCGAAGCAGCTGCTCAAGTCTCTGGGGGGAGAGTTCAAGGGCTTCTACCTGACGCTTGGGCAGTACGACCTCATCCTCATTGTCGAGGCGCCGAGCGACGAGGCTGTCGTCAAGTTTACCCTCGGGCTGGGCTCGGCCGGCAATGTGCGGACGACCACCCTCAAGGCGTTCCCCGAGGCTGAGTACCGGAAGGTCGTCCAGGGGCTTCCCTGACGGCCGGTGGACAGGCGCCATGCGGCAGGCGGGATGCCCGACAGACACCCTTTGGACAAGAAAGCCCTGACGCTTGACGCCGCGAAGAAAATCGCGGCGGCGGCTCCGGCCGAGGCCAAAAAGAACAACTGGCGGGTGGTGATTGCGGTCCTGGACGATGGCGGCCAACTCGTCTACCTCCAGCGCATGGACGAGACGCATGAGGATGCTCTGGTCGGTGGACGGATGGCGATTCTCGGGGTCACCGGCGCGGTGCCGCTTGAGGGTGGGCTCCCCCTTATGGCGGATGGGAGGGTCATTGGCGCGATCGGAGTCAGCGGCGTCACCTCTGCGCAAGACGGGCAGGTGGCCAAGGCTGGGGCCGACGCCCTCACGACAAAATAACGCACCCCCCCCTCGCAACAGGCGCACCGCGGGCGTCGAGGGCCATCCTCGGCGCTCGTGGTGCTTCTAGGACCCGCTTCTCCGGCCCGCCCTCTGATTTCCTGGTGGCATCCGGCTTGCTTCATTGCAAGCTCGCAAGGGGTAGAGAGGGGCGCGCTGTGCCCTGCGCGAATCCGAGCGGCTACGCTCCGGCTCAACCGGGTGTCTATGGCCTCTACAAGGCGGAAGGGCCTTCTTATCTTTCTGATGTTTCACCCGCCCGTATCGGACATTGGACATTGACACGTTCCTGTCCCGCCGCTAGCATCCCGCCCACGTTTTGCGCGAGTGCCATCTGTCATGCTTTGGAGACGCAGAGTACACCTGTTCGTGGTCGCGCTTCTTGCGCTGACCGCGTTTCTCCTTCCCGCCTCTGGTCGTCAGTCGAGCCTTTCCGTGACCGCGCTGGCTCCCGTGGTGCTCGTCGTCGAAGAGGTCGGTCATCTGGAAGGGATTGCGGTGAGCAGCGCAGGGGTGATCCTGGCCTCGGACTCGAAGGGAGGCAGGATTCTCCGGATCACGGCAGGGCGGACTCTGGTTGTGGCGGAAGGACTGAGGCGCCCTCGCGGCGTGGCGCTGGACGCGGAGGATGGGCTGCTTTTCGTCGAGGCAAGCGGTGGGCGCGTTCTTCGCATGGACAAGGAAGGCGAGGTGGGGACGCTGGCGTCGGGGTTCAGACATCCCCAGTGGATCGGGGCAGCGCCCGATGGAAGGGTGTACGTGACTGCCAGCCGCTTGGCGCCGGAGGCGGAGGAAGGTGACGACGACGAGGAGGACCCCGAGGTGGTCGCATGGGTCACCCCGGAGGGGAGGGCGCGCATCTTTGCCGACGGCTTTCGGGGAGTGCAGGGGCTCACGGTGGAGCCGGACGCCCTCGTGGTGGCTGGACGCGGCCGGAAGGGCGAGCACCGTGCGCTCGGGACCCTCTATTCGATTCCCTTCGACGCCGCCGGCGAGGCCGGGCGGGTGACGCCGCTCGTGGCGAATCGGTTCGTGGACCCCGTGGGAGTGGCCACTGACCGGCTCGGCGCGCGCTTCGTCAGCGCGATGTCTCTCGCGGCAGAGCCGTGGCGTCGCCAGGTCATCGTCAAAGTTTCCGGGGACGAAACGACGCTCTTCGCCGAAGGACTGGAGGATCCGCAGGGCCTGGCGTTCGGCCCGGAGGGCTCGCTCTACCTGGCGGACGGCCGTTCGGGCCGGATTGTCCGGTTCGTGGCCCCGGGCCCGCCGATCCTCGACGACGAGCCGCCGGCCGTCACGAACCAGCGCCAGGTCGTCCTCCGCGTCAGGGCGGAACCCGGATCCTGGCTGACGGCGCTGGGCGGGCAGTTTCCGATCACCGTGCCGACCGCTCTCGGCGGCTCGGTTTTGCTCCCCGTGACGTTGCGTGCCAATAGAGAGAACCTTTTGCAAGTCTTCGCGACGGCGGGGGCCGGGATGGGGTTGACCTCGGCTCCGCGGGAGGTGGCTGTGATCCATGACGACCAACCACCCTCCATCGAGCTGGTCACCCCCAAAGAGGGGAGTCTGGTCCGTGGTACGATCGCCGCGGAGGTTGCCGCCGTGGATGCCAGCGGGATCGCGGAGGTGGAATTCCGCCTCGCCGGCTCCCCGATTGGCCTGGACACGACGGCGCCGTTCCGGATCGCTCTCGACACGAAGGCGGTGGCCGACGGTGCCAAGACTCTCCTGGCTATCGCGCGAGATCGCGCGGGCAACGTGGCGCGCGCAGCGGCTCAGGTGACGGTGGATAACACGCCCCCGGAAGTCAGAATCGTGTCGCCGACGCCGGGTTCAATCGGCAGCGGCCCCGCGGAGGTTATGGTAGATGCTCGTGATCTCACATCCGGCGTCGCCCGCGTGGATGTGGCCGTCAATGGAGCGCTCCTGTTTACCGCCGAGTTACCGCCCTTTCGGTTCCGGCTCGATCCCGAGGGCCCCGGGCCGTTCGTGCTGGTGGCGGCCGCGACGGATCGAGCCGGAAACCGCGGAGAGTCGGCGCCCGTCTCGCTCGCCCGTTCCGGGGTCATCGTCGCGATCAGGGAGCCGGCTGACGGCGCTCGGACCCCGGCCGGCGCTGTCCGGGTGAGAGGGCAGGTTGACGCCGGCGGGCCCGAGGTCGGCGTCACCGTCAACGGCTTCCCCGCCGCTGTCCAGGGGACCGCCTTCGCTGCCCTCGTCCCGGTGGCCTCCGACACCACCTCCCTCACGGCCGTCGCCACCACGGCCTCCGGCGCCACCGCCAGCGACAGCGTGGCCATCACTGTCTCCCCCTCGTCGACTCAGGGCAGCGAGTTACAGGCCGCGCCCCAAAGCGGCCTCGCGCCGCTGACCGTGACCTTTTCGCTCCTCGGCCCACTCGGCGCCACTGTCGCTCTCGATTTCGACGGCAACGGCAGCGTGGACTTCGCCGGGCCGAGCGTGGACGGCCAGACTTTCATCTACGTGGCGCCGGGGTTGTACTTCCCCACCGCGACCACCACTGACGCTCAAGGGAATCGGGTCACCGCGAGCGCCGTCGTCGAGGTCTTTGACGTGCTCGCTTTTGATGCCGCCCTCCAAGCCCAATGGACTGCCTTTAAGGACGCGCTCCGCCGGAGCGACATCGAAAAAGCCCTGGAGTCGCTTGTCTTCAGCGAGCGGCAAGGCTATCGGGAGCTCTTGGCAGCCCTGACCCCCCAACTCGGCAACATCGATGTGATCCTTCGCGATATTAGTCTCGTCGCCTTCGAGGACAATCGAGCGGAATTTCAAATGATCCGGTTCGACAATGGTGTCCGGTTATCGTACCTGGTGCTGTTTACCAGAGACGATGACGGCATCTGGCGGCTGGAGTTCTTCTAGTGCCGTTCCAACTAACTTCGCCACGACCCACTTCGTGGGTGCCCGCCAAGGACGGCCTTCGGCCATTGATTAACGTCGGTCGTCGCCATTCCTCTTCGGGCACCGCGTCCGGCCGAAGGCCGGCGTGGTCGTTACGCTCCGGTCGGCTCCTCCCTCGGGCCTCGTCTGGCTCGTTATTTGGCCCGGCACACCGAGTCCGGCATGAGTCTTAGCTCGAATTCGTTGGAAGTCCACTAGGAGAGCAGTATGCGACGGGCCAGGCGAGCGCTGGGCTTTCTTCTGATCGCCGCGATCGTAGTCGGCTGCGGCCACTTGATCTACACGAGCGGGCCGTACCGAGGCAGGGTGATTGACGCGGAGACCAAACAGCCGCTGGCCGGGGCCGTCGTGCTGGCCGTGTGGTATTGGGAGAGCTTTGGCCTCGGTCACCCCAGCGAGGGATTCCACGACGCGCTCGAGGTGCTGACAGACGCCAACGGGGAATTCGCGATACCGAGGGAAACCCACTTCAGGGTGACGGGATGGGTCGACAAGCCTGGCATTGTCGTCTATTTTCCAGGGTATCGGGACTTCTCGTTCGTGCAGGTTCAATGGAATGGGGAGTCGATTGGTTCGACCCTTCGGGAACACACGATCGTGGAATTGCCTCGGCTGAAGTCGTACAAGGAAAGAAAGGATGTTGCCACGATTCCCTCCCTCGCGGCTGGCGTTCCCGGGGAGAAGATGCCAAACCTGATCCGCCTCGTCAATCAGGAACTGAGGGCCCTGGGCCTGCAGCCGATCCATACGGAGGTTGCGAAATGAGGGCAGGAGTACGGGGCGCGTGCGGAACGGGTGTTCTGGTGGTCTCGCTGATCTTCACCGGTGGCGTTTCCTGGGCTTTCAAAGCTAAGACCCACCGGGATCTAAACCTCCGCGCCGCGGAAGCATCAACGCTTCAGACAGACGACTATCTCGGTCAGCAGCTCGGGTTTTCGGCTGGACTCTCGGAACGCTTCAACGGAAAGCAGGTTCGTCAGTGGATCGGGGACGGCGGGGCCGCGGAGGATCAGTTTCTGGGAAGTGAGTTTTTCGTCGGCGCGTTGAACCGCTCGCGCCACCATTTCCATAATCCGCTTCTCTCGTGGGATCAAGCAGGGTTGGATGGGCGATGCCTTTTCCTGACCCCGGTGAGAGGGGAGGCCTCGGTGCGCTGGGCGCAGTCGCCCGAAGGGCAGGCCGGGGAGCCGGCAACGTGGGCCGACGCGCGGCGGCTAGAGAGGGACGCCCTGACCCTTTCGTCGAAAGGAGAGCGTGACAGCGCGTGGGCCCGGCTCTTCCAGACCCTGGGACAGCAGATGCACCTGATCGCCGACTTAGCGGTCCCGGCTCACGCGCGCAATGACATCCACTGTTGGCCCTGGAGCGAGCGATTGGAGGTTTGGGCCTTGAGCGAGGAGGGTTCCAAGCAGATCGCCGGTGTTCAACCTATCAACCCCGATCGCTCGATTTTTAACATCGATGTTCCTATCTCCGATCCGATTGCCAAGGTGCCCGTGGCTCGTCTGTGGGACACGGACCAATATACCAGCGCGAACCCCAACCCGGCCCTGACGGTCAGCCCTTTGGGAACGGACCCGACGATTGGCCTCTCGGAGTATACCAACGCCAATTTCTTCAGCCAGAACACGATCTTCTCGCCGAGTTTTCCTTTTCCGGCTCGGAGTAGCGTTCAGCTGAAGGCCGACAAAGAGATCGTACCGAAGACTGGGGAGGCACGGCGCTACATTACGAAGGTGCGGGACGGAGAGGTGATCGACCACTTTGCTGTTCCCAGCGCGCTCCTCGAGTTTCTTCCCCCCGATCTGCAAACGAAGAAGATCGGTTTCGATGACACGGTCTTTGGGGACTACGCAGCCAAACTGTTCCCGCGTGCGATTGGCTACTCGGCGGCGCTGATCGACTACTTCTTCCGCGGGAGGCTGGACGTGGACCTCCAACTCGACCCGGCCGACTCGTCTTTCTTTCAGCTGGTCGGCGCGAACGGGTCAAGGGATCCTCTCGTGGATGGCGTCCTCACCCTCTATGCTGACAGCTCGTCCGGGGAGCGCCAAGCCATCGCGTCGGTGGGCTCGCTTCCCGTCAGGGGCGTGGAGCCGGGTCAGGACCTGTTTCCCGTGCCCGTGAGCTTCCAGCCTCCCGAGGACGCCGAGCGCTTCGTGGCCGTCTACAAGGGGCAACTGGGGAACGAAGTCCCCTCCGGCTCCTTTCCCGGCGGGGTGATCGGCAAGGTCCTGGGCGGCGTCCGCGTGGAGGAGGTCTTCTCGGATGGGGTCCGCTGGAAGCTCCGGACGCCTAAAGGGGTGTTCCTGCTACCGCTAACGGTGGCCGAGTTCGAGGACCTCCGCTGGGGGGATGGCGATAACACCCTGGTGGCCCGCGCTGTGTTCACGCCAGAGCGGCCCATTCGGGTGGTCGCCTATGAGGTCCAGCGCCTGCCGGATTCGATCGAGCTGAGGACCGTGGATACCTCTGACGGGCCCGAAGTCCAGCTCACCCCGATAACCGAGGCGGGGTTTCCGTTTAACATGCCCGCCCTCACGACCGTGCAATTCTCCCAGACGGTCCAGTACCGGCAGCAGCTGGTCAGATACACCCGCACGTTCGTGTCTCAGTGGAACCCGTTGTTTCATGAATATGACCCTTTACCGACTGAGTACAGCCCCTATCAAGTCGAGACCGTCCACCAACAGACGGTGCCGTTCACCGAAAGCTTCCCCATCGTCTTGAATGTTGCGCACAATAGCAGTTTTGGCGCGGAGAGGGCGCCGTACGTGTGGTCCTTGCAGGAGGTCGCTGCGGATGCGTCCGGGCGCCTCCTTGGGTTGGTGGTCGTGCATCTTACCTTCCCCACGATTCCCGAGGTAAAGCTCCCGTCTTTCAACGTGGATGCCGGCGGGGGACTTGCGGTGGCTGAGCAAGTTTCAATTTTCCCCGCCTTTCCCCCGGGAGTGGGTCCCCTCTGGGTGCTCGTGGATCTCACGGAGGGCCGGCTCGTTGCCTCTACCGCGGATTCCACGATCACAATGGTCTCGCAAACACGCCTGGAAGGAGGGGGTTGGGGTTCTGTCCCCGCATTCGGTACCGGTGGGATTGGGAGACACGATTTCGTAAGGCTCGAAGGGGGTGGCCCGTCCGACGACCTCTTCGATTTCGGCTGGTCCGCTACGTCCCCCCCTTTTCGTCAGAGACCTGCCCACGTGCCGCCGGCGGAAGTCACGGAGTTTCAAACCGAAGAGGGGTTTTTCGGGATCTCTGTCGGTGGGTTGCCTGGGGGAGAGGTGAAGGACGAGTTGGCTCGGCTTGGGCTTGTCGGCTTTCAGCTCAGCACAAGGACCGGTGACCCCATCGAAGTCAACGCCAATTGCAGCGGCGCGACCCTCGACACGTGCCGCACTCTTTGGCTCGTCCCCTCTGCAGGTGCGGTGATCCAATCGCCTGCTCGGCTCCAGGAGGCCCGGCGCTCACGCCCGGCGCCCGCGCCCGGGGCCGAACGATTGGTCCTCACGACCCAGGGTGACAGAATTCTCGTCTGGAACCCGGGCACGAGCGCCCGGGCCGTGCTCGATCAACCGGGGGTTCGATTCGCCGGGCCGGTGACCCGGAGTACGGTTATGGTCTTCGACTTCTCTGGGGCGATGTTTGAGCCCTCGACTCTGCTGGTTCCCTTGGAAGGCACTCGACCGCCGATCGTTTTCCCCGGGCAATTCCTGTTTGGCTTCACGCTCCTCGATCCCGGCTATCTCTACAGCGTGCGCGATCTGAAGTTCTTCCGCGGAACGCCGCCGCTCCAGCGCACGGCGCTCCCGGCCAGGCTCGCCGACCTCCCCGACCAGACAAATACCGTCGGGGATTACCACGCGATCCGGGTGCCGTAGCCCGGGCGAGGCGCTGTGCGGGACGGCCGGTTACTCTTCGATCAGCTTCTTGCGGCGCTGCAGGTAGGCGTTGCGGAGGGCGCTGTAGAACTCGACGGTGGATTCCTCGAAGCCCTGGTAGAGGTCCAGGTTCACCGAGCGGTCGTTGATGGTGTCGCCGGCCTTCATCGGGAAGCGGGCTGAGAAGAAGGGCAGGAGGTAGCTCGCGGGGTCCATGGCCCCGTCCACGAAGAAGCCGATGGCGTCGCGCACCGTCAGCGGCGGCAGGAACGGCAGGACGAGGTAGGCGCCGGGCCCGGCGCCCCACTTGCCGAGCGTCTGGCCCAGGTCCTCTTTGCACTTCTTGAAGCCTTCGGTGCCGGCGACGTCAAAGAGGCCTCCGATGCCGACCGAACTATTGACGACGAAGCGCAGGATCTCGCGGCCAGCCCCCGCGAATTTCCCCTGGAGCATGCAGTTGACGAAGCGCGGGACGAAGGCGATGTTGTCGAAGCCGTTACTGACCCCCTCTTGGAGCGGGTCGGGCATGATCTTGTTGTAGCCCTTCGCCACCGGCTTGAGGACCCATCGGTCCAGGCCGCGGTTGAACTCGAACATCTTCTCGTTGAACGGCTCCCAGGGGTCGTACTCCTCGAGCTCGGGCTCGAGCGCGCTCAGGCGGCCTGGCCCCTTCTGCTGCGCCAGCTGGAGGCTGATCTGGACGGGATCGGCGGCGGCCAGCCGGCTGTCGGCGGGAGCGACCGGGGGCCCGGCGTCGGTGACCGCGGGCTGGGCGTCAGGCTTCGGGGCGTCCGGCAGGTCTTTCGCGGAGGATGAGGGGGCGGCCCCCTGCTGGCTGAGGTCGGGCGTGCTCTTGAAGAGGCTTGAGACTCCGGCGCAGCCTCCGAGTCCGAGCGCGAGAAGGACGAAGAGCACACACTGCAGAGCGCCAGCCCATCTTGGACGCACGACTCTCTCCCTGGAGTGGCAGTTCACATCGGGCGCAACGGCACCAAGGCTAACCCAACCCGGGAGGCGAGACAAGGGGAAAATATGGTGGTCCCTCATAGGTCTCCGGCCGCCGGCAGGCCCGGCAGGGAGGCTGCGGCGCGGGCCGCGCGGGCGATGGCGCGGGCCACGGCATCGGCCGCCGCGAGCCCCAGCGCGGTCAGGTCGGCGGAGGCCTCGCCCACGGACAGGCAGAAGAGAGTGTCACCGTCCACCGCGGTGTGGGGGGGAGACAGGGCACGGGCGAAGCCCACCAGGGCGAGCTGAGCCACCTTGCTGGCCTCGGGCTTGGACAGGCGCGCGTTCGTGGCGACGACCCCGAGCGTGGTGTGCTGGGGGGCGAAGCTCGGAAGGGGTGTCCCGCTGGCCAGGGCCCGCGCCGTGTCCACGAGGGTGCGGCCGTCGGGCCTGTCGCGCGCGCCGGCCAGGAGGGCGCCTGTTTCCGGATCGCGCACGTCGCCGAGAGCGTTGACGGCGACGAGGGCGCCGACGACCGCCGGGCCGACCCGCTGGCTCGCGGTCCCGATCCCTCCCTTCATGGCGCGGGAGATGCCGAAGAGCTTGCCGACGGTGGCTCCCATGCCGGCGCCGACGTTTCCCTCTTCTACGGGACCCGGCCGCGCGGCCTGGGCCGCCTGGTAGCCCATCGCCCGCGTCGGGCGCGCCTTGAAATCACCCAGGCCGAGGTCGAAGAGGACCGCCCCCGCCACGTGGGGCACCACGGTGGGCCCGGCGCTGAAGCCGACGCGGCGCTCTTCGAGATACTGCATGACCCCGTACACCGCCTCGAGGCCGAACGCGCTCCCGCCGCAGAAGAGGACCCCGTCGAGCGTCGGCACCAGGTGGCGCGGATCGAGGAACTCGAGTCCGTGGACGGCGTTGGCCCAGCCGCGCAGCTCGACCCCTCCGACCGCGGGACGGTCGGCCAGGATGAGGGTGCACCCGGTCACCCCGCGGGGGTCGGTCACGTGGCCGACCCGGATACCGGGGACGTCGGTGATCATCGCTTGGGCGCCCGGCTGACCTCGGCGGCCGAGAGGCGACCGAGCGCGACCTCCGAGGCGACGGCGAGCCCCCGCTCCGCGAGCCCGCGCGCCAGCGGGATCCGGCGCGGAGGGTGCTCGGGATCGTCGAGGGCCAGGGCTGTGGCGTAGGCGACGCGGGCTTCGCGGAGACGTCCCGTCGCGTGGAAGATCCAGGCCATCTCCTCGAGGCGCCGGGCCCAGAGCCCGCGCGCGTCGGCCGTCAGCGCGCGGTCCACCACCCGCTCGACGATGGCGGCCTCGCGTTCGGCCTTGATCTGGTCCGAGACGACGAGGCGGCTCTCCCGGGCCTGGAGCAGCTCCAGGGCGTCGCTCCCGAGCGTGCCGGGATCGAGAAACCAGCTGGCGAGCTCGGGCAGGGCGAGGAGCTCCGCCGAGTGGTCGAGGAGTGTGGCGTCGCGCCGCACCTCGTCGGCCGCCAGGTCCTCGCCGATCATGGGCCCCGCGCCCCCGGCCGCGGCGTCGAAGGAGCGTCGCCACCGGGAGAACTCGGCGGGCGGGTCGGTCTTAAGTCGCGCGTGAAGGGCGAGAGCCGCGGCCACGAGTCCCGTCGCACGCGCGGGCGGCAGCTCGAGCCAGGGGAGCTTCTGGCTCTGGCGAAGAGACCGGAGCTCGGCTTCGAGTCGCTTCTTGGAGATGGCGCCGCCCGAGGATTCCAGGATCCCCGCTTGGTCGTTCACGATCAGCGCGCAGAGGGCGAGCCCACCGAAGGCGTCCTCGAAGAGGACCCAGACGGCGCGCGAGCCGCTGCCGTCCACGCCGGAGACCCACGCGCGGGCCGCCCGCGGCGGCTGGCGCTCCGCCTGCGGCTTGGGGACCGCGGGCGGTAGAGCGACGCCAGCCTGGGTCAGGCGGTAGAGGACGCGGCGCGCGGCCTTGCGCGCCTGCTTGCTCGATGCCCGCTCCGCGAGCGTCGTGAGGAGCCGGAGCGCCCGGTCATCGCCGCGCCGGGCCAGCGCGTCGAGCGCGGCCTCGAGCGTGCCCGGGGGGAACTCGTCGCGGGCCTCCGACTCTCCGCCCGTCTTCGCCAGGCTCGCCTCGAGCGTGGCGAGGCAGGCGAGGACGGCCTCGTCCTCGGCGGGGCGGGCTACCATTCGGTGATGAGGTGCCGGGAGAAGGGCAGATCGGGAGGCGAGCATTCGGGGCGGACCACCCGATCGAAGAAGCGCCTGAGCGTGAGCGCGGCACCCGGCTGCGACACCCGGTTTCCTTTCCAGGGAGGATGATACATGATCGTGCGTACGCCGCCAAGAGACGGCCTATTTCTTTGACTCTCCCGGCGCGGCTCCGGTAGACTCGGAGTCACGATGGACGAAAAGGGATCGGATCTCACGAAGGAGCCCGGAAGGCGGATGCGGGACGAGATGGACGAAGCGTTGAAACCCTCGCGCCCGTGGCTCCTCGTCATCGCGAGCCTGATGCTGGCCGCGCTGGCGGCCTGGAGCGCCTATCAGTGGAAACAGTCGGCCGCCGCCGAGGGGAAGCTCCGGGCCGAAGTGAAGCAGGTGTACCTCGAGGCCGAGCAGCTCCGCGCCCAGGCCGCCCAGTCCCAGCAGCGCGTCTCGCTGCTCGAGAAGCAGGTCATGGCGCTCTCCGCCGAGCGGGAGGCTACGACCAAGCGCATCGAGGAGCTGGAGGCGGAGCTCTCCGCCGCGAAGGCGCGCCTCGGCGGCAAGAAGCCGACCACGCCCGCCAAGCCGGCGCCGAAGCGCTGACCGCTCTCATCCCGTCGCCCGCTCGAGCGTCCTGAGCAGCCGCGCGTTCGTCTCCCGGGTTCCGATCGTGATCCGGAGGTGGCCGGGAAACCCGACGGCAGTCCCGTCGCGCACCAGGATACCGTCCTTCAGCAGCGCGGTTCTCAAAGCTTCAGCGCGTCCGCCGGCGTCCACCAGAAGGAAATTCGCCTGCGAGGGCGCGGCGGCGAAGCCCAGGCGACTCAGTTCCGCGCTCAGAAACCGGCGCTCGCGGATCACGAGCTGTCGCGTCCGCTCCCAGTGCTAGCGATCTTCGAGCGCCGCGACCGCCGCCGCCTGGGCGAGGCGGTTGACGTTGTACGGGGCGCGCACCCGGTTCAGCATGGCGACGATGTCGGGGCGCGCCACGCCATAACCGACCCGGAGCCCGGCTAGGCCCGCGATCTTCGAAAACGTCCGGAGCACGATCAGCGTGGGGCAGGCGGGCAGGGCGGCGATCCCGTCGGCGCCCTCCGGATCGTCGGCGAAGTCCCGGTACGCCTCGTCCAGAACAAGGAGCGGCGGATCGCCCCCGAGGCCTGAGGCGAAGCGCCGGAACGCGGCGCTCGGGATGATCGTGCCCGTCGGGTTGTGGGGCGAGCAGAGGATCACGGCCTTCGTTCGCGACGTCACGCGGCGGGCCATGTCGTCGAGGTCCAGGCGGTAGTCGGCGAGCGGACTCCTGACGGCCGTCGCCCCCGCGAGGGCGACCAGGGTGGCATAGGGCTCGAAGGCCGGATGGGGGATCACCACCTCGTCGCCGGCTTCAAGGGCCGCCCAGGCGATAAGCCCCAGAAGCTCGTCGGCGCCATTGCCCAGGATCACCGACTCCGGGCCGACGGCGAGCGTCCTGGCCAGCGCCTCCCGCAGCGCCGTCGCCCCGGCGTCGGGGTAGAGGTGGGCGCGGGGCGCCTCGGCCCGGATGGCCTCGACGGCGCGCGGGGAGGGGCCGAGGGGGCTTTCGTTGGCTGAGAGCCGGACGATTTCGGCGAGCCCCAGCTGCGCCTTGAGAGCCTCCAGCGAGGGCCCGGCCTCGTAGGGCGTCAAGTGGTCGAGCGTCGAGCGCCAGAGCCGTCGCATGGGCTTTCATTGTAGCGCCCAAGTCAGCGCCGTGTTTGACAATCCTGACACCCCCCATGTAGGCTACGGGCACCATGGCCCAAGAGGTTTTCCGTAGGCTGAAGCGCGCCGAAGCCGAGCTCCAGCAGGGCTTCGAGGGGCCGTCGGGTGAGCTGGCCGACCAGCGCCGCCGCCTGCGCCTCAACCTCCTCCGCCAGCACCTCGTCGCCGGGCTGGATTCCTTCAAGGCGCGCCACGTGGACGGCGCCTCGGGGCAGGAACCCGTCCGGGCGCACGCGGGCTTCATGGACCGCTTCCTCCGACAGCTCTTCGACCTGGTGGGGGAGGACGCGCGCCGGGAAGGGCTCCTGCCCGTCCCCCTCGTGCTCGTGGCCCTGGGCGGGTACGGGCGCGGCGAGCTCCACCCCTCCTCCGACATCGACGTGATGGTGATCTACGACCGCGAGATGACGCCGTACGTCCAGCGGATCACGCAGGAGCTGCTCTACACTCTCTGGGACCTGGGGCTCCAGGTGGGGCACTCGTGCCGCAGCCTCCCCGACTGTCTCGCGATCGCGCGGACCGACTTCCCCAGCCGCACCTCCATGCAGGAGGCGCGCGACGTCGCGGGGGACCGGCTCCTCTTCCGGCGCTTCCAGAAGGTGCTCCGCGCGAACCTCTTCCGCAAGGACTTCTCCGGCTTTCTCGACACCGCGCTCGGCGAGCGCGACCAGCGATACCGGAAGTTCGGGGCCTCGCCGTACATCGGCGAGCCCAACGTGAAGGAATCCGCGGGGGGCCTTCGCGACCTCCACACCGCCATGTGGCTCGCCTCCGCGAAGTTCGGTGCCCGCACGCTCCAGGAGCTGGCGGACAAGGGGCTCGTCACGGACCGGGAGCGGAAAGCCACGGACGAGGCGCTGACGTTTCTCTGGCGCGTCAGGAACGAGCTACACTTCCTCTCGGGCCACAAGAACGACGTGCTCTCGCGGGACCTCCAGCCGCAGATCGCGCGCAACTTCGGCTACGCCGACGACGAGACCGCCCTGGGCGTCGAGCGGTTCATGCGCGAGTACTACCTGCACGCGCGGGCGATCCACCGCGTCTCGCGGCGGCTCATCGCGCGCTGCCAGGAGCTGCTCTCGCGGCGCGGCTCGGCGCACCGCGGGCTCCGGCAGGAGGCGCTGGCCGACGGGCTCCTGTTCTTCGACGGGCAGCTCCACCTGGCCCGGCCCGACGGGCAGGCGTTCGTCGAGGATCCCATCCGCCTGATGAAGGTGTTCTGGCACGCCCACCGGCTCGGGTGCGGTCTCTCGATCGACCTGGAGCGGGCCGTCGAGGCCGCGCTGGACCTGGTTGACGAGCGCTTCCGCCGCTCGGCCGAGGTGCGGGAGTTGCTGCTCGCGATCTGCCGCAACTGGGGACGCGTGGCGCAGACGCTCGGCGCGATGCACGAGCTCGGACTGCTGGGGCGGTATCTGCCGGAGTGGGGCGCGTTGACGTGTCTCGTGCAGTACGACGTCTACCACCGGTTTTCGGCCGACCAGCACTCGCTGCTCGCCGTCGAGACGCTGGAGGCGCTCGCCCCCGGGCAGTCGGCCGAATCGGAGGGGATCGCGCGGGTGCTCACGGAGGTGGAGAAGCCCGAACTCCTGATCCTCGGGATGCTTCTCCACGACATCGGCAAGGCCAAGGGGCACGGGCACGTGGCCAAGGGCATTCCGCTGATCAAGACGCTGGCCTCGCGGCTTGACTTCGCGCCTCAGGAGGCGGCGACGCTCGTCTTCCTCGTCGAGCACCACCTCTTGATGTCGCACGTGGCTCAGCGCCGCGACATCGACGACCCGAAGACCATCGCGCAGTTCGCCGCCGCCGCGCGGGATCCCCAGTGGCTCCGGATGCTGTACCTCCTCACCTACGCCGACATGAAGGCCGTCGGGCCGGGGGTGCTGACCTCATGGCGGGCGGCGATCCTCTGGGAGCTCTACAGCCGGACGCTCGTGCGCCTGGCCGGCGGCCTGCCCGAGGAGCCGGACCGGCAGGCCGTCGCCGGCCGGGTGTGGGCGGAGCTCCGGGGCGAGGGAACCCGCGGGGAGGTCGAAGCGCACCTCGCCTGGATGTCCGAGCGCTATCTCGCGACCACCGGCGCCCAGCGGATCGCGGCGCACCTCCGGTCCATCCATCAGCTGGCCGCGACGCCGGTGGCGACGGAGCTCTTCCACCATCGGGATCTGGGTTTCTCCGACCTGGTGGTCGTGACGCGGGATCTCGCCGGGCTCTTCTCGCTCATTGCGGGGACCCTCGCGGCCAACGGGATCAACATCCTCTCGGCCCAGATTCACACGCGCTCCGACGGGATCGCGCTGGACACGTTCCAGGTCAACGACCGGATCGGGGAAGCCATCACGGACGAAGCACGCTGGAGCCGGACGCTCGGCGATCTGACCCGGGTGATCCGGCAGGGAGAAACGGTGGAGACGCTGCTCGACCGCCGCCAGGCCGGTCGCCGCGAGGCGGAGACGGTGCCCGGACCGGCGAAGGTGGCCCTCGACAACGCGCTGTCCGACACGCACACCGTGGTCGAGGTGAAATGCCCGGATCGGGTAGGGCTCCTGTACCTGATCACGCGCACGCTCTCGCGGGCCGGGCTCGATATCGGGAGCGCCCGGATCGCCACGGAGATTGACCAGGCGTTCGACGCCTTCTACGTCACCGAACGTGGGGGGCGGAAGATTGAGGACCCCGAGGCGATGAACCGGATTCGCGAGGCGCTCGAAGAGGCGCTGATCACCCCACTCTAGGGACGCCAGCGGGCAGATGCTGAGCCACTACAAGGACCGGTTCGCCCGCTGCACCGATCCCCTGGCGCGGGCACTGCTGAGGCTCCGGCTCCGTCCCAACCACCTCACCGTCCTGGGGCTCGGCGTCAGCTGTCTGGCCGCGCTCTCGTTCGCGCGCGGACGGGAGCGGTGGGGCGGCGCGCTGCTGATCCTCGCCGGCCTCTTCGATTTCTTCGACGGCTCGCTGGCGCGGCTCTCCGGGCAGGTGACCCCGTTCGGGGCGTTCCTCGACTCGGTCATCGATCGCTACTCGGACCTCGTGGTGCTCGCGGGCATCCTGGTGCTCTACGCCCGGGCGGGCCGGCGGACGGAGGTGCTCCTCACGCTGCTGGCCCTGATCGGGACGGTCATGGTGAGCTACACGAAGGCTCGGGCCCAGGCCATCGGCGTCGCCTGCGAGATCGGGTTGATGGAACGTCCGGAGCGTCAGATTCTCCTCATCGCGGGCGGGCTCTTCTATCTCATGACCCCGGCGCTGTGGGTGCTGGCGGTGCTGGTGAACGTCACCGCGATCCAGCGGATCCTCTACACCCGGCGCGTCTCGCATCGGGAGCCCGTCGCCTGACATCTGTTAGACTTGAGCCGTGCGGATCATCGCTTCCGTCCTTGCCATCGGCCTCCTCCTCGCGCCGGGCGGCGCGGCTGCCGCGGGCTCGGGGCTGACGAAAGAGGAGCGCGCGCGCTTCGCGATGGCCGTGGAGGCGCTTCGCGGCGGCGATTGGCGGGCGGCGGCGGCGGGCTTCGGGACCGCGGCGCGGAAGGGAGCGCTTCTCGCGGATTACGCCCAGTTCTTTCTGGCTGAAGCGCTCGCCCGTCAGGGCGATCTGCCGGCTGCGCGCCGGTCCGCCGAGGAACTGCTCGACCGGCATCCCGACAGCCCGCTCGTGCCCTCGGCGCTCCTCCTGGCGGCGGGCCTGGCCGCGCGGCAGGAAGACGAGCCCGGCAGCGAGGCGCTGATCCGCCGCTTTCTCCAGAGGTTCGCCGGCTTTCCGGACGCGCCCGGCGCCAGGTACGTGCTCGGGCTCTCTCTCGAGGCTCAGGGGCGTGGCGTCGAAGCGGCGCAAACGTTCCGGGAGCTCTGGCTCCGGGCTCCCGCGTCGCCCTATGGTGAAGCCGCCGGGGAGCGGCTACAGTTCTTGGCCCTCCGCGGTGTCCCCGTGCCTTCGCCGACGACTGTTGAACGGATCGATCGCGCCGAACGGCTCCTGGCCGGTGGCGTCCGGGCACAGGCCCGCGAAGAGGCCGAGGCGTTGCTGGCGGAACTGCCCGACGCCGAGCTGACACTGCGCGGCCTCCGAGTGCTTGGCGGCGCGTGGCGGCGCGGCGGCCGGTACGATGTGGCCCAGGAGGCCGCGGAGCGGGCGCTGGCCGACGTCGCGGCGGCGCGGCGCCCTCCGCTGCTCCTCGAGCTGGCCCGGCTCCAGCAGCGCGCGGGGGCGCGCGAGGCGGCCCTGGCGACGCTGGAGCGTCTGACGCGGGAGCACCCGGACGCGCCCGAGGTCGCCGACGCCGTGCTCCAGAGCGCCAGGATCCTCGAGGACACCGGGAGGACCGCCGAGGCCGAAGCCTACTACCGGCGCGTCGTCCGTGAGTTCACCGACTACGAGGGAGGCGGCGCGGCGCTCTGGCGGCTCGGGTGGCTCGCCTACCTGCGCTCCGACCTCCGGGCCGCCGCTCTGGAGTTCGCGCGCCTGAGCGCGCTGCCTGCCGCCGGGCCCTACCGCTACCCTGCGGCGTACTGGGCGGCGCGCGCGCGGGAGGTGCTCGGCGAAGAGGCCGGGGCAAGGCACCTCTACCGCCTGGTCGTCCGGGAGGCGCCCAGGAGCTACTACGGCATCCTGGCCGGACGGCGGAGCGGCGCGCAAGTGACCGGCCGCGGCCGGGCGGTTCCCATCGTGCTCCCGAGAGATCCTCTGCGTCCTCTGGCCGGCGATCGTCGCTTCGCCAGGGCCGAGGCGCTGTCGAGCCTCGGACTGGACGCGTTCGTCGTGGGCGAACTCGAAGACATCCTCTCTCGGTCGCTCGCAGAGCCCGCCAGGCTCTACGCGGTGGCTGCGGCCTTTGTCCGCCAGGAACGCTTCCACCTGGCCCTCCGGATCGTCCGCTGGTACTTCGGCGACCTGGTGTCGAGCGGCGATCCGGCGCTGCCGAGCGCGTTCTGGGAGATGGTCTACCCTCTCGGCTGGCAGCGCGAGCTCGTGGAGGCGGCGACGCGGGCGCGCGTGGACCCGTTTCTTCTCGCGGCGCTTGTCAGGGAGGAGTCGAACTTCTTCCCCCAGGCGCGGTCCCCGGCGGGCGCGCGCGGGCTCATGCAGCTCATGCCCGACACGGCCCGTCCGCTGGCGCTCCGTCGCGGGCTGGTGTTCGGTAACGGCGAGCTCCTCGACGAACCGGGAGCGAACCTCGAGCTCGGAACGACGTACCTGGCGTGGCTCCTCGCGGAGTTCTCCGATCCGCGCCTCGCCGCTGCGGCCTACAACGCCGGTCCCGCCCGCGTCCGCGAGTGGTGGGCCGCCCGGACGAGCGACGACCTCGAGCTGTTCGTCGAGCGGATCCCCTTCGACGAGACGCGGCACTTCGTCAAGCGCGTGATGGTCTCCTGGGAAGAGTACCGGCGTATTTACGCCGGCTCCGGGGTGATGGCCGAGGGAGCGGGGCGGTGACCGGGGTCGAGCCGGCGGGCCTGCTCGCGCGGCTCACCGCGTGGATCGTCGACCGCGTCATCCTGGGAACCCTCTGGATCCTCCTGGCCTGCTGGGGCGCGGCGCTCTACGTGGTGATCGCTCGGTGGCCCGGAGACGTGCGGAACTGGGTCGCGTTGGCGGGACTCCTCCTGCTGCTGGAACTCGTCCTGCACGCCGCCTACTTCGTCGTCTTCGTCGGCGGGTGCGGCCAGACGCCGGGCAAAATGCTGTGCGGTGTCCTCGTCGTCGGCCGGGACGGGAGTGCCATCGGGTACGGGCGGGCGCTCCTTCGCTGGTTCGGCTATTGGGCGGCCGCGCTACCGCTCGGGCTCGGCTTCGTCTCCGCGCTGTTCACGGCTGAACGGCGCGGGCTGCACGACTTCGTCGCGGGCACGCGGGTGGTTCAGGCCCATGCCCGGCCCGAACCGGCTGGCATGTACGCCGCCCTCGGCTAGCCGACGCTATTTCGCGATGACGGCCTCGGCCAGCGGGGAGGCCGGCGGTTCGAGCGGCTGGAGCGCGGCCAGACGCTCGCTCATTGGTGGGTGGGTGGCGAGCATGCCGCCTTGCTCGTTACTCTTTCCGTTCCGGATCTCCACCGCCTGAAGGGCGAGCGACAGCGCGCGGCGGGGGGCCTTGTATCCCATAGCCCGGAGGATCTCGACCGCCCGGGCATCGGCCTCCAGCTCGTGCTCTCGGGAGAACGCGCGCGCGACCAGGGGGTTGACCACGAGGTCGCCGAGGCTCGCCCCGGGAATGAACACGCCGAGCAGCGAGAAGCCCGCGGTGATGGAGAGCGAGAGGGCTTGCTTCTTTCCCAGGTGCCCGAGCACCTCATGGGCGACCTCATGGGCGACCAGCGGTTCCACGACGTGGGCGGGCATCCGGGCCAGGCCGTCGGTCACGTAGAAGGTGGCGTCGTCCGCGCTCCAGGCCTGGACCTGGGGGGAGGCCACGAGCGCGAAACTGTAACGGGCCGGATCGTCCCCGGCGGCGACGGCGGCCTTGTAGAGGGCGTTGGAGACCTTGACGCTGTCCGGCTGCGTGAGCGACGGGAAGTAGGTGCCGCTGGGCACGCCGGCGCAAGCCGCCAGAACGAGCATGGCCCCGGCGACGACGAGGGCGCCTCCCGCGCGCAGAATGGGTTTCATCAAAGTGATCCAATGGTAGGAGGGCAGCGACCGAATCGGCGCAGTAAAAATAGGGCGCCACGGCCTCCCAGCCGTTGGGGAGGACCCGAGGCACATGCACCAGCCGTGGGAGAAGACGGGCGCCGGTGCGGTCGGTGATCCGGTCAGGCGAGATCGAAGGAGAGGAGCGCCGAGGGGTCGCGCGCGGCGAAGCCGCTTCGCCGAATCCGGGCGGGCTCCGGCAGCGTCCAAAGGGCGTATGAGCGACTTCCTGATCCTGCTGGTGCGGTATGGGTACCTCGTCGTGTTCGGCGTCCTCCTGCTTGAGAATCTTGGCCTGCCGGTCCCGGGGCTGATCGTGCTCATCATCGCCGGGGGCCTCGTGGCCGGAGGGAAGCTCGGGCTCCCGCTGGTGATCGTCGCCGGGGTCGCGGGCGCGCTTATTGGCGATCTCGTGTGGTATGCCCTCGGCCGCTGGCGAGGCCGTCCGGTGCTGGGCTTTTTGTGTCGATTGTCGCTGAACCCCGACACGTGTGTCGGCAGCACCGAGCGGTTCTTCCTGCGCCACGGCATGCCGACTCTCCTGATCGCCAAGTTCCTTCCCGGCCTGAACACCGTGGCCCCGCCGCTGATGGGAACTCTGCGCGCCAGGTTCGGGTCGTTCTTCGCTTACGATCTCGGGGGCGCCCTGATCTTCACGGTGGTCAGCGCCGGCATCGGCTACGGCCTCGGCCTGGAGATGGTGGACCGGGTCCAGGCGGCCGCCTCCCAGCTGGGGGCGTTCGTCGGCTGGGGCGCTGCCGGCTTCGGGTTGTCATACGTGGGCTGGCGATTCGTCCTCCGGATGCGCGTGCGAAAGGCGCTGCGCTCGGTCGGTCTCACGCCCGACGAGCTGCGTCGGCGGCAGGAAGAAGGCGCGGACCTGGTGGTCGTCGACGTGCGCTCCCCGCTCGCGGTGAAGGAGAAGCCGCGCCTGATTGCGGGCGCCCTCCGCGCCGGCCACGAGGAGATCGAGCGGCTCGCCGCCACGCTCTCTCGGCATCAGACGATCGTCGCCTATTGCGTCTGACCCAACGAGGTGTCCAGCGTCCGGGCGGCGCTGGCGCTCCGAGCAAGGGGACTGACGGACGTCTGGGTCCTCAAGGGAGGGCTCAACGCCTGGATGCGCGCCGGCTACCCGACCGAGCCCGCCCCGGAAGCCCTCTGAGGCTACCGTCCCGCCGCTGACAATGTCAGCGCCTCCCTGTTCCTCCGCCTGACAACGTGTTCAGTCGCTCCTCAGTCGTTTCAATGGGTTCGGGCCCGTGCCCGCTGGCAGCAATGTTGCTCTGTATCCACAGGAGGTACCGATGTTCAAACGGAGCCACGCCGAGCGACCGGGTGAGGGCTTCGGGGGCGGCGCCCTCGTGGAGCGATGCCCCAAATGCGGCGCCACCGAGGTGATCGGCGATTACTGTCAGCGCTGCCGCGTGAAAATCTCGACGTATCGGGTCTACCTGGCGAGCCTGGGCAAGAGGGCCCCGCGGGAGTCGGCTGGCACACGTCGCTGGTTTGGCGGATTTCGGATTGCTTCCGGAGGGCAGGCTCCGGCCTCGGCCGACCGGCGTACGGACTACGAGGACAGGGCGCTCCAGAAGATCTATCGGGAACTGCACTATCCCGCGACCGCGCGCGGAGTCTACCTGGTCGTGCTCACCCTTCACCTGACGACGGCGGGGCGGGTCGTCTCGCTTCGGCTCACCGTGGATCCCCCGAACGCGGATGTCGCCCAGAGCGTCCGGACTGCGGTCAGCCGTGCCCAACCGTTTCCGCTCCCACCCCCCGCGGCCCCGACCGGTGAGACCGAGCGCATCACGCTGGCCTTCACGGTCAGCATCTAGCGCGCGCTTCTCCGCCACGATCGGTTGACAAGGGCCTCTGCCCGGAGTATCAAGAGCAGAGCCATGTCCGTCGTTTCCCGGTGCGTGCGGGCCCTCGTTCCCCTGGGCCTGGTCGTCTCGATCGCCGGCGCCCAGCCGCCCGCGATCTCCACCGAATTCATCCGCCTGACGACTGCCGACGGCGTCGAGACGGCCGGGCTCGTCTATGCGCCGGTCGGTCGTGCGCCGAGGGGCGGTGTGGCGCTGGTCCACGGGTACGCGTCCAACTTCTACTCCGGCTCGCCGGGGCACCTCTCGCCGGGGCTGGCCACGCGCGGCTTCGCGACGATCGCGATCAACATGCGCGACCACGACGCGGGCCCCAAAACGACGCTGTTCGAGGAGAACCGGTTGGATGAGCAGGCGGCGGTGGACGAGCTGTCGCGCCGGGGCATCGCGCCCGTGGCCTTGGTCGGCGCGAGCCTCGGGACGAACCGGGTTCTCTTCTACGTCGCCGAGACCCAGGATCCGCGCGTCCGGGCCGTCGTGCTGCTGGCCGGCCCGGGCAACGCGTTCGAGTGGAACGTCCGGCGCTTCGGCCGAGCAGCCGCGACCAGGAGCCTCGAGGAGGCCGAGCGGCTCCGGGCGGCGGGGCGCGGCAAGGAGCTGATGGTGGTGGACCTCGGCCCCCTCGGCAAGGCGCTGTACTCCGCCGATCATCTGGTGAGCCTGCGGGGTCCCCAGACGAAGTCGGATCCGTTCCGCAACGTTGCGCAGGTCAAAATGCCCATCCTGCTCGTGTACGGGACGGCGGACGGTCTCGTGGATCTCGAGGTCGGGCGCCGATTGAAGGCGGCCGCGGCGCAGGCCTCCCGCGTGGATCTGGTGGAGATCGCCGGCGCCGACCACACCTTCTCGCATCACCGGGAGGAGCTCGCCTCGGTCGTGGAGCACTGGCTCGGCGAGGTCCTCGGGCGGTAGGAGAAGCCCGGACCAGCGCCAGGCGGCCCGGGGGCCGTCTGGGAGGAGGCGATCCCATGACCGAGTTCTCCCACGCCGAGCGCGCCGCCCTGTATCGCGTGATCGAGAGCCGCCGCGACGTTCGGGCCTTCAGGCCAGATCCGGTCCCGGAGGAAGCGCTGCGCCGGATCCTGGGCGCCGCCCACCACGCGCCGTCGGTCGGTTTGATGCAGCCGTGGAACTTCGTCGTGATTCGGAGCGCGGCGACCAAGGCGGAGGTCAAGACTCTCTTCCTGCGGGAGAATGCCAGGGCCGCCGCCAACTACGCGGGACCCCGCGCGGCGCTCTACCGGTCGCTCAAGCTCGAAGGCATCGAGGAGGCGCCGCTCAACCTCTGCGTGACGTGCGATCGGACCCGCGCGGGCCCGCACGTGCTCGGGCGGAACACCATCCTGGACACGGACCTCTATAGCACCTGCTGCGCGATTCAAAACCTCTGGCTGGCCGCGCGGGCCGAGGGGATTGGGGTGGGCTGGGTCAGCATTCTCGACAGCGACGACCTCCGGAGAATTCTCGCCATCCCGACGCACATTGTCCCGGTCGCGTACCTGTGCCTGGGATACGCGAGGGAATTCTTTGACGACCCTGAACTCGAGCGCCGGGGCTGGGCGAGCCGCCTGCCCTTGGACAGCCTGGTCTACGGGGAGCGGTGGGGCCAGCCCGCCACCGCGTGAGCCGCGCCCCGATCACGTCGCGACGCGGTTTCGCCCGGCTCGCTTGGCGCGATAGAGCGCCGCGTCCGCTTTCCGTATCACCCCATCCGGCGCGGCGCCGCGACGGTCCGCGTCGGCGGTGCCGATGCTGACCGTGACGGAGGCTTTCCCGATGCCGGCGCTGGCCCGCGGCTTTTGGGGCCTCTTGCGGGGTCGCCGGCGCCCGCGGACGGTGAAGGGAGAAGCCTCGATGGCGGCGCGGAGCGCCTCGAGGTGGGGAAGGGCCTCCTCCACCGAGTTGCCCGGGAAGATCACCGCGAACTCTTCGCCGCCGTAGCGGAAGGCCCGTCCGCCGCCTCCCACCTTGGCCAGTTTCGACCCCAGCATCCGCAGCAGCTGATCGCCCACGGCGTGACCGTGTTCGTCGTTGAATCGTTTGAAGTGGTCTAAATCCACCATCGCGATCGTGTAGCGCTCGCCGAGCTTCACGAGCGCTTCGTTGAGCGCCCGCCGACCCGGCAGCCCCGTCAGTTCGTCGTCGTAGGCCATGCCGTGTGAGGTCTCGACGAGCGATACCGCGAGGATGAGTCCCGCCGTGGTCAGGTAGATCGTGAAGCCGGCGCCCACGGGGCCGGCGCGGAGCGCGAGGAAGGCGGCGATCAGGGCCCAGAGCGAGCCGCTCTCCAGGGCGTTCGCCTGCCGAAGGAAGCGGAACGCGGCGAGGAGCAAGGCCAGGGCGAAGGCCAGCAGCGCGGGCTGGGGGAGGTCGAGCGGCGGGAGAAAGGCCGGCTCGACGACCGCGTAGTCGAGCCGGGCGGCGATGGGCGCGAGCTCCGGCCGGGCGATCAGGGCGGCTCCGAGCACTTGCGTCAGGAGGACCCCCAGCATCCCCCGACCGCGCGGGGTCAGAAGCCCGCGCTCGGGGAGCCACGACAGAGCCGCGAGGTCCACAGGGAGGAGCAGCGCGACCGTGTTGAAGACGATCCGACCGACGCCCGCCGTCCGGGCATCGCCGGCCGAGAAGTGGAGCAGCGCCCGATCGGCCAGGGCGAGGACGAGGAGCGCCAGGACGAGGCGGCTCCGCGCAAAGCGCCAGGCGAGCAGGATTCCTCCGCCGAAGAGGGCGTACGGATAGACGGGAAGGATCGCCGCGAGGGATTCTTGGAGGGCCGCCGTGTGCAGGACCACCGTGGCGGCGAGCAGCAGCACACCCCCGGGCACGAGCCGTCCGACGGCTTTTTTCACCCGCTCTTCATTCTAGCAGAGGGTCGCCGCGGCGGGCCGTCCGGGTAAACGCTCGGCCCGGGGACCGTTGAGCGGCCTCGCGCCTGGACATGGGTCGAGGTGTCAACGTCGTGACAGGACGAGGCGCATAACCCATTGAGAAGATAGGGCTCCGGCGGTGGTCTCGCTGTTGCAGGAGATTTCGCTCTGAAACCAGCCTTTGCGCGGGCGCCGCCCGGGGAGGATCAGCCACGCACCTCAACTTTGAGGAAGTCCTGAAGATCCAGAATCAGGTCCAGCGGGTGAGCCACTCGGTCATTTTCAACCAGGACGGGAGCTTCACCTGCCGGAGGCGCTACCAGCCCCTGGCCAGCGAGCAGCAGTTCGCCAGCGACATCAAGCAGATCATGAGCGCCGTCCGGCACGGCAAGATTGAGATTCTCGAGCAGAGCGTCGAGAAGGTGGGGCCCGACATCTTCGATTTCGTCGTCAGGTTCAAGCCCCTTCGCTAGGCGGCCCGCTCCGCGGCGCCTCTGCCCCCACTACTCCTCGAAGACGAAGACGCCCTTGCCGGTGGTCTGGGTGTCGAAGAGCCGGTACGCCTCCGCGGCCTGGTGGAGGGCGAACCGGTGGGTCAGGAGCCGCCGGAGCGGCAGCTTCCGGTCTACGATGAAGCGCGCGCATTCCGCCTGCCCCAGGCTGCTGAAGGTCCACGAGGCGTGGATCGTCAGCTGTCGCCGGATGAGATCCTGGCTGACGTCGAAGGTCGTGGGGCTGCCCTCGCCGACGAAGCAGACGCGCCCCCAGGTCGCGGCGCTCCGGACGGCGGCGATCCGAGCCTCGGGGTTCCCCGTGCAGTCGACCGCGGCCTCGACGCCCTCGCCGCGCGTCAGGTCGCGCAGCGCCGCCACAGGGTCCGCCGCGCGCGGGTCGATGACGGCCTCGGCGCCGAACTCCGTGGCGAGCCGCCGCCGCTCGGGAGCGAGGTCCACGGCGATCACGCGCGCGCCCATGGCGCGGGCGAGCATGGTCGCGCTGAGGCCGACCGGCCCCTGGCCGAAGATCGCGAGCGTATCGCGTCCCGACACGTCCAGGCGCTTCAACGCTCCGTACGCGGTCCCCGTCCCGCACGAGATCGCCGCGCCTTCGTCGAAGCCGAGCTCGTCGGGCAGGGGCACGAGCGTGCCCGCCGGGACCTTCATGAACGGCGCGTGGGCGCCGTGCCCCGTCATGCCGTAGACGACGAAACCGTGGGGGCAGAGCTGCGACCAGCCGGCCCGGCAGTGCTTGCAGCGCCCGCACCCGCGGTAGTGATGGTTCATGACGCGCTGGCCGATCGGCGCCTCTGTCTCGAGGACGCCCGGGCCGCGCTCGGCGACGACGCCGCAGGGCTCGTGGCCGGCGATGACCGGACCACCTGCGCCCCCGAGACCGAGGGCCGCGGTGGCGCTACCGCCCGAGGCGCGGTAGGGGTGCAGGTCGCTGCCGCACATGCCGGAGGCCTTGATGGCGATGATGACCTCCCCGGGGCCCGGCGTGGGGTCGGGGAACTCCCGCAGTTCGAGCTTCCGGTCTCCGAGGAAGACTACGCCGCGCATGGCTCCTCCGTGCGATCATAGCGACGGGGTCCGGCTGCCGCAAGCTCTGCCGGTTGTCCACCCCCTGACAGTGTTGCTGGTGCCCCGACGACGGGGGAGGAACGGGAAGCGGCGGAGCGCTTGTTTTTTCGCGGGGTAGCGCGGGCTTGCCGCCGGGGCCGGCTTGGCAACGAAGTTGCTCCCTGTCGGGGCAAGCAAGGGGAGGAGACCACATGAGGCTTCACCGACGCTGGCAGCTCCTGTCCGCTCTCGCCGTACTGGTCCTGGCACTCTTCCTCGGGGCATGCGCCGCGCGACCGATGTCCATGACGGTCGCCGCGCCCGCGCCGGGCGCTCCTGCTCCGGCGATGCCGGCCCCGGCCCCGCCAGTGGTCGCCGCGCCCAGCCCGCCCCCGCCGGAGGCGGCCCCGCCAGTGGTCGCCGCGCCCAGCCCGCCCCCGCCACCGGCCACGCCGCCGCCTCCGAAGGAATTCACGGCCGTGGAGGCGCTCCGCGAGATCCACTTCGACTTCGACAAGTACGACATCCGCCCGGGCGACGCGGCGATCCTGGACGGAAACGCCGACTGGATGAAGGCGCACCCGGACTCGCTGATCCTGATCGCCGGAAACTGTGACGAGCGCGGCACCGAGCAGTACAACCTGGCCCTCGGCGAGCGCCGGGCCAAGGCGACGATGCACTACCTCGTGGCTCGGGGCGTTCAGGCCGACCGCATCACGCTCGTCAGTTACGGCAAGGAGCGCCCGCTCTGCGGCGAAAAAACTAAGGAGTGCTGGGCCCGGAACCGGCGGACCGAGTTCCTGGCGAAGGAACGCTGAGGTCCGGGGGGAGGGGAGGGACGGCATGCGGGCGCTGGTGCTGGGGGCCATCCTGCTGGCTCTCGCCGGCGAGGCAGTGGCGGCCCCGCCCGAGGAGGCCATCATCTCCCTCGACAGGTACACATCCCCCAGGGGGAAAAGCCTCGCGATCACATTCGGCAGTCAGCTCCGCCAGATCTACGACCGCGTCTATCACTGCCGCCCGTGGCTCGAGGTGCAGAAGGGCGGTCTGGGCTTCACCCACCCTGTGGGGGTGCCGGGCGACGACCGCTTTCTGAACATCTGGGTGTGGGTGGACCAGCAGATGACCCCCGAGTTCGGGGCCCTCTCGCCCGCGCGCCGCGCCTCGGCGATGTTCTCCCGCCACGGCGTGGACCTCCTCCGGCACCTGGCAGCCGACGCAGGCCTCTTCGCCGACCCGACCCTCCACGGCTACTCGGTCATTCTCACCTGGATCAAGCCGAGCGCGGGGGGAGGGGGCGAGGCACAGAAGTCGGAGACGCTCGGCGTGTTCGCCGACAAGGCCGCCGTGCGCGGCTTTCTCGCCAGGCGGATCGGTGCCCGGGAGTTCGTCGGACGGGCGACGATCGTGGCCTTCGACGGCAAGGAGCGGCTAGGCCGGCTGCCACTGGAGATCTGGGAGGACAACTTCGCAACCACCTTCAAGCTGAAGGACTACCAGCCCGAAAACAAAAACCTCCGCTGCTAGCTCACCGAGAAGTCGAGCTGCTCGAGCCGGCGCCCATGAACGGGGTCCAGCCGATCACGTAGTCGCCCGTCACGACCACCTCACGATCCGCATCGCGCCGAGGTATTCCTTTTCCGCCGGGGCCGCCGGGACGGGCCGGGGCCATTGCGGAGGCGACGGCGCTGACGTATTCTACGCGCGTTCCGGGAGGATCCATCGGGCAGCCCGATGTCCAATTCGACGGCCGTCGTCAATCTCGAAGGCGTCGCGAGCCGCGCCGGGCCCGGCGCGGCCACTTGGGGCTCGCGCTGTCGGGGTGGCACGTACCTCTACCTCGCCCCCGCCCTCGTCTTTTTGGTCGTGTTCACGTACTACCCCATGGGTTTCTCGGCCTATCTCAGCCTGTTCCAATGGAACGTCCTGACGCCGGAAAAGGTCTTCGTGGGGCTGGAAAACTACCTGACCCTCTGGCGCCAGCCGCTCTTCTGGCTCGTGCTGCGCAACAACCTCTTCTACGCGCTGGGCGCCATCCCCGCGACCATGGTGCTGGGGTTGTTCCTCGCCATCCTCGTCAACCAGAAGCTGGGGGCGGCCCGGGGCATCTACCGCGCGGCCCTGTTCTATCCGACCATGATACCCATGGTGGCGGCGGCCATGCTGTGGGTGTGGATCTTCAACCCCGGCATAGGTCTCTTCAACTACTACACCGGCTTCCTCGGGCTGCCGCGCTTGGACTGGCTCTACGACCGCCACTGGGCGCTCCCCGCCATCATCATCATGAGCATCTGGAAGAACTTCGGTTACTACATGCTGATCTACCTCGCCGCGCTCCAGGGCATTCCCGGCGAGCTCTACGAGGCTGCCGGCCTCGAGGGCGCGGGCGCCTGGGCGCGGTTTTGGAGCATCACCTTCCCGCTGCTGGGGCCGACCAGCCTCTTCGTCTTCGTGGTGGCCATCATCTCCTCGTTTCAGGTCTTCGACCAGGTTTTCGTGATGACGCAGGGCGGGCCGGCGGACCAGACCAACGTGCTCATCTTCTACATCTACCAGAACGCCTTCCGTTTCTGGGATCTCGGCATGGGGGCGGCCCTGACCACGGTGTTCATCTGCCTCCTGCTGGTGCTCATCGCGCTCGTGTTCCGCGCGGTCGGGCGGTGGGTCTATTACGAAGGGGAGTGAGGGGATGAGGCTCGGCGAGCGGGCGCGGAGCTGGTACCGGAGGGCGCGGCTCCATCTCCTGGCCACCCATTTGATCGTCGGGCTGTTCGCGCTGGTCACGTTGACGCCGTACCTCTGGCTTCTCGCCACGTCGCTCAAGTTCCGGACCGAGGTCTTCACGCCGACGCCCCAGTGGATTCCGTGGCCCATCAACTTCGGCAACTACCGGGAGGTCTTCGAGCGGGCGCCCTTCGACCTGTTTCTGGCGAACACGCTCCTCGTGGTGAGCGGCATTCTCGCCGTGCAGCTGGTGACGGTCACGCTGGCGGCCTATGTATTCGCGCGCCGGCGCTTCCGCGGCTCCAACCTGCTCTTCATGCTCTTTTTGGTCCAGATGATGGTCCCGATCCACGCGACCTTCCTGCCGAACTTCCTCACGCTCCAGAGCCTGGATCTGCTCAACACGCGGACGGCCATGATGCTGCCGTTCTTCGCCAGCGGCTACGGCACCTTTCTTCTGCGGCAGGCCTTCAAGCAGGTGCCGCGCGAACTGGAGGATGCGGCCGTGATGGACGGCTGCGCGGGCGCGCGCTTTCTCTGGCACGTGCTGATCCCGCTCGCGAGGCCGACCCTGGTGGCCTTCGCCCTCATCAGTTTGGTGAGCCATTGGAACGACTATCTCTGGCCGCTGATCGTGACCGACACGCCCAACGTCCGCACGCTGACCATCGGGCTCGGCATGTTCGTCCAGCAGGAGAGCGGCGCGGATTGGACGCTCCTCATGGCGGCCACGGCCTTCGTGACCGCCCCGTTGCTGCTCATCTTCCTGGTCTTCCAGCGAAAGTTCGTCGAGAGTTTCATGTTCTCGGGGCTCAAGGGCTAACCCATCACTGAAGGAGGCCTCTCATGCACCTGCGCAGCGCAATGTGGCTCACGGTGGCGGTCCTTCTGGCGTTCGCGGCGACGCTGCCGCTGGCGGCGGCGGCCGAGGCGCCCGGCAAGCTGATCCGGCTCACCTTCTACTATCCGGTCGGGGTGGCCGGGCCGCTGGCGAAGGTCATCGGGGAGATGGCCGACCGGTTCAACAAGGAGCATCCGGGGATCGAGGTGGTGCCCGTGTACTCGGGCGACTATGATCCGACGCTCCAGAAGGTCCAGACGGCGGTCATGGCCGGCAACCCGCCCGACGTCTTCATCGTCGAGATCTCGGAGCTGCCGACCCTCCTGGCCATGAATGCCGTCATCCCACTCGACGACTACGTCAGGAAAGCCGAGGGGGGCAAGTACTGGGAGGACTTCTTCCCCGCCTTCCGCGAGAACAGCACGCTGCGAGGGAAGATCTGGTGGATCCCCTTCCAGCGCAGCACGCCCGTCCTCTACTGGAACAAGGACCTCTTCAAAAAAGCCGGGCTCGACCGTGAGAAGCCACCCCAGTCCTGGGCCGAGCTCAAGGACATGGCCAAGAAATTGACGGTGCGCGAAGGGGGGGACACCAAGCAGTGGGGCGTGACGATCTCCGGGGGCTGGAACGACTGGCTCTTCGAGGCCTTCGTCCGCCAGAACGGCTCCTGGCTGATCAGCCCGGACGGGACCAGGGTCAACTTCGCCTCCAAGGAAGCGGTGGAGGCGCTCGATTTCTGGGTGGACCTCATGCACCGAGACAAGGTGGGCCCGCCCCACTCCACCTGGGGCTCGACGCCGCCCGACTTCGTCGCCCAGCAGACGGCCATGCTCTATCACTCGACGGGTATCCTGACCTTCCTCCGGAACTCGGCGAAGTTCGACTTCGGCGTGGCGTTCATGCCCAAGAGCAAGAGCTTCGGCGCCGAGGTGGGCGGTGGCAACCTCGCCATCGCCCGGAAGATTCCGAAGGAGCGGCAGGACGCCGCGTGGAAGTTCATCGAGTGGATGACGTCGGGCGAAAACGCCGCCCACTGGAGCGTGGCATCGGGCTACGTGGCCACGCGGCAGTCCTCCTACAACGTGCCGGCGATGAAGGAGTTCCTGGCCAAGGACGCCCGCTACCTGGTGGCGCGGGATCAGTTGAAGTACGCTTCGGGGAAGATGATGGCGCCCAACTTCCAGAAGATCCGGGAAATCCTCAAGAAGCAGCTGGATGACGCCGTGGACGGGAAGGTTCCGCCCCAAGAGGCGCTCGCCTCCGTCCAGACTCAGGTGGAGATCGTGATCAAGCGGTAACGATGGACCGAGGGACGGCGATGCGATCGGCTGCTGAGTCCGCGCTGCTGGAGACGGCCGCCCGGTGCCTGCCGGGGGGCGTGCTCGGCACCGTTCGCTTTTCCGACGGACTCGCCTTCGTGGTCAAGCGGGCCCAGGGGTCGAAGCTCTACGACGTGAGCGGCCGCGAATACATCGATTACCTCCTCGGCTCGGGGCCGATGATCCTCGGCCACAGCCATCCCGCGGTCGTCCGGGCGGTGGCGGAGCAGCTCGGGCGCGGCACGACCTATTTCTTGCTCAACGAGCCGATCATCGCCCTGGCGGAGGAGCTGTGTCGCGCGGTCCCGTGCTCCGAGCAGGTCCGCTTCACCTCCACCGGCTCCGAGGCGACGTTCTTCGCGCTCCGGGTGGCGCGCGCGTACCGCCAGCGCGACAGGATCATGAAATTCGAGGGCGGTTTTCACGGGAGCCACGACTACGCGTTGATGAGCGTCGCGCCCAAGTCCCCCAAGGCGTTTCCGGCGCCGCTGCCGGACTCGGCCGGGATCCCGCACGTCGTGGAAGGCGAGGTGCTGATCGCGCCCTACAACGACCTGGCCACCACCGAGGCGCTGCTGGCGATCCACGCGGACGAGCTCGCCGGGGTGATCGTGGAGCCGTTCCAGCGGCTCATCCCGCCGCGGGCGGGATTTCTCCAGGGGCTCCGGTCGCTCACGGAACGGTACCGGATCCCGCTGATCTTCGACGAGGTCGTCACGGGTTTCCGCTTCGCGTACGGGGGCGCCCAGGAGTACTACGGCGTCGTCCCGGACCTGGCGGCGTTCGGCAAGATCGTCGGCGGCGGGTTTCCGCTGGCCGCCGTCTGTGGGCGGCGGGCCCTCATGGAATGCCTCGATCCGAGCCGTGTGGGGACGGGAGAGTTCGTCTCGCAGGTCGGGACGCTCAACGGCAACCCCGTCGCGGCCGTCGCCGGCCTCGCGACGCTGGCCGAGCTCCGGCAGCCCGGGACCTACGAGACGTTGCGGCGGACGGGGGCGGTGCTGAAGGACGGCCTCGCCGATCTCCTCCGGCGGTCGGGGCGTCCCGCGCAGGTGGTGGGCGAGGCCACGGTGTTCGACGTGGTCTTCACGGACCGGCCGATCGGCGACTACCGGTCCATGCTCACCGCTGACGCCGAGCTCCTCAAAGCCTTCAACGAGGAGTGCCTCAAGCGGGGCGTGGTGAAGGGCGAGCACAAGCTCTACGTCTCGCTGGCGCACACCGACCGGGACGTGGAGCGCACGCTGGACGCCTTCCGGGGCGCCCTGTCCTCGCTGCCGGCCTGAGCAGGGAAACCATGGCGCGCTCGGCGTTGGCCGGCAAGGCCCAGACCGTGCTGGGTCCCGTCCCCGCGGACGAACTCGGGATCACGCTGCCGCACGAGCACCTGCTCATTGACTTCCACGTCATGTATCGGGAGCCGGAGGGATCGTCCGCGCGCGGGCAGGAGCCCGTCGGCCTCGAGAACCACTACGAGCTCCTCTACGACTGGACGCGCAACCTCGACAACCTTCAGTTGCTGGACGAATCCGCCGCCATCCAGGAGGCTCAGCTCTACGCCCGCGAGGGGGGCCGCACGGTGGTGGATGCCACCAGCGTGGGCATCGGGCGCGACCCGTTGGCGCTCGCGCGCATCGCGCGCGCGACGGGACTCCACGTGATCATGGGGGCGGGGTACTACGTGGCGGCGGCGCAGCCCCCCGACATGGACCGGAAGTCCGAGGACGACATCACCCGGGAGATCGTCCGGGACATCACCGAGGGCGTGGGCGACACGGGGGTGCGCGCGGGCCTCATCGGCGAGATCGGCTGCACCTGGCCGTGGACGGAGAGCGAGCGCAAGTCGGTGCGCGCGGCGGCCGAAGCGGCCAGGCAGACCGGCGCCGTGCTCATGATCCACCCCGGGCGCAACCCGGCGGCGCCCGAGGCGCACCTGGACGAGGTGCGAAAGGCCGGCCACGACCTCGGGCGCGTCATCATGTGTCACATTGATCGCACGGTGTCGGATCCCGCCCGGCTCCGGGCCATCGCCGACACGGGCTGCTACGTCGAGTACGATCTTTTCGGCTCGGAGGTGTCCTACTACCCGCTCAGCGACTTCGACATGCCGTCCGATGCCGAGCGGATGCGGCAGATCCTGTGGCTCGCCGAGCAGGGGCACGTCCGGCAGATCCTCATGTCGCAGGACATCTGCTACAAGGTTCGGCTCGTCCGTTACGGCGGGCACGGCTACGGGCACATCCTGCGTCACATCGTCCCCCGGCTCCGCAAGAGGGGCTTCAGCGAGACGAATGTCAGGATGCTGATCGTGGAGAACCCGGCCAGGGCGCTCGCGTTCATCTGAGCTAACCCGTCTCCCCGTCGGACGCCCCATCGGCGGCCGCAGTCTTGTCGGCGCGTTGACAAACACACCCGCAGAGCGTATGAAGTGGGTTGCACGTCGGCAAGGTTCAGTCCGACACGGGGTTCGTGCCTGGCAGAGGAGGAGGGTGCTCTTATGCGACGCCTAGGGTGGAGATTCGCAATTGCACTCGTAGTCGGGGTGGCCCTGGCGCCGGCGGCCTGGGCGCAGGGTCAGCCCCAGGTCGGTGGCACGCTCGTCTACGCCGCCGGGGTGGATCCGGACAGCCTGGATCCGGCCAACACCGACAGCAACCCCGGCGAGGCGATCGGCCGGATGATGAACAACTTCCTGGTCCGGTTCGACGCCAAGCTCCGGATCCACCCAGACCTGGCCACGCGCTGGACCCAGTCCAAGGACGGGCTCACCTGGACCTTCACGCTCCGGAAGGGGGTCAAGTTCCACGACGGGACCCCGTTCAACGCCGAGGCGGTGAGGTACAACTTCGAGCGGTTCCTCGGCGCGGAGAAGCCCCTCAAGGCGGGCCTCCACAGTCCCATCATCCGGTCGGTGGACGTGGTGGACGAGCACACCGTGCGGTTCAACCTGAAGGTGCCCTTCGCCTTCTTCCTCAACAACCTCGCCCACAGCGCCTCCGCGCTGGTGAGCCCGGCCGCCCACCAGAAGTGGGGCAAGGACCTGACGCTCCACCCCGTCGGCACCGGGCCCTTCAAGTTCGTGGAGTGGGTGCGGGGGGATCACATCACGCTGGTGCGAAACGACGACTACTTTGATGGCAAGCCGCGCCTGGAAACGGTCATCGTCAAGACGGTGCGGGAGGACTCGGCCAGAGTGCTCGGGCTCGAGGCCGGCGACTACGATCTGATCGTCCGCATCCCGCCGGAGGAGGTCGGCCGCCTCACGCGCGGCGGGAAGGTGCGGATCGAAGCCGACCAGAGCAACCGCGCCCTCCGGATCGGGATCAACGCCTCGAAGAAGCCGTTCGACGACGTCCGCGTCCGCCAGGCCCTGAACTACGCAGTGGACAAGGACTCGATCGTGAAGAACATCTACCAGGGGTTCGCCGCGGTGATCCCGACCATGGTGGGCCCGCTCAATACCGGCTACGCGCCGGTCAAGGGCTACCCCTACGATCCGGTCAAGGCCAAGAAGCTCCTGGCGGAGGCCGGCTATCCCAGTGGCCTCAAGGTCCTACTCTGGACGCCCAAGGGTCGGTTCCTCAAAGACTTCGAGCTGGTCCAGGCGGTCCAGCAGCAGCTCCAGGCCGTGGGCGTCGAGGCGAGTCTCCAGTCCTTCGAGTGGGCCGCGTACCTCTCGCTCTTGAAGAAGCCGAAGGACGAGGCCAAGCACGAGCTCTACCTGATCGGCTGGTCGCCGTCCACGGGCGAGGCACGCTGGGGGATCTTTCCGATCACCGCCTGCTCCCAGTGGCGGCCCATCGGCTCCAACGACTCGTTCTACTGCAACAAGGATGTGGATGGCCTGCTCGAGAAAGCGGTGGCCGCCACCAGCCTGAAGGAGCGGGACGAGTCCCTTCGGAAGGCCCAGGAGTTGCTGGTCCAGGACCCGTCGTCCATCTATCTCCTGGCCACGAAGGAGACGGTCGGCATGTCGCCGAAGCTCCACGGGATCATCAACTCTCCGCTGGAGCTCGTGTACGTGGACAAGGACACCTGGAAGGAGAAGTAACCCCCGCCGAGCCCGGGCGGCAGATCGAGGGCGGCCGGATTCCTTCCTCGCGGATCCGCCCGCCCCCTTTGTGTCGCCGGGGATGACGGCCGCGCCATGCTGCGCTACATCCTCCGCCGGATTTTCATGCTGGTCCCGGTCCTCTTCGGGGTGACCCTCGTCTCCTTCTCGCTTCTGCACCTGGTGCCCGGCGACCCGGCCGAGGTGCTGGGCGGGCAGGAGGCCACCAAGGAAGACGTCGAGCGCATCCGGCGGGAGTACGGGCTCGACCGGCCGCTCGCGGTGCAGTATCTCCGTTTCGCCGCCAATGCCGTGCGCGGCGACTTCGGTGTCTCCATCCAGTCCCGGCACCCGGTCCGTGACCTTCTCCTCCAGCGCCTGGCCTTCACGCTCCAGCTCTCGCTCGCCAGCATCCTCGTGGCGTCGGCGGTCGGCCTCCTGGCCGGGGTCGTCTCCTCCACGCGGCCTTACTCGCTCTTCGACGCCACCAGCATGCTGGGGGCGCTCTTCGGCATCTCCATGCCCATCTTCTGGCTCGGCCTCCTCCTCATCCTCGTCTTTGCGGTCCGGCTCCACTGGCTCCCGTCGGGCGGGACCGGCACGCTGCTGCATCTCATCCTGCCGGCCATCGCCCTGGGAGGCGCCTCCGCCGCGGTCATCGCGCGCATGACGCGTGCCTCCATGCTGGAGGTGGTGCAGCAGGATTACATCCGGACGGCCCGCGCCAAGGGGCACCGGGAGGGCGTGGTCATCCTCCGCCACGCGCTCAAGAACGCCATGATCCCGATCCTGACGGTCTTCGGGCTCGAGTTCGGCTCGATGCTGGGCGGGGCGGTGCTGACCGAAACGGTCTTCTCTCTGCCGGGCATCGGGCGCCTCCTGGTCGAGGGGATCTTCGCCCGGGACTACCCGGTGGTGCAGGGAGCCATGATCCTCGTGGGCACGACCTTCGTCCTGGTGAACCTCCTGACCGACGTGGCCTACGCCTTCTTCGACCCGCGGATCCGCTATGAGTGAGCTCGCCGCCGGCGCGCTGCGCGCGGCGCCCGAGCGGGTCGCGGCCGCGGGCGAGCTGGCCAACCTCTGGCGGCGCCTCTGCCGGAACCGGGCGGCGATGGTCGGCGCCGGCATCGTGGCGCTCTTCGTGCTGCTGGCGCTGCTGGCGCCGGTCCTGGTGCCGTTCAATCCGATCCAGGGGGACCTCAACGACCGGCTCCAGCCCGCCAGCGGCACGCACTGGCTCGGGACGGACGAGCTGGGCCGTGACGTGCTGAGCCGCATCATCGTCGGCGCCCGCGTGTCGCTCCAGATCCAGGTCGTCGCGGTGGTGCTGGCGCTGGTCGTCGGGGTCACGCTGGGAGCGGCGGGCGGCTATCTCGGCGGGCGTCTCGACGACCTCATCATGCGCGCGATGGACGTCCTGCTCGCGTTCCCGAGCATTTTCCTGGCGCTCGGGATCATCGCCGCCCTCGGCACCGGCCTCGTCAACCTGATGGTGGCTGCGGGGGTCTCCTCCATCCCCGCGTTCGCCCGGATCGTCCGAAGCTCCGTCCTGTCGCTCAAGGAGCGGGAGTTCGTCGAGGCGGCGCGCGCTCTGGGGGGCGGGGGCGGCCGGATCCTGTTCCGCCACCTCCTGCCCAACTGCCTCGCCCCGGTCATCGTGCAGGCGACCTGCCGCATGGCGACGGTGCTCCTGACGGCCTCCGGGCTTTCCTTCCTGGGCCTCGGCGTCCAGCCCCCGACCCCGGAGTGGGGCGCCATGCTCTCCAACGCGCGGAGCTACCTGATCGTGGCGCCCCACGTGGCGACGGTCCCCGGTCTCGCCATCATGGTCGTGGTGGTCGGCTTCAACCTTTTCGGCGACGGGCTCCGCGATACCCTTGACCCGCGCCTCCGCCAGTAGCGGAGCACCCTCCATGGCCGCCCGGCCCCGTCTCCCGCTCACCAAGGCGTATGCGGACCCCGAGTCCCGCTCGGCCCGCCTCTTCCGGCGGGCCCAGGAGGTGCTGCCGGGGGGAAATTCGCGGATGACGGTTTTCATGGCGCCCTATCCGCCCTACGCGGCGGAGGGACAGGGCTCTTGGCTCGTGGACGTGGACGGCGACCGGCGCCTCGACTTCCTCAACAACTACACCTCGCTGATTCACGGCCACGCCCATCCCGCCGTGACGGAGGCCGCGGCGCGGCGGCTCCGGCAGGGCGCCTCCTTCCCGCTCCCCACACCCGAGGAGATCGAGCTGGCGTCGCTCCTCGTCGAGCGCCTGCCCGCCGTGGAGCATGTCCGCTTCACCAACTCGGGGAGCGAGGCCGTGATGATGGCGGTCAAGGCCGCGCGGGCGTTCACGGGCCGAGTGAAGCTCGGCAAGTTCGAGGGGGCCTACCACGGATCGTACGACTACGCCGAGGTGAGCCTGACCTCCGTGCCCGAGAACTGGGGGCCCCTGGCCGAGCCGGCGAGCGTGGCGTACGCCCGCGGCACGCCCTCCGCGGTGCTCGAGGACGTGGTCGTGCTGCCCTTCAACCACCCCGAGCCGGCCTGCCGCCGGATCGAGCGCGAAGCCCAGCGCCTCGCCGCCGTGATCCTGGACCCCGTGCCGAACCGCGTGGGGCTGATGCCCGCCACCCCGGAGTTCCTCCGGGCGGTCCGCGACGTCACGGCGGCCCACGGCGTGCTCCTGATCTTCGACGAGGTGATCTCGTTCCGGGTGGGCTATCACGGCGCGCAGGGGCTCTACGGGATCCGCCCCGACCTCACCGTGCTCGGCAAGATCATCGGAGGGGGGTTCCCCGTGGGTGCCGTCGGGGGACGGGCCGACGTCATGGCCGTCTTCGATCCGCGCCACGGCAGGCCCGCCGTCCCCCACAGCGGGACCTTCAACGCCAACCCGGTCACGATGACGGCCGGGCTCGCGGCCATGCGCCTCCTCGACGCCGAGGCGCTCCGGCGCCTGGACGAGCTCGGCGGCAAGCTGCGGGACGGGATGCGCGCCTCCTTCACGGACGCGGGCATCCCGGGCAGCCTCACGGGGGCGGGGTCCCTGTTCAGGATCCATCCGACGGCGCGGGAGCCGATGGACTACCGGAGTGCCCGGCAGGACCCGGTGGAGAGCGCTCGACTGAGCCGCCTGGTCCGCTATCTCCTCGATCACGGCGTGCTGGTGTCCCCCACCGGCCTGGGCTGTCTCTCCACGCCGATGGGGGAGGCCGAGCTCGCATCGTTTCTGGACGTGTTCGCCGCGGCGGTCGCCGCGGAACGTCAGAACGCGAGCGCGTAGCCGTCCCGGCGGGGGCAGCATCTCCATTCCCGCCGCCACCCGGCACGTCACTCCTGAAGGACGATCACTTGCCAGCCCAGGGCGGCCAGGCGTTGGGCCAGACGGTAGGCCTCGGCGCGGGTGGCGTAGTGGCCGACGCGGACCCGGTAGACGGCCTGTCCGCCGACCTCGGCAGGCTGGACGTAGGTGTCCGCCCACGTCCGCTCGAGTTCGGTTTTCACAGCCACCGCCCGGTCCTCCGTCGTGAAGGAGGCCACCTGCACCGCGAACGCTCCCCTCCGCGTTCCCGGCGTCGAGCCCGGCAGCGCGATGACGCGGAGGCGGACAGGGATCACTCCGGGTTCGATGGCGCCGAGCACCCGCGCTGCCGCGTTCGAGAGGTCCAGGATCCGATTGCCCATGAAGGGGCCGCGGTCGGTGATCCGCACCTCCGCGGTCCTCCTGTTGAGCAGGTTCTCCACGACGACCCAGCTGCCGAAGGGGAGGGTGCGATGCGCCGCGGTCAGCTGGGACATGTCGTACACCTCGCCGCTGGCAGTCCGCCGCCCGTGAAAGGGAGAGCCGTACCAGGAGGCTTCCCCTGTTTCCTCCGAGCCGACGGAGACGGGTGGGGGCGGGAGCGGGACGAGAACCTTGGCGCACCCGGCCGCCATGACCAGGAGCACTCCCGGAAGCCCGAGCCGGGCCCACGGGCGCCCGGGCGATCTCCTGCCGCTGTCCTCACGCCCCGGTGGGCCGGCGTCCGCTGATCCCGTCGTCATCTCGAGCGAGCGCCCCTTTCTGCCGGCTTGAGTTTACACCACGCCCTGAGGAGCGGCCCATGAAGGGTGCTGTTCTTCGGTCCCCTTCCCCTAGTGTTCCATCCCGTAAGTCGCGTTCTGTCAGGATGGCCAGCAGGGCCTGTCGCCGCGAGCAGCCCCACGGTGCTCGCTCCCGCGTGGCCGGTGCCTTGTCTCCGGCGTGTCTGCTCATGCCGAAAGCCGGCAGCCCAGAGGCGGTCCGCTCCGCGCCGCGGGGCCCCCGCTCGCTGCGCCACCCGCTGGCCCTTCCAGACAGAGCAGTAGTTTCTCCCGACCAGGGTCAGCGGGACCGGGCTCGTCCTCCTTGACAGTCTCCTCGATCCCGCATAAATTCACGGCAATACTTTCGGGAGGGATACATGGTCTTTCACTACAAGCGCAGCTACCGGGGCCCGATCGAGGCCGTCCTCCTTGACTGGGCCGGCACCACCATGGACTTCGGCTGTCTCGCGCCAGCGGTGGTTTTCGTGGAGGTCTTCAAGCGCAAGCGCGTGCCCATCTCCATGGAGGAGGCCCGGGCGCCGATGGGCGCCCACAAGCGGGTGCACATCCAGCGCGTCACCGAGCTCGACTCGGTGCGCCAGCGCTGGCAGGCCGTGCACGGCCGGCTGCCGAGCGACGACGACGTCGAGGGGATGTTCGCCGAGTTCGTCCCGCTGCAGCTCGAGTGCCTCTCGGCGTACTCCGAGCTCATCCCGGGCACGCTCGAGGTCGTCGAGCAGCTGCGCCGGCGCGGCATCAAGATCGGCTCCACCACCGGCTACACGACCCCGATGATGGCGATCAATCTCCGGGACGCCGCGCGCCAGGGCTACAAGCCCGACTCCACCGTGTGCGCGAGCGACGTGCCGGCCGGCCGCCCCTCCCCCTACATGTGCCTCCAGAACGTGATCAACCTCGGCGTCTCGACCGTCCAGGCCTGCGTCAAGGTTGACGACACCATCCCCGGCGTCGAGGAGGGCCTCAACGCGGGGATGTGGACCATCGGGCTCGCCGTCAGCGGCAACGAGGTCGGCCTGTCGCGCCCCGACTGGGAGGCGCTGCCGCAGGGGGACAAGCACGCCAAGCGGGAGCGCGCCCATAGCCGCCTCTGGCAGGCGGGCGCGCACTACGTCGTGGATAGCATCGCGGACATCATGCCCTGCATTGACGACATCGAGGAGCGCCTTCATCGCGGAGAGCAGCCGTAGGGGCGGCCCCCCCTGGCGCCGCGTCGCCTCCGGTCGAGGACACGCCCGGTGACCCCGCCCTCCTTCGAGGCCTTCGAAGGCGATACGAACGTCTCCCCCCGGCGCGACGAGTGGGCGGAACGGCACCTCGCCCCCGCGACGCGGCGCTGGCTCGAGGAAGACCAGCGGTACTTCCTGCGCCAGGCCCTCTCCACGCCGTGCCTCAACGTGCTCTCGCGCTGCCACGAGCTCTACGTGGAGGATCTCGAGGGTCGGCGGTACCTGGACTTTCACGGCAACAGCGTCCATCAGGTCGGGTTCGGCAACCCCGCCGTGATCGGGGCCATCAAGGCGCAGCTCGACGAGCTGGCGTTCTGCCCGCGCCGCTACACGAATCTGCCGGCCATCGCGCTGGCGAAGAAGCTGGCCGAGATCACGCCCGGCAACCTCGGGAAGTCCCTCTTCTGCCCGAGCGGCGCGGGGGCGATCGGCATGGCGCTTCGCCTGGCCCGCGCCGCGACCGGACGGTACAAGACGCTCTCGATGTGGGAGTCTTTTCACGGCGCGTCGCTCGATGCGAGCAGCGTCGGCGGGGAGCAGCTCTTCCGGGGAGGGATCGGGCCGCTCCTCCCCGGGACCGAACACGTGCCGCCGCCGAACGCCTACCGCTGCCTCTGGGGGTGCGGCGGCCAGTGCGATCTGCGGTGCGCGCGGTACATCGAGTACGCGCTCGAAACCGAGGGGGACGTCGCCGCGGTTGTCGCCGAGCCGGTGCGGAGCACCCCGTACGTTCCGCACGCGGACTACTGGCGGCGGGTGCGCGAGGCCTGTGACCGCGCCGGGGCGCTCCTGATCTTCGACGAGATCCCGCAGGGCCTGGGGCGAACGGGCAAGATGTTCGCGTGTGAGCACTTCGGGGTCGTTCCCGACATCCTCGTGCTCGGCAAGGGGCTCGGCGGCGGCATCCTGCCGATGGCGGCGATCGTCACGCGGCCGGATCTGGACGTGATGCCCGACCGGGCGCTGGGGCATTACACCCACGAGAAGAACCCGGTGACGTGCGCCGCCGCGCTGGCCACCATCAACTACATCGAACAGGAACGGCTCGTCGAGCGGGCGCGCATGCTCGGCGAGCACGCGCTGGGACGGCTGCGGGAGATGGCGGCCCGTCAGCCGCTGATCGGGGACGTCCGGGGTCTAGGGTTGCTGCTCGGGATCGAGCTGGTTCAAAATCGCGAGACCCGCGTGCGCGCGCGCGACGAGGCCGAGCGCGTCATGTACCGGGCGCTCGAAAAGGGCCTCAGCTTCAAGGTGACGGCGGGCAACATTCTCACCCTCACCCCGCCCCTCACGATCCCCAAAGAGGAGCTCGATCGCGCGCTCGCGATCGTGGAGGAGTGCATCCGGGAGGTCACCTGACCCGCCGCCCGAGGAGGCCTGCCCTCCTGCGAGTCACCCGATCCCCCACTAGTATTCCGTCCGGAAAGTCATGTTAACGGGGCTGGGACGGCCAGCGGGTGGCGCGGCGAGCGGGGTGCCCCGCGGCGCGGAGCGCACCGCCGCGGGAGTGAGCACCGTGGGGCTGCTCGCGGCGACAGGCCCTGCTGGCCGTCCCAAACAGAACGCGACTTCCAATACGGAACACTAGTTGGCGGGGGCCAGCAGTCTGACCGTCACACGGCGGTTCTTGGTCTGCTCCGTCGGCGTGCCGTGGTCGGCGAGGGGGCCGAGGCCAACCGACCGAATCCGCGCCGGCTCCACCCCCCTCTCGACGAGGTAGCGGCGCACCGCCTCCACCCTCTTCTGGCTGAGGTGGAGGTTATAGTCGCGCGTTCCCGCAGAGTCCGCATACCCCTCGAGGTCCACCGTCAACTTGGCGCTCTCCCGGAGCTTCTTGGTCAGGGCGACAAGCTGGGCCTTCGCGCTTTCGGTAAGATCCGACCGGTCGAACCCGAACTGCACGTCGAGAGTCAGTACCTGAGCCGGTCGGCCGTTTGCCTCCTGGGCCCTGGCGCTCACTTGCCCGTCTTCGCCCCGCTGCTGGTATTCAGCCTCTTGCGTTCCTAGGCGATCGGCGACCCATTCCTTCACCGCGCAACCCGAGGCCACGATGAGCAGTGCTGAGAGCAAGATCCCGCCCCGCAAAGCGTGTCGCATAGCACCCTCCTCTTAGGGATAGCATTGTGGGTCAATCTGACATGGGTGCAACGGCTTTGCCAGATCGCGGGGTGCGTGGTAATTCCACGAAGGAACAGCGGTTAGGCGTACTGGCCAGGGAGCGAGATCAGCCCGTCGCGTTACCGTCGTGACACCGGCAGTCGATCGGCTGACGTTGGGCGCGGCCCCTTCGAGGAGGGCCCCGGGGCGTGAGGCGCTCGCCCGCTTTTTGCTTGTCACCAACTGCGGAAGGGAGTATTCAGTCAAAAAAGTGAAGGAGCCGCAGGTGGTGATATGAGTGAACAAGACGTTGAGATGTTCAACGACAGCCTCGAACGGTGTAAAAGCACGTCCGGATTCTTGGGTCGCTTCTACGAACTCTTTTTGGCGTCGTCAGAGGAAGTATCGGAGAAGTTCAAGCACACGGACTTTAGGAAGCAGAAGAGAGCACTCATGACGTCGTTGTACATGATGATGCTCGTCACCGAAGGGAGGGCCGAAGGCGACGCCTATTTGGAGCGAATCGCAAAGGTGCACAGCAAGAGTCAAATGGATATCAAGCCGAAGCTATATGAGCTTTGGCTGGACTGTTTGATCCAGGCCGTGAGGGAATTTGACCCATTGTTCAACGAGGAAACCGAGAGGGCATGGCGAAATATCATGCGACCGGGAATTGAATTTATGAAATCTAGGTACTAGCCACGCACGGTGCGAGGGCGGCGGGTCAGTGATCGAAGTGGAAGAGGATCGTGGAACGGCCTGCCGTGTAGCTGGACTTCACGCGATCGGCGTAGCGGCGGAGCATGAAGCCGGCGAGCTTCCGCTGGCCCTCCTCCGACTCTATGATTTCCTCGTTGCTCGGGCGCTTGTCGGGCAGCTGGAGCGCTGCGCCCGCGTACGACACCCGGAGGTCGAGGTTGAACTCGTCGAAACTCGCCTCGATCTCGAGCGGGCCCTGAGGAGCACAGCCCTCCACGATTGTCTCGACCGATTGCGTGAGGTTGAACTTCGCCCGATCGATGACGTCCCGCCGCGCGCCCCACGCGGCCCCCTGGGCTTCCATGAAGTCCTCGATCTTCGCGGGGTCCAGCTCGCGCGGCTCGAGGGTGAGCTGCTGCGTGCGCCGAACGCCGAGACGAAAGACCGCGTTCAGGACCAGAGCCAACACCGTCCCGAGGACGAGGGAGCTACCCGTGAACGGCTGGAGCGTCGGGCGCAGGCTGTGGAAAAACGACGGGTAGAGATCCACGGCAAGCCCGATGGTGAAGGAGAGCCCGATCACGAACGTCCGGCGGGCGTCGAGCATTCGCGACGTGACGATCTGCAGGCCGTTGATGAAGACAAAGCACGCCGAGAACCACAGGGTCGCGCCGAGGACCGGCTGCGGCATGATGGCGAGGAGGGCGGCCGCCTTGGGCAGGAAAGCGAGCATCAGGAACATCCCGCCGATGACGTAGGCGATCCGGCGGCTGGTCACGCCCGTCGCGCTGGATAGGCCGACGCTGCTCGTCAGCGTGTTGACCCCGATGGTGCCGAGGAGCCCGGCGGTGGTGGTGCTGATGCCGTTGGCCAGAACGCCGCCGCTGATCGAGCGCATGCTGGGGCGCGTCCACTCTGCGTCGTTGATCTTTTGGCAGGTCGTGACGTCGCCCATCGCCCGAAGGCAGGCGGCGAGCGCCGCCACCGCGAAGGGAATCGCCAACGCCAGGTCGAAGGACCAGCCCGCGTGACCCAGGTTGGGGAAGTGGATCAACGGCGCGGCTTCGACGGGCCGGAGGTCTGCCACTGTGAGGCTGCCCGTGATGGCCGCGGCGACGTATCCCGCGATCATGCCGATCAGGGCGCAGAACACGCGGAGGGAGCCCTTGGTCCAGACATTGAGTGCCATCATCACCGCCAGGCTCACGGTGGTCACGGCCAGGTCGAGTGTGCTGGCTCCTTCCGGCGTGGCCGTCCCTAGCACGGCCCGCGTGCCGAGGCTCCCGAGTGTGACCCCGACCACGATGACGACGAAGCCCGCGATCTCCGGGGGGAAGAAGGGGCGCAGAGGACGGAGGACGCGGGACAAGGCCGCCTCGATGACGCCGCCGAATAGGGTCATGCCGACGACCAGCGGCATTCCCCCGGTCTTGGCGGCGAGCAGTGACGGGGCGATATAGGCCGAGGTGAACGACGGGGGACACAGGTAACCTGACCCAACCGGCCCTCGTGGAATCGCTTGCAAGAGGGTGGCGACAGCCAAGACGATCATCGAGATGCTGAGCACGTCGAGGACGCGCTCGGGAGGGAGGCCAGCCTCGCGGGCGATGAGCAAGGGGAAGAGCAGGCGGATCGAAATCAGGACAACGTGCTGAAGGCCGCTGAACACGGTCACCCCGAGTGGCGGCGTGTCCTCGACCCCGTAGACGATGTTGACCGGTCTCTTCACGACGAGGGGCAGACGAGTCGCAAGGTCAGTGGTCGAAATGGAACAGGATCGTGGCCACCGTCAAATGCAGGCCACTCGCCGGCTCTGCCGTGCCGAGCGCAAGAACGTTCCGAAGGCCCAAAGAGCCGACGGCGACGCCGATCATCAGGACGACGAAGCCGGAGATTTCGGACGGGAAGTACGGCCGAAGCCGGTGCAGGGCGCGGGAGAGTGCCACCTCGACGAGGCCGCCAAACGCGGTCATGCCGAGGACGAGCGACAGCCCGCCTGTTTTGACGGCGAGCAGGGAGGGGCTCAGATAGGCGGCGCTGAAAACCGGAGGACATAAGAAATGTGCCCCGACGGCGCCTCGCGGCAACGCCTGGAGAATCGTGCCAATCCCCAACACCAGCATGGACAGGCTCAGAACATCGAGGGTCCTGTCGCGGGAAAGACCGGCCTCGCGAGCCACAAGCAGCGGGAACACGAGGATAATTGAGATGATCCCGACGTGCTGAAGCCCGCTGAGCAGCGTCACGCCGACTGGCGGCACGTCGTTGACGCCGTAGATGATGCCGACCGGCTTCCTCATGGCGTGCCGGCCCACGCTACCGAAGGGCGGCGATTCCTTCCTCGCGAGACGCAGAAATAGAGAACAGGTCCAGGAAGCCGCCGAGGTCGAAGAGTTGTCGGACCTTCCCCGAGATGCTGCAGAGAACGAAGTGGCTGCCCGCTTCCTCCGCACGCTTCGCGGCCAAGAGAAGCACGCGAAAGCCCGCGCTGCTGATGTACTCGAGCTGGCGCAGATCGAGCACGAGGCGCTTGTCGGGGGTCGCGAGGGTCCCGGTCAGCTTCTCTCCGAACGTGGGCGCGGTCGTGCTGTCGATTCGTCCCTTGACCTCCAGAACCGTGATGTCGCCGACGCTGTCCTCACGCAGGTCCACGGGCGTCTGCCTCCCTTCGAGTCAGGTGTTTCTTGAGCACGAGTCGGTTGCGATTCTTGATGAACGAATAGGCCACCTCGCTCATCAGGTTCTTGACGAAGTGGATGCCCAGACCACCGATCGCGCGCTCGCGGAGGGAGCCGGTCAGATCCGGCGGCGGGGTCGTGAGAGGATTAAATGGTTTGCCGTCGTCCTCGATCTCCGCTTGGAGGACGTCATCGTCCGCCGTGAGGCGGATCTGTATCTTGTGGACCCGATCGTCGGAGTAGCCGTGACGGATGATGTTTGACAGGACCTCGTCGAGCGCGATGTTCATGTCCGCCACGATATCGGGCGTGAGGCCATGGGTCGCGGCCAGCTGGTCCACGGTCTGTGTCACGTGCGTGAGGTCGTGCAGCCGATTGGTGATGCTCACCTCCACGAAGCTCATGTGGCGAGACGGAGGGCGAGCGCGGCGATGTCATCCGACTGGGGAGCGGCTCCGGTGAACTCCTGGACCTTGGTGATAACGGCGTGGATGACGGTGCGCGGAGCCTCTCCGACGAGGGAGTCAAGCGTCTTCTCCAGGCGGTCCTGGGAGAAGAAGGTGCCACCGGCATCCATGGCCTCCGTGATGCCGTCGGTGAAGAGAAAGAGGCAGTCGCCGGGGGTGAGCTTGTATGTGGTGGACTCGTAGGGCAACGCGACGCTGATCCCGAGGGGCTTGCCCCTGGCCCCGTTCAGGGGAACGACAGGGTCTCGGACACTGATGATGTAGGGCGCGTTGTGGCCGGCGTTGCAGAACCGAACCTCCATGCGCGCTGGGTCCAGCATCCCGAAGAACAGGGTGACGAACATGCAGTGCTCGTTGTCGCGGCAGAGCTCCTCGTTCACCCGGGCGATGATCTCGTGCGGCTCGGGCCGCGCGCCCGGCGCCGGTCGGAGCAGGGTCGCGACGAGCCGCATGAGGGTCTTGGTCCGGGCCATGAAGAGCGCGGCCGGGGCCCCCTTGTCTGACACATCCGCGACGACAAAGCACAGCGTCCGCGGATCGGTCCAGAAGAAGTCGTAGAGGTCTCCGCCGATCTGGCGGGCAGGTCGGAGGGTGGCGAAGATCTCCACGGGGCTGGCCGGGGTGGGAACGGGGAAATCGGTCGGGACCATGCTCAGTTGGATCTCGCGGGCGGATTGGAGCTCGCGTTCGATGCGGTCGAGGTGCGCCACGATCTCGTCGCGGAGACGCTTCTTCTCGAGGCTGGCGCCGACCCGGGCTCGCAGCAGAGTCGGGTTGAAGGGCTTCGGCAGGTAATCCTCCGCCCCCAGCTCGACGCAGCGGATCACGCTGTCGATCTCGTCCACGGCCGAGATCATGATGACGGGTAGGTGCCGCAGCCGCTCGTCGGCCTTGAGCTGCTCCAGCACCTGGTAACCGTTCAACTCCGGCATCATGATGTCCAGCAGGACGAGGTCGAATCGCTGCGTGCCGAGGAGGTCCAGCGCCTGGCGGCCATCGACGGCGGTCGCGACATTGGGGTAGCCCAGCCGTTTGAGGCGGTGGACGAGGGTGTAGCGGTTGTCCTCGTTGTCATCGACAACGAGCAGGGCGTAATCAGATGGCTTCACCGGGTCGGGTCCTTGGGCAGTAGCGCTTGGATCTTGGCGTGCAGGCGGGCGAAGTCCACGGGCTTGGGTTCGTAGTCGTCGCAGCCGGCGCCGAGGGCTTTCTCGCGGTCGCCGGCCATGGCGTGGGCGGAGACCGCAATGATCGGGATGTTCTTGGTGTCGGTCGCCGCCTTGAGCCGGCGCGTGGCTTCCCAGCCGTCGAGCCCCGGCAGGCTCAGGTCCATCAGGATGAGGTCGGGACGCTCGGCGGTAGCCATCGCCATGCCTTGCTCTCCGTCTCCCGCCACCAGCACGGTGAACCCGGCGCGTGTGAGACGGTTCTTCACGACGTAGATGTTGTCGTCGTTGTCCTCGACGTAAAGGATCTTCATGTGCGGTGGCGCTCGATGCAGGTGGCGAGCGCGTGGCGAACCTGGCGCAGGAGGTGGTCGCGATCATATGTGCTTTTCTCGATGATGCGCTCGACCCCACCGCTCAGGCGGCGGCGGTCGTCGTCGGTGAGGTCCTTGGCGGTGACGACGAGCACCGGGATATCGCGCCACTCCGGGTTGCTGCGGAGCTCGACGAGGAACTCGAACCCGTCCATCTCGGGCATCATGAGATCGAGGACGATGGTGTCCGGGCGCGTCGCGGCGACGCGATCGAGGGCGACGCGGCCGTTCTCCGCCTGGGTGACGGACCACCCCTCGTGCTCGAGGGCCTGCCGGATCACCGCCCGGGTGAAATCGTCGTCCTCGACGAGCAGGACCCGGCCGGTGGCCGGTGCGTAGAGTGAGCGGAGCACACTGATCAGCCGGTCGCGATCGATGGGCTTGACCATGTATTCGGTAGCGCCAAGCGAGTAGCCTCGCTGCTTCTCCTCCACGATACTGACGAGGATCACGGGGATGTCGGCCAGCGTCGGATCGCCCTTCAGCGCCGCTAGGACGGTCCAGCCGTCGAGATCCGGCATGATGACATCGAGGGTGATGGCGGTGGGGTGGAGTTCGCGCGCCCGGGCGAGCGCCTCCATGCCGCCGGCTGCCTTGACCACAGAAAAGCCTTCTTTCACGAGGAATCGCTCCATGAGGTCGCGCACGGTCGGGTCGTCGTCCACGACCAGCACCGAGGGCGCTCCTCCTGCACCCATCCGCACCGGCCTTGAGGCCCTGGGGACCAGGGGCTCTGGTCTGGCTTCTTCCACGCCGGCGATGCGGACGTCAGCCGGCAAACGGATGGTGAAGGTCGAGCCCCGTCCGGAGGCGCTCTCGACGGTGATGTCGCCCCCCATCATGCGGCAGAAGCGTCGGCTGATCGCCAGGCCCAGCCCGGTCCCCCCGTACTTGCGAGTGGTGGAGGCATCGGCCTGAGTGAAGTCCTGGAAGAGCTTGGCGGTCTGCTCGGGAGTCATGCCGATGCCGGTGTCGGCGACGGTCAGGGTCAACCAGTCGCGGCCATCGTCGGCCCGGCGGGCGGCGGTGATGGTGATGAGGCCCTGCTCGGTGAACTTGGCGGCGTTGCCGGCGAGGTTGAGGAGGGCCTGGCGGACGCGCGTGAGGTCGGCGCGAATCGTGCCGATGTCTGGGGGGCACTCCAGCGTGAGCCGGTTGCCCTTCTTCTCCGCCAGCGGGCGGACCGTCGTGGCCACGTCCTCGATGAGGGGGGCGATCGCGAAGGCTTCGAGGTACACCTCCATCTTGCCGGCTTCGATCTTGGAGAGGTCCAGGATTTCATTGATGATGGCGAGCAAATGCCTGCCGGCGCGGAGGATGCGCTCCAGTGGCTCGATCTCCTCGGCGCGCCCGAGGTCCCGGGCGTCCTCCAGGAGCATCTCGCTGACGCCGATGATGGCGTTCATCGGGGTGCGCAGCTCGTGGCTCATGTTGGCGAGGAACTGCGACTTGTGCTGGCTAGCCAGCTCGAGCTGGCGGCTCTTCTCGTCGATCTCCCGGAAGAGCCGGGCATTCTGGATGGCAAGGGCCGATTGGGCCGCGAAGGTCCGTAGCTGATCAACCACTCCCGGGAGGAACTTCCCCGGGGATCTCCGACGCACTGCGAGTCCGCCCACGATGCGGTCCTCTCGGAGCAGAGGGACAGCGAGCAGGGCGCGGAACCCGGATCGAACCAAGGTATCGCGCAGTCGGTCCGTGTAAGCCCCCTCCTCTAGGATGTCGGGGATCTGGATCGCCTCGCGGACGACCGCCGCTCGCCCCACTGCTCCTTCGCCGAGTCCAACGGGGTTCGTCAGGAGGGCGTCAATCAGTTCTTCTTCCATCTGGTAGGTTGCGCGGAGGAGGAATCTTTCCGTGGGCTCGTCGTATTCGTAGATTGCGCCTCCGTCGGTACCGGTGAGCTGGACGGCGTGCGAGACGATGCTGGTGAGCACCGTTTGAAGGTCCAGACTGGAGCTGATGGCCTGGCCGATCTCGCCGAGGGCTTTCAGCTGCGCCAGGGCCTCGGTCAGCTCCCGGGTGCGCGCCTCGACCTTCTGCTCGAGCGTGGCGTACGACTCCTGCAGTTTCTCGGCTGCCCGGTTGAACTCGTCGGCCAGCGCCTGGAACTCGTCGCCGGTCTGGACGTCGATGCGGTGACCGAGTTCGCCGGTGCCGATCCTGGCCGCCCCGGCCTGCAGAGCCCGGATCGGCGTGACCATCCGCCTGGCTAGCACCAGGCTCGCCAGCACCGACAGCCCGAGACCCAGCACGAAGATGGCAGCGTTGCGGACGATGGACGTCTGGATAGGTGCAAACACCTCGCCGAGCGACTGCTCGACGAACACGAGCCACCCGAGCGGCGCGACCGCGGCATGTGCCGTGAGGACCTGGTCGCCGCGGAGACCGGGTGCGATCGTGGCCACGTCGTCTTCACCCGGGGAGCCGGGGCCCACGGCACGGGCCGAGCGCACTTGGGGAAGGCTTGATAGGTCCCGCTTCTGGAGGACCATGCTGATATCCGGGTGGGCGACCAGAAGGCCGTGTGCGTCCACGGCGTACGCGTATCCCGTCTTGCCGATCTTGATCCGGGATACCACGTCCCAGATGCGCGTGAGATTCACTTCAGCCGCGGTGACTTCACGGCCGTTTTCGCCGTCGGGCACCGCGATGGTGATGTACGGTTCCGACTCGTTCCGGAAATAGACTGGGCTGATGTACGTCTTCCCGGATCTGGCCTCGACGAAAAACGCCTCCTTGGACAGATCTTCCTGGCTGTTGATCGCGTCCAGCTCCAGGCGGGACACCCGCACCTCCTCGCGCCCTGACACATCCAGATGGCGAATATCCGTGATGGCCGGAACATTGCGGAGCAACCTGAGGTAGTCTTCCTCCCGCTGCGTTCTTGCAGCGGCCGGATCAGCAAAGGCATCCAGGACCGTGCCCCGCACCTGCCGCTCGATTTCCTTGACGAATTGCTCGATCCGGGTCGCCGCGGTCACCGCCTTCTCGCGCTCGATCTGGGCGAGGGCAGCCCTGGTTTCCCGGTAGGAGAAGTAGAGCTGGACGAGACTGCTGAGCACCAGCACACCGCCGACCAAGAAGAGGAGGACGACGACGTACTTCCGGAACAGCCGGCCGCGCGGGGTCTGGTCGCTCATCGCTGGAGCGTTTCCGCGCGGAGAAGAACTTTCCGCGGCACTTTCACCCCGAGGAGGGTTGCGGTCTTCAGATTGACGGCGAGGTCGATCTTGTCTGCCCCTTCGATGGGCAAGTCCTCAGGGCGTGTCCCTTGCAGGACCTTGGCCACCAGACGCGCCGCCTGAAGCCCCTGGGCGTAGTAGTCGGGCCCATAGGACACGAGACCACCGTGGCGAACCCAGAGCGCCGTCGAAAAGACCGCCGGGATTCGGGATTGGAGCGACGTCTCCAGCATCGCGGCGGGGATGTCGAACGTGTCGTTCTCCGGGGCCAGAAAGCCGTCGCCCGGACGGACGGACGCAAGGACACGGGCAACCTCCTCGGTCGACCACACCGGCCGGCTCACGATTTCCAGCTTCAGGCGGGAGGCGGCTCCCTCGAGCTCTCGGATGGCGGCCAGGGCTGTGGCGTCAGCCGCTGGATAGATGACCCAGATCCGATGGATCGTCGGGGCCAGAGTCTTCAGGATCTCCAGCCGCTTCGGGCCAAGCTTGATGTTCAGGCTCGACACGCCCGTAATGTTGGCCCGGGTATTGGGCCCCACCCTGGTGAGGCGGGGAATCACGGTGTCGCCCACCATGGTGAAGACGATGGGGATCGTGGGCCTGGCATCGAAGGCGGCTTGCATGGCGGCCTCGCCGCTCGTGAAGATCATGTCAAGGGCCTCCCCAGCCATGGCGGCGGCCACTTGAGTCGTAATGTTTCGGTTCCCCTGGGTAAACCGGATGTCGAACGTGACGTCACGGCCCTCCTCAAAGCCGAGCTCTGCGAGCCCCGCTTTAAGGCCTTGGACAGTGGGGTGGTTGGCCTGCCACGCCTCGTTGAGGACCCCGATGCGGTAGGAACGGCGAGGCTGTTGCGACTCGGCAGGGGACGGGACGATCGCGAGGACCGCCACCAGGGCGACCCACGAGCAGCATAGGAGCTTGCGAGCGGAGCCTACCGTTGACCCCACGGGGGCGTCGGGAAGATCTGCTTCGCCGGGGCAAGGTCATCCGGCCAGACGATGGCCTTCTTGGCGTCCCACCACTGGAAGATCAGGGTCCTGTGCGCGATCTGAAAGCCATCCCGGTCCACCTTGAACGCTCCGAAGACGGTATTGAGGTCCATCTTGAGAATCGCCTCCCGCACCTTCTCGCCGTCCAGCGAGCCCGCCCGCTTCGTGGCCTCCACAAGGATCTGGCACCCGCCGTAGCCGGCTGCTGAGTGATACGAAAGATCAGCCCCGGGGGACTCCTTTCGGTACGCCTCGACGAACTCCCGGGCTCCCGGATATTGGCGGGCGATGGGGATGAACCCGCCGGCCCGCAAGGTCACCAACTCCGGTTCCCACTGTGAGGAACCGTAGACAAACTCGGCAGTCCGCCCGAGCACCTCGTAGAACTTCGGGAGGTCGCCGCCCACGGTCACCCCGAACATCCTGGGGTTCACGTCCCGTTCTTTCAGCGCCCGCGTGATGGCCACGGCGTCCTCGAAGTACGTCGCCGCCGCCAGCACATCGGGGGTGGCCGCCCGGACCTTGCTCAGGATCGGCGTGAAGTCGGTGGTGCCCTTCGGATACGCCTCGGCGAGGAGCACCTGAAGCCCTTTCTTCTTCGCCAGTTCGATCGTGCCCTGCGCCGATGCCTTGGGGAAGAGGGTGTCTTCGTTGATGACTGCCACGGTCTTCAGCCCTCGCTTGACCGCCATGTCAATGAGGCCTTCGAACCAAGTCTCGGCCGGCGACAGCACCATGAACGCGAACTTCCGCCCCTTCTTGAAGATCGAGGTGGCGCTAGCCAAAGAGGCCACCATCGGCATCCTGTACTTTTCGGCGACGTCGGCCACGGCCTCGCTGATGGGCGAGGAGTAGGGGCCGAGGATGGCATCCACCTTATCCTGGGTGATCAGCTTTTCGTAGATGCGGACCGCCGTGGGGGCCTTTGACTCGTCGTCCTCCACGACTAGCTCGATCCTGCGCCCCAGAACCCCGCCCTTCTCGTTCGCGTGCTTGACGCAGAGCTGGTAGCCGCGAAGCTGGTTCTGACCAAGGGAAGCGAACGATCCTGTCTGAGATAGCGAAGCGCCTATGCGGATGGGCTGCTGCGCCTCGGCGACCCCGGTCAGACCTATCAGCGCGGCCAGCGAGATGGACGCGGTCGAGCGACTCCAGCGGTGCGTTCTCATCAGCGCTGGCTCCACGGAGGTGTCGGGAAGCGCGGCTTGCCGGGGGCGAGGTCGTCGGGCCAGACGATGGCCTTCTTGGCGTCCTGCCATTGGAACATGACCATTTTGTGCGCGACCTGAAAGCCGTCCTGATCGACCTGGAACCGGCCGTAGACGGAGTTGAAGTCCAATTTGAGCAGGACGTCCCGGATCTTGTCGCCGCCCAGGGAGCCCGCGCGCTTGATGGCCTCCAGGAGGATCTGACAGCTCGCGTAGCCCTGGGCGGTGTGATACGAAAGGTCGGCTCCGGGAAATTCCTTCCTGTGCTCCTCGACGAATTCCCTGGCCCCTGGGTACTGGCGGGCAATGGGAATCATCCCTCCGGCCCGAAGCGTCACGAGATCGGGCTCCCACTGGGTCGCTCCGTAGACGAACTCGGCGGCCTTTCCGAGCGTCTCGTAAAACTTCGGCAGATCCCCCCCGACTGTCACCCCGTACATCCGGGGGTTCGCGTCCAACTCCTTCAGCTGGCGGGTGATGGCCACCGCGTCCTGGAAGTAGGTGGCGGCACCGAGCACGTCGGGATTCACCGCTTTGACCTTCGCAACGATCGCGGCGAAGTCAGTTGTTCCCTTGGGATAGCTCTCTATGAGGGCCACCTGCAGCCCGTGCTTCTTGGCCAGGTCGGCGGCTCCCTGGGCGATCGCCTTCGGGAAGATCGTGTCCTCGAAGATCACGGCGAACGTCCTGAGCCCCTTCTTGGCCGCCAGGTCCACGAGTCCTTCCAGGTACACCTCCGCAGGAGAAAGGAGCATGAAGGCGTATTTCCGCCCTTTCTTGAAGATCGAGGTCGTCGCTGCCCCCGTCGCGATCATCGGCATCCTGTAGCGCTCGGTGACGTCGGCTACGGCTTCGGTGATGGGGGAGGAGTACGGCCCGAGGACCGCGTCCACCCTGTCCTCCGTGAGGAGCTTCTCGTAAATGCGGACGGCGTTGGCGGCCTGGGACTGGTCATCCTCGAGGATCAGCTCTACTTTTCGCCCGAGGACGCCGCCCTTGCTGTTCGCGTCCTTGGTGCAGAGCTGATGCCCCCGCACCTGATTCTGACCGAGCGCAGCGAACTGGCCGGTCACGCCCACCGACACGCCGATCCAGATCGGCCGCTGCGCCTCCGCGGTGGCGAAGAACGAGGTCAGGAGTGTGGCGAGGGTGGCGAGGAAAATGATGGGCGCAGCCGTTCTGGGCATGGTCGAGGGCACGACCATACTATAAGGGCTCCGTGGTCGTCAAGCGGGATTGGAGGGAAACGCCGATGAGTACCGCTGAAAAGGTGTCAGGCGCAGCCGGATCGGGGCGTGCCCGGGGCGCGGCGGGGCACGAGAGTGCAGGCGAACGTCGCGGGCTGCTTTTTGTACTCCTCGAGCGTCGCTTGGAGCCGCCCGAGGGTTCGGTCACGCCGGGCCAGACCCAGGCCGTAGATTGCCAGGTCGTTCACGAGCCGCATGTAGAACGCGTGCGGGGCGTCGCCGCCATCGCGCATGCACGGGGAGGGCTTTTGGGCGGTGCGCAGGAGGTGACCGAAGGCGGTCACGTATTCCGCTAAGACAGGCTCATCGCGGAGATCGCGGGGCGCTTCGGGGAAGCGGGCAAGAAATTCGTCCACGGTCATCGGCGCCTGAACGGCCCGTGCGTGTTCGTCGAGATGTCGCGAGAGACGCACCTGCATGATAGGCAAGAATTGTAACACGGGGGCACGTGTGAACGCCACCCCCGCGTCGAGAATCGGGAGGTCCAAAGAGAAAAAGCACCAGAGAAGGCCTGTAAGCCGGGTCCTGATTGGATCTCTCAAGGAGCGAGGCGGATTCGAAACTCCCTGGCGTACTCCTCCGTGCGCTCGAGGTACTTGGAGATCTTCAACGCGGCGAAAAGCCTTCGGGCTGTATCGAGATGGCCGGCAGCACCCTCGTCGTCTCCCCGGGCGTGGGCGACCACGGCCAGGTCAAGATGGGTCCGACCCACTTCGTACCGGGCCTCCACCGATTCGAAGGTCCGAAAGGCCTCCTGCAAGTAATTCTGGGCCCCGTCCACCTCGCCGCGAACTCTCGCGATCCGTCCCAGGGCGCGCTGGGCCCACCCGAGCCCGTACCAGTACCGGGCGTCCTGGCTGATCTGGAGGCCCCGGGCGGCACATTCAGCCGCGCGGTCAAGCTGCCCGCTCAGCAGATGGGCCTCGCCGAGCATCGCCAGGAACCAGCCCTGGGTCTGCCGGACCTGGAACTGCCCTAGCTGCTGAACCGACTGCTCCAGCGGCGGTATCGCCCGGAGCCCGTCTCCGCTCTGGAGGTGGCAGCCCCCCAGGAAGCCCAGGGCGAGCGCGGTGTTCACGGGGTTCGGGGAGGATTCCAGCGCGCGTTGGCACGCCTCGATCCCCGCCTCCCACTCTCCCCGCGCTGCATTGATCATCCCGCTACTCCACGCGGCCGTACAGAGGAGGTGCCGGTCAGCGGTCATCTCCCCGATCACGCGGACCCGGGCCACGGCCTCCAGGGCCGCTTCGAACTCCCCCATGTGAGAGTGGTTGATCGCGACGACCCAGTGCGCGAGACCCAACCACCACCGCTCCGCGGACTCCTCAAGCAGGGACACGGCCTGCCGGCCGCGCTCGACACCCGCCCGCCCCTGCCCTGACCAGTAATCTTCGTATGCCAGGGCGTAGTAGGCCTTGCCCATCGTGGCCTTGTCTTCGCAGCGCGTCGCCTCTTCCAGTGCACGCTGGGCGCTCTGGACGGCCTGCTCGTGGTCCCCCACGACGCCGTGGGTCCGCGCCAACCAGAAATAATACGGGCCCGTCACCACGGCATCCCGCAGTCGCTCGACGCATTCCCGTTCCGTCAGGAGGAGGTCGAGGACCTCCTGAAACCGCCCCAGCACGGTGAGGGAATGGACCTGCTGGAGGATCAGGTCGAGGCGGCACCGCTCTCGGTCCGGGCCCTCCGGCAGGCGCCCGGCGTGGCTCAGCGCTTCCTCTAATGCGGCGACGGCCTCCACGTGGGCAGAGGCGCGGGCTGCCTTTGCCGCGAAGCGAGCCAGATACTCGACCGCTTTCCCTGCCTTATCCGTCCTTGAGTAGTGGTACGCGAGGCGGTCGTACACCTGCTCGAGCCGGTCCGCGTGGAGGGTTTCGAGGGCACGGCCGGCCGCTGCATGGAAGGCCTGGCGCTGAGACAGAGGGAGGCTCTCGTAGGCGACCTCTCGCGTCAGGGTGTGCTTGAAGAAATAAGTCGGCTCCTCGGTCGCGCTCCCCAAGAAGAGAAACTCGAGGCGTGTGAGCTCTCGCAGCTGTGGGTCGAAGGCGCTGTCCGGATCCCAGATCGCTCTCAAGAGGCGGAGAGGGAATTCCCGACCAAGGACCGATGCCGTCTGCAGAAGTCGCTTGGCATCGCCGGGGAGGCGCTCGATCCGGGCCAGGAGCACCTCCTGGATGGTTTCGGGCACGGCCTGGTGTGGACGGCCTGGGTGCTCGCCGACCACTCGGGCCAGCTCTTCGAGGAAAAAAGGATTCCCCTCAGCCCTTGCGAGGATGAGCTGGGTGACAGGATCGGGCACCTGCTCCGTTTCCAGTGCTGCGTTAACCAGTAGCCGACTATCCTGCCGGGAGAGCGGGGGAAGGGCTATCTGGGTGGCGTACGACTTCTCCGCCCCAGGTGGCCGATACCCCGGACGGTAGGTCATGAGGAGGAGGAGAGGGGCATCGGCCATGCTCTCGATAAGCGAGGCCAGATAGGTTTCCGATGCCGTGTCGATCCAGTGCGCGTCTTCGACGGCCAGGATGAGAGGGCGGCGCTGGCTCCCTTTTAGGACCATTTCCCGTAGGATCTCAAACGTGCGGGCCTTGATCGCCTCGGAGCTCAGTACGCCTAGGCGGTCGGTGCCTTCCTTGAGGCCCAGCAGATGCAGGACGTACGGCGCACCCTCGTCGGGCTCCATGCCGACCTGCGCAAGGCTCCGCCGGACCTTGTCGGCGATGATGTCCGGGGTGTCCGCGTCGCTCACGCGACAGCTGCTCCGGAGTACTTCAACCACGGGAAAGTAGGGAGTGGCCGTCGCGTAGGAGAAGCATCGCCCCTCGAGATATGTCACCTCGCCGTCCGCGAGGCGCTGGCGAAACTCGTAAAGCAAGCGGGACTTCCCGATCCCCGGTTCGCCGACAATCCCCACCGCCTGCCCCCGGCCGGTGATGGCCGTCGTCAGCCCGTTCCGCAGAAGCTCCAGCTCCGAATTCCGCCCCACGAAACGCGTGATGCGCCCGCGGAGCCGGAGTTCCGTGCGTTCGCGTCCCACGAGCCTGTAAGCCTTCACGGGCGTCCCGTCGAGAGCGCCCGCTGGCAGCAGATCGAATCGCCGCTCGAGCAACGGTGCGGCCGCCGTGCTGACGACGATCGCATCCGCTTCGCCCGTCGTCAGCAGCGCGTCGAGGATCGCCCACGCCTCGCGCTTGCCCTCGCCCTCTAACTGGACGGCCGAATCGATCCTGCCCAGCATGAGCTGGGCGATGTGGACGCCGATCTTGGCTCGGAACCCCTCGGCACCCATGTGTCGGTCGGCCTCTACGGCCTTGAGCATCGCCATGGCCGAGAGGGCGGCACGTCTTGGAGCATCCTCCACGGGGTCGATCCCGAACGCCGCCACGACTCCTGTCGGGGTCAACTCCTCCACGCGGCCGCCGAACCCCTGCAGCTTGTCCACGAACATGCCGAGAAGCCGGCTCGAATCGGCCGGAGGTTCTCCCTCCCGTGGAGCGACAAGATCGGCGCGGAGCAGCGTCAGGCGGCGCCATTCCCAGCGGAGGGACGGTGCGAGGGGGGCCGTCGGGGAAACAGTGGCTGGCGGCGTGGGCTCCGCCGCCGTGACGCGCTTCCTCCGCGGAGTCGGCGGGGGAGCCCCTGGTCGTAGCCGGTACTTCTGGATCTTGTAGCGGAGCTTGTTCCGTGAGAGGTCGAGGAGAGCCGCGGCGCGCGAGATGTTCCAGCTCATCCGCTCGAGAGCATCGAGTACGCGCGTGCGCTCTACGCTCGCGACCTCATCCTCGAGGCGAACTGGGGGATCCCGGGGTGGCGCTTGCTGAGCCGCGGCCGCGGGCGCCCCCCTGACCCCCAACATCTCCGCCGTCACGACTCCCTCGTCGCAGAGGAGCGCCACCCGCTCCATCACGTTGGCCAGCTCTCGCACGTTCCCCGGCCACCGGTGGGCCAGGAGGGCCGCCCGCGCGCCCGTGTCCAGTTGCTTCGGCGGCAGCTGGTAGTCGGCGCAGGCGCGGGTCAGAAAATGCTCCGCCAGGCGCGCAATGTCCTGCCCCCGTTCCCGGAGCGGGGGAAGCTGCACCGTGAGCACCGCAAGTCGGTGGTAGAGGTCTTCGCGAAATCGCCGGGCCGGCGTCCGTGTCGCGAGATCCTCGCTCGTCGCGGACAGGATCCAGACGTTGACGGGCTCACTCCGTGTGCTCCCCAGCCGGCGGACGGCCTGCTCCTCGATCGCCTTCAGGAGCTTTGCCTGAAGCCCTTCCGAGAGGAGCCCGATCTCGTCCAGAAAGATCGTCCCGCGGTGAGCCGCTTGGAGGAGTCCGGCCTTCGCCTGCCGAGCGTCCGTGAACGCGCCTCGCTCGAAACCGAACATCTCCGCTTCGAGCAGGGTCTCCGGAATCGCCGCGCAGTTGACATCCACGAAGGGCCCATCTCGCCGGGGGCCTGCCCGGTGGATGGCTCGCGCGAGGAGCCCCTTTCCAGTGCCCGTTTCTCCCTGGAGCAGGATCGGAGGGAGGCGGCGAGCATCCGTCTGACGCCGGAGCAACCGCTCGATCTGCTCTCGGACGGCAACAATCCCTGGGCTCTCTCCCAGCAACTCGGCCAGCGGGACCATCGTTGGGGGGTATGGTACTGATTTTGACCGCTCGCTGCTGGTGATTTTTCACCA
>JAHFDN010000039.1 GCA_023248995.1 Candidatus Rokuibacteriota bacterium
GAGATCAGGACGCTGCTCCGCGCGGGAGCGGACAAGGTCTCGTTGAATACGGCTGCGATCGGGCGGCCGGGGTTGATCCGCGAGGCGGCGGAGCGGTTCGGCAGCCAGTGCATCGTGGTGGCGATTGATGCCAAGCGCGATGGATCGGGAGCCGCGCAGAACGGGCGGTGGACCGTCTATAGTCACGGTGGTCGCCGTCCCGCGGGCCGGGACGCGGTGACCTGGGCGCGGGAGGTCGAAAGCCTGGGCGCCGGGGAGATCTTGCTGACCAGCATGGATCGCGACGGGACGAGGGACGGTTATGACATCGCGCTGACCCGGAGCGTGGCCGAAGCGGTGTCGATTCCGGTGATCGCGTCCGGGGGAGTCGGCAGCCTGGAGCACCTGCGGGAAGGGCTCGTCGAGGGGAAGGCCGATGCGGCGCTGGCGGCGTCCATCTTCCACTTCGGGACGTACACGGTGCGCGACGCCAAAGTGTACCTGCGGGGTCACAACGTGCGAGTGAGGCTCGAGGAGTGAGCGGCGTGGACGAGCTCAGGTGGGACGGGCAGGGGCTGATCCCGGCCTTGGTCCAGGAAGCCGTCACCGGCGAGTTGCTGATGATGGCCTGGATGGATCGCCGGGCGCTCCAGGAGACGCTCGACACCGGCCTGGCCCATTATTGGTCGCGTTCCCGTCAGGCGCTCTGGCAGAAGGGGGAGACCTCCGGCCACCGCCAGCACGTGGAGGCGATCTACGCCGACTGTGACCGGGATGCGCTCCTGCTCCTGGTCCACCAGGAAGGCGTAGCCTGCCACACGGGAAGCCGGACGTGCTTTTTCACCAGCTTGGCCGTCGGAGCTTCCTCGGGCCCGCCGCTCGACCGGGAGTCCAAGGGTTTCCCGGGGCCCCAGATTCTCGACGTGGTCGAACGCACGATCCAGTCGCGGAAGGCCGAGCCCCGGCCCGGGTCGTACGTCGCGGGCCTCCTCCAAAAGGGCGAGGCGCAGATCTGCCGGAAGATCGGGGAGGAGGCCTCCGAGGTGGTGACGGCGGCCTTGGGAGGAGAAGGGGATGCCCGCCTCGTGGAGGAGGTGGCCGACCTCTGGTTTCACACCATGGTGCTGCTCGGCGGCCGCGGGATCTCCCTCCGCCGGGTCTTCGACGAGCTGGCGCGCCGTCACGCAAAAAAAACGGCGGATCCCGGGGGGAGCTCGGGCTGAAACGTGTCGCCGGGTTGCTGCTGCTTGTCGCATGGGCCTCGGCCGCGTGCGGGAGCCGCATCGAAGGCGGGGTCTTTCACTCGCCCAAGGGGTATCGCGTGACGCTCCCCGCGAACGAGGGGTGGGAGGTGGCGGCCGACGGGCCGGCGGACCTCGTGCTGCGCCGGCGGGCCACGCGGGCGGGAATCCTGGCTCACGCGACGTGCGAGGGCAGGGCTCCGACCCGATCGCTCTCCGTGCTCGCGCGGCATCTGACCTTCGGCATTCAGGGCAAGGAGATCCGGGAGCGAAGGGAACTGGCCCTGGCGGGGCATCAGGCCCTCTGGGTGCGTCTCGAGGGGAGCCTGGACAAGGCTCCGGTCGAGGTCGAGGCGTACGTGGTGAAGGGACGAGAGTGCGTCTACGACCTGATCTACGTGGCGCCGCCGACCGAGTTTGCGAGTGGCGTGGAGGACTTTCGGGCGTTCGTCGGGAGCTTTGCGGGACCGTGAAGGGAAGGCAGCCGTGACGGCGGGGAACTACCTGAGGGTGCAAGGGCGGCAAACGCTCATCTGGTACGGCGGACTCGGACTGCTCACCGCCCAGGTGGTGCGGAACCTCGCCCTTCCTCCCTCCTACTGGCGGGTGGTCCTGCAGGAAGTCGACCGGATGGGAGTCCGGTCGGTCCTGGTGGCCCTCACCGCCGCCGTCTTCACCGGGATGGTCCTCGCGCTCCAGAGCGCGGTGAACATGGCCCGCTTCGGCGCCGAGAATTACGTGGGGCCGGTGGTCGCGCTTTCGATACTGAGGGAGCTGGGTCCGGTGCTCACCGCGATCCTCGTGGGAGGCAAGGTGGCATCCGGCATCACCGCCGAGCTGGGTTCGATGAAGGTGACCGAGCAGATCGACGCCCTCCGGGCGATCGGCGTCAACTACGTCAAGAAGCTCATCGTTCCCCGGGTGCTGGCCGCGTTGTTCGTGTTCCCGCTGCTGACCATCCTCGCCGACTTCGTCGGGCTCCTCGGCGGGATGCTGATCGCGGTGTTCGAGCGCCATGTGGACTTCTACGTCTACTGGAATAACATCTTTTACTGGGTGACCCTGCGCGACTTTCTCACGGGGGTGGGCAAGAGCTTCTTCTTCGCGGCCATCATCACGCTGGTCGGCTGTTACAACGGGCTCAGCACCGAAGGCGGCACCGAAGGGCTCGGGCGCGCGACGACCGCGACGGTGGTGGAGGTGGCCATGGCCGTGATCCTGGCGGACTTTTTCCTCACCAAGCTCTTCCTCTTCCTGTTCTGGCCCCAGACGTGATGAGGGAAGCGCCCGTCGTCGAGCTCCGGGGCGTCTGGAAGACCTTTGATCACCACGAGGTCCTCCGCGGGGTGAGCCTGGTCCTCCCCAAGGGGACGACCCTGGCCGTGATGGGCGGCAGCGGGGTTGGCAAGACGGTGCTCCTGAGGCTCTGCGCGGGCCTGACCCGGCCGGACGCCGGCGAGATCCGCCTGTTCGGGGCCAACATTGAGCAGCTCCGGGAGGAGGCGATGCTCTCGCTCCGACGGCGGACGGGCTTCGTGTTCCAGAGCGCCGCCCTCTTCGACTCGCTTTCGGTCTTCGAGAACGTGGCCTACCCGCTCCGCGAGCACACGACCCTGAGCGAGGGGGAGATCACCGAGCGGGTTCACCGCTTCCTGTCGGTGGTCGGGCTGCCCGGCACCGATTCCCTCCTGCCGGCGGAGCTCTCCGGGGGAATGAAGAAACGGGTCGGGATCGCCCGGGCGCTGGTCCTGGAGCCCGAGGTGGTGTTCTTCGATGAGCCGACGGCGGGGCTCGATCCCACCAATGCGCGCGTGGTGGGGGAGTTGATCGCGCAACTCCGGAGCGGGGTGTGCGACACCGCGATCGTGGTCACCCACGACGTCGAGTTCGCCGACATGGTGTCGGATCAGATGGCGATCCTTCACGACGGACGCTTCGAGGCGACCGGGACCCCGGAGGAGGTCCATCGCTCCACGGTTCCCGCGGTCCAGGCGTTCCTGGCCGGCGAGCTGCGGGAGAGCTGACGGATGGCCGAAGACCGGCGACAGCTCGCGCTTCAGATCCGCATCGGGCTGTTCGTCCTCGTCTCCCTGGCGGCTCTCATCGGTCTCGTCTACCTGCTTAGTGCCCAGGCCAGGTACTTCGAGGCGCGGTATGAACTGTTGGCGGAGTTCCACGAGGTCGGCGGACTCGTACCGGGCGCGACGGTGCGACTCGCGGGCGTGCAGATCGGCCGCGTGACGCGGGTTTCTCTGCCGGAGACGGTCGGCGCCAAGGTCCGGGTGACGCTGTCCGTCGCCCGGCGCTTCGCCGACCGCATCCGCCAGAATTCCATCGCGAGGATCGAGACACAGGGGCTCCTGGGAGACAAGATCGTAGAGATCAGCCTGGGCAGTCTGGGGGCGCCGCCCCTCAAGCCGGGGGAGTCCATCGCCTCGCGAGACCCGGTGGAGGTCAGCCGGCTGGCCGGCGAGGGCGTCGAGATCCTGAAGAACGTCGCCGCCCTCTCGGGAAGCCTCCGGACGACGGTGGAGACGCTCAACGAGACCAGGGCGCTGGAGGACCTGGCGGCGCTGCTCCGTTCGGGTCGCCGGCTCGCCGAGCAGGTGGAGAGGGGCCCGGGGTGGCTCCACGTGCTGATCTACGAGGAGCCGGAGGCGCTACGCCGTCTCAACCTCGTGCTGACCTCGACCGAAGAGCTCCTGGCGCGGGGCCGCGGCGACAGCGCGGTCGGGGTGCTGCTTTCGGCCGAGAGCGGCCGGGCGGCCCGCCAGCTGGTGGGCGCCATGGAGGCGCTGGGCAAGATGGCCGACCGCGGGAAGGCCGACGAGAGCCTGGTTGCGACGCTCTTCTTCGACCCCCAGTACAAGTCGGTGGCCGAGGACTTCCGGGTTCTGGCGCGCAACTTCCGGCTCGTGTCCGAGCGGCTCGCGCAGGGCAAGGGCGTCGCCGGGAGCCTTCTGAAAGACGAAGGGGAGGGCGCCCTGGTGCAGGCCGCCAGGGACTTCCGTGTCGGCGTGACCAACCTTCGGAGCATCACCGACCGACTGGCGGCCGGGGAGGGCACGATCGGCGGGTTGCTCGAGGATCCGACCGTCTACGAAAACCTGGCCGCGTTCCTCGAGGGAGCCCAGCGCAGCGCGATCTTGCGTTACCTGATCCGGTCCACGATCAACACCGGAAGGGACAAGAACTGATGGCGAGAGAGTCGACGGTCTACCGGTGTCAGGAGTGCGGCTTCGCCTCCCCGAAGTGGGGCATCTGCCCGGACTGTCGGCAAACCGGGAAATTCGTGGAGCTGGTGGAGGAGCGGCAGGCGCCGGCCAAGGGCCGTCGGTCGCCCTCGGTCGCCGGGAGCGCGCCGGTTGCGCTCGCCGACGTGAGCCTCGAGGGCGGGGAGCGGTCTCCGACGGGGATCGGGGAGCTGGACCGGGTGCTGGGTGGAGGCGTGGTTCGGGGTTCGCTCGTCCTCATCGGCGGCGATCCGGGCATCGGGAAGTCCACGCTGCTGCTGCAGGCGTCCCGCGCGCTGGCCGATCTCGGCGCGCCGGTCCTCTACGTCTCGGGCGAGGAGTCGGTGGCCCAGGTCAGGCTCCGGGCCGACCGTCTGGGGATGTCGCCCCAGGGCCTGTTCCTCCTGGCGGAGACCAACCTGGAAGTGATCGAGGCACACGTCGAGTCCCTCAAGCCGCAGGTCCTCGTGGTGGATTCGATCCAGACAGCGTATCTGCCGGACCTCGAATCCGCTCCGGGGAGCGTGAGCCAGGTGCGCGAGTGCGGGAGCCGGCTCATGCTCCTGGCCAAGCGGAAGCGGGTCGCCACCTTCCTGGCGGGCCACGTGACGAAGGAGGGGGCGCTGGCCGGGCCACGGGTGCTCGAGCACCTGGTGGACACGGTCCTTTACTTTGAGGGGGAGCCGCACCACGCCTATCGGGTACTGCGGGCGGTGAAGAACCGTTTCGGCTCCACCAACGAGATCGGGGTCTTCGAGATGACGGATCGGGGCCTCGCCGAGGTGAAAAATCCCTCGGGGTTCTTTCTTTCGGAACGCTGCCAGGGGGCGCCCGGGTCGGTGGTCGTGGTGAGCCTCGAGGGGACCCGCCCGCTCCTCCTGGAGCTCCAGGTGCTGGTAAGCGCGGCCGGTTTCGGCACGCCGCGCCGCACCGTGCTGGGCATGGATTATAACCGCGTCTGCCTGCTCCTGGCGGTGCTGGAGAAGCGCCTCGGCTTTCGGCTCCAGACGCAGGATGTGTTCGTGAACGTGGCTGGCGGGGCGCGGGTCGTCGAACCCGCCGCCGACCTCGGGCTGATTGCGGCGGCGGCGTCGAGCTACCTGGATCGTCCCGTCAAGGGCGACCTCGTCATCTTCGGCGAGGTAGGGCTCGCGGGCGAGGTTCGGGCCGTCGCGGGGCTCGACGCGCGCCTTCGGGGGGCCGCGGCCCTGGGATTCGCCGGGGCCGTGGTCCCACGCAATAATCTCGCGGCCGAGATTCCCCTCGCGCTGCCGGCGCAGGGAGTCAGCTCGGTGGACGAAGCGATTCGGACGCTTCTTGGCACATGATCCATTTCGAACTCATCTTCAGGAGATTGTCCTTTGAGGGAGGCTATGACGATCATCATCGCGCGCATCATCATCCTCGTGTTGGCGGCGGCCGGCGGGATCGCCCTGGGGGACGCGCTCGCGGTTCAGGCGCCCTGGCCGTCGCTGGCCCTGGCGGGCTTGGCCGTCGGGGTGGGCGCCCTGCTCCTGGAGCAGGGCTTCCAGCGGGTGCCGGTCGAGCGGATCTTCTGGTGCGGACTGGGCGCCCTGTTCGGCCTGGTGCTCGGCCTCGTCCTGGGTGCGGCCCTCGAGGCGTTCGTCCCGGACGCCCGCGGCCCCGGTCGGGGGCTTCTGGCGCTGCTGCTCGGCTACCTGGGGGGCGCGGTCGCGCTCCATAAAGGCGAGGAGCTCGAGGGGCTGTCGGCCCTGCTTTTTCCGAAGGCGGCCGCCCGCCGGGACGTCTTCAAGATCCTCGACACCTCGGTCATCATTGACGGGCGGATCGCCGACATCTGCGAGACGGGGTTCCTCGAGGGAACACTGGTCGTTCCTCAGTTCGTCCTCCGCGAGCTCCAGCAGATCGCGGACTCCTCCGACACCCTCAAGCGCAACCGGGGCAAGCGCGGGTTCGACGTCCTCCAGAAAATCCAGCGTATTCCCAAAGTGAGGGTCCAGATCCACGACCTGGACTTCCCGCAGGTGCGCGAGGTGGACCGGAAGCTCATCGAGGTCGCCAAGGTCCTGGGGGGCAAGGTCATCACCAACGACTACAACCTGAACAAGGTGGCCGAGCTCTCGGGCGTGTCGGTTCTCAACATCAATGAGCTGGCCAACTCGCTCAAGCCCGTGGTGCTGCCCGGCGAGCTCATGCACGTGCACGTGCTCAAGGAAGGCAAGGAGTCTGGCCAGGGGGTCGCCTACCTGGACGACGGGACCATGGTCGTGGTGGACCACGGCAAGAAGTACCTGGGGCAGAGCGTGGAGGTGGCGGTGACGAGCGTGCTCCAGACCACCGCCGGCCGGATGATCTTCACCCGGCTTCGAGGGGAGGAGACGATTTCCGGAGGGAGGGGATGAAGATTGTCCCCGGGACGACCGTCGCCGTCGTTCCGGCCGCGGGGAGCGGTCGGCGCATGGGCGCCCGTCCCCCCAAGCAGTTTCTGCTCCTCCGCGGGGTCCCGCTGCTCGTGAGAACGCTGACCGCGCTGGGGCGGGGTCGGGTGATCGGGGGGATCGTGGTGGTCGCGCCGCCCGCGGCAGTGGAGCGAACGCGCCGGTTGCTCGCGCGCCACCGCGTGGGCCGGGTGCTGGCCGTGATTCCGGGAGGCCGGGAGAGGCAGGAGTCGGTGTGGCTGGGCCTCCAGGCCGTGCCGGCTGTGGCAGACCTGATCGTGGTCCACGACGGCGTCAGGCCCTTCGTCACCGAGGCGCTCGTGCGAGCCGTGGTGGAAGCGGCGCGGCGCTTCGGCGCGGCGGCCTGCGGGCTCCCGATTCGCGAAACCGTCAAGCGGGCGCCGGGCGGCATCGTCGGGGCCACCGTGGACCGGGATGGCCTCTGGCTGGTCCAGACGCCCCAGGCCTTCCACCGGAAGCTTCTGTCGGACGCGCACGAACAGGCGCGGCGGGACGGGTTTGTCGGGACCGACGACGCGGTGCTGGTCGAGCGGCTCGGGGCGCCGGTCCGGATGGTCCAGGGCCTTGTCGAGAACGTCAAGATCACCACTCCGGAGGATCTGGCCCGGGCCCGCATCCTCGTGGCGGCGCGGGCACCCGCCAAAAGCGGGTGGAAACGATGAATCGCGTCGGGCTCGGGTTCGACCTCCACCCCACGACGGCGGATCGCCCGCTGGTCCTGGGCGGCGTCACGGTCCCCGCCGAGCGCGGGCTGGACGGCCACTCGGACGCCGACGTCCTGAGCCACGCGGTTGCCGAAGCCATGCTGGGAGCGCTCGCCCTGGGCGATCTGGGGCGCCACTTCCCGGACTCGGATCCCCGGTATCGGGGGATCTCGAGCCTGAGACTCTTGGGCGAGGTGCGGGCGCTGGTCGTGGCGCGCGGCGCCCGGCTCGTCAACGTGGATGCCACCGTCATCGCAGAGCGGCCGAGGCTCGGCCCCTGGCTCCCCGAGATGGCCAAGCGCCTGGCGGAAACGCTCGGCGTGGATCCGGAGCGGGTGAGCGTGAAGGCCAAAAGCCCCGAAGGGCTGGGACTCCTGGGCCGGGAGGAAGGCATCGCCGCCATCGCCGTCGTCAGCGTCGAGGTCCCCGGATGAGCGTGCGCGTGAGGTTCGCGCCGAGCCCCACCGGCTCGCTCCACATCGGCAACGCCCGCACCGCGCTCTTCAACTGGCTCTACGCTAGGCGCCACGGCGGGGTCTTCATCCTCCGGATCGAGGATACCGACCGGGAACGGTCGAGGCCTGAGTTTGAGGGAGCGATCCTCGAAGATCTGAGATGGCTCGGGCTCGCTTGGGACGAGGGGCCCGACGTGGGCGGGGGCAAAGGCCCCTATCGCCAGTCCGAGCGGCTTGACCTCTACCGGTCAGCCGTCGATCGGCTCCTGGCGGAAGGGAAGGTCTACCATTGCTTCTGCTCACCCGAGGCGCTGGAGGTCCAGCGCAGGGATCGCCTCGCCCGGGGCGTGCCCCCGCGCTACGACGGCCGCTGCCGGGCGCTGGCCGCCGACCTAGTGAGGCGCCGGCGTGAGGCGGGCGAGCCGGCGGTGGTTCGGTTCCAGATGCCTCAGGAGCGGATCACCGTCCCCGACCTGGTGAAGGGGGACGTACACTTTCTGGGGAGCGACCTCGACGACTTCATCGTCCTCCGGGCGGACGGCACCCCTTCGTACAACTTTGCGGCGGCCGTGGACGATTGCCGGATGGAGGTAAGCCTCGTCATTCGGGGAGACGACCATCTGGCGAACACCCCGCGGCAGATGGCCCTGGCCGGGTCGCTCGGCTGGGAGCCGCCGCGGTACGCCCACGTTCCGCTCATTCATGGTGCGGACGGGGCACCACTCTCCAAGCGCCACGGTGCCGTAACGGTGGCCGAGCACCGGGCCGGGGGGGTCCTCCCTGAGGCGCTCGTGAATTACCTGGCGCTGCTCGGCTGGTCGCCGCCGGCGGGGAAGGACGAGGTCATGGACCTTCCGACGCTGAGCCGGCTCTTTGCCCTGGAGCGTGTGTCGCGGGCTCCGGCGAGGTTGGATCCCGAGCGGCTGGCCTGGTTCGATCGCCAGCACCTGCGCCGGGCATCGGTCGAGGGGCTGATCGCGCGCCTGGGGGTGCCCCCGAGCGAGATGACGCGCCGAGCGGTGGACGTCTTGCATCGCGACGCGCGGAGCCTGTCCGAGATCCGAGCCTCGGTGGCGACGCTCGGCATGGTCGACTTCTCGGTTCCGTCCTCCGCGACCCTGGTCCTCAAGGCCCTGTGCGGGGCATTGCCCCCCAGGATCGAAACCGAGGAGCAGGCGAGCCTGGTCCTCGAGGCTGTCGGCAGCCAGCTCGGGCTCCCGAAACGGGACGTCATGCACGCCCTTCGTCTGGGGCTCACGGGACGCGAGCACGGGCTTCCGGTGGCGTCACTCCTGTACATCCTCGGCCCGGACGAGGTTCAGCGCCGCCTCGACCGGGCGCTGTCTCTGGCCGCTACGGAGGGGCGCTGACGTGGGACTCAGGATCCACAACACCCTGGGCCGGCAGAAGGAGGAGTTCGTCCCGCTCCGCCCTGGTGAGGTACAGATGTACGTCTGCGGCGTGACGGTGTACGACCTCTCCCACGTCGGCCACGCCCGGAGCGCTCTCGTCTTCGACATGATCCGGCGCTACCTCCGGTTCAAGGAGTACCGAGTGCGCATGGTCAGGAACTTCACGGACGTGGACGACAAGATCATCGCGCGCGCCCATCAGGAAGGAGTCTCACCCCGGGAACTGGCCGAACGCTACATCGAGGAATACCGGAAGGACATGGCCGCCCTGGGCGTGGGCGAGGCGGACGTGGAGCCCAAGGCGACCGACCATATTTCCCAGATGATCCGGCTCATCGAGCGACTGGTGACCAAGGGGGTCGCGTACCCGCTCGACGGGGACGTGTACTTCGAAGTCAAGCGCTTCCCGTCCTACGGCCGGCTGTCCGGCATGAGCCTGGAAGACCTGCGGGCGGGAGCCCGGGTGGAGGTGGACGAGCGGAAACGTGATCCGCTGGACTTCGCCCTCTGGAAGAGGTCCAAGGAGGGGGAGCCGGCCTGGCCGAGCCCGTGGGGTCCCGGCCGCCCCGGCTGGCACATCGAATGCTCGGCCATGTCCATGCACTACCTCGGCGACAGCTTCGACATCCACGGCGGCGGCGAAGACCTCATCTTCCCCCATCACGAAAACGAGATCGCCCAGTCCGAGGCGATCACCGAGCAGCCGTTCGTCCGCTACTGGATCCACAACGGCTTTGTGAACCTGGGCGCCGAGAAGATGTCGAAGTCGCTGGGGAACATTCTGACGGTCAAGGAGCTCCTGCGCCATCACGACCCCGAGGCCTTCCGCCTCTACCTGCTGGGTACGCACTACCGTAACCCGCTCGACTTCTCCCTGGAGCGGATCGCCGAGGCGGCCCGGGCGCTCGAGCGATTCAGGAACCTTTTCGACGAGGCCGACCGGCTGGCGGCCAAAGGGACGCCGCCGCCGGGAGGGGATGACGGGCTCTTGGAAAAGGTGGCTCGGGCCCGTCACCGTTTCGAGGAGGTCATGGATGACGACTTCAATACGGCGCAGGCAGTGGCCGCGCTGTTTGACCTGGCCCATCTCCTGCAGGCCTTTCGGAGCAAGGTGACGCAGGGTCAGGTCGCCGTGGGGCCATTCCTCCTCGGGGTCGGCGAGCTACTGACGCTTGGCCGGGTGCTGGGGCTGTTCGAAGCGACGTCCAAACCCCCGTTATCGGTCCCCCCTGAGCTCCGGGCCAGGGTCGAGACCCTCGTGCAGGCCCGAAGCGACGCCCGCAGCCGCCGGGACTGGGCGACCGCGGACCGGATCCGGCAGGAGCTTGCCGAGCTCGGGGTTAGCGTGGAGGACGGGCCCGAAGGCACGACGTGGAAGCTCAGGCCGTGAGGGGAGCGGTCCCGTCGCTGCTCTACGGACGGCACCCGGTCCTGGAGCTCCTCCGGGCGGGCGGGCGCCGCGTCGAAGAAGTGCTGATTCTCGGCGCGGGGCGCGGCCCGGCTCTCGCCGATATCCTGAGCCTGGCCTCGAGCGGTGGGGTAAAGGTCTCCTATCGGACGCGGGAGCAACTCACGGCGATTGTCGGCACCCCCCACCACCAGGGCGTGGTGGCGCGGGTTGCAGAGGCGGGGTACGCGACCCTCGAGGACCTGCTGGCCATTCCGGCTCAACGGGGCGAGCCAGCGTTTTTCCTTGCCCTGGATGAAGTGCAGGATCCCCGAAATCTCGGCGCGCTTCTGAGGACTGCGGAGGTCGCCGGGGTTCACGGGGTGGTGATCCCCAAGCACCGCGCAGCCGGGCTTACCCCTGGCACGGCAAGGTCGGCGATGGGGGCCATCGAATTCCTCCCGGTGGCCAGGGAGACGAACCTGGTCGCTGCGCTGGAAAGGATTAAAAAAGAAGGAGTATGGGTGGTCGGGAGCGTTCCGCAGGGCGGGACAGCCGTCTGGGAGGCGGATCTGAGGGGGCCGATTTGCCTGGTCCTGGGAGGGGAAGGTAAGGGCCTCCGGCCCCTCGTAGCCCGGAGCTGCGACCTGCTCGTGACCCTTCCGATGCGGGGGCGGGTCCCTTCTCTGAACGTCGCGGGCGCCGGGGCGGTTCTTTGTTACGAGGTGCTGCGTCAGAGGTGGGCTCAAGGGCAAAAAGTCCTTGACTTCAAAAAGCCCTGAAACTAAGATGAAGTTTTGTCTGTGCTGGCGTAGCTCAGGGGTAGAGCGGCTGCCTTGTAAGCAGCGGGTCGGGGGTTCGAATCCTCTCGCCAGCTCCAGTCGTGTCGCGGATTTAGCAAGCATCCGGGCGGGCTCGGGGAGGTACCCAAGTGGCCAAAGGGGGCAGACTGTAAATCTGCTGGCGAACGCCTTCGGGGGTTCAAATCCTCCCCTCCCCACCAGCTTAGCGACTTTGGGCGCCGTGGGCGCGTGCGGGAATAGCTCAGCGGTAGAGCGCCAGCCTTCCAAGCTGGGGGTCGCGGGTTCGAATCCCGTTTCCCGCTCCAGATTGTCTGACACCGGCGGAACGCGGGAGTAGCCAGGCCCATGTAGCTCAGTCGGCAGAGCACGTCCTTGGTAAGGACGGGGTCACCGGTTCAAGTCCGGTCATGGGCTCCATTCGGCCGTAGCTCGGGCGCGCAGGGACATGTAAGGAGGCGTTGGGATGGCCAAGGCGAAGTACGAGCGGACGAAGCCGCACGTGAACGTGGGGACGATTGGGCACATTGATCACGGCAAGACGACCTTGACGAGCGCGATCACGAAGGTTCTGCACACGAAGTACG
>JAHFDN010000040.1 GCA_023248995.1 Candidatus Rokuibacteriota bacterium
TGGCAACTGCCTGCCCAAGCAACAGACCAAGCAGCAGCGCCCACGCGTTGTCCAACAACAGGGCGAGCACAATGGCGAACACGGTGCCCGATATATCTCGGCTTGCATCGAGCAGCATCCGACGACGGTAGCGAAGCTCCCGCAGTAACAAGGCCCCAGACACCGCCGGCACGCACACCAACAAGAAACTCACGGCTCCAACCCGTAAGAAGAATTCCGCACCAGGACGACCAAAGGTTGCAGCGATCCAAGGCGCGATTCCTTGCAATAGCAGGAACAAGCAGATTCCGCGGATCAGCATGAGGTTCCATGCTGTATGGACGAATCTTGCTGGCAGGTCGCTTCGCTGGATGAGGGCACTGTCCAAGCCGAACTCCGTCAGCATGAGACCCGCAAACAGCGTCAGCGTCACTAAGCCGACCAGCCCAAAATCCTCTGGCGTCAACAGGCGGGCCAACACCAGAGTGCGCACCATGGCAATTCCCTGTTGACTGACAAACCCGAATCCCAACAAGAGGCCGCCGCGAATGACCGTGTGATGAAACGGGGTGTTCCCTCCGGAGACCGCTGTCATCCGCTTCCCTTAAATTGGAACAAGTAGATCCGGTAATAGGGGAATCTCCGCAACACGGGGAGCCTACCAAGCCAGCGGTTGACCGTCTCGCGATACAAGAGATTCATTGCATGCTCGATCCAGGCCCAGCGCCCCCGCCACATGGGGAGCAGAAACCCCACGCCGCCCCCGCGCATCACGGTGAACCCATGTCGCTCGACACGAGCTTCCAGGCTTTGCCACGTCTCGAACATGTGCGGAAACCCTCCGACAGGAACGGCCGAGAATTCCCGAATATGTTCGTTCGGATCGCAGTAAACAGGCTGCCGCGTAAGACGCATCTGCCACAAACTTCGCAGAGTCACGGATGGTATGGTCAGTACCAGGTATCCATACGGCCGGAGACAGCGCCCAAATTCTTTCAAGGCCGCATCCATGTCGCCAACGTGTTCGAGGGTCTCCACGGTCGCGATGCCATTTACGCTTCCGCGGGTCAGCGGCAGAGACTCGACTGCTCCTTGCATTAGAGCAACGTATGGATGGCTACGAGCGCGCCGTAGACGCTCCCAATCCATGTCCAGGCCAAGAAGGCTCTTTCGCTTCCCCAGCAACTCGCCTAACTGACCTTCGCCACAGGCCGCATCCAGCCACACATCTCCGGGGAGCTCTTTGATCCATTCCGCCACCTCCTCGAGCAACAAGGCAGGCCACGGCCAAATCCTCCGCATGGACGGACTGTAGCGCGTCTGGTCGAGGCCTAGCGCTGGGGACGGCGCGTGGGAGTCAGTCCCCATGCTTTGCTCCAATCACGTGCCACTTAAGCGCCTCTCGCCACGATCGAAGGCGCGCTGAGGTAGAGGACCGGGAGAGGGTGAAGCAGAGGGAGAACAAGCTCAGGATCGCAAGGCCCGCCAAGAGGGCCTGTCGTCGGAGCGATTCACTGGTCCCCCGGCTGGAGCAGGGGCAGCATGGCCACGATCCCCGCGAAGAACCAGAACGGCTCCATGATCCGGACGATGATGAAGCTGTTGGCCCCGATGGCGTGGGTGAGAAGGCCCGCTGTACCGGCCAAGAAGCCAAGAGCGAGGCCGCGATCCGTGGGTTCCTTGAGAGCGCGGAACGCGCCGAGGCTGCTCCGCAGGAGCGCCCAGACAAGCCAGAGAAACGCGGCGAAGCCCAGCACGCCGGTCTCCACCAGAATCCTCGGATATTGCGCGTCCATGAACATGAAGCCCGTGACGCCGTACCCGAGGATCGGCCGTTTCACCCAGCCCTCGAAGGCCTGCTGCATGTTGATGAGCCGTTCAGAAGTTGAGGGGTCAAAGGCCACTTGCCCCAGTCTGACCGTGGGCTGGCCTGCCTCCGGCTCGAAGGTATAGAGGACGCGCTTCACGACAGGGCTGGGGAAGAGATAGACGACCACAGGCGAACCCACAAGCAGGAGGATCAGCAGCCCCGTCATCAATCGGCGGCGGCTCGACAGGAGGGCGAGGACTGCCACGAGCGGCAAGACGCCCAGATACGACGCGCGGGAGAGCGTGTAGAGGAAGGGAATGGCCAGGACGACCAGGAAGCCCAGGCTCCACACGCGCGTTTTCACGCGCGGCGACTCGAGGAGGAGGCCGGCGGCGAGCCCCATCATGATAAGCAGGTACCCCCCGAACGTGTTGGGCTCGCCCACCTCCCCCTCGAAGGGGGCGGAGACCCGCTCGCCGGAGGGGATCTGCCCGATCCCGATCAGGCTCACGACGACGGCCGTGAAGAACGCCACGCGGACGAGACGCCAGGCCTGGGTGTGAGTCTGCACATTATTGACCACCATGTAGTAGACGACGAAGTACTCCATGTACTTGAGCACATAGAAAAAGCCCGCAGCAGTTTTCACCGTTCCCGTCAAATACCCAAGAAGCGTCGCCGCGAGCGTAGTGAGGAGGTAGGCCAGAATCGGGCGATTGAGGGGGGTCGCCACCACCAGGCCGAGCTCCTTGTTCACCGCCGTCTTCGCCAGCCAGCTGAGGGCGACGACCATCAACAGGACGTCCTCCGCCCGGATCAGAACCTCCCGGCCCTCGGCCAGCGTGCCCTTCCCGCCGAGGGCGAACTCGGGTGAGAGGAGCATGGAGAGCAGCGCCAGGTAGAGCCCGACCTCGGTCCGCACAAACACCAGAATGAACACGGCTCCAGCGGCGACGATGCCGAGGGCGTATTCGAACTGGGCGACGACGAGAGCCCGGGAGGCGAGCAGGGATGCACCCAGCAGAAGCAGGCCGAACACCAGCGCGCGGCCGAGGGCCTGGGACTCGGAAGCCGTCCGCGGGATGTTGGGTCTCAGTGCTACTTCACCCGAACGACCCGGTTGGACACGCCCTGCCGGGCGAGCTCCTGACTCCGGGGGCGCGCCTCTTCCTCGGAGGCAAAGTTGCCGTGGCGAATCGTCAGACTGAGGGCTTCGCCCGGCTGCACGGCCACGCGCACCTGATGCCCGGCTCCACGGAGCTTCTCGGCAACCTGGACCGCGGTCCGGAGCGGCACCGGCTCGCCGACGCGGATGGAGAGATTCTCACCGCTGCCGATCAGGACGCCCTGCGGGAACCCCTCGCTCTTGAGACGGTCCAGGGTGGCCTGGGCCTCAGGCAGAGGGGACAGGCGTTCGAGGAAGACGCCGTAGAGATTAGCGCCTGCCTGCTGCCGGAATCTCACCGTGGGGAACCCGGCGCTGTTGAGCTGGCGCTCGACGCGTTCGGCGTCCTCGGTAGTCGAAAACGGCCCGAACTCGAGCGCATAGCGGGCCTCGGAAGACACGGCGGGCCGTCCCGGGGCCGGAGGCGACCCCGGCGGCGCTGGCCGCCCGGCACTGGCCGAGGGCTGAGCGGTGGAGGGAGTGGGAGGAGCCGCCTTGGACGCCTCAGCGGGAGGCTCGACCGGCGCCTGGATGGGAGGACCAGGGGATGGCACGGCGCGCGGCAGCGACGGGCTCCGCTGCTGGGTCGCCCGCTCGGACAGGGTGCTCTTCAACAGCTCGCGCACCGGGCCGATGCCCGGCAGAGCGAAGTACCCCATGCGCCAGGCGAGCAGCCCGCCGAGCAGGAGCAGCAAGCCGATGATCACCAGCAGACCGACCCAGAGCTGGCCGTAGCGCCGGCGCGGGGCCGCCTTGCGGGCCTGGGCGCGGGGGGCAGTAGCCGCCGGCGCGGGCGAAGGTCGTCCCGCAGTCTCGCCCCCCCCGCGAGCCGTCTTGAAGAGCCGGAGCTTGGTCCGGGCGCTGTCGAGCCATCCGGCGAGCCCGCGGGAGGCGGGCCGGGCTTCCTCTTGCGCGCTGTCCTCGCCGTAGTAGTGCGTGTAGTAGTGCGTGTACGGGGCGTAGCCCGCGATCTCGGCGCCCAGATCGTTCAGCACCACTCCCCACACGTTCCCCTTGGCGCTTTCCAGTTGCACCTTGGCGCGCTTCAGGGCCAGCCGTCCCACCTTGCCGACCTGGTAGACGAGGACCACGCCGTCCACCTTGGAGGCGAGGATGGCGGCGTCGGTGACGGGCAGCGCTGGCGGCGCATCGACGAAGACGATGTCGTACTGCTGGCGGACCTCACGGAGGAACTCGTCCATCTGGGGCGTGGAGAGGAGCTCGGCGGGGTTCGCCGGGATGGACCCCGACTCGAGGATGTGGAGGTTGTCCAGGCCGGGAGCCACCAGGATGTCTTCCATCTCGAAGCGGCCCATCAGGATGTCGGCGGTCGTGCGGACGCAGTCTTCCCAGCGCCGGTTCCCGAGCAGCACGTCGCTCAGGCCCGGGTCCCGGTCGATCCCGAAGAACCTGTGGATGCTCGGGCGACGGAGGTTGGCCCCCACGAGCAGCGTCTTCTTCCCGGCCTGGGAATACGCGATGGCCAGGTTCACGATGGTCGTGGTCTTGCCCTCCTGGAGCGCGGGGCTCGTCAGCAGGAAGACTTTCCCCCCGTGCTCCAGGGTGGCGAACTGGAGCCGTGTCCTGAGGCTGCGGAACGCCTCCGCCATCGGCGACTTCGGGTCGAAGTGGGACACCAGCAGCGCGTGGCGGGACAGGGTTTCGGGGTCCATGGAGGCGCGCGCCGGCCGCTGCTCGATGAGGCGATCCATGATTTCCCGCGCGTCAATGTGCGGGATGACCCCCAGGACCGGCACGCCCAGGTAGTCCTCGACATCCTCGATCGTCCCGATGGAGGTATCCAGGGTCTCCTGGACGAACGCCAGCACCAGGCCCAGGAGCAGGCCGACCAGCATCCCCACGAGGACACTGTTGAACGCCGCCCCGCCCGTCGGCGCGGACGGTTCGACAGCGGGGCGGACGATCGTGACCTCCTCGATCTTCTCCGCCTCCTTGATGAGCGCTTCCTGGTGGCGCGTCTTCAGGAGCGCGAACAGGTCGTCGTTGACCTTCGCCTCCCGTTGGAGCCGCTGCAACGAGAGCTCGATGACGGGGACCTCCCGGTTCCGCTGGTAGAGCTCGCCGATCTGGCGGTTCAGGATCTCCTCCCGGCTCCGGAGGAGGCCGATCTGGGCGGTGATCTCCCGCAGTGTCTCGCTGCGGATCTCGCGGATGCGGTCGTTGATGGCTTGGAGGCGCGGGTGCTTGTCGGTCACCTCCAACGCCAGGTTGTTGCGCTCGAGGAGCAGATCCGCCAGACTCGCCTGGAGGCGCACCAGGGCCGGGTTGACCGTGTCCACGTATACGCGGTCCCCCTCCCGGACGCCGGCCCCGTCCGACCGGGCGAGGCGGCTCGCGGCCAGCTCGAGCTCCGTCCGCTGCTGGCGCGTCCTCTCGATCTCGCCGCGGATCTGCGTGAACAGGGAGAGGAGGACGGCGGACTCGGCCCCGGGGGCGATGACGCGGTTCGCCTCCCGGAACGCCCAGACCGCCTCCTCGGCCTTTTTCACTCGCCCCTCCAGATCCTTCAGTTGCTCCTCGATGAACCGGCGGGCCTCGATGATCCGAGCGTTCCGGACGCGTCCCTGATAGTCGCGGTACACCTCCGCCACGGTGTTGGCCAGGTCCCGGGCCTTCCGGGGGTTCGGGGAGAACGCGGTGATCTCCAGGATGGTGGTGCTGGCCATCCGGCTCGTCTTGACCCTGGCCGTCAGCGCCGACACGACCCCGATGTAGGATTTCGACTCCTTCACGGCTTCTGCCGACGTGCTCTCGGGGAGCTCGCCGAGCCGCTTGGCCACCTGCTCCATCACCGGGAAGCTCCGGATGATCGCCGCCTGGGTCTCGATGGTATCCGCGGGAGAGAAGGAGAGGACCTCCACCAAGAGGCCCGTGAGGGAGGTGACTTGCTCGAACTTGACGGCGGCCGTGGTCTGATAGACCGGTTCCTTCTGCCAGGCGAACCAGAAGGCGAAGAGCACCACGAGGAGCGTCGAGGTGAGAATGGTGAGACGGCGGCGACGGATGATCCGCCAGTAGTCCCGGAGGTTCATCTCGTACTGGGCCATGGATTACCTAAACGCCTCGCGAAAGCTCAGCCGCTCGAGATGCCTCACGAACTCCTGGGCTCGGGCGCGCGTCCCGGCCTCCGGCTCCTGCGGGGAACTCGACCCGACCGGAGCGGACGGCGGCGCCGCCTCGACCCGCCCCTCGACCGGCTCGAAGGAGACCGCGCGCTCCCCGTTCAACTCGACGGCGCGGCACTCGACAAGCGTGGGGGCGAGCGAGCCGAGGTGGCGCGCCGTCCGCCGGAGACTGTCGGCGAAGCGCGGGGCGAGCAGACAGAGGCGGGGCGGCGTCCCCGCGTCGAGCCGCGCACCCGGGAAGAGATGCCGGAGCAGGGCCTCGTTCTCACGGCACCAGCCGTAGGCCTCGAGGGCCTGGAGGAGCAGGGCAGCCTCCGAGCCCGAGCCGAACATCACGAGCACGAGCCGACCCCGGGCGTCCTGGCCGAGCAGATCCACCACGACCTGGCCCGCGGGAAAGCGCCGGTCCAGGAGGAAGAGCCCGGGCTCAAGGGCGGAAAGATTTTCCTCGAGGAGGCAGGCCAGCTGATCGGGATCGGTCACCGCCAGAGGGCGGATCGAAGGCGGCGTCAACTCCCTCCCTCCTGGACCGGCCCGGTCACGTAGATGAACGGCGCCTCCGACAGGTCCAGGATCTTCGGCTCCAGCAGGGGAACGCCCTTGGAGTCGGCGAGGATCTCGACCGTCGGGCGGAGCGGATGGCTGCGGTTGACGGCGATGACCCGCCCGACCTCGCCCGTGTTGAGTTTGACGACGGTCCGGGGCGGGAAGATGGAGATCTCGGCCAGAAGCGCCTTGATGACCGGCGGCGGAAAGTCCTCGTGCTTGGAGCTCACGATCTGACGGATCGCCTCATAGGGTTGCAACCGACGCCCCGGCGGGCGCGGAAAGATGAGGCGCATGTAGGTGTCCATGAGCCCGATGACCTTGGCGTTGGCATGGATGGCCGAGCCCGCCAGGCCCAGGGGATAGCCCCGTCCGTTTTCCCGCTCGTGGTGCTGGAGCACGGCCTCGATCACGTCCGATCGCGGCGGCGCCCAGCGACGCACAATGTCCGCCGACAGGCGCACGTGGGTCTGGTAGGTCGCGAGATCCTCGCCCGAAAGAGACTCGCCTTTCGCCAGGAGCCCCCCGGGCAGCCCGGCCATGCCGACGTCGAAGACGAACGCGGCCAGCCCGAGGTCCAGGAGCCCCTCCCGATCGTAGCCGAGCCCGATTCCGATCCGGAGAGAGAGGATCCCCACCGAGTTCAGGTGGGCGGCGAGGTACTCCACCCCGGATGCGGGCGGGTTGTTGGCCAGCCAGAACAGGTCTGCCGACTCCTCGAGGGAACGGATCGCGCGTCCCAGGAGCCGCTGGTACGGCTCCCAGGGAAACTCCCGGCCGTCGCCGGCCAGCCCGGGGAGCCGGCCGGTGAAGGCCAAAAGCTCGGAGAAGAGCTGCTCGGGCTTCTCCTGCGCCGCCTTTTCGCTCGGCGGAGCCTTCGCCTTCGCCGCGGGAGCGGCCTCGGGCTTGGGGGGGACGCGCGCCGGCGGCGCGACGGGCTCCTGGGGAAAACGCACCGGCGACCGGGGCGCGCCGCCCTCGGGCGGCGCCGGCGGACGGACGGCGGGCGGAGGCTCCGGGGTCGTGGGCTCAGGGCTCCCGCGTTGAATACCCCGGACCAGATCGCTCATCCGGACCAACCAGCGTCCCCCACTCATGCCGCCACGACCGTCAGGCAAAGGCACCCCAAGGACATTCAGACCGCTCCCACCGTGTCCTTGATCACCTCGGCCACGATCTTCTCGTCGATCTCGCGGACCCGTTTAGAGTAGCCGATGAGCAGCGAAATGTCGCAGAGGTTGTTGATCTCCCGCGGCGTGCCGTGGGTGAAGTCGAAGATCAACTTCACGGCGTCGTCCGTGAAGATGCGCCGCGACTGGCCCGCCATCTTCAGCCGATGCGCGATGTAGTTGGCCGTGTGCTGGGAGTCCAGGGTGTTCAGGTGGTAGCGGATCGTGATCCGCTGGTCCAGGGAACGCATCCGGTGGATCTTGTCGCGCAGCTCCGGGGAGCCGATGAGCAGAAGCGTCACCAGGAACCGATCGTCGAGCTGAAAGTTCAAGAGGAGGCGGATCTCCTCGAAGATCCCCTCGTCCTCGATGAGCTGCGCCTCATCCACGATGATCACGTTGTCGCGCCCCGCATTGAAGTTCTTGTAGAAGACGTCGTTGAGCATGTGCAACAGCTCGACCTTCGATTGCTCCTTAGCATCGACCCCCATCTGGTAGAGGAGCTCGCGGAGGAAATCGATGGCGCTCCAGCAGGGATTCGTCAGGAGCCCCACCTCGTACCGGTCCGCCTCCAGGCGTTGGAGCAGGGCGCGCGAGAGCGTGGTCTTGCCGCAACCGTACTCGCCGGTGAGCATGGCGGCGCCCTTCCGATGCTTCACCGCGTACACCATGCGGACAAGCGCCTCCTCATGCTCGGGCGAGAGGTAGAGGAACTTGGGATTGGGGGAGTTGTCGAACGGGGGCTCCGTCAGCTCCCAGTACGCTTCGTACACGCGTTCCCTCTCCCTAGCGATGCTCGCCCGACGGGACGAAGAGCGGCCCGTGGAACAGGATGAACAGGCCAGTATACGCCGTCACGATGCTCGCCACGGCGGAGGCGATGAGGAGGTAATCCTCGTACCACTTGACCAGCACTTCGGGAACCTGCACCACCGCTCCGGGCTCGAGGGGCGGCGCCTCCGCGAGGTCATAGACCTTGCCGTTCGGGAACGTGACGGTGGCCGCACCCATCTTGGCGCGACGGTCCGGGCCGCCCGCCAGCAGGACGTAATCCTTCGGCGAGTAGAACGGCCGATAGTCGAAGCTCCCCGGCGCCCGCACGTTGCCGATCACATAGACCTTGTCCTCGGCCACCGGGACGACCAGGACATCGCCGTTCTGCAGGGCCACGTTCTGGCTCTCGTCCTTGTCCACGAGCAGCCGCTGGAGGTCCGCGGGGATCATCTGCCGAGGGCCACCCGCCCCGCCGCGCTCCACGAACGCCCGCTGGAGGTTGGCGTACGGGGCTACCCCGCCCGCTTTGATCACCACGTCCTTCACCCGATCGCCCGCCGCCAGCTCGATCCGCGCCACCAGCGTCGGTTTGCCGCTCATCATCGTCTTCCCCGGGTCCGCTCCCGTTCCGAGGAACGCCCCGCGCACCTCCACGACGTCCTGGAGGACCGAGATCGGGGGCACGAACAGCACGTCGCCGGCCTCCAGTTCGACGTCCGGCGCGCCGGGGGCGAGCGCCGTGGCGAGATCCAACGTTTGGGTGGCCTTCTTGCTCTCCGGCCCGAGCCGCGTCAGTCGGGCCTGGCTCAGGGCTGACTGATGGAACACGCCCCCGGCGAGCGCCAGGAGCGCCGCGAGCGTCTTATCCTCTCCGATCTCGTACTCCCCCGGCCGAACCACGCTCCCCAGAAGGCTGACCGAGGGTCCCTTGGGCGGCACGAACACCGACGTCCCTTCGGTGATGTACGGGTTTTGGGACACGTCCCCGCGGAGGGCAAAGCGCAGGAGGTCCGCGGTGCGTTCCATCTGTCCCTGGCGCGAAAGCGTCACCTGCCGAAGCGATCCGCGGGGCGTGATGCCGCCGGCCTTCAGGATGACCTGCTGGAGCCGCTCGCTCGCGGTCACCTGGTAGGTCCCCGGACGCTCCACCTCACCGGAGACCGTCACCTCGAACGCGCGGGCGGCCACCACCGTGAGACTCAGGTCGAAGAACTTGAAGAGCGGCGCCGCCCTGTCCACGACCGCCTGCCTGGCCTCGGCCACGGTGAGCCCGGCCACCGGGATCGTTCCGATCGGCGGAAAATGGACGGTCCCTTCAGGGGTGACGACGAGAATCTGCCTCGCGACGTCCAACCGGCCCGAGATGATCACCTCCAGCACATCCCCGGGCCCGAGCCGGTAATCCGAGCTCAGCGCAAACTGCGTCTGCGCCGGCGCGACGCCCACCGCGGGGGCAGGAGGCGGCGCAGAGGGCGCGCCCCCGGATGGCACCTCGGCCCACAGGGCGGTCGGGAACATCAGCACGACGGCCAAGATCGAGCAAAGAGCCTTGCGGAAGATAAACATCTCCCTTGGGTGAACCAAGCCCAAGCCACCCCCACACCACAACAAAGTCAGGGCACTAATGCGCAAATTGTCTCGTGGTCGGCCGACGGCAGTCAAGGAAAAAGAACCTTACCTGACAATAGTTTCCTTGACACTCCCCCCCCCCACAGGTATCATCGGCTCACTCGCCGAGGCTCCAGAACCATGACCTCCGACTCGCGCAGGGGATTCCTGATCGCCCTCCTCGTTCTGGCCGCCCTTGGGGTAGGCTTCGGTCTCCACGCTACTCTCAGTGGCCCGGCCTCGGGGAGTCGCCAGGTCCCACCGGCAATCTCGGCCGAGACGCCCGAAGGGCTTCAATCAGCCTTCACCAGGGTCGCCCAGCAGGTCCGGCCCGCGGTGGTCAACATCGGCACCGTCACCCTCGCCAAGACGCGACGCCCGGCGCCGCCCAGCCCGTTCAGCGAGGACCCGCTCTTCAAGGATTTCTTCGAGCAGTTCTTCGGCCCGGGTGGCGGGCCCCGGGGCGAGTTCCGGCAGCCGAGCCTCGGCTCCGGATTCATCATCGACCGGCGCGGCGACGTGCTGACCAACTTCCACGTCGTCAAGGGGGCCGACGAGATCATCGTGCGACTCTCCTCGAAGAAGGAATACCGGGGGAAGGTCGTCGGCGTGGATCCGAAGACGGACCTGGCCGTGGTCCGGTTCCAGCCCGACGCCGAGCTCACCGTCGCCACGCTGGGGAACTCGGATGCACTGAAGGTCGGCGCATGGGCCATCGCGATCGGCAACCCCTTCGGCCTCGATCAGACCGTCACGGTCGGCGTGATCAGCGCCACGGGTCGGTCCGACGTCGGCATCGCCACCTACGAGAACTTCATCCAGACCGACGCCTCCATCAACCCGGGCAACTCGGGCGGCCCCTTGCTGAACCTCAAGGGAGAGGTCGTGGGCATCAACACCGCCATCGTGGCCGCCGGCCAGGGGATCGGCTTCGCGATTCCGATCAACATGGTCAAGCACGTGGTCGCCCAGCTCGTGGACAAGGGGAAGGTCGTCCGCGGCTGGCTCGGCGTCGCGGTTCAGCCGCTGACGCGTGAGCTCGCCGAGTCGCTGGGCGCCAGGGGGACGGCCGGGGCGGTGGTGGCATCCATCTATCCGTCGGGCCCCGCCGCCGAGGCCGGGCTCCAGCAGGGCGACCTGATCCTCACGTTCGACCGGACCCCCGTGGAGGACTACCACCATCTCCAGCGGCTCGTGGCCGATGCCGAGGTGGGAAAGAGCATCGCGGTCGGTCTCCTGCGGAAGAAGGCCTCCCTGGACGTCAAGGTCAGGATCGCCGAGATGCCGGGAGAAGACGGCCGGAAAGGCCGCTGAGCGCGCCATGGAAATCGCCGTCCGCCGGGAGCCTGCGCTCGTGATCGTGGACATGGTTGGCGAGATCGACGTGAACGCGGTGCCGCGCATTCGAGACACGCTAGGGGACCTGACCAAGGCCGTGTCCCCCCAGATTCTCGTGAACCTGTCGCGCGCGACCTACATAGACAGCTCCGGCCTCGGCATCCTGATGGCCACGCGGAAGGACACCCTCCAGGGCGGCGGCCGGTTCGTGCTCTGCGGGATGAACAGGGACGTCCTCTTGGTCTTCGAGCTCACCCGCCTGAACAAGTTCTTCGAGATCTACGAAGACGAGAAGCGCGCCCGCGCCCGCTTCGCCTAGCGGCCGAGAGCCGCCCGCACCGTCCGCGCGCAGACCTGGGCGAGCCTGCCGTAGTGCGCCGCGTAGGCGCCCGCCAGGGATCGCCGGGCGTACCGGGCTCGCGCCCAGCCCCGGGAAGGGAGGGCGGCGGTCGCGCAGAGCGCGAGAAGGTCCGATCCCCGATCCATCAGGAGGAGCGGAACGAGGTAGTCGAGCCGCTCGAGCCCCCGGGCGCTTCTGCGGAGAAGGCCTTTCAGCACCCACGCCCGGGGCCCCCGCGGCCTGAGCCGGGCCAGCAGGGTCGGAGGAGGTCCGACGCCGAAGCGCTCCTGAACCCGCCGCAATGCGAAACAGAG
>JAHFDN010000053.1 GCA_023248995.1 Candidatus Rokuibacteriota bacterium
CACGTTGAAGGACTCCGGAGTGCCCGGCTCGAGGAAGTTTTCGCCCTTGACGATGGCCTCGTAAATGCGGTTCCGTCCCTCCAGGTCGTCGGACTTGACGGTGAGCATCTCCTGCAGCGTGTGCGCCGCGCCGTAGGCTTCCAGCGCCCAGACCTCCATCTCGCCGAAGCGCTGGCCGCCGAACTGCGCCTTGCCTCCCAGCGGCTGCTGGGTGACCAGGGAGTACGGGCCGATGGAGCGGGCGTGCATCTTGTCCTCCACGAGGTGGGCCAGCTTCATCATGTAGATCTGCCCGACGGTCACCTGCTGGTGGAACGGCTTGCCAGTGCGCCCGTCGTAGAGCAGCGTTTTCCCCGACGTCGGGTGCTTCGCCTGCTTCAGCAGCTCCTTGATCTCCTCCTCCGTGGCGCCGTCGAAGACCGGGCTCGCCACCCAGAGCCCGAGCGCCCGGGCGGCCCAGCCCAGGTGGGTTTCGAGAATTTGGCCCACGTTCATCCGCGAGGGCACGCCGAGGGGGTTCAGCACGATCTCCACCGGCGTCCCGTCGGGCAGATAGGGCATGTCCTCCTCGGGGAGCACCCGGGAGACCACGCCCTTGTTCCCGTGGCGGCCCGCCATCTTGTCGCCGACGGAGAGCTTGCGCTTCACCGCCACGTACACCTTCACCGTCTTGATGACCCCTGGCGCCAGGTCGTCGCCGCGGCGGAGGCGGGCGATGCGGTCGTCCAGCATCGTCTCGTAGATGGAGATCTGCTCCTCGGCCAGCTCCTCGATCCGCTTGATGTTGGCGGCCAGGCCGTCGTCCTCCTTCACCCGGATCTTCTTCAGCTCGTTCCAGGAGAAGTTGTCCAGGAAGGGCCGGTCGATCCGATCGCCCTTCTTGCCGATGCGCTTCTTGTTGGTCGGATCGATCAGGTCCAGGGTGAGGGTCTTCCCGACCAGCAGGTTCTTCAGCTTCTGGTCGCGCTCCATTTCGACCATCGCGATCTCGTCCTGGTAGTCCTTTTCGAGGCGGCTCACCTCCTCTTCCTCGATGGACTTGGCGCGCTCGTCCTTGTCCACGCCGCGGCGGGAGAAGACCTTCACGTCCACGACGGTGCCCTCGATCCCCGGCGGCACGGTGAGCGACGTGTCCCTGACGTCGCCGGCCTTCTCCCCGAAGATCGCCCGCAGCAACTTTTCCTCCGGCGTGAGCTGGGTCTCGCCCTTGGGGGTGATCTTGCCCACCAGGATATCGCCGGCCTTCACCTTGGCCCCGATCCTCACGATGCCGGACTCGTCCAGGTCCTTGAGCGCCTCCTCCGAGACGTTGGGGATATCGCGGGTGATCTCCTCCTTGCCGAGCTTCGTGTCCCGCGCCTGGGCCTCGAACTCCTCGATGTGGATCGAGGTGTAGCGGTCGTCCTTGACCAGCCGCTCGGAGACCAGGATGGCGTCCTCGAAGTTGTACCCGCCCCACGGCATGAAGGCGACGAGGACGTTGCGGCCCAGGGCGAGCTCCCCCTGGTCCGTCGCCGGCCCGTCCGCGATCACCTCGCCGACCGGCAGTCGTTGTCCCTTCTTGACGATGGGTCGCTGGTTGATGCAGGTGTTCTGGTTCGAGCGCTGGTACTTGGTCAGGTTGTAGATATCCAGCGGCAGGTCCTGCACCGGATCGGTCTTCTTCGATCGGCTCTCCGCGCGTACAACGATGCGGTCCGCCGACACGTACTCCACGACACCCTGGCGCTTGGCCAGGACGACCGCGCCCGAATCCCGGGCCACGATGTGCTCCATCCCGGTGCCGACCCACGGCGCCTCGGGCTGGAGCAGCGGCACGGCCTGGCGCTGCATGTTGGAGCCCATGAGCGCCCGGTTGGCGTCGTCGTTCTCGAGGAACGGGACCATCGAGGCGGCCACGGACACCAGCTGCTTGGGGGACACGTCCATGAAGTGGATTTCCTCGGGCGGCAGCATCTTGAACTCGCCGCCCTTCCGGGCCGAGACGCGGTCGCGCACGAACCGGCTCTGCTTGTCCAGCTCGGCATTGGCCTGCGCGATCACGTACTGCTCCTCCTCGAGCGCCGTCAGGAAAACGATCTCATCGGTCACGCGCCCGCCGGTGACCTTGCGGTAGGGCGTCTCGATGAAGCCGAACTCGTTGATCCGGGCATAGGTGGAGAGGGACGAGATCAGCCCGATGTTCGGCCCCTCCGGCGTCTCGATGGGGCAGATCCGGCCGTAGTGGGTCGGGTGCACGTCGCGCACCTCGAAACCCGCCCGCTCGCGCGAGAGCCCCCGGGGCCCGAGCGCCGAGAGCCGGCGCTTGTGGGTCAGCTCGGCCAGCGGGTTGGTCTGATCCATGAACTGGCTGAGCTGGGAGGACCCGAAGAACTCCTTGACCACCGCCGAGACCGGCTTGGCGTTGATCAGGTCGTGGGGCATGAGGTTCGCGATGTCCGAGATGGACATCCGTTCCTTCACCGCCCGCTCCATCCGCGTCAGGCCGACCCTGAACTGGTTCTCGAGGAGCTCCCCGACGGAGCGCACCCGCCGGTTGCCCAGGTGATCGATGTCGTCGGTAGGCTTCGAGCCCAGCTTCACCTGCAGGAGGTGGCGGACGACGGCCACCACGTCGTCCCCGCGGAGCGTCCGGGCATTGAGCGGGGCGTTGATCTGCAGCTTCTTGTTCACCATGAAGCGGCCCACGCGGGCCAGGTCGTACCGCCGCGCGTCCATGAACATCCCGCGGAACAGCGCCCGGGCCGACTCGACTGTTGGCGGATCGCCCGGCCGCAGGCGCCGGTAGATCTCCACCAGCGCCTCGTCGGGGTCCTTGAAGTGATCCTTCGCATCCCGGCCGAGCGTGTCGTAGATGGAGGCGTCCGCCTTGCCGGGGATGAGCGCCAGGAGCTTGAAGGGCGCCACCCGGCGGGCCGTGAACGTCCGCAGGTGATCGGCTTTGATCTCCTGGTTGACCTCGAGCAGCACCTCGCCCGTCTCCTGATCCACCACGCGGCTGCCCGTGCGCCGGCCCTCCAGCTCCTCCGCCCGCACCGGAATCCGCTCGACGTGGAGCTCCCGGAGCTGCTCGATGATCTTGCGCGTGAGCTTCTTGCCGGCCGCGACCACAGCCTCTTTGTGCCGGGGCGGCCGGATGTCCTCGGCCACCTTCTCGTCCACGTGAATCTCGGGGTGGAGGCGCTTCCACGCCACCCCGCCCTCCAGCAACAGCACCTCCTCCAGGTCGTAGAACAGCGCCAGGATCTCCTCGTCGTTCAGAATGTCCTGGGGCTTGTGGCAGCCGCGCTCCAGGAACCAGAACGCGCGCAGGAACGCCGTCGCCGACATCTTCCGGCGCCGGTCGACCCGGACGTGGAGGATGTCATTGGCGTCGAAGTCGAACTCCAGCCACGAGCCGCGGTAGGGAATCACGCGCGCCGAATAGAGGAGCTTCCCCGACGCGACGGTCTTCCCCTTGTCGTCGTCGAAGAAGACGCCCGCCGACCGCTGGAGCTGCGAGACGACCACCCGCTCCGTTCCGTTGATGATGAAGGTGCCCTTCTCCGTCATCAGCGGGAGCTCGCCGAGGTAGACCTCCTGCTCCTTGATGTCCCTCACGGCCCGGGTCTTCGCCTCCTTGTCCTGCTCGTACACCACCAGGCGCAGCGTCAGCTTCAGCGGAATGGCGAAGGTCATCCCCCGGTCGTGGCATTCCTCGACACTGTACTTGGGATCCCCGAAGTGGTAGTT
>JAHFDN010000041.1 GCA_023248995.1 Candidatus Rokuibacteriota bacterium
CCGCGCCCAGGGAAAAGTTCGAAAACGGGATGAGCCAGAGGAGCAAGGCGGCCAGCAGGCTTCCCGCCGTCCCGGGGGCGACCGGCACGAATCCCGCGCCGGCGGCTGTCGCGAGGCCGAGGGCGAGGCGGTCAGTCAGCCCGCTCGCCGACCAGCTCGTATCCTTCCGCCTCGACGATGCGGACCCGGGCGAACTTTCCCGGAGCGAGCGCCCGATCAGTCAGGTACACCACCCCGTCGATCTCGGGGGCCTGGCCGGCGAGGCGTCCCTCCCAGGGGAACGCGGGATCCTCGCTCGGTCCGTCCACCAGAACAGTGTGGACCGTCCCGTACAGACTCTTTTGCCCCTCCCAAGCGAGCCGGTCCTGTGTGTCCTGGATGATCTGAGCGCGCTCGGCCATCACCTCGGCCGGGACCCCATCGGCCATGCTTGCGGCGGGCGTCCCCTCTTCGGCAGAGTAGGCGAAGACGCCGAGGCGGTCGAAGCGAATCTCCTCGATGAACTCGACAAGATTCTCGAAGTGGGCCTCGCTCTCCCCCGGAAAACCGACGAGCACCGTCGTCCGGAGCGTCAACCCCGGCATGGCCTGGCGGAACGCCTCGAAGATCTCCTTCATCCGTCTCGCGGTGACGCTCCGGCGCATCCGGCGCAGGATTTCATCGTCGGCGTGCTGGATCGGCATGTCGAGGTACGGCAGGACCCGCGCTCGCTCCCACTTGGCGAGGAGCCGGTCGTTGACGTGGGCCGGGTGCAGATACATGGGGCGGATCCAGGGAACGGCCGTGTCGGAGAGTGCCAGGAGCAGATCGCCGATGTCGCCGTTGCCGGGGAGATCCTTCCCGTAGGCGAGCGTGTCCTGGGAGACGAGGATCGCCTCCTGAATGCCCCGGGCTCTGAGCCCCGCGACTTCGGCGACGATGTCCGGGAGCGGTCGGCTCCGGTGCTTGCCCCTGAACTGGGGAATCGCGCAGAAGGTGCAGCCCATGTCGCACCCCTCGGCGATCTTCACGTAGGCATAGGGGACGGAAGAGGTGAGGAAACGCGGGGTCCGCGCCTCGTAGAGGTAGCCGGGCGGTGCGCTCGCGACCCAGTCGGTCCGCCCGCGCACCAGCTCGACGATCCGCTCGAGGTCGCCGGTGCCGAGGATCGCGTCCACCTCGGGAATCTCCTCAAGGATCTCCCGACCGTAGCGCTGGGAGAGGCAGCCTGTGACGATCAGTGAGCGGGCGCGGCCCCTGCGCTTCCACTGGGCGAGCTCCAGGATCGTCTGAACCGATTCCTCGCGGGCCTGGTCAATGAAGGCGCAGGTATTCACGACGAGGCAGTCGGCGTCCGCCGGCGTGACAGTAACCTCCACGCCCGCCTGGGCCAGCATCCCAAGCATCAGCTCGGAATCCACCTGGTTCTTGGGACAGCCCAGCGTCGTGAGATGCACCTTCATGCGCGTTTGCCCTGGACCTCTGCTATCAGGCTTCGCCCGGAGACAGCAACGTTCCCAGCTTGTCTAGGACCTCAAGGGTAGCAGAATGGGGAAGCTTGCAGATGAATTCGGCCTTCCGGGCGCGCCAATCAAGGCTCTTGGCCTGATCCGACAAAACAACCCCGCTCACCTCAAGCCCGGAGGGAATACCCACCTCAAACGGGTATCCCTTCACCTGCCTGGTAATCGGGCAAAAGATCGCCAGACCGACTTTCCTGTTGTAGGCCCGAGGCGAGATCACCAGAGCCGGGCGTCTGCCGGCTTGCTCGTGGCCGGCCTGAGGGCTGAAAGAAATCCACGCGGCGTCGCCTCGGTTGGGGACATATCTGCGCGCCATTACCAAGATTCCCGCCCAACCGAAGGTCCGAAATCTACCTCGCGATGCAGGTTACCTTTGTTCACTCTGGCAAGAAGCTGCTTGAGCGTCGCCCTCTTTTTCCGGACCGGGGCCGCAATCACCTTCCCCTTCGATACAGAAAGGTCGACGATCGTTCCCTCCTTCACGGCCACATCCTCGGCAAACGGCTTGGGGATCCGTAAGGCCAGGCTGTTCCCCCACTTTTGGATCTGTACCCGCATACGATTCCTCCGTATCTACAAAGAAGATACGTCAGTAGGAATCCGGAGTCAAGAGAGCCCTTGACGCTACGCCGTGGTGAAGTCGGGGGGCAGATCCCCACCGCCTAGTGACCTCCGCCGTCCGGTGATGGCTAACTGGAATTACACGGAACCGTATAACCGGGCAGACTCTGCGGGCCGGTGCAACCTAACGTGGGGCCGTCTCGCCGACGGAAGAATGAGTCTACCACAAGTACGGCCAGGCAAATCACCTCCGAAAAGGAAGTGCGAAGGCCGTGCCGCAAAGATCCTGGCGCCGGAACCTCACGTGGAGCGGTAGTTGATGAACTGGAGCGCGATGCCGAAGTCCTTGTCGCGGAGCAAGGCGATGACCCCCTGGAGGTCATCCCGGTTCTTGCCCGACACGCGCACCTGATCCTCCTGGATCGCGGCCTGCACCCGGAGCTTTGTCTCCTTGATGAGCCTGACGATCTCGCGCGCCTTCTCGATCGGGATCCCCTGCTGGAGCGCGATCTTCTCGCGGAGGACGCCGCCGGCTGCCGGCTCCACCTTGCCGTAGGAGAGCGCCTTGAGCGGCACCCCCCGGCGGTGGAGCTTCGACTGGAGGATGTCCAGCACCGCTTTGAGCTTCATCTCGTCGGGAGCGAGCACGGTGATGTCGGTCTTCTCGAGCGTCACCTCGCACTTCGAATTCTTGAGGTCGTAGCGGGTCGCGATCTCCCGCCGCGTCTGGTCGAGGGCGTTGGCGACCTCCTGCATGTCGAGCTTGCAGGCGATGTCGAAGGAATTCTCCTGCGCCATCCCGCTACCTCATGGGCTCAAGGGGCACGACGGCCACGCCCTTGGGAGGCGTGAACGTGAAGAGCCGGTCCGGAAGCCCGGGGTTGATCGCGATGCGCGTGAAGAGCATCGTCACGGCATTGTCGAACTGGTCGTAGAGGACGGCCTTGCGCACGAGGAAGTCCCGCGCGTCAACGGTGAGAATGAGGCGGGTCAGGACCGGCGTCGGCCGTTTGGGCGTGAGGTCGAGGACGGGGTTGCCCGCCGCGTCGGTCCTGGCGGCCGGATTGAGAAAGCGCGCGCTGAACTCGTCGCCGAGCTTCCCGAGGCCGGCGAGAAAGCTCCCGGCCGGCCCCGCCAGGGCGCGCGGGGCCTCGCCCACGTTGACCTGGTTCAGGTCGTGCGTGTAGACCCAGAGCGACCGGCCGTCCGAGACGATCTCCTGCGGCGTGGGAGCGCGGTACTCCCACCGCATCTTCCCCGGGCGCTTCAGGTACACGGTGCCTTCCGCCTCGATGGTCTGTCCCAGACTCTTGTTCAAGGCGCTCTGCGTGAAATCGGCCCTGAGATCGACGAGGCGCGCGTAGGCCGCCTGGACCCCGGCCACCACCTCCTCGAGCGGCTGGGCCGCCGAGCGGGCCGGCACGAGGGACAGGAAGACGGCGACGGCCGCTGCCAGGAGGCGGGTCATGGCTCACTTCGCGCGCTTGACGAGGTAGTCGGGGCCGACCAGCACTTCCCGGGGCTTGGCGCCATCGCCGGGCCCGATGAGCCGGTCCTGCTCCATCATGTCGATGAAGCGGGCCGCCTTGGGGTAGCCCAGACGGAGCCGCCGCTGCAGAAACGAGATGGAGGCCTGGCGCTGGGAGATGACGAGCTGGACGGCCTCCCAGTAAATGTCGTCCCGCTCGGCGACGGCGGCATCCTCCCCCACGGTCTGCTCCGCCGGCAGCTCCACCTCCTCGTATACGGCGGTGCCCTGCTTGCGGAGGAAGTCGCAGAGCGTCTTCGTCTCGTCCTCCGCCACCCACGAGCCGTGGATGCGGACCGGCCGCCCGGAGCCCGGCGGCACGAAGAGCATGTCGCCCCGGCCGAGCAGCGTTTCGGCGCCGTTGCCGTCGAGCACCGTCCGCGAGTCCACCTTGGAGGCCACCTGGAAAGCGACCCGCGCCGGGAAGTTGGCCTTGATGAGCCCGGTGATCACGTCCACGGAGGGGCGCTGCGTGGCGATGATCAGGTGGATGCCGACCGCACGGGCTACCTGGGCGAGGCGAACAAGTGAGTTCTGAACCTCGCCGGCGGAGGCCATCATGAGGTCGGCGAGCTCGTCCACGATCACCACCCAGTACGGGAGCCGCTCCGCGGCCGGCGCCTCGCGGTTGTAGCTCCCGATGTTCCGGACGTGGCGCGCCGCCAGGAGCTTGTACCGCTCCTCCATCTTGCCCACGATCCACTTGAGGCGGGCGGAGGCCTCGCGGGCGTCGGTCACCACCGGGGCCATCAGGTGCGGGATGCCCTCGTAGACGCCCAGCTCGAGACGCTTGGGGTCGATCATGAGGAAGCGCACCTCGGCCGGCGTCGCCTTGTAGAGGATCGAGCAGATCATCGCGTTGAGCCCGACGCTCTTCCCGCTCCCGGTGGCGCCGGCGATCAGGAGGTGGGGCATCTGGGTGAGGTCGGCGACGTAGGGCGTCCCGATCACGTCCTTGCCGAGCGCGAGGGGAAGCCTCCCCTTCGACCCCACGAACTCCTGCGAGACGAGGATCTCCCGGAGATACACGCTGGCAATGTCGGGATTGGGCACCTCGACAGCGACGGTCCCGCGCCCGGGGATGGGTCCGACGATGCGGACCGACGCCGCCTTCATCGCCAGCGCGAGATCGTCGGCCAGGCTCATGACCTGGCTCACCTTGACGCCCGGGGCCGGCTCGAACTCGTAGGAGGTGATGACAGGACCGGGGTTCACCTGGACGATGCGCCCCTCGGCGCCGAAGTCGTGGAGTTTCTTTCTCAGGATATCGGCGTTGGCCTGGAGCTCTTCCCGCGTGCGCCGGAGCTCCGAGGCCGGCGGCGCCTGGAGGAGCCCGATGGGGGGGAGCTGAAACACCGTCCGGCCGCCCTTGCCGAAGTCGAAGGTTTCCTGCCACGCCAGACCACGCTCGACGAGCCCCGGCTTGGCCCGGGCGGGCTCGACGACGATCGGCAGCGGAGGCGGGCCGGGCTCGACCACGGCCTCGGGCGCCGCGACCGGCGGCCCGGCGACCACGGGCCCCTCGCCCTGACGCGAGCCGAGGCGGGCTGGCCCGCCGGACCGCTTGAAGAACGACGGAAGTCGGCGGCCGAGCGGGGCGAGGAGCATCGCGTACGGGACCTGCGTGAGAAAGAGGAAACCGACGGCGACCGCCGCCAGGAGGACGAGAAGCGCGCCGACCCCTCCCGCTATGCTCCGGAGCAGGGAGAACACGCCCCAGCCGAGCACACCTCCCAGCGCCATCCGCTCCCCCGCGAGTGACGCCGAGGCGCGGGCGAGGAGCCCCGTGCCGGCCACGAGCAGACAGGCGAAGCCGACCAGGGCAGGCCAGTCGGTCGCGACCTTCCGGTGGACGAAGACTCCCACGCCGTACGCGGCGAGGAGCAACGGGAGGAGGTAGCCGGCGTACCCGAAGGCCCAGAAGAGCGCCCAGCCGAGCACCCCCCCCAGCGGGCCGACGGGGCTCACCTGGTCCGTGGGGCCGTGGCGCGGATCGAAAAAGGCCAGCGCGAAGACGGCGAAGCCGGCCAGGGACAGGGCCAGGATGCCCTTGACTTCGCGCTGCCAGTGCCCGGGATACGCCCGGCCCCGCTTCGTGAGCGCTCGAGCCATCACACCTCCATGATGACGGGTAGGACAACCGGCTTGCGTTGGAAGCGCTGGTTGATGAAGCGGCGGACGGCGCCCTTGACGAGGGAGCCCAGGAGTTCCCCATCCACGGGCGTGGCGGGCGCGCGCTCGGCGAGCGCCTGCCGGATCGTCGCCTTCACCTCTTCCAGGAGCTCCACGGATTCCTTGACGTAGACGAAGCCGCGCGAGGCGATCTCGGGGCCGGCCAGGAGGTCCCCGGTGTTCCTGTCCACCGTCAACGCGACCACGACCATCCCGTCCTGGGCGAGGAGCTGACGGTCGCGCAACACGACATTCCCCACATCCCCGATCCCCTTGCCGTCCACCAGCACCCGGCCGGCGGGAAAGCGGCCCAGCACTCGCCCGGAGGTCTTGGTCAGCTCGACCCCGAGGCTGTCCTCGATGACGAAGATCCGATCGCGGGCGAGGCCGACCGATTCCGCGAGCCGCGCGTGCATCAGGAGGTGGCGGTACTCGCCGTGAACCGGCACGAAGAAGCGCGGCCGCGTCAGGTTGAGCATCAGCTTGAGGTCCTCCTGGCTCGCGTGGCCCGAGACATGGACGAAGGCGACGTCCTCCCAGAGGACCTCGGCGCCGAGCCGGAAGAGGGCGTTGATGACCCGGCCGATCACCCGCTCGTTGCCCGGGATGATCCGGGCCGAGAGGATCACGAGATCGCCCGGCTCGACCTGGACGGACCTGTGCTCCTTCGCCGCCATGAGGGCGAGGGCCGAGTGCTCCTCGCCCTGGCTCCCGGTCGAGAGGATGACCTGCCGGGAGGGCGGGAGCTCCGCCAGCTCCTCCAGCGGGAGCAGGATGCCGTCGGGAATCTTGAGGTAGCCGAGCTCCGCGGCAATCCGGACGTTACCGACCATGCTCATCCCGAGGAGGGCGACCTTGCGCCCGAACCGGGAGGCCAGGTCCAGCACCTGCTGGATCCGGTGAATGTGCGAGGCGAACGTGGCCAGGATGATCCGCCCGCGTGCCTTCTCGAAGCGCGGCGCCAACGCCTGGCCCACCTCCGTCTCCGACCGGGTGTGGCCGGGGCGATCCACGTTGGTCGAGTCCGAGCAGAGGCAGAGGACGCCTCGCTCCCCCAGCTCGGCGAACCTCGTGTAGTCCGGGTACTCGTGGTCGATGGGGCTCGGGTCCAGCTTGAAGTCCCCCGTGTGGACGATGGTCCCGACCGGCGTGTCGATCGCCAGGCCGATCCCGTCGGCGATGGAGTGGGTGACGCGGATCGCCTCCACGCGGAACGGTCCGAGCTCGACCACGTCGCGTGGCCTGATGGGGCGGAGGTCGGCCAGGTCCGCGAGCCCGTGCTCGCCGAGCCGGTCCTTGACGAACGCCAGGGTGAGCGGGGTGCCGTAGATCGGCGCGTTCACCTCGCGCAGCAGGTACGGGAGAGCGCCGATGTGATCCTCGTGACCGTGCGTGAGCACCACCCCCCGGAACGCCTCGCGCTTGCCGAGGAGATAGGAAAAATCGGGGATGACCCGATCGATCCCGAGCATCTCGTCGTCCGGAAACATCACGCCGCAGTCCACCGCGATCAGGTCGTCGCCGGACTCCACCAGCATCATGTTCAGGCCGATCTCGCCGAGGCCGCCGAGCGGGATCAGGCGGACGGACGGCTCCACGGAGGGCTCGATCGGCTCGGGATCCGAGGTAGCGTTCACGCGGGCTAAACTCCTATCGCTTGAGCCCTTTCATCTTACCATCCGGGTCCGGGCAGGCGAAGGAATTTAGGCGGGAAAACTCTTCGAGCGAGAGGGTTTCGCCGCGGCGCACCGGGTCGATCCCCGCGTCCAAGAGCCATTGTCGCGCCATTAGGACGGGCGCACCAAGCCCGCCTGCCAGGGCGTTGGCCAGGTTCTTCCTGCGCTGGCCAAACGCCGCCTTCACCACGCGGGCGAAGTTACCCTCGTCGGCCACGGACACGCGCGGGGCCGGCAGAACCTTGAGGTGAAGGACGGCCGAGTCCACTTTGGGCGACGGACGAAAGGCTCCGGGGGGAATTGTCATCGCCACGCGGGCCTCGCAGTAGAGCTGGGTGAGCACCGAGAGGGCGCCGTAGCGCTTGCCGCCGGGTGCCGCTGCCACCCGTTCGGCGACCTCCTTCTGCAGCGTGAGGACGATCTCGGAGATCGCCGTACGGGCCTCGACGAGCCGCTCGAGGATCGGCTTGGAGACGCTGTAGGGAAGATTCCCCACCACCACGACCCGGCCCCCCGGCGAGGGCCTGAGCGCGGGCAGCGTCGTGTACTCGAACCGGCGGGCGTCCGCGTGGCGGAGCTCGACGTGCGGCAGCGAGGCGAGCCGCGGCCGAAGCGCTGCGATCAGCGCCTCGTCAACCTCGAGGGCCAAGAGCCGGCCGGCATGCTGGGCCAGGCGGAAGGTCAAAGCGCCCTCTCCGGGGCCGATCTCGACGCAGAGGTCCGCCGGCGTCAGAGACGCGACGTCAACGATCGCACGGGTGACACCGGGATCCCGGAGGAAGTGCTGGCCCAGGGCCCGGCGCCGGCCGGTCGTGGTCACGAGGAGCCCGCCTGGAGAGCGGCGAGATCGGCGAGGAGAGCCTGGTAGACATGCCGGACCTGGCGCTCGGTCTCCTCCGGGGTCCCGGAGTTGTCCACGACGTGGTGGGCCTGCCTCACTTTTAGGGCGAGCGGCATCTGGCTCCCGAGCTTCCGGCGCGCTTCGGCTTCGGAGATGCCGTCGCGGAGCACGAGCCGTTTCAGCTGCGTGGCCTCGTTGGCCGACACGACCACGAGGCGATCCGTGTTCTGGGCGCCGCCCGTCTCCACGAGCAGCGCCGCGTCGAAAACCACGAGCCCCTCGAACCCCTCGGTCACGAGCTCGGCCAGGACCCCCGCCTGGCGCCGCCTGATCTCCGGATGGGTGAACTCCTCCAGCCGCTTCCGCTTGGCGGGATCGGCGAAGACCAGCGCCCCCAGCTTCTTCCTGTCGATCCGGCCGTCGGCCTCGAGGATCTGTTTCCCGAACTCGGCCACGATCTTGTCGTAGGCCGGCTCGCCGGGCTCGACGACCTCGCGCGCGAGGAGGTCGGCGTCGACAATCAGGCACCCGAGATCGCGGAACATCCGCGACACCGTGCTCTTCCCGGTGCCGATCCCTCCCGTCAGCCCCACCAGCAGAAATCGCCGCTTCATTGATGTCTTCATGCTAGGGCATATCCCCACACGGGGCAAATGCCCAGAGGTGGAGCGAGGCTGATCCCGGATCCCCTTCAGACCTCGGCCCAAGTGAGGCCGGCCTTGATGTCCACCCGGAGCGGCACGGCAAGGGTCATCGCCCCCTCCATGATCTCGCGGGCCAGGCGCTCCAGGGTGGCGAGTTCGTTCTCGGGCGCCTCGAAGAGCAGCTCATCGTGGACCTGCAGCAGCATCCGGCTCTGGAGCTTCCTCGTCTGCAACGCCGCGGCCATCCGGACCATGGCGATCTTGATCAGGTCGGCCGCCGACCCCTGCACCGGGGCGTTCATGGCCATGCGCTCGGCCATGCCACGCGCGTTCGGGTTCGACGAGGTGAGCTCGGGCAGGTAGCGGCGCCGACCAAGGAGCGTCGTCACGTAGCCCTTCTCCCGTCCTTCGGCGAGCGCACCGTCGAGATAGGCCTTCACCTTCTGGTGGCGGGCGAAGTAATCGTCCAGATACTTCCGCGCGGCCTTCTGGTCCACCCCCGCCGCCTGGGAGAGGCCGAAGGCCGAGATGCCGTAAATGACCCCGAAGTTGATTCCCTTCGCCACGCGCCTCATCTCGGCAGTCACGGCGTGGGGCGCGACCTTGAAGACTTCGGCGGCCGTCCGCGCATGGATGTCCTCACCGCGGCTGAAGGCCTCGACCAGCGACTCCTCGCCTGAAAGGTGGGCGAGGATTCTGAGTTCGATTTGCGAATAGTCGGCAGCGAGGAAGCGGAAGCCCGGCTCGGGGACGAAGGCCTCCCGGATGCGCCGCCCGAGCTCGGTCCGGATCGGGATGTTCTGCAGATTTGGGTCCGAAGAGGACAGCCGTCCCGTCGCGGTGACGAGCTGGTTGAAGGACGTGTGGACCCTGCCCGTGGCCGGATGGACGAGCCCCGGCAGGGTGTCCGCGTAGGTGGACTTGAGCTTGGCGAGCGTCCGGTGCTCGAGGACCTTCTGGGGGAGCGGATGGCCGAGCGCCAGCTCCTCGAGGACGTCGGCGTCGGTCGAGTAGCCGGTCTTGGTTCGCTTGACCGGCGGGAGTTTCAGCTTTTCGAAGAGGATCTGGCCGAGCTGCTTGGGCGAGCCGATGTTGAAGGGCTCCCCGGCCAGCCGGTGGATCTCACGCGTGAGGTTGTCGAGCTCGCGCTCCAGCTCTTTGGCAAAGGCTTCCAGCCCCTCGGGAGCCACGCGGATGCCCGCGAGCTCCATCCGGGCGAGGACGGAAACCAGCGGCCGTTCAACGTCTTCGTAGAGTGGCCTGAGCCCGGCGTCCTCGAGGAGGGCGTGAGCGTGTTTCCAGTAGCGCCAGATCCAGCGCGCCCTCTCCCCGGCAATCGCGGCGATGGTCTCGGCCGGCGCGTCGGCGTCGGGCGCCGCGGAAGGACCCTCTCCAAACGCCTCGAGACAGATCTCCTCCAGCCGGTAACTGGTGCGGGCGGGATTCAGCAGGTAAGCGGCCACAGCGGAATCCTCGAACCGGATGGAAGGCTCGCCGCGGCGGAGCGCCCACTGGAGGAGGAGCTTCACGTCGTGGCCGATGAGGAGGCGCCCGTCGAGGGGCGGAAGGCGCTCTCCGAGAGGGAAGAAGGCGGGGCCGATCTCGGGGTGAAAGAAGGCAAGCCCGCGGAGCGCGGGATCGGGAGGGCCACCCTCTCCGACCCACTCCACGGCGAGCGCGCTGGTAGGGGAGAGCGATCGGACGTAGGCGGTGAATGACTCGGGCGAGGAAAGAAGCGGGACCGGCTCCTGCGAGACCAGGACGGCGGGTTGGGGAAGTTGTTTCAAGAGAGTCGAGAATTCCATCTCAGTCCAGAGCCCGCGGAGCCGCTCCCAGTCGGGCTCCCGGCGGCGCAAGGCCTCGAGGTCCAGGGCCAAGGGCACCCGCGTGCTCACTGTGGCCAGCTCGCGCGACAAGAGCGCCTGCTTCCGGTTGGTCGCGAGGACCTCGCGCAGTTTGCCCGCCACCAGCGGGAGGTTCTGGTAGAGCCGCTCCACGCTGCCGAACTGGCGGAGCAGCTTCACCGCCGTCTTCTCCCCGACCCCGGGCACGCCCGGAATGTTGTCAACGGAGTCGCCCATCAGCGCGAGCAGATCGGGAATCTGGGCGGGCTCGACCTCCCACTTCTCCCTCACCTGGCCCTCGTCGAACAGCACGCGGTCGCCCTTGGACGTCGCCGAGAGGACGCGCACCCTGGGTCCGACGAGCTGGAGCATGTCCTTGTCGCCGGTGACCAGCACCACGTCCACCGGCAAGTCGCGGACCCGATCCACGACGGTGCCCAGGATGTCGTCGGCCTCGTAGCCGGCCATCTCCAGGAGCGGGATCCGGAGCGCCTCGAAGAGCGCCTTGACGTGCGGGATCTGCCGGACCAGATCGTCCGGCATCCCGGGACGCTGGATCTTGTACGCCTCGAAGGCCTCGTGGCGGAAGGTGGGTCCGGGCGCGTCCCAGGCCACGGCCGCGTAGTCGGGCTGCTCCTCGCGCAGGAGCTTCCAGAGCATGACGCTCATGCCGAAGACGGCGTGGCTCGGCACGCCGCGCGAGGTCGACAGGTAGCCGATGGCGTGGTAGGCGCGGTAGAGGTGCGAGGGGCCGTCGATGACTAACAGGCGCTCGTCACTCACGAGGCGAAGACCCGCTCGT
>JAHFDN010000009.1 GCA_023248995.1 Candidatus Rokuibacteriota bacterium
ACCTCCCGCGCCCAGGTCACCGCGTCCCGGCCCGCGGGACGGCGACCACCGTGACTATAGACGGTCCACCGCCCGTTCTGCGCGGCTCCCGATCCATCGCGCTTGGCATCAATCGCCACGACGATGCACTGGCTGCCGAACCGCTCCGCGGCCTCGCGGATCAACCCCGGCCGCTCGAGCGCAGCCGTATTCAACGAGACCTTGTCCGCTCCCGCGCGGAGCAGCGTCCTGATCTCGTCAACTCCGCGAATGCCTCCACCGACCGTGAGGGGCATGTAGATCCCCTCCGCCGTGCGCCGGACCACGTCGAGCATGATGGCGCGCCCCTCATGGGAGGCGGTGATATCCAAGAACACCAGCTCGTCCGCCCCCTGCGCGTCGTACGCGCGCGCGGCCGCCACCGGATCGCCGGCATCGCGGAGATCCAGAAACCGGACCCCCTTGACGATCCGTCCGTCCTTGACGTCCAGGCACGGGACGATGCGCTTGGCTAGCACGCCCCCACCTCGGCCAGCGCTGCTTCCAGGTCGACGGCGCCCGTGTAGAGCGCCCGCCCGACAACGGCCCCGATCACCCCGGGGATCCGCGCCAGCCGCTTCAGGTCCTCCAGGCTCCCGACCCCGCCTGAGGCCAGGAGCGGGAGGCCCGCCGCGCGCGCGAGAGCTTCCGTGCTCGCCAGGTTGGGGCCGGACTGGGTGCCGTCCCGGGCAATGTCGGTGTAGAGAAGCTCGGCGGCGCCGGCCTCGCGAGCCTGCCGGGCGAGCTCCGCCGCTTGGACGTCGAGGCGCCGAGTCCAGCCATCCACGGCGACTTGCCCATCGGAGGCATCCACGGCGACGATGATCCTGCCGGGAAAGAGACGGCACGCCTCGGCCAGGAACACGGGATCAAGCGCGGCGCGGGTCCCCACGAGCGCCCACCGGGCCCCGGCCGCCAGAATCGCCTCGACGGACTCGAGGTTTCGCAGGCCGCCTCCGGCCTCCAGCGGGATCCGGACGCTCCGGGCAATCTCCCCGATGAGCCCGGTCTGCATTGGCGAGCCGGCGAAGGCCCCGTCGAGGTCCACCACGTGGAGCCTCGGAGCGCCCCGGAGCGCCCAGGATCGCGCCACCGCGACGGGGTCGTCGGAGAAGACCGTCTCGGCCTCCGGCCGCCCCTGCACGAGCCGAACGCATCGGCCGCCGCGCAGATCCACCGCGGGGATCACCATCATCCCCGCTGGCCCTTCACGAAGGCGGCGAAGTTCTCGATCAGGCGGAGCCCCCACCGCTGGCTTTTCTCGGGGTGGAACTGAGTGGCAAAGAGGTTGCCTCTGCCGATGGCGGCCGGGAAGCTCACTCCGTAGGTGCACGTGGCCACCCCGAGCGTGCCGTCCAGCAACTCCGGGTAATAGGAGTGGACGAAGTAAAAGTAGGCGCCGCTCGGGATCCCGTCGAAGATCGCCAGGTCGCCCGCGTGATGGACCCGGTTCCATCCCATGTGGGGGACCTTGAGCCCCTTGGGGAAGCGCCGGACCACTCCCGGGATCAGGTCGAGCCCCTTGCCCTGACCGAATTCCTCGCTTTCGGAGAACAGGAGCTGGTAGCCGAGGCAGATCCCCAGGAAGGGGCGCCCGCCTTCCAGCACCCGGCGGAGGGGCGCCAGCAACGCCAGGCGCTCGAGGCTCGCCATCGCGTCGTGGAAGGCGCCGTCGCCGGGCAGCACCACCGCTTCCGCGTCCTCGACCACGCGCGGGTCTTCGGTCACGAGGGCCTCCATGCCGACGCGCGCCAGCGCCTTCTCAACGCTGCCGAGGTTGCCCCTGCCGTAATCCACGATCGCGATCATGGCCGTTACAAGTTCCCCTTGGTGGAAAGCACGCCTTCGATCCGCGGGTTGAGACGCGTAGCCTCGGCCAGGGCGCGCCCCGCGGCCTTGAACACCGCTTCGGCGATGTGGTGGAGGTTCTCCCCGTAGTGGAGGTTGACGTGGAGCGTGAGGTCCCCGTTGAAGGCGAACGCCCGGAAGAAGTCCTTCAGGAGGTCCAGGTCGAAGTTCGCCACCCGGGTCCGCATGAGCGGGACGTTGAAGACCAGGAAGGGCCGCCCCGAGATGTCCACGCTGCCGGACACCAGCGCCTCGTCCATGGGGATGGACGCGACCCCGTAGCGAACGATTCCCTTCTTGTCCCCGATCGCTTCCTTGAACGCCTTGCCCAGGCAGATCCCGACGTCCTCGACCGTGTGATGCAGGTCCACCTCCGTGTCGCCCCGGGCGTCCACCGTGAGATCCATCAGGCCGTGCTTGGCCCACGCCTCGAGCATGTGGTTCAAGAACGGGATCGTGGTTTCCACCTTGGAGATCCCGGTGCCGTCCAGGTTGAGCTGGAGCAGGACCTCGGTCTCCCGCGTCTTCCGCTCGATACGCGCGACCCGGGCTCGAGAGGGCTCGGGTGGCCGCGGCACATCCGGCTGTTCCGGTCGGGTGATTCGGCTCATGATGATCGTCCTCGCTCGGGGAGACGGATCGCCGCCGCGGCGCCGTGAGCCTGGAGTCCTTCGACCCGCGTGAGCTCTAGGACGTGCGGCCAGGCCTCCCTCAGACTCGCCGTGGAATAGTGGATGAGGCTGGAACGCTTGACGAAGTCCTCGACGCCGAGGGCCGAGGAAAATCTGGCGGTGCCCCCCGTGGGCAGGACGTGGTTCGGCCCCGCCACGTAGTCACCGACCACCTCGGGGGTGTGGCGACCAAGGAAGATGGCCCCGGCGTGACGCACCCGGGGCAGCAGGGAAAAAGGATCCCCGACCTGGAGCTCGAGATGCTCGGGGGCCAGGGCGTTGGCGATGGCCATCGCCTCGTCGAGGTCCCGGGTCAGGACCAGGGCCCCGTGGTTCTCGAGCGCCTTCCGGGCGATCGTGCTGCGCGGGAGCCCGGCCAGCTGCTCCTCCAGCGCCCGGGCCACGCCTTCGACGAGGCCGGGAGCCGGCGTCAGGAGCACCGCGCGCGCCATGGGGTCGTGCTCGGCCTGGGCGAGGAGATCGGCGGCGACCCACGCGGGGTCCGCCTCCGCGTCGGCCACCACGACGACCTCGCTTGGGCCGGCCATCATATCTATTCCGATCTGGCCGAACACCTTGCTCTTGGCCAACTGGACGTACATGTTGCCGGGCCCAACGACCTTGTCCACGCGGCGGATGGTCTGGGTCCCCCAGGCCAGGGCGGCGACGGCCTGCGCCCCGCCGATCCGGTAGGCCTCCGTGACCCCGGCGATCCGCGCGGCCGCGAGAACCGCGGCGTTCAGCGACTTGTCCGACGCCGGCGGCGAGACGAGAACAATCTCCGGGACGCCGGCTACGCGCGCCGGGATGACCGTCATCAGGACCGTGGAGGGGTAAGCCGCGCGGCCACCGGGGACGTAGACGCCCACCCGCTCCAGCGGACGGACCTGCTGCCCGAGCACGGAGCCGTTGGCGTCCTCCACCCACCAGGACCGGGGCAGCATGTGACGGTGAAACGCCTCGATACGATCGGCGGCGTAGCGGAGCGCCCGAAGCGTCTCGGCCCCAACCGCCCTCTCGGCCGCCTCGTACTCGCCGGGGGTGACGGCCAGCTCGGCGGCGGACAGTCGGACTCCGTCGAAGCGCTCCGTGAACTCAAGCAGGGCGGCATCCCCACGCGCTCTGACGGCCGACAAGATCCCCTCCACCTGACCGTGGATCTCGGGATCCACCCCCCCGAGCGACCGATCCAGGGCGCTCAGGACCCCGGGGATTCCCAGCGCGCGGACTTCCAGCCGACGGCACGTCATGGGCGCGCCACCTGCTTCTTCATCTGTTCGATGAGCTGGCTGACCGGCAAGTACCCGGTCTTGAGGGAGGCGCGGTTCACGATCAGGCGGGCGGTGGACCGCATGATCTCCGCGACCTCCACGAGGCCGTTGGCCCGGAGCGTCTCCCCGGACTGGACGAGATCCACGATCCGCTCGGCCAAGCCGACCAGGGGGGCCAACTCGATCGAGCCGTCCAGCCGGATCATCTCCACCTGGATTCCCCGCTCGGAGAAGTAGCGCTCGGTCAAGGTGGGGTACTTGGTGGCCACGCGCACCCACGACCACTTGGCCGGATCGTCCCGCTCCCAGAGCGTGAGCGGCTCCGCCACGACCAGCCGGCAGAAGCCGAAGCCCAAGTCCAGCGGCTCGTAGACATCGGGTTCCTGCTCCATGAGGATGTCCTTCCCCACGATCCCCAGATCCGCCGCGCCGTACTCGACATAGGTCGGGATGTCGGCCGGCTTCAGGATCAAGAATCGGAGGCCGCGCCGCTCGTCGGCAAAAATCAGCTTCCGCGAGTCGGCCTCCACGCCGTCGAGCCCCATGCTCCGCAGCATCTGGAGGGCTGGGGCGAGCAGCCGGCCTTTCGGCAGCGCCAGCGTGAGCGGCTTGTTCACGGGATTCGCCGGATCCGGGCACCGAGTGCCTGGAGCTTGGCTTCGAGCCGCTCGTAGCCCCGGTCCAGGTGATACACGCGCGAAACCTCGGTCCTCCCCTTGGCCGCCAGGCCTGCCAGGACCAGCGAGGCGGACGCGCGGAGATCGGTCGCCATCACGGGAGCTCCCTGGTAGTGCGACACGCCTTGGACGAGGGCCGTCGCACCGTCAATTTCGATCCGCGCCCCCATCCGATTCAGCTCCGCCGCGTGCATGAACCGGTTCTCGAAGATCGTCTCCGTGATCCGCGAGAGACCGTCCGCCAGGCCCAGCAGGCTCATCACCTGCGCCTGCATGTCCGTAGGGAAGCCCGGAAACGGGCTGGTGATCACGTCGGTCGGGGACGGCCGCTCCGGCCCCCGGCAGCGGACCCAGTCTTCCCCGACCTCCAGGAGGGCACCGGCCTCCTCGAGCTTCGCCAGGAGCGCCGAGAGATTTCGAGGCGCGGCGTTTGTCACGGTTACATCACCGCCCGTGATGGCGCCGGCCACCAGCAGAGTTCCCGTCTCGATGCGATCCGGGATGACCCGGTGGCGGCAGCCGCCCAGCTCAGGGACTCCCAGGATCTCGATCCGTTCCGTCCCTGCGCCTTCGATCCTGGCGCCCATGGCCTCCAGCAGGCGGGCGAGGTCCACGACCTCCGGCTCCCGGGCGGCGTTTTCGATCACCGTCGTGCCTTCGGCGAGCACGGCGGCCATCATCAGGTTTTCGGTGCCCGTCACCGTGACGAGGTCCAGCGTCATCCGACAGCCCTTGAACCGGCTCGAGCGCGCCTCCACATAGCCATTCTGGATCCCGATGTCGGCGCCGAGGCGCTTGAGCCCCTTCAGGTGCTGGTCGATCGGCCGAAGCCCGATGGCGCAGCCGCCGGGAAGGGCGACCCGGGCCAGCCCCGTCCTCGCCAGGAGGGGTCCGAGAACGAGCACCGACGCGCGCATGGTGGAAACCAGCTCGTACGGCGCCTCGTGGCTCTTCACCTGCCGCACCTGTACCCGCGTGGCCCCGTCCGGCTCCTGGGAGAGTTCGGCGCCCAGGCGCTCCAAGAGCTGGCTGATCGTCCTCACGTCGGCCAGGGCGGGCAGGTTCTCCAGCACGACCGGCTCCGCCGTCAGCAGCGAGGCCACCAGGGCGGGGAGCGCGGCATTCTTGGCGGGGCTGGACGGGACCTGTCCCTTGAGCCGGACCCCTCCCTCGATCTCGAGGCTCGCCATTAAGGGCCCTTCCTTCCGCCGATCATCCGTTCGACCCCCCGCAAATCCCTTCGCACCCCGATCTCCTCAAAGGAGGCGGCCACCATGACCCGCCCGAGCTCTTCCGCCTGACGCTCCCCCATCTCCATCAGGAGCCACCCGCCGGGCCGGAGAAGCCGGGCAGCCTGGGGGACGAGGCGCCGGTGCACATCCATCCCATCGGGGCCGCCGTCGAGCGCTTGGCGTGGCTCCCAGTCGCGGACCTCGGCAGGCAAACCCGGCAGGTCACCCGTGGGGATGTACGGCGGATTGGCTACGACAAGATCAACGGCGTTGATCAGACCCCCCAGGGGCTCGAGAAGATCACCGGCGACCAGGCGCACCCGCCCTCCGAGACCCAGGGCGGCGATGTTCGTCCCCGCGAGGGCCAGCGCCCCCGCAGAGCGCTCCACCGCCACCACCTCCAGGTCGGGGGCCGCCGCGGCCAGGGCGCAGGCGATCGCGCCCGTCCCGGTCCCGACGTCCACCGCGATCGCCCAGGGTCCGTGCCGTAGAGCGAGCTCGAGCGCCCATAGGACGAGCAGCTCGGTCTCCGGGCGCGGGATCAACGCCGCGGGAGACGTCTTCAGGCGAAGGCCCCGGAACTCTTCGAAGCCCACGATGTGCTGGAGAGGCTCGTGCCGCGCGCGGCGCTCGACCTGCCTCCTGAATCCTCGGACGATCTCGCCGGAAACCGCGCGGCCCGGCTCCAGGTAGAGCCGGAACCGATCGATCCCCAGTGCGGCCGCCAGCAGCCACTCCGCCTCCTGGCGCGCCGCGGGCAGCCCTTGGCTCTCAAGGAGGGCGGCCCCCTCGGCCAGCAAACGACCGACGGTCGGCGCAGGGGCGAGCAGCGTCATATCGCCATCTGCGCCATGCGCTCGGCCTGGTCGGCGGCCTGGAGCGCCTCGATCAACTCGTCCAGATCCCCATCCAGGACAGCGGGCAGCTTGTGGAGGGTCAGGTTGATCCGATGATCGGTGACGCGCGCCTGCGGGAAGTTGTAGGTCCGGATTCGCTCGCTCCGCTCTCCGGTCCCCACCTGACTGCGCCGGTCGGCCGCGATCTGGGCCCGCTGATCCTCCTGGGCGCGCTCGAGCAACCGCGCTTTCAGCACCCGCGTGGCCTTGGCCCGGTTCTTGATTTGGGAGCGCTCGTCCTGGCAGGTCACCACGAGGCCGGTGGGGATGTGCGTGATCCGGACCGCCGAATCCGTGGTGTTCACCCCCTGCCCGCCGGGGCCGGAGGAGCGGTACACGTCCACTCTGAGATCCTGCTCCTTCACCTGGATTTCCACATCCTCGGCCTCGGGCAGGACCGCCACGGTCACCGTCGAGGTGTGGATCCGCCCCGAGGACTCGGTCACCGGCACCCGCTGGACGCGATGGACCCCGCGCTCAAACTTGAGCCGGCTCCAGGCGCCCTTGCCCTGGATGAACAGGATGACTTCCTTGACCCCCCCCACGCCGGTCGGGTGGCGATCCACGACCTCTACCTTCCAGCCCTGACGCTCTGCGTACTTCCAGTACGTGCGGAACAGGTCGGCGGCGAACAGCCCGGCCTCGTCACCGCCGGCGCCAGCCCGGATTTCCATGAAGACGTTCCGCTCGTCGTTGGGGTCCCGAGGGGTCAGAAGTCGCTTGAGCTCCTCCTCGAGGGCGGCCTGACGACGGGTGAGTTCGTCCAGCTCGGACTGAGCCAGCTCGCAGAGCTCCCGATCCGTCTCCTCAGCCAGGATGTGCCGCGCCTCGCCGATCCGTGCGAGGACCGCTTTGTACTCGTCGAAGCGGTCCACCACGAGGCCGAGATCGCTCGCCGCCTTGGCGTGGCGCGCGTATTCCGCGGGCTGCGCGATCACCTGTGGGTCGGCCAACAGGCGGGAGAGTTCCCGGTACCGTTCTTCGATCTGGCGCAGCCTCTCAAACATTCCGGAACCTCACCTGGCAAGAGCGGGCACTCGGGACCGGGAGGAGCGCGGGCGGGGGAACGCGAAAGGCGGGACCGGAACGACTCGAAAGAATCAGCGCCGAGGGACAGAGCCCCAGGACCGACATCCTCCCCGACCCGGCAGGCGGCAAGCCGCCGAGGCGGATCTCACCCCTCTGTCGCGGTTTTCCTCTTGTACTTCCGCTGGAAGCGCTCGACCCGACCGGCCGTGTCCACCAGCTTTTGCTTTCCGGTGAAGAAGGGGTGGCACTTGGAGCACACTTCCACCCGAATCTGGGGATGGGTGGAGCGGGTGTGGACGACCTCCCCGCACGCACACGTGATCGTTGCCTCGACGTATTCAGGATGAATGCCCGCCTTCACGGCGCACCTCCTCAGGAACACCTAACTCTAGCAGCAGTGCGGGGAAAACGCAAGGAATTTCAGGGGTAATCGGGGCTTCGCCCCGGGGCGGGCACCCTACCCCAGCTGGTTCATGGCGTTGAGAAACTCCTTGTTGGACTTGGTCAGCTTGAGCTTGTCGAGCAGGAGCTCCATGGCCTCGACCGGGTTCAGCTGGGACAGGACCTTGCGGAGGAGCCAGACCTTCGAGAGCTCGTCCTTTTCCAGCAACAGCTCCTCCTTCCGGGTCCCCGACTGCTCGATGTTGATGGAGGGGAAGATGCGCTTGTCCATCAGGCGGCGATCCAGGTGGACCTCCATGTTACCTGTGCCCTTGAATTCCTCGAAGATGACGTCGTCCATGCGGCTGCCGGTGTCCACGATGGCCGTGGCCATGATCGTCAGCGAGCCGCCTTCTTCGATGTTCCGCGCCTGGGCGAAGAAGCGCCGGGGGCGTTGGAGCGCGTTCGCGTCCAGGCCGCCGGAGAGGACCTTCCCCGATGAGGGGATGATCGCGTTGTGGGCGCGGGCGAACCGCGTGATGGAGTCCAGTAGAATCACCACGTCGCGCTTGTGCTCGACGAGTCGCTTGGCCTTCTCGATGACCATGTCCGCCACCTGGACGTGCCGTTGCGGCGGCTCGTCGAAGGTGGATGAGATGACCTCCCCCTTCACCGAGCGCTGCATGTCGGTCACCTCTTCCGGGCGCTCGTCGATGAGGAGGACGATCAGGTACACCTCCGGATGGTTCTTGGCGATCGCGTGGGCCAGGTTCTGGAGCATCATCGTCTTGCCGGTGCGCGGCGCCGCCACGATGAGACCGCGCTGGCCTTTGCCGATCGGCGTGAGGAGATCCATGACCCGGGTGGTCAGCTCGTCCCCCTCGTGCTCCAGCCGGATCCGCTCCATGGGGTAGAGCGGGGTGAGGTTGTCGAAAAAGATCTTCTCCCGGGCCGCATCGGGGGTCTCGAAGTTGATGGCCTCCACCTTCAGCAGGGCGAAGTAGCGCTCGGTATCCTTCGGCGGCCGGACCTGCCCGGAAATCGTGTCGCCGGTCCTCAGGTCGAACCGTCGGATCTGGGAGGGAGAGACGTAGATGTCGTCGGGGCCCGGAAGGTAATTGTAGTCGGGAGCTCGCAGGAAGCCGAACCCGTCGGGAAGGACCTCCAGCACGCCCTCGGCAAAGATGAGGCCGTCCTTCTCGGCCTGGCTCTGGAGGATTTTGAAGATCAACTCCTGCTTCCTGAGACCGCTGAACCCCTGGACGCTCAGGTCCTTGGCGATCGTGTTCAGCTCCGAGATCGTCTTCTCTTTCAGCTCCGAGAGGTTCATCCTCTTACCTCCTGGCCTCTGAGCCTCGCCGAGCATGGCGGCGGGACATTAAAAGAACGGACGGCCGGGCGATGTCGGTGGGGGCGGGTAGGCATCCAATGACTCCTTGTCGAGATCCCGCCGAACGGCGGGAGGACGTGAATTCGACCAGACAAAGTCGCTCTGTGAGGCTCCCTCAAGAAACGCCTTGTGAGATTATTTCCACGGGTGGGTTTTAATTTTTATGCGGGATCCTACGACGAGTACGATCCCATGCTCCCACACCGCCGTCAGGCTTGTCAACTATTTTTCTCACAGCCGGACTTCGATGATGGCGCGCTTTCTGATCTCCTCGAGCCAAGCCGCCAGCCGGGCGGCATACTTTTGCCGAAAGAGGATATCCCGTATCTGCCGCTTGGTCTGTGCCAGCGTCTCTCCCGAGAGCCCCTCTTTCCACTCGAGCTTGAAAATGTGAAAGCCCAGCTTGGAGCGGTAGGGCGCCGACGCCTCCCCCGGCCGCAAGCGGAGAATCTGTCCCTCCAGGTCGGGGGCCAGCTCCCCCTGCTTCAGCTCGCCGAGGTCCCCTCCCTCCTTCGCCGCGGGATCATTCGAAAACTGTCGGGCCAGCTCGGCGAAATCCTCCCCCGCGCGGACCTTGGCCCAGACCTCCTCGGCGCGGCCCCGGGCTGCCTCCCACGCCGCTTCCTGCCCCGGGGGGTCGGGCGCGACGAGGATGTGGCGGGCATGGTAGGAGAGCCCCGTCTCCAGCTTCTCCCGGTTCTCGAAGAGGTACTGCTCGATCTCCTCCTCCGTCACGGAAACCCGGAGCTGGACCTTCCGGTGGACCACCCTCTGGATCAACAGCTGCTCCCGAAGCCGTTTCTTGACCCCCTCCAGCATCAGCCCCTGGGCTTTGAGGAGTTTGTCGAACTCCTCCTGGCTCGTCGCGTTGGTCCGCTTCATCACGTCGGCCAATTGCTCATCGACCTCGGTGTCCTCCACCGTGACCTGCTCCCGCGTGGCCTCCTGAAGCTGGAGGCGGTTTTCGATCATGCGCTTCAGCAGACGCTCCTTGAGCTCTTGCTCCTGCGCCGGCTCCGGTTTTGCCGACTGCCTAGACTCGTAGAGGTAGGCGGCAAGGTTTTCCTGCAGGTCGCTCAAGGTGATGGCGTCGCTGTTGACCACCGCGATCACGCGGTCCAGGACGTCTGGCCCCTCGGGGAGCGCAACGGGGGCGGCCGGGGGAGGCGGCGCGACGGCCGCCCGCGCCCTCGCCTGCGTTTCTCGGACGGCCTCCGAGACCGAACCGGCGGGAGCCGGCGTCTCGCGCGAGAGCCACCCGCACCCCTCCGCACCCAGCGACGTGACCAGGAGGAGGGGGACCAGGCGGCAAACGGCCCGATGCGTGTTCATCAAAAGGCGGCCAGGAGCTCGCCGAGGGCCTGTCGGACCGCGGGCCAGGGCTCGGCCGGGACCGTGGCCTCCACGACGAACTCTTTTTTCAGGCGAAGCTTTGCGGGGTGGGCACGAACGGCGCGGAGGAGCCGCTCGGGCGAGACCGGGGTCGAGGGCGCGAAGGTCAGGTGGACCCTCCCCCCTTTAGCCTCCACCCGCTCGATCCCCAGCGCCCGTGCCGCCGTCCGGATCTCGACGATCTCGAGGAGCCGCGCGACCGGGGCCGGGAGCGGACCGAACCGATCCCGCAGCTCGTCGCGGACCTCCGCGATCTCCTCCGAGCGCGTGATCCCGGCGAGGCGCTTGTAGAGGGCCAGGCGCTGGCTCACCTCGGGCACGTAGGCCTCGGGCAGCAGGGCTTCGACCTCCACGGTCACGACCGTCTCGGGAGCCTCCTCCGCGGGACCTCCCTTCAATTCTCGCACGGCCTCTGCCAAAAGTTTTGAATACAGATCGAAACCCACCGCGGCGATGTGCCCGTGCTGCGCGGCCCCGAGCAGATTCCCGGCCCCCCGGATCTCCAGATCCCGGAGCGCCAGCCGGAAGCCCGAGCCCAGCTCGGTCAGCTCCTGGATGACGGCGAGGCGTTTCTGGGCCGTCTCGTCTATCCGGCCATCCGCCGGGATCAGCAGGTAGGCGTACGCCTGCTGACGCTCCCTCCCGACGCGGCCCCGCAGCTGGTAGAGCTGGGCGAGCCCGAAGCGATCGGCCCGGTTGACCACGATGGTGTTCGAGGCTGGAATGTCGAGACCCGACTCGACGATGGCCGTGGACACCAACACATCGGCCTGGCCGCTCACGAAGCGCAGCATCACCTCTTCCAGGTCCTTCTCCCGCATCTGGCCGTGCGCCATCACGACCCGCGCCCGCGGGTGGAGCCGCTGGATGAACGCGGTCATCGAGGGAAGCGACTGGACGCGATTGTGAACGAAGAAGACCTGACCTCCCCGAGCGACCTCTCGCTCGATGGTCTCGCGGATCAGCGTTCGACTGAACGGGACGACCACGGTTTCCACGGGAAGGCGGTCCGGGGGGGCCGTTTCGATCACCGAAAGGTCGCGCACCCCGGCCAGCGACATATAGAGCGTGCGCGGGATAGGGGTGGCGGTCAGCGTCAGCACGTCCACGGCCTTTCGGAGCTGCTTGATCCGTTCCTTGTGCGACACCCCGAACCGGTGCTCTTCGTCCACGATGAGCAACCCCAGGTCCCGGAAGCCGACGTCCCGGGAGAGCAGACGGTGGGTCCCGATGACCAGGTCCACCGTACCCTGGCGTAGGCCGGCCACCACCGCCTTCTGCTCCTTGGGCGACCTAAAGCGCGACAAGAGCTCCACGCGGACTGGAAACGGGGCCAGACGCTCCGAAAAGGTCGTCCAGTGCTGCTGGGCCAGGATGGTGGTCGGCACCAGGACGGCGACCTGCTGGCCGTCCATGACGGCCTTAAAGGCGGCCCGAAGGGCGACTTCGGTCTTGCCGTAACCCACGTCCCCCGCCACCAGTCGGTCCATCGGGCGGGGCTGCTCCATGTCGGCCTTGACCTGCTCGATGGCCCGGAGCTGATCGCGCGTCTCCTCGAACCTGAACGTCGCCTCAAACTCCCGCTGCCAGGGAGTGTCCCCGCCGAAGGCGTGCCCCTCGAGCACCGAACGGGCCGCGTAGAGCTTCAGGAGTTCCTCCGCCATCTGGCGGAGCGCTGCCCGGACCGTTTCCTTGACCCGCTGCCAGGAGATGCCTCCCAGCCGGTCGAGGCGGGCCCCCGCACCGTCGCCAGCCAGGTACTTGGAGATCACCCCGAGCCGCTCCACCGGCAGGTAGAGGCGGTTCCCCTCGGCGTACTCTAGGAGGAGAAAATCCCCCTGACGCCCGTCCACGGGCAGCGTCTTCAAGCCCAGGTATCGCCCGATCCCGTGCTCCTCGTGAACGACCAAGTCGCCGACCACGAGGTCCGTGAACGCGCTGAGGGCGGTGCCCCGCTGGTAGCGGGGACGGCGCAAGGTCCGGCGCCGGGCACCGAAGACCTCCCCTTCCGTCAGGACGATGAGGCCGAGCGCGGGAACGGAGAATCCTTCCCCGCACTCGCCGACGAGGATCCCGAGCCTCTCCGGTCCATCGAGCGCGGCACCTTCCAGCGCCTCGAGTCCGTGCTCGAAGAGGATCTGCTTGAGGCGGCGGGCCTGTCCCTCGTCCTGGCAGACGAGACGCACGGTGAACCCTTCCAAGAGCCACTGGCCGAGCTCGGCCGCGAGCCGGCGGAACTGCCCCCGGAAGCTCTCCACGGATCGCGTCTCGAGGCGATACCGAGCGGCCCCGGGCTCGGGCGGCGCGGCAGTCAGGAGGCCGAGCTCCAGCCGCTGGCGCCCCTTCAAGAGCTCGCCCAGCGGGACCGGCGAGGGCGCATCATCCGGCGGGGCGTCCAGGAGGCTCGGACCGTCCAGGATCGTGGGAGTCTCGGCGGGGACGTAGGAGAGGAGGGTGGCGCGCGGGTCCGCGCCGAGGGTCAGGGGGAGGATCTGGACGGAGCGGATCGCATCCACGGCGCGCTGCGAGGTCGGATCGAAGCACCGGAGGGACTCGACCTCGTCACCGAAGAATTCCGCGCGCACCGGCTCTTCCCGGACCGGCGAGAAGATATCCACGATCCCGCCGCGGACGCTCCACTGCCCGACCTCTCCGACCGTTTCCACGCGCTCGTATCCCGCCGCCGCCAGCCGCTCCAGCAGCTCCTTCCGGCTCCAGCTGCCGCCGACGTCGAGCGACAACGTGCGACGCCGGAATTCCTCCGGGGCCATCAGCGGCGCGGCACAGGCAGCCGGTGTCGTGACGATGGTCAGCGGCTCCACGGAGAGGAGCCGATGGCAGACGAGGGCCCGTTCACCCTCCTCCTCCCGCTGCCGCCCGCCGCGCCAGAACGACGGCTGGGGAGGCGGAAACTCCTCGACGCGAGAGGGAGGATCACCGAAGGCGGTCGCGAAAAACCGGAGGTCCTGACACATCCGGCGGATCGCCGCCAGATCCGGCACCAGGACGAGCGCGGAGCCGCCCGACTCGCGTAGGAGCGCTGCGACCGTAAGCGCGCGCGACGACCCCCACAGGCCGTCCGCGACGAGGCAGGGATCTCCCTTGGCGAAGGCCCCGGAGAGCGCTTGGAACGGGGCCCACCGCGCGAGCAGGGAGAGTGGGGCCCGCACGATCATCGACGACACAAATCCCATACCACCAGAGCGAGAGGGCGTCAACCGCTGCCGGTCAGCGGGTCGCCTGAGCTAGATAAAAGGAGAGCGTCTCCAGCTCGATGGACAGGTCCACATTCTGTAGCCGCACGTCCTTGGGAATCTTCAGGCGGGCGGGGGCGAAGTTCAGGATCGCCTTCACCCCCGCGGCGACGAGCCGCTCCGCGACGGCCTGGGCGGACTCCGCCGGCACGGCGATGATCCCGATCTGCAGATTCCGCCCCTTGGCCTCCTGCGAGAGCTCCCGGAGTGACAGGATCGGCACGCCTTCGACACTCCGCCCGGCTTTCTGCGGATCGGCGTCGAAGATCACCGTGATCCGAAATCCCTGGCGGGTGAACCCCTTGTAGTGGAAGAGCGCGGACCCGAGGTTCCCATAGCCGACCAGGGCCACCTGCCACTCGCGATCGAGCCCCAGGATCTTCTGCAGCTCGGCTTTGAGGCCCGAGACGTAATAGCCGGTGCCGCGGACGCCGAACTCGCCGAAGTAGGCCAGGTCCTTCCGCACCTGGGCGGAGTTGAGGTTGAAGCGCTCTGCCAGTTCCTCGGAGGAGATGGTCTTGACCCCGTCCTCTTCCAGCTGAAGCAGGCATCGCGTGTACACCGAGAGACGGCGAATCGTCATCTCGGGGATCCTGGGAATCTTGAAGTTCGACCGAGGTCTCATCACCACCGTCCCCGGCGGGGGCGCCGGGTCCCTTCCCCTTCGGGGGCCACCCCCACCGCGAGCCTATTTCACGGGCTGCACGAAAAGCAGGATCGCCGCGATAACGAAGACGTACAGGGCCAGCGACTCGATCAAGGCGAGACCGATTATCATGGCCGTCTGGATCCGCCCAGCAGCGCCAGGCTGGCGCGCCATCGCGTCCACCGCGCTCGCGGTGGCCCGGCCCTGCCCGAGAGCGCACAGGCCGGAGGCGATGGCCATCCCGATCCCGGCCGCGATCACCGCAAAGGGACCCACCCAACCGCCCGAGGCCCCGGCCTCGGCGGCCCACACCCCGCTCGGCCCCGCCAACACCGCTGCCACAGCCACCACCGTCAGAACGAACACAAGTCGCACGACGTCTCCTCCTTTCGTGGGTTCACGGCGCAGAAGGCGCGCTGCCATCAAGGGTGCTCGGCTTCTTCGATCGCACCGGCGATGTAGAGCATCGAGAGCATGCAGAAGATGAAGGCCTGCAGAAAGGCCACCAGGATCTTGAGCGGGAGCAGGAAGCCGGCGGTGAAGAGGACCAGGAGCGCGCTGCCGGGCAGGCCGAGCAGCACGCCTGGAAGCGAGCCGGCCGCCGCCCAGCTCGCCAGGCCCAGGGTCAGCGAGACTATGACCGCCAGGAGAATGTGACCGCCGGTCATGTTGCCGAACAGCCGAAGCGCGAGGGAGAGCGGTCGGGCCAGGTGGCTGAAGATCTCCACGACGAGCATGAGCGGCGCCAGCCACCAGACGGGGCCGCCGAGGTGCTTCAGGTACCGCCCGAGCCCCTGCTTGCGGATCCCGATCCAGTGGTAGGTGAAGAACACGATCAGCGCGCAGGCGGCCGTGGTGTTGATGTTGGAGGTGGGCGCCACGAGCCCCGGCACGAGCCCCAGCAGATTGGAGGTGAGGATGAACAGGCCGAGCGTCGCGATGAGGGGGAGATACCGGCGTCCGTCGTGCCCCACCACGTCATCCAGGAGGCTCAGGAACTGCTCCAGCACGATCTCCATGAAATTCTGGAGCCCCCGCGGGACGAGCTGGAGGCGGCGGGAGGCGGCGGCGCTCACGACGATCAGGATGACCATCACGAGCCACGTGTAGGTCAGGTGGTCTGGAACGCCCGGGATCGCGAAGAGCGGCGGATGCTCGATCGCTTCCATCGGGTTACGGGTTCAGCGCCGCCCTCCGAAGCGCCTCGACAATGAGCACCGGCGGAAGCACCGAGAGGCCGACCATCAGCCATACTGGATGCACGTGCCCGCTCCAGAGCAGGACCCCGAGCACCGAAAAGAGGCAGAGGTGTCGGAGCCCGAAACCCACGAGCCCCCAAGGCTCAACGCGCCCGCTCCGGAAGAGGGCCAGGAACCGGTGGCTTGCCGTACTGAGCCAGCGGAAGTTCCCCAGGGCCACGCCCCCCCCGGCGAGCACGCCGAGGAGTCCCGGAAGATCAGCCCAAGAAAAGGCTACAGCCGAGATCGGCACGAGCGCCAGGGCGCCGGCGCCTGTCACGCGCGCGACCAGGTTACGATCCATTCTCCTCCTCGCGCTCGGCGGCCTTGATGGTTCGAACGAGTTCTCTGAACCCGACGACGACGCCGAGGCCGAGCCCGATCAGGGTGAGCCACGGCGAACTTTGGAGCCAGCCGTCTAGGAAATAGCCGGCAACGGCACCGCCCGCCGTCGCCACCACCAGGGTGATGCCGGCACTGGCCACGAGGCCGAGGCCCCGCCAGGGGGACGGCTCTACCATGTGAACAAAACAACTATCACACCGGGGAGCCAAAGACAAGCGCGGGAAACCTCCTGATCTCAAAGGGGATTCTAAGTCCTCGCGACCGTGAGTCTCGCACAAAGGGTAGCCCGGCCCCGCCTGGCCGAACATTTCGCTGCCTCCCTCATGGGTGCACCAACGCTTTGGCCAAGTCCGGGCGATCCGTGATCAGGACATCCACCCCCAGATCCGTGCATCGCCGGATACCATCGGCTTCGTTCACGGTCCACGCCCCCAGCAGGAGTCCCGTTCGAGCCGCCAGGGCGACGGCCTCGAGGGTCACCAGCGAGTGCTGGAGCCCGACGAACAGGATCCCGGCTTTCGCCAGCCGTTCGAACTCCGACCCCACGCTCGCGCGCCGCCCCCTCATCGTCCGCGGGGAGTAGAGCGCGCCGACCCGGACGTCGGGGCGAAGCTCGCGCACGCGACGGATCGTATCGGCCTCGAACGACGTGAGGATGGTCCGGGCCGTGATCCCGCGACGGTCGAGGTCGGCCAGCGCTTTTTCCTCGATGCCCGGGTACCGAGCGCGCCGCGCATCCGCCTTGATCTCGACCAGGAGCCCGATCCCCGTGGGAGCGGCGAGGGTCGCCACGTCATCCAGCGTCGGAACGATCTCGTCCGTGGCTCTCCCGTCCTTGTCACGGAGCCTGAGCGTCCGGAGCTCGGCAAGCGTCCGCCCTCGCACGGCGCCCGTCCCCGTGGTCGTCCGCGGAAGCGTCGGATCGTGGATCACGACCACCTCCCCATCTTTGCTGAGGTGGACATCGCACTCCAGGAAGTCCACCCCGAGGGCGACGGAGTTCCCGAACGCGAACAGGCTGTTCTCCGGCCAGAGCAGCGCGCCGCCCCGGTGGGCCGCTACCAGACAGGTGCGTCCTTGCCCGGCGCGCCTCAACGATCCCGAAACCGGTGGCTTCGCGCAACCGCGTCGTGGTACGCGACCAGCTCGGCCTCCCGCCGCCGGGAGCTCCACCCCAGGAGGTCCGCCATCCGGGACGCGATGGGCCCGGCGCAGTCGAGCCCCTGGCACGAGCTCGTTCCGATGCCGGTTCGACGAAGCAGGAAGTCCTGGAGTGAGACCGTCAGTTCCTCGGTGACCGCATAGTGAAGCTGAGCGACGATCTCGGGATTCCGGGGGCAGAGCCGGCGTTCCCCGTCCGGGAGCTTTCGGACGAGGTCCACAACGCGCACGTAGTTGCGCCCGTAGGTCTCGACGAGCATCTCCAGGGTCTCGCGGCCGAGCCCCGTCGCCGCCATCTCGCCGGAAACGTCCATCCAGGCCCGGGCCTCCACGGAGCCACGCACCTTGTCATCGCTCCCGTCGAGTGCGAGAAAAGCCGTGCGCGAGGGCGCCCGGCGTCCGAGCCGGGCCGTCGCCAGGTCGGCGACCCTTTCGGCCAGGCTGCGAAAACAGGTCAACTTCGTCCCCGTGATCGTGAGGAACATCCCGTGGGGGCCTTCCTCCCACACGCGGTGCTGCCGCGAGACTCTGGAGGGAGACTTCCCCCCCTCGTGGGTCAGAGGCCGGATCCCGGCATAGGTGTACAGGATGTTGGATGCCGTCACCCTCGGATCCGGAAGGACCCGCCGGACCTCTGCGAGAAGATACGTCACCTCGTCCCGCGTGGCCCAGAGGCGATCGAGGTCGCCTTCGAAGTCCGTGTCGGTGGTCCCGACCAGGGAGAACTCTCTCCACGGGATCACGAAGATCATCCGCTCGTCCTTCGTTCCCAGGTACACGGCGTGCTCCGTCAGCCGCGGCAGGAGACAGTGAATGCCTTTCGTCGTCCTGATGACGCGAGCCCTCCTGTCGGCGAGCCCAGCCATCGCGCGGATCCGGTCCACCCATGGACCGGCCGCGTTGACGACGACCCGCCCGCGCACGGTCCGGACCCGATCGGTCAGGAGGTCCCGGACGCGGAGACCCTCGATGCCTCTCGGGCCGACGAGGACTTCCTCCACTTCCACGTAGTTGAACGCCCGGGCTCCGTGCCGGCAGGCGGAGAGGATGTTCTCCAGGCAGAGACGTTCCGGAGAGAGCAGCAGATCGTCCACGTAGAAGCCCGCTCCCCTGAGGTCTTCGGTGCGGAGCTCGGGCTCGAGGGCCAGCGCGCCTTCCGGCCGGAGCACCCGGTCACGCTCCGCCGCTGTTTCCGGCGTCAGCCAATCGTAGAGCGTGAGACCGATCCTCACCTTGATGAGACCCCGGCTCGCGCCGCGATAGATCGGGAGCAAGAAGGGGAGCGGCCGGATCAGGTGGGGGGCCAGGCGCCGCAACGTCTCGCGCTCGCGGAGCGACTCGCGCACCAGGGCGAAGTCGAAGAGCTCAAGGTAGCGGAGCCCGCCGTGGACGAGCTTGGAAGAGCGCGAGGTCGTGCCGGACGCGAAGTCGTTCTTTTCGAAGAGCGCCACGCTGACGCCCCGAAGCGCGAGGTCGCGTGCCACGCCTGCCCCGGCCATCCCGCCCCCGATGACGAGGACGTCGAACGCCTGATCGCCGAGCCCGGCGAGACGGCTCATTGGATCAGCTCCCGGATCGAGGCGAGCACGTGATCAGGCCCGAGCTCGGCGATCCGCGGATCGCCGGGGACCGTGACGCCGGACAGGACGAGCACGGTGGCGAGCCCGAGCGCCTTTCCCATCACCACGTCCGTCTCGATCCGGTCTCCGACGATCGCCGTCTCCGCCGCCGGCAGACCCAGGACCGCCAGGGCCACCTCGAGCATCAGCGGGGATGGTTTCCCGACGACCAGCTCCACGCGCTTGCCGGTCACGGCCTCCACCGCGGCGATCATCCCCGCGCAATCCGGAATCTCGCCGTCGACGACCGGGCACGTCCGGTCGGGATTCGTGGCGATGAGCCGCGCGCCGCGCTTCACCGCCTGCAGCGCCGTGTTCAGCTTCGCGTAGGTGAACGTCCGGTCGAACGCGATCACCACCCAGCGAACCCGATCGTCCGGACGTACCTCGAAGCCGTGTGCTTCCAGCTCCCCGATCAGGGGCGGCTCGCCGATGACGAAGCAGGGGGCCCCGGGGTCCAGGCGCCGCAGATGGCGGGCCAGAACGAGGGAGGAGTTGACCACCTCTTCGGCCACGGTGGGGATGCCGAGGCGGCTCAGCTTCGCCGCGTATTCGCTCCGGGTCTGGATCGGCTTGTTTGAGAGGAAGGCGACGCGCCTGCCCGCCCCGCGGAGCGCCGAGACGACCTCCACCGCGCCGTCGATGAGCTTCTCCCCGCGGTACACCGTGCCGTCAAGATCCAGGAGCCAGCCGAGGTAGGAGAAGCGGATCGCTGGCATCGCGGGGCCCGCTGACCTCTCACCCTGTCAGCGCAAGAGCGGCGCCACGGCGGCCTGGGCGAGGTTCAGGACCGGCGCCGGCATCACGCCCAACTGCAGGACGCCCCACAGCGCGATCCCCAGGGCCAAACGGCCGGCAAAGGACGGCACCGCCCCGGTGGGCACGCCCTCCCGGTCGCGCATGTACATGTAGACGATCACCCGGAGATAGTAGTAGGCGGCCACCGCGGAATTGAGCACGGCGATGACCGCCAGCCAGATATAGCCCGATCGGACGGCAGCGCCGAAGAGGTAGAATTTGCCGGCAAAGCCCGCCGTGGGCGGCATCCCGGTGAGCGAGAGGAGAAAGAGCGCGAGCACGAGCGCCAGCACGGGATGACTCTCGGCCAACCCCCCGTAGTCGTCCAGGTTCACGGCTTCCTGGCGCCCCCGCTCGAGGAGCAGGATCACCCCGAACGCGCCGACCGTCGTGAAGGTGTAGACCAGGAGGTAGAACAGCACGCCGCCGGCCCCGAGCGCCCCCCCCGCCACCACCCCCACCAGCACATACCCCACGTGGGCCACCGAGGAGTAGGCCAACATGCGCTTCACGTTCGACTGGGCGATGGCGACCACATTTCCGACCGTCATGGTCAGGACCGCCACGCCCCACAGGAGCGCGGTCCAGTCCGGCTGGACGACCTTGAACGTCGAAAGGAGGACGCGAAGCAGGGCGGCAAATCCCGCCGCCTTGGATCCCGTCGCGATCAGCGCGGCCACGCTGGTGGGGGCGCCCTCGTAGACATCGGGCGCCCACATGTGGAACGGCACCGAGGAGATCTTGAAGCCGAACCCCACCAGGAGCAGGCCGAGTCCGACGACGAGGAGCGGGCCCGGGGGCCGCGCTCCCGCGGCGGCGGCAATCCGCTCCAGCGCCGTGCTGCCGGTGGCGCCGTAGATCAGCGCGACCCCGTACACGAAGAACCCGGAGGCAAAAGCGCCGAGGAGGAAGTACTTCATCGCGGATTCGCCCCCGGTCAGCCGCCAGCGGAAAAAACCCGCCAACACGTAGAGCGAGAGGGACATCAGCTCCAACGCGAGGAAGATCAGGATCAAATCCGCCGCGTGCGCCATGAGCATCATCCCGAGCGTCGAAAAGAGAACGAGAACGTAGTACTCGCCGCTCTCTATCCCATGGCGCCCGCAGTAGTCCATGGAGAGGAGCAGGACCAGCGCCGCGGCGTAGCAGATCACCACGTCGAAGAACAGCGCGAAGCCGTCCAGCACCACCATCCCGCTGAACGCCCGAGCCTCCCGTCCCCAGAGGACGACCGTCACGAGCAGCGCCGCCACCACCCCGGCCAGCGCCACGACGCCGAGGTGCCGCTTGGTGCCCCGGGGCGGAAGCAGGTCGAGCACGAGAAGGAGGAACGCGGTTCCCGCCACCACGAGCAGCGGCGCCACGGGCCGGACGGCGGCATCCATCATCGGCCTCCAACGCCGGCAATCGCTTCCCCATCCGCGCGGGACACGCGGGGATGGGCGGCCGCCGCCGCCGCGGCCTTGGACCGCACCTGGGCGATCAGCGCCTGCGCGCTGGCCTCGGTCATGCCGGTGAAGGGGCGCGGGTACACGCCGATCCAGAAGATGAAGAGCAGGACGGGGAGGAGCACGGCCCACTCGCGCGGCGTCAGGTCACGAAGCCCCCGGTTCGCGTCATGCGCGATCTCCCCGAAGCACACCCGCTGGTACATCCAGAGCATGTAGATCGCCGCGAAGATGATCCCGCTGCTCGCCAGAACCGGCACGAGGTACGCAGAGGGGCCGGCCGCCGCCTGGGAGGCCCACGCGAACGCTCCCACGAGGATCAGGAACTCGCCCACGAAGCCGTTCAAACCGGGAAGACCGAGCGAGGAGAGCGATACGATCAGGAAGAGAACCGAGAACGCGGGCACCACCTTCCAGAGTCCGCCGAAGTCGGCGATCAGCCGGGTGTGCCGCCGCTCGTAGAGAACGCCCACCAGGAGGAAGAGGGCGCCGGTGGAGAGGCCGTGGTTCACCATCTGGATGATCCCGCCGACCAGCCCCTGCGGGGTCAACGTGAATAGGCCGAGGACGACGAAGCCCAGGTGGCTCACGCTGGAATACGCCACGAGCTTTTTCAAATCCGGCTGCACCATGGAGACCCAGGCGCCGTAGATGATCCCGACGAGCGCCAGGGCGAAGATCCACGGCGCGAAGGCCAGGCTCGCCGCGGGGAAGAGCGGCAGACAGAAGCGGAGAAAGCCGTAGGTGCCCATCTTCAGCAGCACGCCGGCCAGGAGCACGCTCCCCGCGGTCGGCGCCTCCACGTGGGCGTCGGGGAGCCAGGTGTGGAAGGGGAACATCGGGACCTTGATGGCGAACGCCAGCGCGAACGCCAGGAACAGCCAGACCTCGACACCGCGCGGCACCACGTAGCGCGCCAGGACCGGCAGGTCGAAGGTGTAATTTCCCGTAGCGCCGCCGTGCTGAAAGTAGAGGACGAGGATCGCCACGAGCATGAGGACCGAGCCTGCCAGCGTGTACAGGATGAACTTGATCGCCGCGTAGATCCGCGCCGGGCCGCCCCAGACCCCGATGACGAGATACATCGGGATCAACATGGCCTCCCAGAAGACGTAGAAGAGGAACAAGTCCAGGCTGACGAACACCCCCAGCATACCCGTCTCCAGGAAGAGCATGCTGACGGCGAACTCCTTGACCCGGCCCTCGATCGCCCGCCATGACGACAAGAGCGCGACCGCCGAGAGGAACGTGGTCAGGAGCACCAGGAGCAGGCTGATGCCGTCAATGCCGAGGTGGTAGGAAATCCCGAAGGACGGCATCCACCGGGCCTGCTCCACGAACTGGTAGCCGGGGTCCCGGGCGTCGAAGCCGACGTAGAGGAGGAGAGACACCGCGAAGGTCGCCGCCGCGACGAGGAACCCGCACCAGCGGACGAGCGCGGCCCGGCCCCGGGGCAGGAGCGCGACGCCGACCGCGCCCAGCGCCGGAAGAAACGTGACGATCGAGAGGACGTGGCCCATCATCGCCACAGCAGGAAGCCGACGATGGCGACCGCGCCCGCGAGCGTGGCCATGGCGTAGTTCATCACGTACCCGGTCTGGAGCGCCCGCATGGACCGGGCCCAGCCCACGACCAGTCGCCCCACGCCGTTGACGGCTCCGTCCACCACACCCAGGTCGAGCGTGCGCGCGCAGAAGCCCGCGGCCCGGAGCGTCGGGCGGACGAACACGGCGTCGTACAGCTCGTCCACGTAATACTTGTTGAGAACGAGCGCGTGCAACCGGTTCCGCGGACGACCGATGGCCTCGGCCCTGACGGGCCGCCCCCGATACACGAGCCACGCGAGGAGGACTCCGGCGGTGGCCGCGACCACGGAGAGGACGAGGAGCGCGTACGCCGAGAGCCCGCCGTGATCGACGCCCTCAGGGAGCGGAAACACCGGGCTCACGAAGCGCGCGAACGCCATTCCGTGGGCGGAGGGGATACCCACGGCCCCCGCCACGGCTGTCAGCAGCGCCAGGACGCCGAGGGGCACCGTCATCACGAGGGGCGACTCGTGGACGTGCTGCGCCACCTCCTTCGGCATGCGGGGGGCTCCGAAGAAGGCGAGGAAGACGACCCGGAACACGTAGACGGCCGTGAGAAACGCGCCGATCAGCAAGAGCGCCCAGAGCGCGAGAGGCCCCCGATGGTACGACGATGCCAGGATCTCGTCTTTCGAGAAGAAGCCGGCGAAGGGCGGCAGCCCGGCGAGACCCGCCGCTCCCACGAGAAAGGTCACCGTGGTGGCCATCATCCGCGGCGCGAGACCTCCCATCTTCCGAAGGTCCTGCTCGCCCGCCTGGGCGTGGATCACGCTCCCCGCGCCGAGGAACAGGAGCGCCTTGAAGAACGCGTGCGTCACGAGGTGAAAGATCGCCGCGGCGTACGCGCCCACACCCACGCCGGCGAACATGTAGCCGAGCTGGCTGATCGTCGAGTAGGCGAGCACCCGCTTGATGTCGGTCTGCGCCAGGGCAATGGTCGCGGCGAAGAGCGCGGTGATCCCGCCGACCCACGCGACGACGTCGAGCGCCACGCCGGAGCGCTCGAACAGGGCGTGGCTCCGCGCCACCATGTACACGCCCGCCGTCACCATGGTGGCCGCGTGGATCAACGCCGACACGGGCGTGGGCCCTTCCATCGCGTCGGGGAGCCACGTGTGGAGCGGGAGCTGGGCCGATTTGCCGCACGCCCCCATGAAGAGCAGGAGCGCGATCACCGTGGCCGTCGTCGGAGACAGGGCCCCGATCCTGGCGAACACCTCGCCGTAGTCCAGCGTGCCGAGCGCGACCCAGAGGTACATGACCCCGAGCCCGAAGCCGAAGTCGCCCACGCGGTTGACGATGAACGCCTTCTTGCCGGCGTCGGCCGCCGACCTGCGCGTGTACCAGAAGCCGATCAGAAGGTACGAGCAGAGCCCCACGGCCTCCCAGAAGACGTAGAGGACCAGGAAGTTCCCCGCCAGGACCAGCATGACCATGGAGAACACGAAGAAGTTCAGGTAGGTGAAGAACCGGGCGTAGCCGGGATCGCCGTGCATGTAACCGACCGAGTAAACGTGGATCAGGAACCCCACGCCCGTCACCACCAGCAGCATCACCGCCGAGAGCGGATCCACGAGCGCCGTCACACTGGTCCTGAAGGAACCCGCCTGGATCCAGGGGAAGAGGTCGCCGGTGAATGTCTCGCCCTGCCAGACCTTCAGGAAGACGGCACAGGACAGCAGAAACGAACACCCGAGAGCGGGGACGGCAACCCAGTGAGCCTTCCGGTCGATCCACCGCCCGAAGAGCGCGTTCAGGAGAGTTCCGAGAAGGGGGAAAAGCGGAATCAGCCAGACGATGTTCGACACCGGCTCACTCTAGCGAAACCCCCCGGGGGGTGTCAAGCCGCGCCCCGCTCGACGATTGGGAAGAGGGGGTAATCGGCCACGGTGTCCACGAGGGGCTCGTCAAGACACTGGAAGGTCCGGCGCAAATGGTGTAAGAAGGAAGCATGCGGGCGGCCCGGGCAGCGTCACCGATCGGGCTCAAGGCGGCGCTCTTCGGGTACGCGGTCGTGTTTCTGCTGAAGGCCGTCGCCTGGTGGTTCACCGGGTTCTTCGTGCTCCTGGCCGAAGCCCTCCACACGCTCTCCGACCTGACGATCTCGGGCTTCCTCCTGGCCGCCGACCGCTTCTCGCGCCGCCCCGCCGACGCGCGCTACCGCTACGGCTACGGGCGGGCCCAGCACGTGGCGGCGCTCGTGGCCGCCACCCTCTTTATCTCCTTCACGAGCTTCAGGCTGGCCGAGGAGGCGGTGGGACGGCTCCTCCACCCCGTCGTTCCGGCCTACAGCCGTCTGGGACTGGCCGTGGGGGTGCTCGTTCTCTCGATGGCCTTCTCGGCCGTGCCGATCGTCCTCCTGGGCCTTCAGAAGCGGCGCGGCCCGGCCGCCCGCGCCCAGCTCATGGAGTCCTTCAACGACGAGCTGGGTCTCCTGGCAGCCCTCGCGGGAGCGCTCTTGGTCTCGAGCGGGTGGCCGCTGGCCGACCCAATCGCCTCCCTGGCGGTGGCGATCCTCATCGCCGCCAACGCCGTCGGCCTTTTCCTCGACAACGCGCGCGTCCTCATGGGGCGCGCTCCGGAGCGGGAGTTCTTCGACCGGATCGCGGCTCTGGCCCGCACGGTGCCAGCCGTCGAGGCTGTCCACGACCTCCGGGCTCAGTACGTCGGACCCGAGACGGTCAACCTCTCGCTGCACGTGGAGGTGGACCCGATGATGACCGTCGCCGACGGCGAGGAAGTCGCCAAGGCGGTCCGCGATACCATCATGGCCGAGGCGAACTGCGCCTACTGCGTGGTCCACGTGGACCCGCTCGGAGCTCCGCCCGAGCCCGGCGAGATCGACTTCTAGCAGCCCCGCGCTTCCGCCGCTCCTCGGCGCCGAGCGGAAGGCACAAGTTGACGGCGCGGACTCCGGCCGCTATCATTCACCTCGTGCCTCGATCGGTCTGGAAGACCTGGCTGCGCATCACGCTGATCTTCTCGCTCGGCATCGTCGGCGCGATCTCGTACCTCGGCTGGCGCCAGGCGGTTCCCGGCGTGAGCGCCACCCTCATGCCTCCTCCGAAGTTCATCGGCCTCAAGACCACCCTGATCCTGGGCCTCACCGCGACACGCGGCGGGCTCACGTCCTTCGAGGTCCGGGTCATCCAGGGGACCCAGAAAGTCACCGCGACCCGGGAGACCTTTCCGCCTCCGTTCCCGAACGACAAGGCAATCAGCCTCGTCGTGGAGGGACGCACGCTGGGCCTCCGGGAAGGAGCGGCGACGCTCGAGGTGTACGCGACGGACGGCTTCTGGCGTCCCCTCCGGATTGACGACAGGCCGATCCTCACCTACCAGGTGACGCTGGACCTGACCCCGCCGACCCTCGACCTCCTTTCCGCCACGCAGTATCTCGGCCAGGGCGGCGGGGGCCTCGTGGTCTACCGCACCAAGGGAGCGGCGCGGACCGGCGTGAACATCGGGGGGATCTTTTCCCCGGGATTCCCCGTCGGTTCCGCCGACGCCGGCACCCACGTCGCGATGCTGGCCGTCCCGTACGACTTCCCGGTCAGCTCACCGATCGTCCTCGTCGCCCAGGACGAAGCCGGCAACAGCGCCAGCAGGTCGGTGCCGAGCGAGATCAGGCCGCGGAAATTCCCCAGGGACACCGTGGAAATCAAGGAGGAGTTCCTCCAGCGGAAGCTCCCGGAGCTGCTCCCCGAACGAGGGAGTGTCCCGCCCGACCAGCTGCTCGAGGCGTTCCTCACCATCAACCGCGACAAGCGCCGGCAGGCCGAGGAGACCAAGCGGACCGTCTCCGCGAAAACGCAGCCGAAGCCGCTCTGGCAGGGAGTCTTTCTCCAGCCAAAGAACACCAAGGTCTTCTCCAACTTCGCCGAGACCCGGAGCTACCGCTTCCGCCGTCAGGACGTGGACACCCAGGTGCACTGGGGCTACGACCTGGCCTCGGTCAAGGAGAGCCCCGTTCCCGCCGCCAATCGGGGGACCGTGGTCTTCGCCCGTCCGCTCACCATCTACGGCAATACCGTGATCCTGGACCACGGACTCGGGCTCCAGACCCTCTACGCCCACCTCTCGCGCATTGACGTGCAAGAGGGGCAGACGGTGGACAAGGGGGCCGAACTGGGCCGGACCGGGAGCACGGGATTGGCCGTCGGGGACCACCTGCACTATGAAGTGCTGATCCACGGGATCTCGGTCACGCCGCTGGAATGGTGGGATGCCCGGTGGATCCGCGACCACATCCTGAAGCCGCTCCGCGAGGCCAACGTACCGCTGATCGAAGGCGACGCCCTCAAGGAGGAGCCAGCCGGCACTCCCCAGCCGCCCCGGCTCCGGCGCTCCCGCGAGACGCGCTAGCGATGCCCAGGATGTTCGACCGGATTCAGATGATGCAGCGCGGGGAGATCCCCCCGGCGCCGATCGCCACGCTGATCGGGTTCACGCTGACGTCCATCGAACCCGGCCGGGCCGTCATCGAGCTCGAAGCGACCGAGCGCCATGCCAACCCGGTCGGGACGCTCCACGGCGGCGTCTTCTGCGACATCGCCGACGCCGCGATGGGAATGGCCTACGCCAGCACCCTCGGGGAGGGGGAGACGTTCACCACCCTCGAACTCAAGATCAACTTCCTCAGGCCGATGTGGACCGGCAAGCTCCGTGCGGTGGCCAAGATCGTGAGCGCGGGGCGGACGATCGGCCTCGTGGAGTGCGACGTGCTGGATGAACGGGAGCGGCTCGTGGCCAGGGCGACCAGCACCTGCATGACTCTCCGCGGCGCCGACGCGCGGGATCGGTGAATCCCCTCGGCAAGACCCGCCATCCAAATCGGTAACTGCCCCAACCCGACAAGGAGGTTCCCCCATGGCCGAGCTGATCCACATTTCCAGGGTGAAGATCGTCAAGGACAAGGGGCCGACCCGCCGGGCCTACATCGAGGCCTTCCCCGAACCGGTCCGGTACGGGGTCCACGGCGGGATCAAGAAGTTCTACGGGGTGGAGCCGGAGGAGGAGCTTCCGACGACCCTCGACCACATCGTCGCTGCGGTCGCGGGCTGAATGACCGGCACGCTAGCGGTTGCGCTAGCCGCGAGGAAGATCCCGACCCAGCCCGACCGCCTGTCCTCGGAGGTCGAGGGATTCATCGAGCACGTGGACGGTAAGCCGCTGATCACAAGGATTAAGGTGCACTACCGGGTCAAAGTCCCCACGGGCAAGCGCGAGGAGGCGCAGCGCGCCATCGACGTCCACGAAAAAGGCTGCCCCGCTTCGCAGTCCGTTCAGCGCGGCATCGCCATCGAATGGGACGGCCAGGTGGTCGAAGAGTAAAGACTCAGCGCGGGACGCCGAAGATCAGCCGCGGGGAGAGCAGCGCGCGCGGCGGGACGAAGTCGCCGAGCACGCCCATGAGGAGACTCAGGAGGTCGGGGCGCCGCCGAAGCCGGTGGGCCACGAAGTTGGCCAGCCAGCGCCGCCCGATCACCGCCTGAAGCAGGCGCGTCACCCGTCCCTTGTCCCCGAACGCCGCGTCGCGCGCGCGCCAGAAGGGCTCCAGCGCCGCCCGGGAGACATCGCCGCCGACGAGCGCCAAGTGTCCGGTCGCCGCGGCCAGCTCGGCAGAGCGCAAGGCCGCATAGATGCCTTCTCCCGTGAACGGGTCGAAGAAGCCTGCCGCATCGCCGATCACGAGCACACCCCCGTGGCGCGGGCGCTCTACCCGGTACGCGAGCGGGCCGAGCGCGGCCACCGGCGCGACCGACCGCATGCCCGCCAGGCGCGGCGCCAGGTGATCGAGCTGTTTGAGCCGGGCGAAGAAGAACGTCTCGAGCCGCCCCGCGAAGGGCGCGGCGTGACCGAAGGGGACCACCAGGCTGAGGCTCGCCACGCCGGCGGCCACCGGGTTCAGGATGGCGTAATCCGGCGGGTCCACGTAGATTTCCCCCAGATCCTCGAAGTCACCGAGCCCCTCCACGTACGTCAGGAGGGCCATGCGACGAAGCGCGTGCGCGCCAAGGAGGCCGAGCCGGCGGGCCACGACCGACTGCCGCCCGTCGGCGCCGATCACGAGGGGCGCCCGCGCTTCGAGCACGCGACCATGGACATCGGCAGCCCGGACTCCCACCACCCGGTCGGTCTCGACGAGCAGGTCCTCGACACGGTGACGCTCGCGAACCTCCACGGGGAGCGCCTTCGCGCGCTCCACGAGAATCTGATCGAAGCTGAGCCGCCTGATCGCCAGCGCGTGATCGCGGTAGCCGCGATAGGCCCCCGCGGTCGGATAGCGTCCCTCGAGCCGAGTCCCATCGGGCGCCGTGATCTGCATCCCCCGAATCGGAACCGCCCCCGCCTGGTCCACCGCTTTCAGCACACCCAGTCGATCGAGGATCCGGGCCGTCTCGGGGCTCAGATACTCGCCGCAGAGCTTGGGACGGGGGAAGGCCGCTTTGTCGAGGAGGAGCACCGAGTGACCGTGCTCGGCCAGGAGAACAGCGGCGGCGCTCCCCGCCGGACCGGCGCCCACGACGATCGCGTCGTACACCCGCGCGCTCACTCTCGGACCCCCACGACGGCGAGCCTCACCCGGAGCGGATGGCGGACGACGCGAATGCCCGAGAGCCCGGCCCGGGCGGCCAGCGACCCGATCTCCTCGGGAGTATAGGCCCGCAGGACCGAGAGGGGGCCATCGTGCCTGGACATCCGGTGCCAGGCGAAGAGCCGCGTCGCGAGCCAGACGAGGGCGTAGGCCACGCGGCTTCGGATGAGATCGTTCACGACGAAGCCGATCCGGGCGACCCGCGCCATCTCCCCGAGGAGCTGGGGCGCCACCGCGGGCTCGAGATGGTGAAGGGTGAGCGAGGAGATCGCCGCGTCCACGCCGCTGGCCCTGAGGGGCAGGTGGAGGCCATCGGCCTGGACCAGGGAGATCTCCGGATACGCCGCGGCCCGCCGGCGCGCCACCTCCAGGATCTGCCGGTCCCGGTCCACCGCGATCAGGCGGAGTCGCCGCCCTCGTCGCCGCGCCCAGCGGGCGAGCCTGACGGGGATGTCGGCGCCCCCGCTCCCCACGTCGAGCACGGTCATCGGCTCACTCCGGCAATGCCGGAGCAGCCGGGTCAGATGAGACTGGGTCACCGACGCGCCGCCGAAGTAGCGATTCAGACGGGCAACATCGTCGAGGTTCTCCCGAAGCTCGGACAGGGGGGCCGGACCGTCGAGAAGCTCGGCTCTGTCGTGGGACCGCGGGAGAGCGCGGAAGAGCGCCATACGAAAACCGGCTACCAGCGGAGCAGCGCGCCCTCGGCGGCAAAGCCCGGCCCGAGCGCGATCATGACGCCCCAGTCCCCGGGCACGGGCTGGGCGCGCCTCAGCGCTTCCTCGAAGACGAAAATCACCGTCGCCGACGACATGTTGCCGTACCGGCCGAGCACGGCCCGCGAGGCGGCAACGTCGTCGGCGCTCAGGTCCAGCAACTCCTGCACGTTCTCGATGACGCGCCGGCCGGCGGAGTGGAGGATCCAGAACGCGACGTCCTCTTTCTTCAGGCCCTGGGAAGCGAGGAGGGACGTCGCCATCTCTTTCATCATGACTCCGCCGATCTTCCGGACCTCCTTGGAGAGGATGACCTGCGGCCGGCCCCCCGGGTAGCGGAACCCCATGGCGTCCAGGTGCTCGGAGCGAAAGAGCGTCTGGTGTTCGACGAGATTCGCGCCCTCGCCCTCGGTGCCGAGTGCCAGCGCCCCGGCGCCGTCGGCGAAGATGGCGTGAGCCACCGCGCTCTCCAGGCGGTCGTCCAGGTAGTAGGCAGCCGAGCAGATCTCCACGGCGACGACCAGTGCGCGATGACCGGGGAACGCCCTCAGGTGGTTGGACGCCTGCTGGAGGGCCACGAGGGCGCTGGCGCAGCCGGTGTCTCCGACATGGACCCGCTGGATGTCCGGACGGCAACCGAGATCACGGATCAGGTGAGCGTCCAGGCTGGGGCAGAGCCGCCCCGTGCAGGTGGTGGTGGCCAGGAAGTCCAGGTCGCGGGGCTGCCAGCCTGCGCGCTCGAGGCAGGCGCGCGCGGCCGCACTCCCGCATTCGAGCGCGCCCCGCTGGAAGCGGTCGTTCAGCTCCTCGGCGCTCTCGTCCGTGCGCACGCGGGCCGGATCGAGGTAGAGGTAGCGTCCCTCGATCCCGCTGTTGGCAAAAAACCCCCTGCGCTGCGCGTCCTCGTAGCCGGCGAGCAGAGCCACTTGTGGCTGGGGAAAGTAATGGGCCGGCGTGGCGGTGGCGACGGCCAGGATCTTCGGGTTCCCGGGCGGCATGGTGTGGAGCATACGCCCCGTCCCGGCCGCTGTCTAGCGCGAGCCACCCGATTGACGCGCGCTGACGGCGGGTGCTAGGGTGAGCGGGATTTTCAGCGCGAGAGGAGGAAATCATGCCGCTCTGGAGCTTCGAAGGAAAGGCGCCGCGCATCCACCCCACCGCCTTCATCGCCCCCACCGCCACCATTATCGGGGACGTCGTCGTCGAGGAGCGGGCGTCGGTGTGGTACGGCGCGGTGCTGCGGGGGGACTTCAACCAAGTCGTCGTGAGCGCGGGGGCCAACGTCCAGGACAATTCAGTGCTCCACACCACCCCGGTCGCGCCCGTCGTGGTGGGGCCGGGCGCCACGGTGGGCCACACCTGCGTGATTCACTCGGCCACGCTCGAAGAGGAATGCCTGATCGGCAACGGCGCCACCGTCCTCGACGGGGCGAAGATCGGGGCCCGGGCGATGGTCGGGGCCGGGGCCCTGGTCGCCCCGGGCACCGTGGTGCCGCCGGGGATGCTGGCCGTCGGCGTCCCGGCCAAAGTGACGCGTCCTCTGGCAGGAACATCCGCCGAGCGCTGGGTCCAGCTGAACCCCGAGGCCTACCAGGCCCTGGCCCAGCGTCACAGGGCCGGCCTCGCCCCGGCCTGAGGCCGGGAGACCGGCGGGCGTGGAGCTTACGTGGCCGGCCGTCGCCGGGCTAGTTCTGGGGATGGCTCTCTTCGCCCGGGTGGAGCAGGCGCGGTTCAGGCGGCTCGTCTTCGCCCTCCTGTTCACCCTGGGAGTGGTTCTGCTCCTCCGGGGTTGACCCGGACGCCTACCGCCCGGTGAATTTCGGGCGGCGCTTTTCCTTGAAGGCGCGCACGCCCTCTCGGTGGTCTTCGGTGTCGCGGACGACGGCCATGTGGGAGGAGACCAGGTCGAGGTGGGTGCGGATGTCGAGCCTGAGACTCTGGTAGGCGACGCGCTTCGTCAGCCGGATCGCGATCTGCGGTCCGTCGGCGATCTTCCGCGCCAGCCCGTAGGTGTACTGGCGCAGGTCCCCGGCCGGCACGACCTTGTTGACGATGCCGAGGCGCTCAGCCTCCCGAGCCTCGACGAAGTCTCCGGTCCAGAGCAGCTCCAGCGCCTTCGCGACGCCCACGAGGCGGGGGAGGAAGAAGGCGTCCCCGTCGCCGGGAACCAGCCCCACGTTCACGTAGCCGGTCGAGAACCTCGCCTCCTCGGCGGCGATCCGGAGGTCGCACTGAAGCGCCATCCCCATGCCGGCGCCGACGGCCACCCCGTTGACCATGGCGATGACGGGCTTGTCCATAGCGTCCAGCATCTTCGGGATCTGGTGGATCTTCTCCCACAGCTCGTTCTTGTGCTGGAGCGGCGTGGGCGTTGTCTCGCCCATCCGCCCGACGTCGCCCCCCGCGCAGAAGGCCCGCCCCGCGCCGGTCACGACCACGACGTTGACCTCGGGGTCGCGCTGCGCCTCGGCGAGCGCCCACACCCAGCGCTCGATCATGGGAGCGGTGAACGCGTTCAGCTTGTCCGGCCGGTTCAGGGTGATGGTCGCGATCCGGGCCTCCACCTCGTAGAGCAGCTCGCTAGTCTCCGGCATGGGGCGCTCCTAATCCTTGGGGAGGCCGAGGACGCGCTCGGCCAGGATATTTTTCAAGATCTCCGACGTGCCGGCGCGGATCGTGCTGGCCCGGGCCAGAAGGCAGTTGGACGCCCACTGCCCCCCGTCCACCGCCCGGGCTCCGCCGGTGAGCTGGCTCGCCGGGCCGAGGATCTCGGTGGCCAGCTCCGCCAGCTCCTGATCCACGCGGCTCCAGGCCAGCTTCGAAGTGGAGCCCTCGGGCCCGGGCGCCTGGCCCCGGAGGAGCCGGGTGAGGCTCCGGTAGCCGTTCAGTTGCAGGCACTTCTCCTCGATGAGCAGAGCAACGAGGCGCTGCCGGATGACCGGATCGCCCGCGGCGCTGCCCCCGTTGCGCTCGATTTTTTTCGCGAGCGCGACGAGCCGGTCCATGGCCATCCGGAGCGAGACGTTCCGGATGAACGTCAGAAGGTCGCGCTCGTAGGAGAGCGTGGTGATGGCGACCTGCCAGCCCTCGTTCACCCGGCCCACGACGTTGGCCACGGGGACCTTCACGTTGTCGAGGAACACCTCGTTGAACTCGGCTTCCCCGGTCATCTGCTTGAGCGGCCTGACGGTGACCCCGGGGCTCCGCATGTCCACCAGCAGGAAGGTGATCCCCTTGTGCTTGGACGCCGACGGGTCGGTCCTGACGAGGAAGAACCCCCAGTCGGCCACGTGGGCGAGGCTCGTCCAGACCTTCTGGCCGGTGACGACGAAGGAATCGCCGTCCAGAGCGGCCCGGCACTGGAGGTTCGCCAGATCGGAGCCCGCGTTGGGCTCGGAGAAGCCCTGGCACCAGATCTCCTCCGCGGTGAGAATCTTCGGCAGGTAGCGCCGGATCTGGGCCTCCGTGCCGTGCTCCATGAGCGTGGGGCCGAGCATGCTGAGGGCGCCGCGGTTGACGGGCGGGGGCGCCTGGGCGCGCGCCAGCTCCTCGTAGAAGATGATCTGCTCGACGATGGAGGCTCCGCGCCCGCCGTACTCGACGGGCCAATTGAGCCCGACCCAGCCGCCCTCGTAGAGCGTCCGCTGCCAGGCGCGGAGGCGGTCCACGTGCTCCCGGTCCGCCCGGGAAAAGGCGAACTCCCCGAGACTCAAATCCCGCGGGAGGTGGGACCGGAGCCAGCTCCGCACTTCCTGACGGAAGGCCTGCTCCCGGGACGTAAAGTCGAAGTCCATGGCCCCCTATCTAGCACAAACCGGCGCCGCTGAATAGGCCATCCCCGCCCCCCGTCCAAGCCGGCAAGACGGAGGAAGTGACCCCGGAAGAACAACGGGGCAGTGTAAACGATTCGCGGGCTTCCTCCGTCAAAGGCCAAGCGAAAGGAGGTGAACAGCATGCGTCGACTGATCGCCCTGATCCTGGTCTCAGCCCTGACGGTCGGGTTCGCCGCACCCGCGGCGTACGCGGGGGGGAACACCGCCCAGAACGTGGCGCTGGGCCTGGCCTCCTTCGCCGTGTTCAACCAGCTGGTGGGGCCCCTGCTCCACCCGCGCCCGGCATACGCCAGGCCCGTGTACGTTGTGGAGCCCCCCCCTGTCGTCTACGCCACCCCGCCGCAGGTGGTCGTGGTTCAGCCTCCTCCACCCCCGGCGCCCACTGTCGTGTACTATCCGCACGGCCGGTACGAGCTCCGGGCGAACGGAATCCAGTACTACTGGGTCTGGATCCCCAACCCGCCGCCTCCGCCGGCGATGCCCCCGCCGCCCGCAGCACCCCCGCTCGGATCCTGAGCGGGTTAACCGTCGAGACTGCGCCTGAGCGAGCCGCCCGCCCTCCCGAGGAGACGGGCGGCCGCCCGGGCGCTGACGCCTCGCCGGGCCATGAGGATCGCTACCTTGGTCCGGCCACCGGCCGCACGCAGATAGCGGCGCGCCCGGGCCCGCGACACCTTCCCGAGCAGACGGACCAAGCGCTCCGCGCGGGCCCGGAGCTTTCGCGACCGCGGCTCGAGGTCCACCATCCAGTTGCCGTACGTCTTGCCCAGCCCGACGAACGCGCCGGTCGTCAGCATGTTCAGGATCATCTTGGTGGCGGTCCCGGCCTTCAACCGGGTGGAGCCGGCCAGGATCTCCGGACCGATGGAGGGAGCGATCGCGACGTCGGCGAGGCGCGCCATCGGGCTCCGGGCGTTCATCGCGACCAGCACCGTGCGACACCGGCGGCGCCGCGCCTCGGCCAGGGACGCCCTCACGAACGGCGTGACCCCGCTCGCGGCGACTCCCACGAGGACGTCCCCGGCCCGGATCCGTCCGCCCACGGCCCGGCGCCCTTCCCCCGCCCGGTCCTCGGCACCCTCGCGCGAGCGAAACACCGAGCCCCGGCCGCCTGCGACGATCGCCTGCACGAGGGACGGCGGCGTGCCGAACGTCGGCGGGCACTCCGCGGCCTCCAGCACGCCCAGGCGGCCGCTGGTGCCGGCCCCGACGAAGAAGAGACGACCGCCCGACGCGAGCCTCCTCGCGATCACCCCGACGGCCCGCGCCACCTGCCGCCGGACCCGGGCGACGGCCTCTACGACCCGGCGGTCCTCCCGGTTCATCAGCGCCACGATCTCGAGGGGCGAAAGGGAGTCGAGCCGGCGGCTCCGGGGGTTGGGCCTCTCGGTGGGGAGCGCCTCGTAGGACAAACGCGGCATCGCGGCTTCGAAGATACCACCTTTTCCTGCTAGAGTGAGACACGCCATGGCGCGCGTGGCCACCGGCTTGGATCGCCTGCTCGACTCCCGGCTCGCCCGCCTCAAGGGTCAACGGCTCGGACTCCTCTGCCACCAGGCCTCCGTCAACAGGGCGCTCGAGCACGCCGTGGACCTTCTCCGATCGCTCCGGAGCGCGAGGCTGGTCGCCCTCTTTGCCCCCGAGCACGGTCTCGCGGGTGCGGCCCAGGACCACGCCCTGATCCCGACCTCGAGAGAGCCGGCCACTGGCCTCCCGGTGATAAGCCTCTACGGCCGCGGCCACGCCCCGAGTCGAGCCATGCTCGGCACCCTCGACGCCCTCGTCTGCGACCTCCAGGACGTGGGCGCGCGCTACTACACGTTCCTCTGGACCATGACGCTGGCGATGGAGGCGTGCGGGCGCGCCGGCGTCAGGGTGATCGTCCTCGACCGGCCCAATCCGCTCGGCGGCGCTCAGGTAGAAGGTAACGTGTCCGACCCGCGCTTCGCCTCGTTCGTCGGACGCTACCCCCTGCCGGTCCGTCACGGGATGACCATGGGAGAGTTGGCGCGCCATCTCAACGCCCGCCACGGGCTCAACTGCCGCCTCGAGGTCATCCCCATGCGCGGCTGGCGTCGCGCGATGCTCTGGGAGGAGACCGGCCTCGAATGGGTCGCGCCCTCCCCCAACATGCCGACGCCGGATACCGCCCGGGTTTACCCTGGCGCCTGTCTGATCGAAGGCACGAACCTCTCGGAAGGGCGCGGGACCACGCGTCCGTTCGAGTGGGTGGGGGCACCGTTCGTCGAGGGCCCCCGTCTTTCCCACGCCCTCACCGGCCTCTGCCTGCCGGGCGTCCGCTTCCGCCCGTGCCAGTTCCAGCCGACGTTTCACAAGTGGCGGGGACGCCTCTGCGGGGGCGTCCAGCTCCACGTCACGGACCCGCGCCGGTTCAAGCCATACCTGACCGGACTGGCCTTGATCAGGACGGTGCGCCGGCTCTACCCGCGCCGGTTCGCCTGGCGGCGGCCGCCCTACGAATTCGAGCGGCGGCGACTGCCCATCGATCTCCTGTGCGGGACCGATCTGATCCGGCGCCAGATCGAGGCGGGCCGCCCGCTCGACCAGCTGGAGGCAGGGTGGCGGCCTGCCCTCGCCCAATTCCTCCGGGAGCGCCGGAAACACCTTCTCTACCGATGACCCTGGAGGAGCTGGTCGGTCAGCGGCTCGTCTTCGGCCTCCCCGGCACCCGGATCCGGCCCGAGGACGTCTCCCTGTTCAGGGAAACTGGGGCGGGCGGGTTGATCCTCTATCGGCGGAACTTCGAATCCGCGCGGCAGCTGGTCGCCCTCATCGCGGAACTGGAAGAGACCCTGGGCCGGCGGCTGCTCGTCGCCACCGATCACGAGGGAGGACGCGTGATCATGCTCGGAGAGGGCGTGACGATCTTCCCCGACAACCTGGCCGTCGGCGCGAGCGGCGAGGCCCTGTTCGCCGAGCGCCAGGGGCGCATGGAGGCGCGGGAGCTGCGCCGCCTGGGCATCGACGTCAATCTCGCTCCGGTCCTCGACGTGCTCACGGAAGCCCCGAGCCCCAACATCGGCATCCGCTCCTACGGCAAGGATCCGGCGCGGGTCGCGCGCTTCGGCGCCGCCCGGATCCGGGGGATGCAGGGCGCGGGGCTCTCGGCCTGCGGCAAGCATTTCCCGGGCAAGGGTCACTCGCCCCTCGACGCGCATTGGGGCCTCCCGACGATCCCCTCCACGTGGGACGAGATGAGGCGCATCCACCTTCCGCCTTTCCTCGCCGCCATCGAGGCCGGCGTGGACCTCATCATGACCTCCCACCCGCTGTATCCGGCCCTCGATCCGGCCCCCCGGACGCCGGCCACCTTCTCGCGGCGGATCGTCGCCGACTTGCTGAGGGGGGAGCTCGGGTACGGCGGAGTGATCGCGAGCGACGATCTGGAGATGCGGGCGATCGACGAGCTCTGCCAAGTGGGCGAAGCCGCGCTCAAAGCCACCGAGGCCGGCCATGATCTCCTGCTCGTCTGCCACACGGCGAGCGCGCAGCGCCAGGTCTGGGCGGCGCTCCTCGAGGCCTACCGGGAAAAGCGCCTCCCGCGCGGGGAGCTGGAGGCGAGCGTCGCCAGAATCGCGCGACTCAGGGCCAAGCGGGATCGCCGCTTCGAGGGGGGCGAGCCCCGCGCCGAAGTAGGGGGGACGCCGCTGGCCAGGGCCATCGCGACCGAGGCAGTCACGCTGCTTCAGCCGGGGCCCGCCGACTTCCGGAAGCGCCTGAACGGGGCGGCCGCCGTGATCTTTCCCCGCTTCTCACGGCTGGCCGACCGCATCACGATCGAGCCCCCCCTGCGCGACGAGCGGGCGTATCTGGCGGCGGCTTTCGGCCTCCTCGGAGTGACCCCGGAGATCCTTCTCGTGGGAATCGAGCCTGCCGACGCCGAGGTCGAAGAGGCCGCCGGCCTGGCAGCGCGGTCAGACGTGACGCTCTTGTTCCTCTTCGACGCCCACCTCTACCCGTCCAACAAGCGACTCCTGGACCGGCTTCAGGCCACCGCCTCGGCCCTGGCCGTGGCGCTCCTCCGGAATCCCTACGACGCGGTCTTTTTGAAGCCGGGCGTCCTCGGCGTCACGGCCTACGGGTTCAGGCTCTGCCAGCTGGCCGCCGTCATCGCCCGGCTCCTCTTGCCGGGTGATTCGCCGACGGGTCCAGGACCGGCCCCAGGAGCCAGGCCAGGGTAATCGTGCCCGCGGTCCCCCAGATGACAAGCCAACTCCAGCCGAGCAGCAGGACCTGAGTTTCGGACAGGATCAGGAGGACCAGATTCACCAGCGCCATCGTCACCATGGCGACGACGTTCGCGCGGTTCGCGACGCGGCTCGAGAGCAGGCCCAGCAGGAAGACCCCCAGGAGCGAGCCGAAGGTCACGCCCGCGATCTTGAAGGCAAGCCACAGGATCTTGTCGAAGAAGGAAAATCCGTAGGCCAAAATCGCCAGGAGCAAGCCGAAGAGGACCACGCTGATCCGCGAGACCCGCAGGTAATGGCGCTCCGTCCTCCCCCGCACGAGGAGCGGGCGGTAGATGTCCGTGACGAAGGACGCGGCGAGCGAGCCGAGTGGGGAGTCGATGCTCGCGAGCACGATGGCGGACAGCATCAGGCCTCGGAGCCCCACCGGTAGGGCGGACGCGATGAAGTGGGGGAAGATGTCGTCGGGTCGCGGCACGGAGAGCGTCGGGTGCTCATGGTAGTAGGTGTAGAGCCCGGCCCCGAGGCCCAGATAGATGAAGAGGGTCAGGAGGGTCCCCAGCGGCGTCAGGGCGAGCGTCCGCTGGCTCGCCTGGCGGGTCTCCACGGTCAGGAGCCGCTGCATGAGGTCGTGGTCGGTGCCGAAAGCCGCCATGGAGCCGACAACGCCGTTCAAGATCGCCAGCCAGACGATGTTCGGGTCGGTCAGCACCCGCGTCCAGAAATCCGGCGCTCCCGGAGCGGGCCCCCAGTCGATGACGTTCAGCCGGCCCGCCCGGCCCGCTGTCGCCAGCACCGCGCTCACCCCTCCGTCAATCTGCGCGACCAGAAACGCCAGCGTGAGGCCGCCGGCCACGAGGAAGGTCAGGGCCTGGAAGACGTTGGCCCACACAACCGCCTTGACCCCACCCATCGCCATGTAGATGGTGGAGACGAGGGTGAAGAGCGCGATCGTCGGGCCGATCGGCCAGCCGAGGAGGATGGAGACGGCAAGGCAGGCCGCCATGAGGCGGACGCCGGAGCCGAGGAGACGCGTGACGAAAAAGAAGACGGAGCCCGTGACCTGGGTCGCCTGCCCGAAGCGATGGCCCAGGAATTCGTAGATGGTCGTACAGTTGTAGGCGTAGAAGGCCGGGATGAAGAGAAACGCGACGGCGAACTTGGCCAGGCTCGATCCCACGAAGAACTGGAGATACTCCCAGTTCTCGCTGTAGGCGGTCGCCGGCACGGCAATGATGGTGACCGCGCTGATTTCGGTCGCCAGGAAGGAGAGGCAGGCGGCCCACCAGGGGACCCGGCGACGGGCCAGGAAAAAATCGGCCGTGTCGCGCTGCTCCGAGGTGAAGCGGACCCCGACGGCGATCAGGCAGGCCAGGGAGAGCAGCAGGATGCCGTAGTCAGGCCAGGTGAGCGAGCTCGAGCCACCAACCCAGGGGGGCATGGGCCGGCTTCATCATAGCCCGGCCCGCGGTCGCGGTCGAAGGATTTGACGCCCGGTCAGTTCGGATTGCGCGCGTTCTGCTCTAAGCTCGCGGGCTCTACTACGTCCCTCGACCGCATCTTCGCCATCAGACCCTCGTAGGACGACGTCTGGATCACGCGGTTGAACTGGGCGCGGTAGGTGCTCACGAAGCTGACGCCCTCGATGAGGACGTCGTAGACCGCCCACCGCGAGTCCACGAGGTGGAGCCGATACTCGATGGGGATCTCGGTCCTCCGGCTGGTGACGACCTTCGAGCGGACCACGGCGTACTCTCCATCCACCATCTCGCCCGTGTACATGATCCGCTCTCCGGAGAAGTTCTCGAGCTTGCCGAAATAGGACCGCTCCAGAATGGACGTGAAGAGGCGAACGAACTCCTCGCGCTCCTGCGACGTGCGATCGGTCCAGTGCCGGGCCAGGGACCGCCGGGCCATCTCCGGGAAATCGAAGAGACGCTCGGCAACCCGGCGGATCTCGACGCGCCGATGTTCGGCCGCCGCCGGTCGCGCCAGGTCGGGGTCCTGTACCACCCGGACCACCTGCTCAATGGCGGCCTGGATCACCTCGGTCGGGCCGACCATGGATACGGGGCTGACGGCGAGAAGAAGCCAGGCTGCCAGGGCTCTCTCCATAGGTCTCTCCTCTTTCCGGAAGAATCGCGTTACTTCGCTCCCTCGACAGAGCATACCCTGTGCCAGCCGTGACCGTCCGGCAACTCCCCGTTATTTCAAGGTTGACACGCTGTCAGCGGGGGGGACATAGTCAGCGCCAAACCACGGGCGTCAGGGACCCAACAGATGCCGGAACAGGTGCGGGTCGGGGTTGATCTGGGCGGGACGCGCATCCGGGTGGCCGCCGGAGGACGTCCAGGGAACTGGTCCCGCCGGTTCCAGGCCCCTGCCCCCGCGCTGGCCGGCCTCCCACAACTGCTCCGGCGGCTCTGGCGGCGCTGGCGGCTCTCGCGAGGCCGCGTGGACGCGCTCGTGGTCGCCGCCAAAGGAATCTGGACCCCGGCCGAGCGCCGGGCCCTCGAGGCGCGCCTGGGTGGTTTCGCACGGCGGGTGCGCGCGATCTCCGATGCCGAAGCGGCGTTCCACGGCGCGCTGGACGACGAACCGGGCATCCTGGTCCTCGCGGGCACCGGCTCAATCGTCCTGGGGCAGAACCGGGGAGGCCGCCGGAGGCGGGCTGGCGGGCTCGGGGCGCTCCTGGGCGACGAAGGTTCGGCCTTCTGGATCGGGAGGCTCTGGCTCAAGGCCGCCTGGAGCGACGAGAGGGCGCGAAAGATCGCGCGCGATCCCGACGCCGTGAGGCGGGTCGCGGCGCTCGCCCCGTCGGTGCTCCGGCGCGCCGCCCGGGGCCACCAGGTCGCCCGCCTGATCGTCACCGGCTCTCAGGAAATGCTCGCCGCGCTGACGTGCCAGGTGGCTCAAGACCTCGGGCTCCGCCCGACGGTCCGGGTAAGCTGGGCCGGAAGTCTCATGGCGAACCCGGTCTTTCGTCGAGGAGTGTGGCGCGCGCTGGAACGCCAGGGAATGAGACCTCGCGTCGTGCCGCCGAAACGATCGCCCGTCGTCGCGGCGCGCGACCTGGCAGTCCGCCTCGCCGAGGGCGCCCGACCATGAAGCGGCTGCTCGAGATCACCGTGTGCCCGAAGGAGCGCGGCACCGTGCGGCTTGCCGTGGAGCGCGGGGGGCGGCGCCTACGCATGGACGCCCGCACCCTCGTGTGTCACCTCGAGCGCCTGATCGCCCGGCGCGGGCTCGCGGGGACGGTCTGGGTCCGGCAGGATTGCGCGGGCGGGTGCAGCTGCGAGGGCCCGAACGTCCACGTGGACGTCTTCCTGAAGGCGCTGCCGGGAGAAGAGCAGGACCATGTGGCCGTGGCCAGCCGGAGCTACGTCTATTCGCTCCCGATGCTGGGCTGTCTCGCCCGGATCATTGACGAGAACCTGCTGGCCGGGCAAACCAGAGGTAGGCGAGGGGCCCGGTGAGGGCGACGCCGACGGCCACCGCGGTGTTGAAAGGCCCCGCCGTGGCCATCGCCAGGAGCGCGCAGGCGCTCGGGAGGGCCACGGCGACCCACGCGCCCGCGGGCCCGCCGGGAACGCGCCACGGGCGGGGGAGGCCGGGCTCGCGCGCCCGGAGGGCGAGGAACGCCGAGAGCTCGACCAGGAGGCTCAGCGAGTAGAGCCAGTTGTTGAGGACCACCAGCTCCCTGAAGCTGAACCCGGCGAAGACAGTGTAGATCAGGCTCGAGACGAGGACGGCGACCCACGGCGTCCCGTAGCGGACGTGGACCGTCGCGATGAACGGCGGCAGTTGGTTGGCCCGGGCCAGCACGAACGGCAGGCGCGAATTGGTCAGCAGGAGGGAGAGAAAGAGCCCGGCGCCGCTCGCCGCCGCGCCGAGCGTGGTCCAGGCTCCGAGCCACGGTCCGCCGATCTCCGCCCCGATCCTGACAAGCGCCCCTGTCCCCCACTCCTCGGACGGCCCGGTCGCAGCGAGACCGATCCCCACAGGCAGCACGTACGACAGGGTGATCAGGGGGAGGCTCAACGCGAGAGCCCGTCGAAACGCGCGCTCAGGGTTTCTCGTCTCCCCGAGGCACGTGGTCGGCGTGTCCCAGCCCGAGTAGTTCCACATCACGACTGCCAGCCCGAGGCCGAGGTTCTGGACGAGACCGCCTCCCTCGACCGTAAACGGTTCCCAGGGGGCGAACTGAAGCCGGGCCGCGCCGGTGATGACGAGTGCCAAGATCGGGGCGAGCGCCAGCACGCCGAGGACGACCGCGCCCCGGCCCACCAGCCTGACTCCACGGATATTGAGGCCAGTCAGGATCCAGATGAACGCCAGCGCGAGCAGCCAGCGCGAGAGCGGCGTCATGCCCGGCAGCCAGTACCTCAGGTATTCGACGAACAGCACCGGGTAGCCCGCGATGTCCACAAAGCTGTCCACCCAGCTCCACCAGCCGACGACGAACGCCCAGAACGGGCCAAAGGCCCGTCTCACCCACGTCACGTACCCCCCCTCGTCGGGGAGCGCCGAAGAGAGTTCGGCCATGACGAGCGTCACGGGGAGGCTCCACACGAGCGGGGTGAGGACCAGGAGGAGGAGGGCAAGGCCGGGACCGAACGCGGACACGGCGTCCTCGATCCCGTAGGGACCGCCGCTGACGTTGAAGAAGATGACCGCGGCGAGGGAGGGGAGCCCGAGGTCCCGCCGGAGGCTCGCCGCCGGGCCCCGGGCGGTCATCCCCTCAGGCGGCCCCGGTGGCCCGGCGGATCAACTCGGGCAGGCCCTTGAGCCACTGGTCCAAGGGCGCCCGGGCATCCACAGTGATCTCGATCTTCCCGCTCGGAAGCTTCCGCACCCGACCGGGATCCCCCGGCCCGAGGGGGATCACCAGCGCCTCCCGGTGAATCCCGAGGGCGTCGGTAACCGCGAAAATCTTCTCGATCTCCTTCATCGTGACGGCTTCGAGCACGGGGCCACCTCGCGATGCGGGATCGTTCGCTGCGCCTATGGTAGACGCGCCGTCGGGGTCGCGCAACCCGTGTTATACTCCGCTCGGATGCGCCGGCGCCGACTCAAAGTCCTGATCTTGCTCGCCGCCCTGTTGGTGCCCGCGCCCGGACGAACGCAGGCGGAACTCCCGATCTTCGACACCCACATCCACTACAGCCAACCCGACTGGGGGACGTACACGCCCGCGGACATTGTCAAGATCCTCGACCGCGCCGGCGTCCGGCGCGCGCTGGTCTCCAGCACGCCCGACGACGGTACACTCAAGCTCTACGACAAGGCCCGCGCGCGCATCGCTCCCGAGCTCAGGCCTTACCGCACCCACGGAGACATGCAGTCCTGGTACCGCGATCCCGCGGTCCTCGCCTACGTGGAGGACCGGCTGAAGCGCGGCATCTACAAGGGGATCGGCGAGTTCCACCTCTTCGGCGGCCAGACCAGCACGCCGGTCGTCCGGCGAATCGTCGAGCTGGCTGCCGAGAAGAAACTCATCCTGCACGCCCACTCCGACGAGGCCGCCGTCGAGGAGCTGTTCCAGCTCAACCCCGCGGCGAAGATCCTCTGGGCTCACGCCGGCATGACGTCGGGCCCCGAGGCCATCGGCCGGATGCTGGACCGCCACCCGACCCTCTGGGCCGAGCTGGCATTTCGCACCGACATGGCCTCCGGGGGGAAACTCGAGCCGGCCTGGCGCGCCCTCTTCCTCCGTCATCCCGACCGCGTCATGGTCGGAACCGACACCTGGACGACTTCGCGCTGGGCTGAACTCCCGGGGTACCTCGCCTGGACGCGCGCCTGGCTCGCTCAGCTCCCTCCCGAGGTGGCCGAGAAGATCGCCTTCAGGAACGCCGAGCGGCTGTTCGGACCCTAGGCGAAAGGGCGGTCGAGACGGACTCGGGTTCCTCGGCCATCCCTCCGGGGAGGTCGAACCACCGGAGCTGCTCGCGCAGCGAGACCACCTCGCCGATGACGGCCACGACCGGCGGCCGGAGCCCCGCCGCTTTGTCGACGATGTCGGCCAGGGTACCCGTGATCGTCTTCTGAACCTCCGTCGTTCCCCACCGGATCAACGCCACCGGGGTCTCGGGAGCGCGCCCGTGGGCGACAAGCTCGCCCACGATCCGCGGAAGCGCCCTCACGCCCATCAGGATGACCAGCGTGTCCACGGCCGTCGCCAACCGCTGCCAGTCCACGCCCGGCTCGTCCTGTGAGACGTCTTCATGGCCCGTGACAACCGCGAATGAGGAAGACAGCCGCCGGTGGGTGAGCGGAATGCCCGCGTAGGCCGGCACCGCCACCGCCGAACTCACCCCCGGCACGACCTCGAACGCGATGCCCGCCTCCGCCAGCGCCTCCGCCTCCTCCCCGCCCCGGCCGAAGACGAACGGATCGCCCCCCTTGAGCCTGACGACGCGGCGGCCGCGCCGGGCGTGAGCGACGAGGAGGGCGTTGATCTGCTCCTGCGGCAGACAGTGGGTTCCCGTCACCTTGCCGGCGAAGATCCTGAGGGCCTCGGGCGGCGCTTCGTCCAGGAGCGCCGGATTGACCAGACGGTCATAGATGACCACCTCCGCCTGCCGGAGGAGCGCCAGGGCCCGCACCGTGATGAGCCCGGGATCGCCGGGGCCCGCACCGACCAGATGCACCGTGCCTAGCCGCATGCCCCCGCTCCGAGTCGCCGCAACAGATGCGCCTTGGCCTCCTCCCGCCGCCCCTCCGCGATCAAGCGGCGGAGGTCCCCGTTCAGCGCCCTCGCCCACGCATCCGCCCCCGGGACGCGCTCCCGCCCCTTCAGCTCGCGCCGGACCTCCACCACGATCTCCGCGAGCGCGGCGTAATCCTGGGTGAAGTACGCCTCGAGCTCCTCTCTGACAGCCCGGGACAGCGCCGGGCTCGCCCCGCCGGTCGCGACCGCGACCACGAGGTCGCCGCGCCGCAGGACGGAGGGGAGAATGAAATCGCAATGGGCGGGGTCATCGGCGGCGTTGACCCACACGCCCCGCGCCCGCCCTTCCCGGGAAACGGCCTGATTCACCTCGCCGTCGTCGGTGGCAACGAAGGCGAGCTGATACCCGGCGAGGTCGCCGGGAGCGTACACCCGCCCCACGTGGCGGATCCGGCGCTCCCTGGCCAAGGCCTCGAGGGCGGGGCAGAGCGACGGGCTGACCACGGTGACCGATGCGCCGACCGCGAGCAACCCCTCGACCTTCCTCTCGGCCACCGGGCCGCCGCCGATGACGACGCACGGCCGCCCGGTCAGATCGAGAAAGAGCGGATAGTACGCCATCACCCTGCCTTCCCCGCGCCAGCCTCCGCCCCCGCCAGATGGTCGGCGATGGCGTGGACGAGGGCGCCCATGGTTCCCTTGTCGGCCTGGATGCGCGGCGCGATCCCGTGCTCGGCCAGTGTCGCCCGGCAGACGGGGCCGACCACGGCCACGGTGACCTTCTGGCGGAGCGCGGCGATCAGCTCATCGTGCAGCCCAAGGCGGTCCGCCACGACGAAGAGGTGCTTGATCTGAGGCGAGCTCGTGAAGGCGACGACGTCAATCCGTTCCGCGATGAGGCCCTGAATCAACCGGACCAGCGGCTCCTGATCCTCCGGGAGCGCCCACTCGTAGAGGGGGATTTCGAGCACGGTGGCGCCCCGCGCCCGAAGCCCCTCGACGAGGAAGGGGTTCTCCTCGCCGTAGAGCTGAACGGCCACCACGCGTCCGCGGAGTTGATCCTCCGGGAGACCCTCCAACAAGCCCTCCGAGGTCGGCTCCTTGGGAACCAGGTCAATTCGCACCCCTGCCTCGCGGAGCACCGCGACCGGCTTGGGCCCGCGGGCCGCGACGAACATGCCCCCGAGCGCCTTCAAGAGCACCTCCCGCTTCCCCGCCTCGGCCGCCAGGCCGAAGAAGGCGCGGGTCCCCACCCCGGTGAGAAAAACAATGACCGATACTTCCCGACGGCAGATGCGCTCGAGCGCATCGAGGGCCGGGCGCTGGTCCCGGCGCGGGACCTCTCGGACCGCCGGTGCCGAGCACGGGACTCCGCCGAGCTTCGTGATGAGACTGGCCAGCTCAGCGGCCCGCCGGGCCTCGGTGATCGCAATGGTCTTTCCGCGAAGCGAGTGCACGGTCCGCTCGTCAGCCATCCACGCCGTGAGGTGGGCGCCCGGGGGAGGGATCGCGCGCCACCGCCGCCACCCCCCCACCCCCTAGGAACTCGCGGAGCTGGTCGTCCGTGTGGCGGGCGCAGAACCGGCGGAAGTTCTCCCCGTCGACCCGCTCCGAGAGGTAACTCGTGAGCAGCCGCTCGATGGCAGCCGGCACCCCGGTCGCGGGGACGCGGTAGCCGATCGGGCGCGCCTTGGCCTGGTGCCTGCCCACGGCTCCACCGAGGCAGAAATAGTAGGCGTCCACCATCTGCCCTTCCACCTTCACCTTCTTCCCCTCGATCCCGATGTCGGCGATCCAGTGCTGGCCGCAGCTGTTCGGGCAGCCGGTGACGTGGATCTTGAGGTGCTGCCCGAACCCCGGCAGCCGCGTTTCGAGATCCTCCACCAACCACCGCGCGAAGTTCTTCGTCTCGCTCAGGGCGAGCTTGCAGAATTCGGTCCCCGTGCACGCGATCGTCCCCCGCCAGAAGGGCGAGGCGTTGATCCGGAGCCCCAACGCCTCAATCTCCCCCGTCAGCGCGGCGGCCCGCTCGCGCCGCACATTCAGGATGAGGAGATTCTGCATGATGGTCGCCCGGAGCTCCCCGGTCCCGTAGCGGTCCGCGAGGTCCGCCACGGCCCGCATCTCGCCGGGGGTCATGCGCCCCCGGAGGACCGCGAGTCCCGCGTAGCAGTAACCGTCCTGCTTCTGCGGATGGATTCCCACGTGGTCCCGGTAGACGTCCTCGGGCGGCTCCTCGGCGACCGCCGGGTCCAGCGCAAAGCCGATGCGGCGTTCCAGCTCCGCCTGGAAGCGCTCGGCCGTCCAGCCGTGGGTGAGGAAGAGGAACTTCAGCCGCGCCTTCTCGCGGTTCTGGCGCAGCACGTCGCTGTCCCTGAAAATCTCCGAGATCCCCCTGACGACGGCAAGCACCTGGTTCCAGCGGACGAAGGCGTTGAGGCGAAGAGCCAGGTGGGGATCGGTCGAGAGCCCGCCGCCCACCCGCACCGAGAAGCCGACCTCGCCGGTCTGGGGGCGCCGGAGCGCGGTCATGCCGATGTCGTTGATCTCGGGATACGAGCACCAGACGCGGCAGCCGGTGATCGAGATCTTGTACTTGCGCGGGAGGTTGTAGAAGTCCGGGTTGCCGTTGAGCATCCGGGTCGCCGCCTGGACCAGCGGCGAGGCGTCCACGATCTCGTCGCCATCCACGCCCGCGAGGGGGCAGCCGGTGATGTTGCGGGTGTCGTCGCCGCACGACCCCATGGTCGTGATCCCGCACCGCGAGAGGCTCTGGAAAATTTCGGGGAGGCTCTCGATCCTCACCCAGTGGAGCTGGACGTTCTGGCGGACGGTGAGATCCGCGATCCCCCGCGCGTGCCGCTCGGCCAGATCGGCGATCGTGCGCAGCTGGTGGGCGAGGAGGACGCCGTTCGGGATCCGGATCCGGACCATGAAGTAGGGGACGGCTTTCCCCTCCCCGCCTTTCCCCCCCACCGCGCCGATGCCATCGCCCTGCGTGTACACCCCCCACCAGCGGAAATAGGTGTTGAGCCACTCGGCCGGGATCGATTGATATCCCTCGCGGGCGAACCGGACGATCTCCGGGTAGGCTTCCCAGGGGTTCAGCGCGCGCTTGAGCCGCTCCGCCCGCTGGGCCTTGGTCTCCTTGACGGGCTGCGGCGCCGGAGGGGCCTCCACGGGCCCGCGCACCCAGTTCCGCAGGATCTCGGCGACCTCCGGGCGCGTGAACTCGGCGGGGAGCGCCTCGCCCCGTCCCAGGAGCTCGCGGACCAGGGTCCCGCTCAGCGCCATACGGTCCAACGGATTGTGCGGGCAGGTCTTGGGGGACGTGACGGCCTCGCACCGACGGCAGTAGAAGGTCTCGTCGAAGAAGAGGGGGACCACGCCAAGCTCTTCCGGGGTGAAGCGGCGGAAGAGCTCATCCACGGTCACCGGAGACGACGCGGCCTCGACGCTCGCGTACTCGCGGCCGACGATGAAGTGGGTGCAGCCGTAATTCTTCCGGACGAGAGCGTGGAAAACCGTCTCCCGCGGCCCGGCATAGCGCATGGCGCCGGGAAACACGGCGAGGACGACGCGATCCTTGGGGTAGTACTGCCCGACCAGGACCTGATAGCAGCGAACGCGGACCTCCGAGGGAACCTCGTCGAGCTTGGTCTGGCCCACGAGCGGGTGGATCAGGAGGCCATCCAGCGGCTCCAGGGCGCACTTCTGGATGTACTCGTGGGCGCGGTGGATCGGGTGCTGGCTCTGAAAGCCCACGACGGTCCGCCATCCGAGCTCCTCGAAGCGAGCCCGCGTGGCGGCGGGATCGAGGCGGTAGGCCTCGAATCCTCTGAAGGGGGGGCGGCCGATCAGGTCCACCTTTCCGGCGAGCAGCACGTCCCCCCGGGCCAACTGGTACTGGGCCCCCGGGTGACCCGGGTCCTCGGTCCCGTAGACAAGGCGGGCCTCCTCCCGCCCGTCGTAGGGAAAGCGCTCTTCCAGGTGAAGGATCCCGAGCGGCTCCTCCCAAGGGGACACGAGGGCGACGTCCTCGCCTTCCCGGAGGGCGTCAGCGTCGGCGCGTCGAACGGCGAGCGTAATCGGAAGCGCCCAGGCAAGGCCGTTCGCCAAGCGCATCTCGTGGAGGACGCTCCGGTAATCGGCCTGGCCCATGAAGCCTTCGAGAGGGCTGTAGGCCCCGACCGCGATCAACTCGAGATCTGACATCGTGCGGGCGTTCAGCGCGATGCGTTTCAGGGAAGCAGCCCGCCGGCCGGCCTCCTCCCGGACCTCCCCACGGAGCACTCGATCCACGAGCACCCCACCATGGGGACGAATCGTGCGGGCGAGAGAAAGCGGAGTCATAGATGGGGCAACATACTATTCCCGATCAAGAATGTCAAGAAACCTTTTTAGACGAGCGGGACTGATCTTATGACACAGCTGAGGCGGCGTCTTCTCCAGAGTGGACGCAGTCGGAGATGCCGACCCCGCGGTAGGCGCCTCCCGCCAGGGCGAGCCCCGGGTGGCCCTTCAGTCGCCGCTCGATCGCCTCCACGGTCGTCAGGTGCCCGACCTGGTATTGCGGCATCGAGGCCGGATGGCGGTGAAGCCGGGTCAGGAGCGGCGGCGCGGTGATGCCGAGGAGCTCGCCCAGCTCTCCCCGGACAGCGGCGACAATCCGCTCGTCGTCCTCCTCGAGCACCCCCCCGTCCTGGGCTCCCCCCACGAACACCCTGAGGAGCGCGTGGCCCGCCGGCGCGCGTCCCGGGTACTTCACGCTGGAGAACGTGCAGGCCAGGATCGGCCGCCGCTCGAGCCGCGGCACGACGAAACCGAAGCCGTCGAGCGGGTGGCGGATCTCGTCCCGACGGTAGGCGAGCGTGATCGTGGCCGACGAGGCGTACGGGATCGCCTCGAGGAGGTGGGCGAGGGCCAGGTCGAGAGAGCGGACCATCCGTGCCGCCTGGTGGGCCTCGGCGGCGACGATCACGGCATCGGCGTCGAGGCCGCTCCCATCCGCCAGGCCGACGCGCCAGCGTTCCCCCTCGCGGCGGAGCCCCACCACCCGCGCGCTGAGGCGCGCCGAGCCCGGGGGCAGGCGGCCGGCCAGCGCGCGCACCAGCTCCTCCATCCCGCCCGCGAAGGTCACGAAGAGGCTCCAGCGCGCCCCGCTCACGCCCTGGACCCTGCGGGAGGCCCGCCAGAGGGCCAGGATGAGGCTCCGGTGCGCGCGCTCCATCTCGAGAAAGCGCGGCATCGTCGCGGCGAGACTCAAAGTATCGGGGTCGGAGGCGTAGATCCCGGCGACCAGCGGCTGGCCGACCCGTTCCAGCGCCTCGGCGCCCAGGCGGCGACGGACGAACGAGCCCAGGCTCTCGTCGTCCGCGCCGAGGCGCCTGGGCAGGACCAGGTCCATCGCCATCCGGAGCTTGCCGGGCCAGGAGAAGAGGCGGGAGGAGACGAAAGGCCGAAGACGCGCCGGGGCGAGGAGCTGAAAGCCGTCCGGGAGCGGCTCGAGGCGCCCGGCGCGCACGACGTACGTGCGACGAAACCGGTCGTCGGTGCGAACCAGGCGGTCGACGAGGCCGAGTCGCTCCGAGAGCGCCAACGCCCAGGGCTTTTCCGAAATGAAGGAGTCGGGTCCCGCTTCGATCAGGAAGCCCTGGGCGCGCTCGGTGGCGATCGTGCCGCCGACGCGACCGCGCGCCTCGAGGAGCGTGAGCTCGAGCGGCACGCCACGCTCCCCGGAAAGCTCGGCGAGCCGATGCGCCGCGGCCAGGCCGGCTACCCCCCCGCCCACGACCACCACGCGGCGCCCCATCCCGCTACCCCTTGAGGCCAGCCCTCGCGAGATCGGCCAGCATCTCGACGAACGCCGGATGATCGTTGGCGGTCGTCGCGCGATGAAAGCGGAGCCCGAGCTGCCGCGCTACCGCTCGCGCCTCGACGTCCAGGTCGTAGAGCACCTCCACGTGGTCGCACACGAACCCGATCGGGACGACGACCGCATCCGTCGCGCCTTCCGCCGCCAGCTTCGGGAGCGCGTCGGCGACATCGGGCTCGAGCCAGGCGTCGCTCGGTGAGCCGCTCCGGCTCTGATAGGCCACCGACCAGCGGGGATGCTCGAGCCGCGCCGCGACCATGCGGGATGCCACCTCGAACTGCGCGACATAAGGCGACCCTTCGGCCATGGCGCTCGGCACGCTATGGGCGGTGAACACGAGCGGCGTAAGGCTCCGGCGGTCAGGGGAAACCCGGGAGAGCGCATCGGTCGCCCGGTCGGCCATGGTCTCGATGAAGCGCGGATGGTCGAACCAGGCCGGCGCGTACCCCACCTCGGGGGCGTCGGGACCCACCTTCTCGCGAGCCGCCGCGACGTCACCCATGTAGCGCCCCCACGACGCCTCGGTCTGGAACGCGGAGAGGATGATCCCGAGCGCGCGGCGGTGGCCCCTCGCGGCCATCTCCGCCAGCGTCTCGTGAAAGAACGGATGCCAGTTCCTCATGCCGACATAAACGGGCTCGGGCAGGCCATCGCGTTTCAAGACCCGGCGCAACCCCTCCGCCTGGCGTCTCGTCAGCTCGTTCAGAGGCGAGCGGCCGCCGATCAGCTCGTAGTGATGCGCCACCTCTTCGAGGCGCTCGGGCGGGATCCGGCGGCCCGCGGCGACGATCCGGAGAAAGGGGCGGATCTCCTCGGGTTTCTCGGGCCCGCCGAAGGCGATCAGCAGAACGGAATCGACCGCGCTCATCGGGCCGACAGCTCGTGAACCATCTCCACGAAGGCGATCACGTGATCCACGGGCGTCTCGGGAAGGACGCCATGACCCAGGTTGAAGATGTGGCCCGGGCGGCCGCCCGCTCGCCGGAGGATCGCCTCCACCTCGCGCCTGATCTCGGCGGGCTTGGCCAGGAGCAGCGCGGGGTCGAGGTTCCCCTGGATCCCGACGTCGTAGCCCACCCGCCTCCACGCTTCGCCCAGGTCCACGCGCCAGTCGAGCCCGATCACATCCCCGCCCGCCACCCGCATGAGCTCGAGCAACCCCGCCGTGCCCGTGCCGAAGTGAATGACGGGGACGCCGGCGGTGATCCCGTTGACGGTCGCGCGCGTATGGGGAAGCACGAACTCCCGGTAGTCGTCGGGGGAGAGGATCCCCACCCAGCTGTCGAAGAGCTGGACGGTCTGAGCGCCCGCGGCGATCTGGCCGTTCAGGTAGCCCACGGTGACGCCGACGAGGCGCTCCATCAGGAGGCGCCACGCCGCGGGATCGTCGTGCATCAGGCGTTTAGTGTCGAGGTACTCCCGCGAGGGGCCGCCCTCGATCAGATACGAGGCCAGGGTGAAGGGCGCGCCGGCGAAGCCGACCAGCGGCACGCGCTCCTTGAGCGCCGCCCTGACCTTGCGGATCGCCTCGAAGACGAAAGGCGTCGCCTCGCGCGGATCCACATCGGCCAGCCGTTCCAGGTCGGCAGCGCCGCGGACCGGGCGCCGGATGACGGGGCCCTCGCCCCGGGAGAACTCCAGACCCACGCCCATCGCCTCCACGGGGAGGAGAATGTCGGCGAAGATGATCGCGGCGTCCACCCCGAGGCGCTCGACGGGAAGGAGCGTGACCTCCGCCGCCGCCTCGGGATTCTTACAGAGCTCCAGGAAGCCCAGGCGCTCCCGGATCGCGCGATACTCCGGCATGTAGCGCCCCGCCTGGCGCATGAGCCAGACCGGCGTGTAGTCGGTGGGTTCGCGTCGGCACGCTCGGAGAAAGGGCGAGGAGAGCGCCGGCTTCATGGACGACTCAGCCTACCGTCGCGTCGGGGCCGAGTCAAGGAAGCGCCGGATTGACAACCCCGGTGCCCTGGGGGACGATGGCGTCCGCAGCCCATACCCGGAGCCGGAGGCCGCGATGCCGTTCATGGCGGGAAAGCAGGCGTTCCTGGAGCTCCTGAAGCAGGAAGGAGTGGACCTGCTCTTCGGCAACCCCGGCACCACCGAGCTGCCGCTGATGGATGGCCTGGCGCGCGAACCGAAGATCCGCTACGTGCTCGCCCTTCAGGAGGCCGTCGTGATCGCCATGGCCGACGGCTACGCCCAGGCGAGCGGGAAGCTGGCCGCCGTCAACGTCCACATCTCCCCCGGCCTCGGCAACGCCATGGGGATGCTCTACGATGCCTGGAAGGCCGGCTCCCCGCTGCTCCTCACCGCGGGCCAGCACGACCAGTCCTTCTCCGTGACCGAGCCCGTGCTCTGGTCCGAGCTCCCGCCGGTGGCCAAGCCCTACGTCAAGTGGTCTACCGAGGTCCACCGGCTCGAGGACCTGCCGCGCGTCGTCCACCGGGCCGCCAAAGTCGCCCTGACCCCTCCGACGGGCCCGGTCTTTCTCTCCCTGCCGGTGGACGTCCTGAACGCCGAGCGAGACCTGGAGCTCGGCGAGCCGACCCGCGTGGACCCGCGGATCCGGGGCCCGCGCGAGGCCGTGGAGCGAGCCGCGGACCTCCTGGCGCGGGCCAAACGGCCGCTCGTCACCGCCGGCGACCTCGTGGCACAGAGCGGCGCGCACGCCGAGCTCATCCTGGTGGCCGAGCTGCTCGGCGCGCCGGTCTACACCGAGGGCATGGCCAGCCGGTGCAGCTTTCCGTTCACCCACCCGCTCTATCAGGGCGCGATTCCCCGGCTGGCCCCCGGCCTCCGTGCGCTCCTCCAGCAGTACGACCTGCTCTTCTCCGTCGGGGGGGACGTGTTCCTGCTGTCGCTCCCGTCGGACGTGGAGCCCATGCCGCGCGACCTCGCGGTCATCCACCTCGATGTGGACGCGTGGGCGATCGGGAAGAACTACCCTGCGAAGGTCGCGATCGTCGGCGATCCGAAGGCCACGCTGCCGAATCTGGCGGAGGCGCTGCGCCGTCGCTTCAACGGAGGCCGCCACCCCGAGGCGCAGCGCCGGACAGAAGAGGCGCAGAAGGGGCACGCCCAACGGGTCGCCGACCTCAGGACACGCGCGCTCGCCGAGAGCGACCGGCGGCCCATCCCGCCCCTGGCCCTCGTGCATGCCGTGGCGGAGAGCCTGCCGCCGGATGCGGTGGTCGTGGACGAAACCATCTCCTCGGGAGGCGGCCTCCGGGAGCTCCTCCGCTGCCAGGACCCTCAGAGCTTCTTCGGCCTTCGCGGGGGCGGCATCGGCTGGGGGCTGCCCGCGGCCCTCGGCGTGAAGCTCGCGCTGCCGCGCCGCCCCGTCGTGGCGCTGGTGGGGGACGGAAGCGCCATGTACACGAGCCAGGCCTTCTGGACCGCCGCCCACGAGGGCCTCGCCGTCGTCTTCCTCATCATCAACAACTGTAGCTACAGGATCCTCAAGCAGCGCACGCACGCGCTCAAAGGATTCTCGGCCCAGGACAATCGCTACGTGGCGATGGACCTCGACCGGCCGGCGATTGATTTCGTCGGGCTCGCCCACGCCCTCGGCGTCCCCGGCGAGCGCGTGCAAAAGGCCGCCGACATCGGCCCGGCTTTGGCGCGCGGCCTGGCGTCCGGCGGCCCGTACCTCCTCGACGTCCACGTGGACCCCGCCTTCCTCCCCTAACGGCCCCGGACACGCACAATGCGAGCAGAGCGAGCCACCTCGACGGGCACCCGACCCTTGCGGTCGGGTCGCCTCAAAGGCAAAGTCGCCATCGTCACCGGCGCCGGCTCGCGCGGCCCCGGCCTCGGCAACGGGAAGGCTGCGGCCATCCTCTTCGCGCGGGAGGGCGCCCAGGTCCTCTGCGTGGATCGGGTGATCGAGCGCGCGGAGGAGACCTGCGCGATGATCCTCTCCGAAGACGGGGAGGCCTCCCCGCTCCAGGCCGACGTCTCGCGGAGCTCCGACTGCGAGCGCATGATCTCTGCGGTCTCTGAGCGCTACGGCCGGCTCGACATCCTCCACAACAACGTCGGGATCGAGTCGCGCAAAGGCCTCCTGGAGACCTCCGAGGAGGAGTGGGACCAGGTGCTGGCCGTGGACTTGAAGAGCATGTTCCTCGCCGCCCAGGCGGCCATCCCGCGCCTCGTCGAGGCCGGGGGCGGCTCGATCATCAACGTCTCCTCGGTGGCCGCTCTCAGGGCCCACGGCCGGACCGCCTACGCCGCGGCCAAGGCCGGCGTCATCGGCCTGACGATCTCGCTCGCCGGCCAGCTGGCGAAAGATCGAATCCGCGTCAATTGCATCGCCCCGGGGTTCGTGTACACGCCGATGGTCGCCGAGGGCATGTCCGCCGAGCTCCGCGAACGCCGCCGGCTCGCCGCCCCCATCCAGGATGAGGGGACGGCCTGGGACGTGGCTTGGGCCGCGGTGTACCTGGCGAGCGACGAGTCCCGCTGGGTGACGGGCCAGGTCCTCGCCGTGGACGGCGGCCTCACGATCACCAGCCGGTGACCGGGCCACTTGACAACGCCACCCCTCAACGGTATGCAGCCAGACAACCCAGGGAGGATCGAGGAGTGATGACGTTCGGCGTGCACGTTGGGCACCTGGCCAGCCCGCAGGGCGAGCTGCGCCGCCTCTGGCGATTCGCCGACGCCTCGGGCTTCGACTGGTTCTCGGTCTCGGACCACTTCCAGGAATCCCCGCCCCGGGGCGGCGACCTGGACTGCTTCGAGTCCGTCTCCACCATGGCGGCGCTCGCGGCCGAGACCAAGCACCTTCGCGTCGGCTGCCTGGTCTTCTGCGTCAACTACCGCCACCCGGGCGTGCTCGCCAAGGCGCTCTGCACGATCGACCATCTGTCGGGGGGGCGCGTCGAATGCGGCATCGGCGCGGGGTGGCACGAGGCCGAATACAAGGCCTTCGGCATCCCCTTCGAACGGATCGGGACCCGCCAGGACCAGCTGGAGGAGGCCGTGCAGGTCCTGCGGCTCCTCTTCACCCAGCGGATCGCGAACTTCAACGGGCGCTACTTCCAGCTGAACGACGCGCGCTGCAACCCGAAGCCGCTCCAGAAGTCGCTCCGGATCTGGGTCGGCGGCCTCGGGGAAAAGCGCACGCTCCGAACGGCGGCCAAGTACGCCGACGGCTGGAACGCCCCCTACATCTCGCCGGAGGAGTTCAGGCGGAAGAGCCAGATCCTCGACGATTGGTGCCTCAAGGAAGGGCGCGATCCCGCCAAGGTCTTGCGCACCGTGAACGTCGGGTTCTACATGGGCGCCGACGAGCGGGGGGCCAAACGCCAGGCCGAGCGGATGAAGGCCCAGTGGGGCGCGTCCCTCGAGCAGCGGATCGGCGGGTTCCTCGTCGGCACCCCCCGGCAGGCCGTGGACCGAATCGCCGAGTACAAGAAAACCGGCGCGGTCCGCCTGAACATCGGCGTCAGGATGCCGTTCGACTGGGACGCCCTGCGCGCCTACGTCGAGGAGGTGCTGCCGGCGTTCCTCCCCCGGAAAAAGGCCGCCCGGAAGAAGACCGCCCGTCGCCGGCGGTGAAGGCAAATCTGGTACACTAGCCTCCGGGCGGCATTCCGCCCACCGAGCATGTTCGACAGAGCCCAGGACCCGGAGCTTTTCCGGAGCATCTTCGACCAGACGCAGGTACTGCGTAAACCCCTGCGCGGGATCATCGCCGGCTACCACGTCCTGCCGTACATCCTGGTCGGGGCACCGGAGGAGCAGAGCCAGCGCTCCGTGGAGATCCGCGGGAAGATCCGCGTGTCGCCCAAGCTCGTCCTCGCTCCCGGCCGTCACGGGCAGACCTACGGCGACCTCTTCCACGAGCAGGAGGTGATGGACCAGGCCCTCGTGGCGCGGGTCTTCAGCTTCCTCTACACCGCCCGGCACCAGGTCACGCTGGAGCACGAGGACCTCAAGGTCATCCGGAGCGATCGGGACCCCGAGACGCAGATCCGCCGGGCGCTGGACGAGCTCCTGCGCCGCGAGATCATCGACACGGGGGTGATCCTCTGCCCGCGCGTCAGGTTCTACCCCGTGTCGATCGACCGCTTCATCACGGAGATCCTGGAGCAGGAATTCCGCTGAGCATGGTGGACATGACGTTCGCGCTGACCGACGAGCAGCGGGCCCTCAAGGCGGCGGTCTACGACCTCTCTAAGCAGTTCCCACCCGAGTACTGGCGCGAGCTGGACGCCAAGCGGGAGTACCCGGAGGCGTTCGTCAACGCTCTGACCAAGGCCGGCTACCTGGCGGCGCTGATCCCCCACGAGTACGGCGGGGCCGGGCTCGGAATCCTCGAAGCCTCCCTGATCCTCGAGGAGATCAACCGCTCGGGCGGCAACGGGGCGGCCTGCCACGCCCAGATGTACATCATGGGCACGCTCCTCCGCCACGGGTCCGAGGAGCAGAAGCGCCGCCACCTCCCCAAGATCGCGACGGGGGAGTTGCGGCTCCAGGCCTTCGGGGTCACCGAGCCGAACTCGGGGTCCGATACCACGAAGCTTCAAACGACAGCAGTGCGCCGGGGCGACAGGTACGTCGTGAACGGCCAGAAGATCTTCATCTCCCGCGTGCTGCAGTCCGACCTGATGTTGCTGCTGGCCCGGACGACGCCGCTCGAGCTGGTCAAGAAGAAGACCGACGGCCTCAGCGTGTTTCTGGTGGACATCCGCGGTCTCAAGGGGTTGGAGGTGCGGCCGCTCCGCATGATGATGAACCACTCCACCAACGCGCTCTTCTTCGACAACGTGGAGATTCCGGCGGACGGCCTCGTCGGCCAGGAAGGGAAGGGCTTCACCTACATCCTCGACGGGATGAACGCCGAGCGCATCCTGGTTGCTTCCGATTCCATCGGCGACGGCCGCTGGTTCATCGAGAAGGCCGTGGCCTACTCGAGCCAGCGGGTCGTCTTCGGCAAGCCCATCGGCGCCAACCAGGGCGTGCAGTTCCCGATCGCGAAGGCTCATATGGCGGTTGAAGCGGCAGACCTGATGAGGCTCAAGGCCGCCCGCCTGTTCGACGCCGGGCAGCCGTGCGGCGCCGAGGCCAACATGGCCAAGTACCTCGCCGCCGAGGCGGCCTGGGAGGCGGCCAACGCCTGCATCGACTGCCACGGGGGCTACGGGTACGCCGAGGAGTACGACGTGGAGCGCAAGTTCCGCGAGACGCGCCTCTACAGAACGGCCCCCGTCAACCAGAACCTGGTCCTGGCCTACATCGGCGAGCACGTCCTCGGCCTGCCGCGCTCGTACTGACGTCCCGTGACGACCCTGGGCATCCTCGTGGGCGGGGGACCGGCGCCGGGCATCAACGCGGTGATCGCAGCCGCCACCATCGAGGCCCGGAACAGCGAGGCGCGCGTAGTCGGCGTGTTCGACGGCTTCAGATGGCTTGCGCAGGGCGATACCACCCACGCCCAGGAACTCACGATCGGCGACGTGTCCCGGATCCACGTCGAGGGCGGCTCGATCCTCCGGACCTCACGGGAGAATCCGGCCAAATCCCCCGACTCCCTTCGGAGCGCCACCGAGGCTCTCGACAAGCTGGGCGTCACGCACCTCCTCACGATCGGCGGGGACGACACGGCCTTCGCCGCCTCGCGCCTGGCGAAAGCAAGTCACGGCCGCTTGGCCGTCGCCCACGTGCCCAAGACCATCGACAACGACTTGCCCCTGCCCCACGAGATCGTCACCTTCGGATACATGACCGCGGTCAACCTGGGCAAAGAGCTCGTCTCCAATCTGATGCGCGACGCTGCGACGACCGAGCGCTGGTTCTTCGTCACGGTGATGGGCCGCCGGGCGGGGCACCTGGCGCTGGGGATCGGCGGGGCCGCGGCCGCCACGCTTACCGTCATCGGCGAGGAGTTTCCCGAATCCCGAATTCCCGTCCAGGCGCTCGTGGACGTCCTGGAGGGAGCGATCATCAAGCGGCGCGTTCAGGGTCGGGATCACGGGGTGGCGATCCTGAGCGAAGGATTAGCGGAAAAGCTGGACCTCGCGACCCTGGGACCTGTCGAACAGGACAGTTACGGCAATGTGCGACTGTCAGAGCTAGACCTGGGGCGGGCCCTCAAAGAGCGGGTAGCCGCGAGCCTCAAGGCGCGGGGGATCGACGTGACCATCGTGGCCAAGGACCTCGGCTACGAGCTGCGCTGCGCCCCCCCCGGCGGTTACGACACCCAGTACTGCCGGAGCCTCGGGTTCTGGGCCACGCGGTTTCTGCTGGAGGGGGGAACGAGCGCTATGGTCACAATCCAGGGGGGCCGGCTCGTCCCCGTGCCCTTCCAAGAGATGCTCGATAGCCGCACCGGGCGCGTCAGAGTCCGCTACGTGGACATCAGCTCGGATTCCTACCGGACCCATCTGGCCTACATGATCCGCCTGAAACCCGAGGATCTGGCCACGGATCGCCTCCCAGCCCTCGCGAAAGCCGGGAACGTCGGCCAGGAGGAGTTCAGGAAACGATTCGGCCCGCTCTTGGAACGGAGGGAAAAGCCCCGATGACCAAACGCGCGCGCGCCATGCTGAGCCAGATGGACCGGGCCACCCGGTCCTGGTTTCTCCCGGTCATCGGGCGAGACAAGGGACGCTTCATCGCGCGGCTCATTGACAAACACCGGCCCAAGCGGGCCGTCGAGATCGGCTCGCTTATCGGCTACTCCGCGATCGTCATCGCGGGGAACCTTCCACCCGGAGGCCGTCTCGTCTCGATCGAGCTGAACACTTACATGGGGAGGATCACCGGGCGAAACGTGGCCGCCGCCGGGCTCAAGTCGCGCGTGCGCGTGATTGTGGGAGACGCCCGCCGCGTGCTCCCCTTCCTCGGGAGCCGCTTCGACTTCGCCCTGATCGACGCGGCCAAGGAGGAGTACCTGGAGTACCTCCGAGCCCTGGAGCCGCGGCTCGCCAAGGGCGCCTGGGTGGTGGCAGACAACACGAAGATCTTCAAGTCTCAGCTCAAGGACTACCTCGCCTACGTCAGGCGGAGCGGCCGGTACGAGAGCCGGGAGCAGGACTTCGACCAGGACGCCATGGAGGTGAGCCGCTTCGTCGGCGCTTGAGTTCGGCCGGCCGATCGCCTAGACTCGGGCTATGTCAGGCCGGCCGTTCCTCCAGATTCCCGGGCCCACGCTGGTGCCCGAGCGCATCGTGCGGGCCATGTCCGAGTCCATCATTGATCATCGCGGGCCGAGGTTCGCCGCCCTCGTCCACGAGTGCTTAGAAGGCCTGAAGGGCATCTTTCAAACGGACAAGGGGCAGATCATGATCTACCCCGGCTCGGGCACGGGGGCCTGGGAGGCCTGCCTGGTCAACACGCTCTCTCCCGGCGACCGGGTGCTGGCCTGCGTGAACGGCCACTTCTCCACCGGCTTCGCCAAGACGGCCGTGGCCTATGGGATCGACGTGGACCGGCTCGACCTGCCGTACGGCGCCGGGGTTCCCGCCGACCGAGTTGAAGAGCGACTCCGGGCCGATACGACCCACCAGCTCCGCGCCGTGCTCGTCGTCCACAACGAGACCTCGACGGGCGTGACGTCCAACGTGGCGGCGATTCGCGCGGCGCTCGATCGGGCCCGCCACCCGGCCCTCCTCCTCGTGGACGTGGTGTCCTCGCTGGCCTCGATTGACTTCCGCGTGGACGCGTGGGGTGTTGACGTGGCCCTGACCGGTCCTCAAAAGGGCCTGATGCTTCCTCCCGGCCTCGCGATCCTCGCCGTCAGCGACAAGGCGCTCCACGCGAGCGAGAAGGCCAGGTGCCCCCGCGCCTACTGGGACTGGGCCCCGGTTGTCGAGCGCAACAAGCGCGGCGAGTTCCCCTATACGCCGGCCACGAGCCTGCTCTTCGGTCTCCGGGAGAGTGTCCGCATGCTGAGCGAGGAGGGGCTTCCCAACGTCTTCAAGCGCCACGCGCGGCTCGGGGAAGCGTGCCGGCGCGCGGTCCAGGCGCTCGGTCTCCGGCTTCTCTGCCAGAATCCCGCCGAGTACTCGAACACCCTCACCGCCGTGGTGATGCCGACGGGACTCGACTCCGACGCCTACATCGCCCACGCCTGGAAGACGCTGGACATGTCCCTGGGCGTGGGGCTCGGCGACGTCAAAGGGAAGGTGTTCCGGATCGGCCACCTGGGAAGCCTGAACGAGCTGGAGCTCTTGGGCGGCCTCGCCGGAGTGGAGCTGACGCTCAAGAGCTTCGGCGTGGACCTCCGCCTGGGCGCCGGGCTCGCCGCCGCCGAGCAGTACCTCCTGGACACCCGGTAGCCGCCGGGTCCCTTTGGATCTCCTCTCGGGCCCCGCGCTGGGCGCGCTCGCCGCCCTCGGCTCGGCCGTCACGTGGACGTTCATCAGCCTCCTCGTCCGCACCCTCTCGGCAACCTTCGACTCCATCCGGCTCAACGCCCTCCGCGCCTCCCTCGGCGGCCTCTTGCTCCTCCTCTCGGTCTTGGCACTGGACCAGGGAGCCGGCCTGGCGCGGCTGTCGGCCCGCACCTTCGCGCTCCTGGTCGTCTCGAACGTCGTGGCCATCGTCGTCGGCGACACGCTCTTTTTCGAAAGCACGCGCCACGTGGGACTGGCGCGCGCCATGACGGTCTCGATGAGCTACCCGCTGATCACCGCGGTCTTCGCGGTGGCCTTGCTGGGAGAGACGATCACCGGGCGCGTCGCGACGGGCATCGGCCTCACGCTCGGGGGGCTGGTCCTGATCGTGACCGCTCGGGAGACGGCGCCGCCCGAGAGCCCGCATCAGGCGTGGAAGGGCCTGGGTCTGGCGGCCCTCGCGGCGCTGGCCTGGGCGGTGGCCGTGATCGTGCTGAAGCCGCCCCTCCGAGAAATGGACGCGGCGACCGCCCAGGCCGTTCGCCTTCCGATGGCCGGGTTCATCCTCCTCGCCTCGCCATGGGCCCGCGGCGCGGTCGCCCGGTTCCGGCAGGCCGGCCGGACGGCCCAGTCGCGGGTCATCTGGCTGGCGGGGCTGACCGCGGCGAGCTCCCTGATGTTCGTGGCCGGGCTGAAACATGCGAGCGCGGCCGTCGCCACGGCGCTGGCCTCGACGGCGCCGCTCTTCGCGATCCCCGTCGGGCTGCTCTTCCTGGGCGAACGGCTCCAGGTCCGGGCGGTGCTCGGCGCGATCTTGACCGTAGGCGGGATCGCGCTGCTGACCTGAGCGCGCCGGCTCACTCCGTCCGCACGCCTGCGGGCGTGAGGACCCGGTGCGGGTCCAGGACATCCCGGAGCCCGTCGCCGAACAGGTTGATCCCGAGCGTGGTGATGAAGATGGCCAGGCCCGGGAAGGCCGCCAGCCACCAGTGGGTCAGCATGTACACCCGCCCTTCGCCCAGCATCCCTCCCCACGACGGGGTCGGCGGCTGGATCCCCAGGCCCAGGAAGGAGAGGAAGGACTCGAGGATGATCATCCGGGCGACCTCCAGGCTCGCCATCACGATGATCGTGTTCAAGAGGTTGGGCAGCACGTGGGCGCGGATGATCCGGGCGGTGCCGAGCCCGAGGGCGCGTGCCGCCTGCACGAACTCGCGCTCGCGGACCTTCAGCGTCTCGGCCCGCACCACGCGCGTGTACACCGGCCATCCGGTCAGCCCGAGGACCACGATCATGTTGCCGAAGCTGGGTCCCAGCGCGGCGATCGCGGCCAGCGCCAGGAGGAGGAACGGATAGGCCAGTATGACGTTCACGAGATTGCCGATGATGGAGTCCACGAGGCCACCGTAATACCCCGCCAGGAGTCCCATGAGGACGCCGAACGTCATGGAGACGACGACCGCGAGCGCGCCGGCGCTGATCGAGACGCGGGCGCCGTAGATGATGCGGGAGAGGAGGTCGCGCCCGAGGGGATCGGTCCCGAGCGGGTGCTGCCACGTGCCGCCCGCGTCCCACACCGGCGGGATCAGACGGGCGCTGACCACCGGGAGGTACGGGTCGTGGGGCGCCAGGAGCGGCGCCATGACGGCGCAGAGGACCGCCGCCAGCACGATCGTCGCCCCGACCGCGAGGAACCTGAGCCGTGCGAGCCTACCCATGCTCCCGTCCGAGCCGGATCCGCGGATCCAGGAAGGTGACGGCGACATCGGCCAGGAGGTTGGCGAGAACGACGACGAGCGCCAGGAACACGACGGCGCCCTGGACGACCGGATAGTCGTAGGTGCGGATCGCCTTCACCGCGAGCGAAGCGACGCCGGGCCAGGCGAAGACCGTCTCGGTGACCACCGCCCCTCCAAGGAGCCGGCCGAACTGGACGCCCAGGATGGTGACGATGGGGATGGCGGCGTTGCGGAGCGCGTGCTTGAAGAGGACGACCCGCTCGCGCACGCCCTTGGCGCGCGCCGTCCGGATGTAGTCCTGGGTGAGGACGTCCAGCATCCCCGAGCGGGTCAGCCGCATGGTGAGCGGGGCGAGGTACGCTCCCAGCGTGACGGCCGGAAGAATCAGGTGCCAGACGGTGCCGCGGCCGGAGGCGGGCAGGACGCGGAACTTCACGGCGAACACCAGGATCAGCATGATGCCGAGCCAGAAGATCGGCATCGCCTGGCCCGCCACCGCCCCCACCGTGCAGAGCCGATCGGTGAGGGCCCCGCGCTTGACGGCGGAGATCACCCCGAGCGGAATCGCGATCCCCAGCCCCACGAGCATGCCCGCCAGGGTCAGCTCGAGGGTCGCCGGCAGCCGCTCGAGGATCAACGCGAACGCCGAGTCCTGGGTGAAGAGCGAGCGGCCGAAATCGCCGCGGAGCGCGTCCGTCAAGAACGACAGGTACTGGGCCGCCAGCGGGCGGTCGAGCCCGAGCTGATCCTTGAGGAGGGCCACGTCCGCGTCCGAGGCGGCCTGGGGCAGGAGGAGGAGCACCGGGTCGCCCACGACGTGGAGCAGGAAGAAGGTGATGAGCGAGATGCCCAGGCAGACGAAGAGAGCCTGGAACAGCCGGTGCAGAATGTAGACCTGCATGGAACGGGGGCCCTTCGCCCCCCCGCGTCACTACTTCCAGGTCGCTGCGTGCACCCGCATGATCTCGTCGCCGGAGGCCTCGTAGTTCAGCTTGTTCGAGACGGCCTCGATGGTGAACTGGGCGTACATGGGGACCCAGTAAGCCTGGTCCACGATGAAGCGCTCGAAGCGCGAGTAGAGCTCCTGGCGTTTCTTGGAGTCCACCGTCGCCCGGGCCTCTTCGAGCCACTGATCCATCTCCTGGGACGTGTTGTAGGCGTACGGCTCGCCCGCGTGGAAGTGGATGTAGTAGATGGCGTCCGAATCGAAGACCGAGTTGTAGCCCCAGGAGTGCATCGTGATGCCGTCGAGCTTGGACCCGCGGAAGGTAGCCAGGTACTGGCCCACGTCGGCGAAGTGGCGCGGCCTGACCTTGATGCCCACGCGACTCAGATAGCCCATGACGGCTTGGCCGACCTGCTCCACATTGACGACCGAACCGGCGTACGTGTTCAGCGTGATCCCGAAGCCGTTCGGGAATCCCGCGTCGGTCAGGAGCTTCCTGGCGCGGTCGGGATCGAACGCGTAGGGCTTGATCGCCGGGTCGAAGCCGAAGGCCATAGGGTTGGTGCCGGCGGGGGTGCGCACCGCCAGGCCTCCCAGGACCTTCTGGATGATCTCGTCCACGTTCACGGCGTGGTTGATCGCGCGCCGCACCCGGACGTCGCTGAGCGGGGTCTTCCCCGCCCGCCCGTCGCCGTCCATCTGAAGGAAGACCACCCGGAGAATCTGCGTTGCCGACACTCTGGCGACTCCCGATGTCCCGATGGCCGAGATCTGGTCCGGCGGGACGGCCCGCAGGATGTCCACGCCGCCCGAGAGGAGCTCGGCGATCTGGGTGGCCGTTTCCGGAATGATCCGGAAGACGATCGTCTTGATCGCCGGGGCGCCCTTCCAGTACTGCTCGTTGGCCTCGACGGTCAGCCGCTCCCCCTTCCGCCACTCCACGAACCTGTACGGGCCGGTCCCCACGGGGTTCTTGGCGAAATAGGCGTCTCCCTTCTCCTTCACGTACCTGGGAGGCACCATCGCGAAGTTGCCGAACGTCAGGATCTCGTGGATCAGCGGGTAAGGCTTGTGCGTGGTGATCCTCACCGTGTGATCGTCCACCACGTCCACCGATTTCGCCCACGTGAAGTTGCCGCGAATGGGGGACTTCTGCTCCGGGTTCAGCACCCGGTCAAAGGAAAACTTCACGCTCTCGGCCGTGAAGGGCTCGCCGTTGTGAAACTTGACCCCCCGCCGGAGCTTCAGCTCCCAGGTCGTCGGGTTCACGCTCTTGACCGACTCGGCCAGGTGGGCGATCGGCTGATAGGTCTTCGTGTCCCGGGCGAGGAGCGTGTCGAAGATGTGCTGGTTCATGATGATCCCCATCCGCTCGGTGTGCATGTGGGGATCCATGGTCGAGGTGTCCGTGGCCAGCGCCACGACCACCCGCCCTTTCGGCATCCCGGCGGCCGGGCCGGCACCCAGCCCGATCAGACCCCAAACCAGAGCCAAGACCAGAAAAACATGACTCCGCTTCATCGCTGCCTCCCTCGTCCTCGGACCCGGCCTCACGCGGCGGCGATCTCGAAGAGGGCCGCCGCCGTGCTCCGGATGCCGTTCATGAACCCCTCGAGCGTGATGCTCTCGTTGGGAGCGTGGTTCGCCTCGTCGTGCGGCGCGTACGGGACCCAGATGCTGGGAAGCCCCAGGACCCGCGTGAAGAGGTAGTCGGGGATCGTCCCCCCGAGGTTCGGGAAGAGGACCGGCCGGCGCCCCCAGGCCTGCGTGACCGCCCGGACCACCGCCTGGCCGAGCGGGTGATCCACCGGCGTGCGCGACGGGGGGACAGCTCCGAGGCGCTTGACCTCGATGTCGCCGAACCCGCGGCGCTTCAGGTGGGCGCGGATCTTCTCCTCGATGTCGTCGGGGTCCTGGTCCATCACGAGCCGGACGTCCACCTTCGCCCGGGCCACGTGGGGGATGATCGTTTTCGACCCGGGCCCCTGGTAGCCGGCGGTGAGCCCCGCGATGTTGAGGTTCGGCTGCATCAGGAGCCGTTCATAGTACGCCCTCGCGCCGGGTCCCGCCACGGGCGAAACCCCCAGGTCCTGCCGGATGGTCCGCCCGTCAAGCGGGATGGCGCCAAGGACCCGGCGATCCGCCGGCGAGGGCTTCTTCACCCGGTCGTAGAATCCCTCGACGGCGACCCTGCCGCGACTGGTCCAGCAGGACGCCAGCGCCTGGGCCAGGCGCCCCGCGGGGGCCGGGGCGACGCCGCCGTAGTTGCCGGAGTGGAGGTCCCGTTTGGCGCCGGCCACCGTCAGCTCCAGGTAAAGAAGCCCACGGCAGCCGAAAAACACCGTGGGGCCGGAGGGGTGCATGGGCCCGTCGGAGGCGTAGACGACGTCGGCGGCCAGGAGCTTCCGGTGCTTCTGCACGAACGCCGGCAGATTCGGGCTCGAGATCTCCTCCTCCCCCTCGAAGCACAGCTTGAGGCTGACAGGAAGCCGGCCCCGGGTTCGGAGGATCGCCTCGAGGGCCTTTAGGTGGGCGAACATCTGGCCCTTGTTGTCGCCCGCGCCCCGGGCGTAAATCCGGCCATTCCTGAGGGACGGCTCGAAGGGCGGGCTCTCCCAGAGCTCCAGGGGCTCCGGCGGCTGGACGTCGTAGTGGCCGTAGATCAAGACGGTGCGCCCGGCCCCCGGCGCACTCACCTGGCCGTAGACCACCGGATACCCGGGGGTCGGAATCAGCCGCGCCTCCGCGCCCGCCTCGCTCATCAGGCTCAAGACGCGTGCGGCGCACTCGGTGACCCCCACATCCTGGGCCGAGATAGACGGCTGGCGCAGGAGGGTGCAGAGCTCCTCCACGAAGCGAGCCCGATGGGTCTCCACGTACTGGAAAACGTCCTGCACAACGGCGCCTATCTTACAACCCTCCGGGCCCCCGTGGTAGTCTAACCCGCGTGGACCCCGCCCTCGCCGCGGCGCTCGAGACCGCGAAACGGATCTACGTGACCACGTGGAGTCCGGCCGGCCGGCCCGGGACGGTGCCCGTCTGGTTCATGGTCAAGGAAGGGCGCCTGTACTTCACGACGCTCAGGGCCAGCCTGAAGGCGCGACGGATCGCGGCCACCGGCCGCGTCAGGGTCCACGTGGGCTCCCCCGACGGCCCGACCTTCGACGGACGGGCCGAGCTGACAGACGACCAACCGGATCTCGCGCAGGAGATTCTCGCGACGTATCGCCGCAAGTACCCGATCCTCGTCCCGCTCGTCATGGGCCGCCGGATCCGCCGACGGCTCGAGAGCAAGGAAAGCGTGATCGTCGAGATCACGCCGCAGGAAACACCGTGACGACGCGCGTCGAGCTGGGCATTGCGATCCCCCAGACGTTCCTCCCCGGTCCCGTGCGCCCGCAGGTCATTCGTGACGTTCTCACCCGGGCCGAGCAGCTGGGGTTCAAGAGCGCGTGGGTCGCGGAGCAGGTGCTCGGCTCGATCCCGAGCCTGGAACCCATCGAGCTCCTCACCTACGCCGCGGCGATCACCGAGCGGATGCGCCTCGGCTCGGCGGTGCTGCTGGCGGCCCTGCGCAGCCCGGTCCACCTCGCCAAGAGCCTGGCGACCCTCGACCACCTGAGCCGGGGCCGGCTGATCGTGGGGGTCGGACTGGGCGCCAACACCCGCATCTATCCGGCCTACGGGATCTCCGCGGAGCACCGTGCGGCGCGCTTCACCGAGGCGATCCGGCTGATCCAGCGCCTCTGGACCGAGCCCCGCGTCACGTTCGACGGTCAGTTCTGGAAGCTGGAGAACGCCTCCATGGAGCCCAAGCCCGTGCAGAAGCCGCATCCGCCGATCTGGTTCGGGGCGCACGAGCCCGCAGCGCTCCGGCGCGCGGCCGAGATGGGCAGCGGGTTCATGGGCGCGGGCTCGGCCTCGACGGCGCAGTTCCTCGCCGAGGTCAGAACCCTCGGCGCGCTCCTGGAGAACGCCGGGCGGGACCCGGCGACCTTCGGGATCGGCAAGCGCGTGTACATCGCCATCGACCGGGATCGGACGCGGGCGGCCCAGCGTCTGGCGGACTGGTTCGGCGCGTTCTACGGCAAGCCCGATCTGGCCGCGAAGGTGTCGGTCTGGGGAACGCCCGAGGAGTGCCTCGACGGGCTCGCCGAGATCGTGGCGGGGGGCGCCCGCACCCTCCTCCTCAACCCGGTGTTCGACGAACTCGAGCACCTCGAACGGTTCGCGTCGGAGATTTCCCCGAAGCTATAGCAGAAAGAGGATCAGTCCCTCAGCCCCGCGTGCGGGTGATGTCCGGCGGGACCTGGTAGAGGTACTCGTGGAGGTAGCGGATCTCCTCGCCCTTGTGCTGAATGTCAACCCGCATGAGGTCGCGGATCGAGATCATCGAAAGAAGGCGGCCCTCGCTCACCACGGGGAGGTGGCGGATGTTCGCCTGGTCCATCTTGCGCATCGCCGACTGGTAGTCTTCGTCGGCGTCGGCGACGACGATGTCCCGGGTCATGACGCTCTCGACCGACGTCTCGGCGGGGACGAGGCCGGCGACCACGACGCGGCGCACGACGTCGCGTTCCGAAAAAACTCCCGCGAGTTTGTCGCCGTCGAGGACCATCACGATGCCGACGTTGTTGGTCGCCATCACGCGAACCGCCTCGGTCACTTTCGCGCTCCGCTGAACGGTGAAGAGAAATCCGGGACGCATGATCTCGCGAATTTTCTTCATCCAGGCTCCTCCCGCCGCGCCCGGGGACGGCTAATTCTCAAGGATGAAGGTCACCTCGATCGTGGTCCGGTACTCCGTGATCTTCCCCTTCTCGATGTGGGCCTTCTGTTCCAGGACGTGGATTCCCGTGAGGTTCCGCAAGGTCTTGTTGGCCCGCTTCACAGCCTCCTCAACCGCTTCCTGCCAACCCTTGGGAGAGGAGCCGATCACTTTGGTCACCCGAGCGACGGCCATGACGTGCCCTCCTTATCTTATCCCGCTACGCGCCCGGAGCCTCCGGAGCGCTGTCGTCCGCCTGGGAACTCCTGAAGCTCGAGGGGATTGGCCAAGTGGAAGAACACGGACCTGCACGTCCTAGTGTGGACGGACTCTAGGGCACCCTGGGGCCTCTGTCAAGGCGATTCTCGACGCCCCGTGGCAAGCCGAGCGACGCCGTGAGCCGCGTGAATTCGCCAATCGCCTCATCTTCCTTCGGGCCAAAGCGGTAGACGAAATTCCTCAGGTAGCTCACCGTTTGGAGCTCGTCCAGCCCCGTGTCCCGCCTCCGTGCGGCGATCTCCGGAAGTGACCCCATCGCGCGCGTCAGCGCCGAGTCGAGCGCCCGCTCCAATTGGAGACCGGCCTCCTCCGGGAGTTGCCGTCTGAGCGCCCAGATGGCGAACACGCACGGAAGGCCGGTCCACGCGGTCCATTCAGCCCCAAGGTCCGTCACGTGCCCGAACCCCGTGCCCCGGGCCCGGGCCCGGAGCGCCTCGTCGCCGATGAGCAGAATCCCGTCCGCCCCGTCCGCGATCTTTCCCCAGCGGACCCCCGTGACCCGGTATCGAAGTTCCAGGAGGAGGCGAAGGATCATGGCGGAGGTGGAAGTCTCCTCGCTCACGCCCATCCTGGCGCCGGAGAGCTCGGGCAGCGGGCGCTGGCTGAACACCAGGACGGAGCCGGCGGCGCCGGGCGTGGCGATTCCCAGGCGAAGTCGCCGTACGAAATCGCCCACGGCGATCAGATCGGCGAGCGGAACGGGCCCGGCATCGAGCCGTCCCGCCGCGATGGCCGAGCCCAACTCGCGCGGCGACAGCGAGACCGTCTCGACCCCCTCGAGGTGGGCAAAGAACGGCTCGCAGTTGAGATAAGGAATACGGCCGATCCGCAAAGGCACGCCCGATCGCCGGTCCTGGGTAGTCGAGTTAATGGCGGGGTCGACGGGACTTGGACCCGCGACCACTGGATTGACCGTAGCATTTCTCGGATTTCATAACAACCTGAAACCGCGCATTGAATGATCTCATCCGTCGGCAGTGCCTCAACGGGTCAGGGCTTCCGCGATCCCATCGAAAAGCTGCGGCCATTCGAAGGGCTTGATCACCACGGGGCATTCAGTCGCTCGTAGGAAAGATCGAGTTGACTCATTTACGATGCTCCCGGTACAAAATACCGTTCGACGCGCTAGAGCCGGGTTCGCCTTCTGCAGTTTCTCCCACAATTCGGTCCCCGACATCCCCGGCATATGAATGTCAAGAACCAGCACGTCCACGGGAGTCCGGCCCAGAACCTGCAAGGCTTCGTGCCCGTCCCGAGCCGTCTCCACCTGGGCCCCTTGCATCGCGAGCGCCTCCGCCATCAGTTCCCGCAACGAGGCCTCATCGTCCACCACGAGCACGCGCAGCCCAGCCGGGATGGCCCTTGCTGGAGCTCGCTCAGCGGCAGCGCCGGGTGGCGTCGTTACCGGAAGCGTGACGACGAACGTCGCACCCTCTCCCAAGACGCTCTCCGCCTTAATGGTTCCCCCGTGGTCCACCACTATCGCTTTCACGACGGCCAGCCCCAGGCCCGTCCCCTGCCCAGCGGGCTTCGTGGTGAAAAATGGCTCGAAGATTCGAGGCTGATCCTCACGCGCGATCCCGGGTCCGTCATCTCCGACCATAATCTCGATTGATCCTCCATCCGCCTCGAACCGAGACGCCACCCTCAGCTGCCCCCGCCCGTGGGCCGCCGTCATCGCCTGTACTGCGTTATTTGCGAGGTTGAGGATCACCTGCTGCAGTTGATGCGGATCGCCCGCAATGATAGGGATCTCTGATGCGAGCGTCACCTCCACCTCGATGTTGTTAACGCGGAGCTGGTAGGCCAGCAGCTCCAGCGTCTTCCTCACTACCTCATTCACGGATACCCGTACTCTTTCAGGTTGATGCCTGCGTGCTACCGTCAGGAAGTTTTGCACAATTCGCTTCGACCGCTGCGCCGCGTCCGTTATCCGCTGCACCCGGGCAGTTACCGCTGGATCGTGCTGTCCCATGCGAAGCAACTGGGCGTGCCCCATCATTGCCGTCAGCGGGTTATTGAGCTCATGCGCGATCCCCGCAACCAGCTCCCCCAGCGTCGCCAATTTTTCTGACTGGATGAGCTCCTCCTGCAGTCGCTTACGTTGGGTGACGTCGTGCTTCACCGAGATGAAGTGTCCAATCTCGCCACCCTCGCCGCGTACCGGCGTGATTGTCTGCTCCTCGGAATAGATACTGCCATCCTTCCGGCGGTTGATGATCTCCCCCCGCCACACGTGTCCCGCGAGGATCGTCCGCCAGAGATTTTCATAGAACGGCCGATCATGTTTTCCGGATTTTAGCAGCCGCATATTCTGGCCGATCATCTCGGCAGCGCTGTAACCGGTCAGGCTCGTGAATGCAGGGTTGACCCAGAGGGCTATCCCCTCCCTGTCTGTGATCACCATGCCATCGGCCGCCGCAAATAAGGCGGCGCTCTGTAAACGAAACCGCTGCTCCGCCCTCCTTTGTAACGTAATGTCGCGCGCAACCATCGAGACCCCCTCAAGGCGTCCCGACGCATCTCGGATAGGAGAGACCGTCAGCGACACGGTGATGCCGACGCCACTCTTCGTCACACGCATGGTCTCCAGGTGCGCGGCCGGTCCACCTCGCTTGAGTGTCTCAAGAAGCCCCTCTAACTCGCCATGTCGTTCCGCCGGAACACTCATCGTCCACGGCTGACCAATGGCCTCCCTGGTCGAATAGCCGTACATCCTTTCCGCGGCGGGATTCCAGTTGATGATCACTCCGTCCAGGGTCAGGCCGATGACGGCATCATCCATCGACTCCACGATTGATGCCAGTCGGTGCTCCGCCTCTTGAGCCTTCACACGCTCGGCAATCTGGGACTCGAGGGAGACTTTTGCGTTGGAGAGTTCTCGGGTGCGTTCCTGAACGTGCCGCTCCAAATCTGCATGAGCTGCCCGTAAGGACCCTTCGGCCCGTCTCCGCCCCGAGTGGAGAGCGCTGATTAGAAGCGCGACGAACAGGAAGACTGCGACCCGTACGATATCCTCAACGGTGAAAACGATGGCGTAGAAGGGAGGGGAGAAGAAAAACTCGATGGTCGGGATTGCCAGCGCCGCCGCAACCAGGCCGGGTCCGAGCCCTCCGTACCAGGCGGCCACCATCACCGCTGCGAAGAACGGGGCGCTCACGCCCCGCTCGATGCCGGGCCACAGCAAGAATGCTACCAAGGCGGCCAGGGCATCTGCCGCAACAGCACACCCGTAGGCCAGAAATCTAGATTTCACCACTTCAACCTAACCTGGGCATATGGCGATCCTGCTGCACCGAAACCAGTGCTCCCGTACATGAGGGTGCCCCCTCGAGGCCGGAGAATCAATGCGAAACTGCCCTTACTGCGTGCGGGGGGGACTGCAACTCCAAGAACGCAGAATCCTTCACTTCCAACTTGCGGGGCTGCTCCACGGGAGGTCTGGGTCAGGAACGAGTATTGACTTCTTGAGCTTGGATCGGCCGCTGTGATTCTCTCCCTAAATCTCTGCAGATCTTCTTGGCGGGGGGATCCTTTCTCTGGCCGGAACTAGCGTTCCGAAAACGAGGTCGGCAAGAGGAAGAACTACATTGAGATTGTTATAGTGTCGCTTGTGATGCGTATGGTGATGGGCATCGAGCCAGCAGAACCACACCTTCTTCTCAATCCAACGCCCCTTTGGCACATGCATGCAGAAATGGAAATACTCGTAGAGGAAGTAATAGAAGCCGAGAGCCGTCATCCCCCCAAAGAAAATATTTATGTGGAGAAGATACTGGACCCAAGCCACCACAGGCGCATGCAAACCGAGAATCAACGGCGCATTCCACCAAGCGAATCTGACTTTCTTGCGATCCTCATCCTGCAAGAGAAAATAGGTTGGGCCAGCACGAAAGATGCCGTGGTGGATCAAGGCGTGGGTGCGAAACGGATACGACCATATGGGCTGGTGCATCAAAAACCGATGCAGAAGCCATTCGAAAAAGCTGGCGTAGAGAAAAAGAGAGATAAAGCCTACGGCCTGTGGTAAGTGATGAACTATCACCTTCCCTACACTTCCCCTTCTAAAAAACTGTGCGGCCTAAGATCCGTCTCAGGCCCACATCCTGAAAAAAGGGGGCAAACCGACCTGTTGCCCCTTTTTTGGTTACTCGCGAACGAAAAAACTACCAGCGGTTACGGCCGCCATTCCTCCTTTCTCGGCCTTGGCCATCGCACCTCATAAACGAGACGGCTTACTCCTAATCATTAAGACGATAGACCTTAAATTGCAAGATTTTTCTGGGTTAATCGTCTAGAAGGTCACTTGGACCACGCCGGAGCGCTATCGCGAGGGCCCGGGAGGCGGCGGGGGCGGAACTCCTGCCGGAGGAGGCGGAACGTTTGGCGGGGCATTCATAGCGGGGAGCGGCGCAGCTGGCGGCGCCGTGTACGTCGGCTGAGACCCTCGGGGAACCGGGATCTGGTTGCCTTTGGCGTACATGCATTGCATGTAGGTGATGTCGTAGCGTCGCTGAACCGCTGTCTGCGCCCCTTCGGCGTTGCCGGCGCCCACAGCCGTCCCGCCGAGCAGGCCAGCTCCGGCGCCCACCACTGCCCCCGTCGCCGGGCTTCCGGCTGCCGCGCCGATCGCGGCGCCGACGGCCGCCCCGACAGCGGTCCCGATCGCCGCCCCGCTGACCGTACTCTGCGTGGACGCCTGCTCCGTCGTCGTGCCCGTCTGTTGTGCCGCCCACTGACGGCACACGGCGTCATCCGCCTGAAATTGCTCGAAGTTCTTCCCGTGGCCCGGCAGCACCATCATGCTCGGCCCCGTCGGAACCGTCGCACATCCCGCGATCAGCACCGCCGCGACCACCGGAGCGGCACGCCACTTCGGAGGCATTGTCAATTCTCCCTCTCGCTACGGCGAGCGCGGGGGCACCTTGATCCAGGCCTCGGGGCACTGGGCGACCGTCGGATAGTAGGCTTGCGCGCTCGCGCAGTAGTACCAGTACGACTCCACGGCAGGCGGGGTCGACGGCTGTTGCTGGACGTACACCGGCGGCGCTTCCCAAACGACGACCGGCGGAGGCGCTGGCGGCGCATAGACGTAGTAGGGCGGCGGATAGTACCAGTACGGGTACGGCGATCCCCACCAGAAGGGTCCGGCCCCGACGATGACGCGAGCTCTGCCGCCGAAATGTCGGCCCCATGCGTGAGCGGGGACGGGTGGGGTGAGGAGAAGGAGGAGCACAACAGCGGCCACCACGCGAAACGCTCGCCTTGTCATGGTTCACCTCCCAGCCGGTGAGACGAACGTGAATCGACCGGTATTCGCCGATCCCGGCAGAGAACTGTCTGGCTCATTCCCTAACCTTCATACGCCCTTGTCAAAGTGGCGCACCTGGTCGTCCTTCGACTCGACGAAAGACCGGCCCCGTGATCCTACGATCGCTCGTCCCCTCCAGGACTGCCAGGCCATAGCTTCCCATACCTTTTAACGAACGGCACACCCGTTCGGTTGACACGACGGCCTCGGCTCGAGTGGTCGCTGGTGGCAAGCTGTCCAGCTTGCGCGACGGTCAACCTCCGACCCCCGTCGTTCGTCTTTATCAGTGTCCAGGGGTGACTGGCCTCGCCGGGAGGTGGAGGGCGAGGGTGGCCCGTCACGGCCCTGGAAGACACGGTCTCAGCGCTTAGGAGGGACACCCATGAGGACCAACCGATTCCTGACGGTCATTACTCTTGTGTCGAGCCTGGCGGCGCCAGCCGCTGCCCAAAGCCCCGAGGGATGGCCCACCGCCCGCGAGGAGGTGCGCGAGGCCTCCCACGGGATGGTCCGCCACGGCCCCGGGGACGGGCCGCGGTGGCATCGGCGCGTCATGCAGAACCGCTTCGGCCACGGGCAACCGATGCTCTCGATCGCCCTCCGCCACCGGACGGAGCTGGGCCTCTTCCCGCAGCAGGTGGAGGCGCTCGAGACGCTGCGGACGGACTCCCGGCGGGACGCCATCCGGCGCGATGCCGACCGGCGGATCGCTGAGATCGATCTCGCCACCCTGCGACGGAGCGATCCGGTGGACATGGGGAAGGTGGAGGCCAAGGTGCGCGAGATCGAGCGGCTCCGGGCCGACGGGCGCCTCACCATGATCCGCGCCGTCGAGCAGGGTAAGGCGCAGCTCACGGCCGAGCAGCGAGAGAAGCTGAAGGCGTTCCTGATAATGCCCCCTCCGCACATGCGCTCGCGGGCGGGCGGCGGGACGCCCCCGATTGCGCCGAAGGAGCAGCAGTAGCCGCGAGGCCCCTGGTCAGATCCTCGCTCGTTCCCGGACGGGCCGTAGCCATGCGTGGCTGGGGAGTTCAAGGCGACTCGAATCGGGAGGCACCTTCCCCGCCTGCTGCGCGTCGGTCGCGAGCGGCGCCCAGAGCATCCCGGAGGCCGCGCGGGTCAGGGTGTGCGGCTTGGCTGGAGTCTAGGCGTGAAGGAGGTGTCGGTCAAGAACGCGTTCGAAGTACGTTCGAGTGAGCTAGAGCAAGCTTGAGAGGGGCACAATCGAGATCCTGCGCGAATCTCCTACTCGTCCCGGCGGCCCCGCGCTTCCTCCGCGACCCTGATCTCCTCGGCGAACATGCCGACGTGCAGTGGGCAGGGTGGCTTGTTCTCGTCAACGTACTGACAGTCGGTTTGGTCACACTGAACGAAATGTCCTCGGAGCCGTCCGAAGCCGTCCGCTCGACGGAGACGGATCAGGACCGTTTCGGATACCACCTCGCACCCGAACTCCCGCATGTGTCCTCGGCTCATATGATCTCCTATGATCGTGAGACAGCAGCCCCCGATACGGCTCCTCCACCCCCGCTCAAGGCGTGGGCACCCACAAGCGACTCCCCGTCGATATCGATGAACATGATGGCTTGATGCCACGCCGGGCGATTCACCCAGATCGCCGAGGCCACGGATCCCGTGCGCGTATTGACGCCTTCCCACAGGCCGCCCGCCGGCCGGCGATCACGCCGGCTCGTCGTCATCTCGCGCTTGCATTCTTCGAAGCCGTCAGTCGAGAGGGCATTCACAATCTCCTCTGGCGCCGCGACCCATCCGTGCTCCTGTGGAACCCATGTCATCCTGCCCTGCTCGCGAAGCTCATTGAGGCCCTTCATCTGTGGCACCTTGTTCCCCCAAGTTCAGTGTGAAAGCTATGATGGGGGCGGACA
>JAHFDN010000025.1 GCA_023248995.1 Candidatus Rokuibacteriota bacterium
AGTGGGGTTGGCTCGATCCCAAGGAATCCCCGAAGCTGGTCGTCAATTCCGGGGACACGGTCGCGGTCGAGACCATGATGCACTCGCACAACGCCATCCAGCCGGGCACCACCATGGAGGAGATTGTCAAGCTCCGGCTCGCCAATCCCGGGGGCGGACCGCATTCGGTTACGGGGCCGATCTGGGTGAACGGCGCCGAGCCGGGCGAGACGATGGAGATCCGCATCAAGAAGATCACCCCGAAAGCGTTTGGGACGAACTTCCACCTCCCGGGCAAGCAGTTTCCCGCGGTCGGGCTCCTCGCGCCGGAGTTCCCGGACGGATTCGTCCGCTACTTCTACCTTGACTGGGACAAGCGCCAGGCCGAGTTCAAGCCCGGCGTCATGATCGATCTCCAGCCCTTCCCGGGCATTCTTGCCGTCGGCGTTGACCCCAACGAACCCAAGGAAAAGGCCGGCCCGCCGATCAAGGACCCCAAGGGGCGGACGAGCACACTCCGCCCGTGGAAGAACGGCTCCAACATGGACATCAACGAACTTCAGGAAGGGACCACGATCTTCATCCCGATCTTCCTGAAGGGCGGGCTCATCTGGACCGGAGACTCTCACTGCCGCCAGGGTAACGGCGAGGTGAACCTCACCGCGCTTGAGTGCGCGTCCCGCGAGATCGTGATGCAGTTGATCGTACGGAGGGACATGAAGGTCGAATGGCCCCGCATGGAGACCGCCACGCACTGGATCATGATGGGCTTCGACGAGGACCTCACGGAGGCCATGAAGATCGCCACCCGAGAGACGGTCAACTTCCTCGCGAGCCAGAAGATGGTGCCGATGAGCCGCGACGAGGCGTACGCCCTGACCTCGATGGTGGGCGACTGCCGCGTGACGCAGATGGTGGACATCCGCAAGGGCGTGCACTGCATGGTCCCGAAGTCCATTTTTGTGAAAAAGTAGCGAGTGCACCGCGCGCTCGCCCTCTTCCCCCTGCTGGTCGGGTGGGTCGCCCCCGCGTGGGGCGGCCCACTCGCCGTCGTCACCAGCTCGACGGACCTGAAGGCGCTTGTCGAAGCCGTGGGAGGGGACCGGGTCCGGGTGGAGAGCCTGGCCCCTGCCATCCACGAGCCGCACGCGGTGGAGGTGAAGCCGAGCCAGCTCGCCGAGCTGAAGTCGGCCGTTCTCCTAGTGAGGATCGGCCTCGACCACGAGCCCTGGCTCCCTCGCGTGCTTCAGACGCTGAGTGACCCGCGCTTCGCCCCCGGAAGCCCCCACTACCTCGAAACCTGGAAGGGGATTCGTCTCCTCCAAACCGAGACCCCGAGGCTCAGGGCCGACCGCGGCGTCCACCTGCATGGATTCGGGAACACTCACTACTGGCTGGATCCCGGGAACGCACGGCCCATGACCGGAGCGATACTCGGAGCGCTCAGTCGCCTGGCGCCGGCCGACAGTCCCTCCTTCGAGGCAAATCGGAAGCGCTTCCTCGAGCAACTGGATGCGCGCCTTGGGCGCTGGACGCAGGCAATGGCTCCCTACGGGGGCACCCGGGTGGTGGTGGCCCACGAGACGTGGCCGTACTTCGCCGAGCGGTTCGGTCTCAAGATCGTCGCGGCGCTCGAGCCCACGCCGGGAGTGCCACCCTCCCCGTCCTACCTCGCCAAGCTCACCCAGCAGATGCGGGAGGCCGGGATCAAAGTCCTGATTGCCGAGCCCTCGTCCAGCGCCTCGCTCGTGAACGAGGTGGCGATCCGGAGCGGGGCCCGCGTCGTGACGCTCATCCCCTCTGTGGGAGGCAATCCTGAGGCCGGGGACTACCTGGCGCTTTTCGACCTGAACATCAAACGCCTCGCTGAAACTCTGGCCGCAGGCCGGTAACATGTGGCTTGCGTTCGACTTCCTCTGGCTCCCGTTCCTCGCCTGCCTCGTGCTGACCGGGATCCATGCCTACCTGGGCCTCCACGTCCTGGCCCGCGGCGTCATCTTCGTTGACCTGGCCCTGGCCCAGGTCGCGGCCCTCGGGATCACCATCGCATTCTTGGCCGGCCACACGATCCAGAGCGACGCTGCCTACTGGTACGCCCTGACGTTCACGGTCGGTGGGGCTGTCCTGTTCTCGGTGAGCCGGTTCCGCCGCGCCCCCATTCCCCAGGAGGCCATCATCGGGATCGTGTACGCGGTGTCGGCAGCGGCGGCCGTGCTGGTCGTGGATCGAGCCCCACAGGGCAGCGAGCACATCAAGCAGCTTCTGGTCGGAAGCATCCTCACCGTCACACCGAAGGAGGTGGGCGCCCTCGCGATCCTCTATGCCGTGATCGGAGCGCTCCACTGGGCGATCCGCCGGCCGCTTCTTCAGATTTCCTTTGACCCGGAGGCCGCCCTCCGCCAAGGACGATGGATCCGCTGGTGGGACTTTCTTTTCTACGCTTCGTTTGGACTGGTCGTGACCAGCTCGGTCAGAATCGCCGGGGTCCTCCTCGTCTTCTCCTACCTCATCGTCCCGGCGGCCGTCGGGGCCCTCCTCACCCGGTCGGTCACCGGCCGCCTGACGATCGGCTGGGCGCTCGGCTCTCTCGTGAGCGTGATCGGCCTTTCGGCTTCCTACCTCTGGGACCTTCCGACCGGCGCCACGGTGGTGACCACTTTCGGCGCCCTTCTGGCCGCCGTGGCCCTCGGGCTGGGCGTGCGCACGCTCATCCAAGAACTCAGGCAGCGTGGCCTAAGTGCCCTCATTGGCGTGGGAATTGCTGGGTCTGCCATCGTCGGGATGCTCGGCCTCTTGCTAGTTCTCTTCCCCCAGATGGACCACCATTGGCTCAACTGGGTCGAGGAGGCGGCGCCATCCGTCCAGCTCCTATTCCTCACCCCCCGGGAGCGCCAGACGTACTGGGACAGTCAGGAAGCCATCCGGAAAGGGCTGGCCGACCTCCAGCGCCTCCGCGCCTTTCAGCAGGAGGTCCAGTGGGGAACGCGACACATGCCGGCAGACCAAGAGGAGCGGCTCCGTCAATTCCTGGCGGGACGGAGTGAGATCACCGCGGGAGATCGGCTCGTGCTCAGGACGCTCAGAAGCAAGGCGCGGGAACGCCAGCGCTACTGGCTAGGAGTTCCACTGTTCGCCGTCGGAGGCGTGGGCGCCCTCGCTCTTGCGCGGGCGCGGCGGCGAGGGACAGCCTAACGTCCTCGGAGTTTGCGCGCGGCCTCGGCGCGCATCTGCTGCATGGCGCGGGTCTCCTGGTCCGAGTAGCGCTCCTCCTTCCATGGATCCGCGCGCATGTGATAGCCGTTGACCTCCCAGAAGCCCGGCGGGTTCACGTCCAGGAACTCGAGCCCCCGCACCCACTTGGCGCTCTTCCAGAAGTAGACCTTGGGCACGACGAGGCGGCAGGGGCCGCCGTGGTCCGGCTCGAGGTCCCGGTCGTTGTGCTTGAGCGCCAGGAGCACGTCGTCGTCGATCAGGTCTGACAGCGCGATATTGGTCGTATAATCCGGGTCGGCGTGGACCATGACCGCCGTTGCCTCGGGCTTGATCCGCACGTGCTTCAGGATCTCGCGGATGTGGACGCCTTCCCAGCGGTTGTCGAGCTTGGACCACCGGGTGACGCAGTGGACATCGGAGGCGATCTCCACCCGCGGGAGCTTCAGGAATTCCTCCCAGGTCCAGGCGACCTCCTGCTCCACCAGCCCGAAGCAGCGGAAGCTCCACTTCCGGGGATCGAAGCGCGGGGTGAGGCCGTACGTCAGCACCGGCCACTTGGCCGTGAGGACCTGGCCCGGCGGCAGGCGTTTTGCGAGTTCGGGATCAGGCCCTTTCATGGCTCCACTATATACCAAACCGTCGCGGCTGCACCCCGGTGCGGGCTCGCGACCCCTCGAGTCCGGGGGTGACCAATGAAGCGGCAGAAGGGAGGCGTTTAGAGATAGAATTGGCCATGGCGTACCTCAGAGAGCCGCGGGGTCGTCTCTTCCGCAAGTACGTCCTCCTCTTCGTCACCCTGGTGAGCGGGGCTCTCTTGGCCAGCGGCCTCATCGAGATTTACTTCTCCTATCAGGAAAACAAAACAGCCCTGGTCCGCGTCCAGCGGGAAAAGGCCGAGGCCGCCGCCGCCAAGATCGAGCAGTTCGTCAAGGAGATCGAGCGCCAGATCGGTTGGACCACCCAGCCCCAGTGGGGCGTCCGTTCCGCCGCGCTGGAGCAGCGGCGCTTCGACTACTTGAGGCTGCTCCGGCAGTCCCCGGCGCTCACGGAGCTCAGCCAGCTGGACGCATCCGGCAGGGAACAGCTGCGCGTATCTCGTCTGGCCATGGACGTGGTGAGCAGCCAGGCCGATTTCTCCCGGGACCCGAAGTTTCTCCAGGCCTCGGCCGGCAAGACGTACTTCAGCCCGGTGTATTTCCGCAAGGAATCCGAGCCGTACATGACGATCGCGATGGGCTCGAGCAGCGGCGATGTGGGCGTGACCGTCGCCGAGGTCAATCTGAAGTTCATCTGGGAGGCGGTCTCTCAGATCAAGGTCGGCAAGGCCGGCCATGCCTACGTGGTGGACTCCAGCGACCGCCTGATCGCCCACCCCGACATCAGCCTTGTCCTGAAGAAGACCGACCTCTCCGCGCTCCCGCAGGTCCAGGCCCTGCGCGCGCGCTCCCCGTCGCCAGCCGAGGCGCGGGACGAGGCGACGATCGCCCGGGACTTTCAGGGCCACCAGGTTCTCACCGCCTCCGCCGTCATCGCCCCGCTGGGATGGTTGGTCTTCGTAGATTTACCCCTGAAGGAGGCTTTCGCCCCCCTCTATTCGTCCATCTATCGGACAGCCTTGCTGTTGCTCGTGGGCATCGCGCTGTCGGTTTTGGCGAGCCTGTTCCTCGCCCGCAAGATGGTGACCCCGATCCAGGCGTTGCGGCGCGGTGCGGCCCGGATCGGGGCGGGTGATCTCGGCCACCGCCTCGAGGTCCGGACCGGCGACGAGCTGGAAGCCCTCGCCGACCAGTTCAACAGCATGACCGGCCAGCTCCAAGAGTCTTACGCAAACCTCGAGCAGAAGGTGGAAGTGCGGACGCGCGAGCTCTCCGAGGCCCTGGAGCAGCAGACCGCCACCGCCGAGATCCTGCGAGTCATCAGCAGCTCGCCGACTGACATCCAGCCCGTGCTGGACGCCGTGGCCGAGAGCGCCGCCCGGGTGTGTGGCGCACACGATGCCCTCATCTTTCGCATCGGGGGTGACGTCCTTCGGCTGGCGGCCCATTACGGGCCACTCACCTGGACGGCCGAGAGCATGCCCGTCAGCCGTGGCTCGGTCACCGGGCGAGCCATCGTGGATCGACAGACGCTTCATGTCCATGATCTCGCCGCAGAGCCCGAATCGGAGTTCCCCGTCGGAAGGGCTATGCAAGAACGCTACGGTCAGCGGACGGTCCTCGCGACGCCGCTGCTCCGCGAAGGCGTCGCGATCGGGGCCATCGCCATCCGCCGGCTGGAGGTCCGCCCATTCTCGGAGAAACAGATCGCGCTGCTGGAGACGTTCGCCGACCAGGCGGTCATCGCCATCGAGAACGTCCGCCTCTTCCAGGAGCTCCAGGCCAAGAACCGCGAGGTGACCGAGGCCCTCGAGCAGCAAACGGCCACGAGCGAAGTCCTCAAGGTGATCAGCCGCTCGACTTTTGACCTTCAACCCGTACTCGAAACGCTTATCGAGAACGCGGCGAGGCTGTGCGGCGCCGATCAGGGGATCATCTACAGGCTGGATGGTGAGTTGTACCGGCTAGCGGCCTGCCACAACGTCTCCCCTGAGTTCACGGCTTTCGTTGAGCAACATCCGCTCCACTCCGGGCGAGCGACCGCCATAGGGCGGATTGGGCTCGAGCGCAGAGCGGTTCATATCCCCGACATCCTGGCTGACCCCGAGTACACATACCCCGGCGCCGGACTGGGAAAGATCCGAACGATACTGGGCGTTCCGATGCTCAGGGAGGGCGTCCCCATTGGAGCGTTTTCGATCTGGCGGGAGGAAGTCCGGCCGTTCACCGAAAAGCAAATTGAACTGGTCACGACCTTCGCCGACCAAGCCGTCATCGCCATCGAGAACGTCCGCCTCTTCCAAGAGCTGCAGGCCAGGACCCGCGAGCTGACCCGCTCGGTGGAAGAACTCAAAGCCCTGGGGGAAGTCAGCCAGGCAGTCAGCTCCACGCTCGATCTCGAAACGGTGCTGAAGACGATCGTCTCCCGTGCCGTCGAGCTCTCCGGAGCGATGTGTGGTCTGATCTACGAGTACGACGAGGCCTCCCAGGAGTTCCACCTGCGGGCACACGACCGGATGGAGGAGGAACTGGTGGAGGTGCTGCGGAACTCCCCGGTCCGCCTGGGTGAGGGCGCGGCCGGGCAGGCTGCTGCCACCCGAGCGCCGGTCGAAGTGGCGGACACCCTCGACGAGAAGCAATACGGCGTCACCCGCGTGCGGTCGGTCCTGGTTCGACTCGGCCACCGCTCCCTTCTCGCCATCCCCCTCCTCTTCGAAGACCGGGTCCTCGGTACGCTGAACGTCCACCGACGAGAGCCAGGACGTTTTCCTCCCGAAGTCGTGAACCTCCTCCAGACATTCGCCACCCAGTCGGTCCTGGCGATCCAGAACGCCCGGCTCTTCCGCGAGATCGAAGACAAGAGCCAGCAGCTCGAGGTCGCCGACCGGCACAAGTCCGAGTTCCTGGCCAACATGTCCCACGAGCTCCGTACACCGCTCAACGCCATCATCGGCTTCTCCGAGGTCCTCCTGGAGCGCATGTTCGGTGAGATCAATGAGAAGCAGGCCGAGTACCTCCAAGATGTCCTCTCCTCGGGACGTCACCTCCTCTCCTTGATCAACGACATCCTGGACCTCTCCAAGATCGAAGCGGGGAGGATGGAGCTCGAGCTCACGAGGTTCGACCTTCCCACGGCGCTGGCGAACGCCCTCACCCTCGTCCAGGAGCGGGCCAGCCGCCAGGGGATCGCCCTCGACCTCACCGTGGACAAGAGCCTCGCCGACTTCCTCGCGGATGAGCGGAAGGTCAAGCAGATCGTCCTGAATCTCCTCTCCAACGCCATCAAGTTCACCCCCGAGGGCGGCCGCGTCAGCCTCAGAGCGATGCCCGCCGACGGCGCGGTGGAGATCTCCGTCAGCGACACCGGCATCGGGATTGCCGCGGAGGATCATGAGGTCATCTTCGAGGAGTTCCGCCAGGTGGGGAGCGACTACGCCAAGAAGCGCGAGGGCACCGGGCTCGGGCTGACGCTGACGAGGAAGTTCGTCGAGATGCACGGCGGCAGGATCTGGGTGAAGAGCGAACTGGGCAAGGGCTCCACCTTCACCTTCACGCTACCGGGGGGACAATGGCGAACGAGCTGATTCTCATCGTCGAGGACAACGAAAAGAACCGGAAGCTGGTGCGGGACGTGCTCCAGTTCAAGGGCTACCGCACCGAGGAAGCGGAGACCGCCGAGGAGGGAATCCGCCTGGCTCAGGAATCCCGCCCCGCCCTCATCCTCATGGACATCCAGCTCCCGGGGATGAACGGCATCGAAGCCCTGGGGCGTCTCCGGGCCGATCCGAGGACCAAGAAGATCCCGGTCATCGCGGTCACGGCGTCGGCGATGACCCACGACCGGCAGAAGATCATGGCAGCAGGGTTCGACGGCTACCAGTCGAAGCCGATCAACGTGAAGGAGTTCTTGGTCGCGGTGCGCGAGATGCTGGACCGCAAATGACCACTCCCGCCAAGATTCTCGTGGTGGACGACACCCCTCAGAACGTCAAGCTCCTGGCCGACCTTCTGACCGTGAAGGGGTATGCGGTGGTGACGGCCGCGTCCGGGCGCGAGGCACTCGAGCTCGTGGACAAGGAACGGCCGGACCTGGTGTTGCTGGACGTGGTGATGCCGCAGATGAGCGGATACGAGGTGTGCCGCCTCATCCGGGACAAGTCTGCGACCACGGCCCTGCCGGTGGTGATGGTGACGGCCCTCGATCCGGCGCAGGAACGGATCAAGGGGCTCGAGGCCGGGGCCGACGACTTCCTCACCAAGCCGATCAATCAACCCGAGTTGCTCGCGCGCGTCCGCTCGCTCCTCAGGATCAAGGAGCTGCACGACCAGCTCGCCGACTGGAACCGGAAACTCGAGGAGCGCGTCCAGGAGCAGGTGAGCCAGCTGGAGCGCCTGGGGCGGCTGAAGCGCTTCTTCTCGCCGCAGCTCGCGGAGCTGATCGTGGCGGGCGGGGCCGAAGATCCCCTCAAGACCCACCGGCGGGAGGTGACGGTGGTTTTTCTGGACCTCCGGGGCTTCACCGCCTTCGCCGAAACCTCCGACCCCGAAGAAGTCATGGGCGTGCTCCGCGAATACCACGCCGAGATGGGGAGCCTGATCCTCAACCACGAAGGCACGCTCGAGCGCTTCACCGGCGACGGCATGATGATCTTCTTCAACGATCCGGTGCCGGTGGCGAACCCGGCGGAGCGGGCGATCCGGATGGCCGTGGCCATGCGGGAGCGCGTGACCGATCTGATCGCCGTATGGCAGAAGCGCGGGTACGAGCTCGACTTCGGGGTCGGCATCGCCCAGGGCTACGCCACCATCGGCGCCATCGGCTTCGAGGGGCGCTGGGACTACGGGGCCATCGGCCCCGTCACCAACCTGGCCGCCCGCCTCTGCGGAGAAGCCAGGCCCGGTCAGATCCTGATCTCCCGGCGCCTCCTGGGAACGGTGGAGAAACTGGTGGAGGTGGAGCCCATCGGTGAGCTCGTCCTCAAGGGGTTCCACCGCCCGATCACCGCCTGGAACGTCCTTAGCCTCAAAGGATAGCCCGCCTCGCCGTCTTGTCCCCCGGCTGCCAAATGGGCACCCGGGAGCCCGTCCGCTCCGGCACGCCGATTTTCATGGCTTCCGCCCACCCCACAAAATACTCTGCATTTCTAGCCACTTCCGGGCCAGATGTCTCAACAGCTGCCCCAGAAACCCGCTGGCATGTCCGATGCACAATCGGAGGGCATGACGACCCGATCGCGGCTCCTCCTGGTCCTCCTCCTGGTTGGCATCGTCGCCGTCAGCCTCATCACGGCGTTTACCGCCGAGGCGGCCCCTTCACCCGAACAGGTTTACGAGAACTCGCCGGTCCTCAAGTTCGACTCGGCCCAGCTTCGCGTGCAGGAAGCGGCCCTTGCACTGTTCCGCGCCGGGTGCCTCGAGGCCAGGGTGCTGGTCTTCCCCGACCTGGACGGCAGCTTCGAAGTGTACGCCACCTGCATCGAGTGGCCCGAAGTCCGGCCCGCCGCGCAGCAGTAAGTTCCCCGCTCCCACACCCTCGCCCCAGAAAACGCGTTCCGCATCTCTGCCGGGGGGTCTATAATACCTATGTGACCGCCCCCCTACTCAAGGAAGGACATCCCGCATGAACGAAGAACGAAAGCTGGCCCTGTTCATCGATTTCGAGAACATCGCGCGCGGCGTCAAGGAGGCGCAGTACAAGGGATTCGAGATCAAGCTCGTTCTCGAGCGGCTCGTCGAGAAAGGGAAGATCATGGTGCGCCGCGCCTATGCCGACTGGAACCGTTACGCCGAGTACAAGCGCGGGTTCCACGAGCACGCCATCGAGCTGATCGACGTCCCCCAGAGCCGGTACAGCGGGAAGAACTCCGCGGACATCCGCATGGTTGTGGACGCGATGGACCTGGCCTACTCGAAGGGGCACGTGGACACCTTCGCGCTCGTGTCAGGCGATTCGGATTTCTCCCCGCTGGTGTCGAAGCTCCGGGAAAACGACCGCTACGTGATCGGTCTCGGCGTGAAGTCTTCCTCCTCCGAGCTGCTCGTGTCGAACTGCGACGAGTTCATCTTCTACGAAGACCTCATCCGGGAGGCGAAGAAGACGCACCTGCTGCGCGGGCTGCCGGAGAAGAAGGCCGAAGCCTTCGCCCAGATCATCGAGGCGACCCAGGCACTCCAGCGCGAGAACAAAGAGGTCCTCTGGGGCTCCATGGTCAAGCAGACCATGATCCGCAAGAACCCCGCCTTCAACGAGTCCTACTACGGCTACTCGACGTTCTCCAAGCTCCTCGAGGAGGCCGCCAAGCAGAAGATCCTCACGCTCGAGCGGGACGCCAAGAGCGGCACCTACATCATCACGTCCGTCGTTGAGGAAGGCCGCGCCGCGTAGGCCGCCTTCCTCCGACCCGCGTCCCCTGGCGGGCGTGCGCGTGCTGGACCTCACCTGGGTCCTCGGCGGGCCGTTCGCCGCCATGCAGCTCGGCGACCTGGGAGCCGAGGTCATCAAGATCGAGCCCCCCGACGGGGACTTCTCCGTCCTGGGGGGTGATGAACGTTGCCTAGGCCTGCACGCTCAGGCTATGCTGGCTCTGTCTTGCGGAAACGTGCACTAGCCGCTGGAGGGAACATGGCGATGGGGTGGCTCCGAGTCACAATGCTGGCGGTCGTCCTTTCGGCGCCGGCGTCCGCCGGGGCCCAGGATCCCGCCTTCCGGCTGACGTTCGACCCGGCCATGGTCAAGGGGCCCGTCAGCGCCCCCGTGACCATCGTGGAGTTTTCCGACTACCAGTGACCCTACTGCCGACGGGTCCAGCAGGTGCTGGACCGAGTCCTCGGGGACTACCAGGGAAAGGTGCGCCTGGTGTTCAAGGATTTCCCGTTGCCCTTCCACGCCCTCGCCCGTCCCGCCCACGAGGCCGCCCGCTGCGCCGGGACCTTCAACCGGTACTGGCGCTATCACGACCGCCTGTTCGAGGCTCAGCCTGACTTCTCGCGCCCAGAGCTCCTTCGCTACGCGACCGAGCTCGGCATCCCGGCCGATGCGTTCGCCCGGTGCCTCGACAGCGGCCAGTTCCGGAACGTGGTGGAGGCGGATGTCGTGCAGGGACGGCACATGGGCGTTTCGGCGACCCCGATGTTCTTCATCAATGGCGCCCGCCTCGCCGGCGCCCATCCGTACGAGGCCTTCAAGGAAGTCATCGACCAGGCCCTGCGCGAGGCCGGCAAGCGTTGACGATCAGGGCGAGGGGGGCTCGACCTCTCCGAGATCGAGCGCATCCCCCAGCGTCTTGAGCAGGAGGAAGAGGCTGGCCTTGACTTCCTGGTCGTAGTCCACCGACTCCGGATCCCCGCCGTAGAAGACCGTCAAGAGGTACTGGACCAGGTTCGGATGCGGAAACTCTCCCCCACCCTGCACGCTGCGAAGAAAAATCCGCGGATCGGCGCCCTCCCACTGCTCGATCCACTCGGCGGTGGCCTCGTAGGCTTCCTGAATCCGATGCTGGGCCAACGCCGGGAACGGCGTGCCCAGACTGGCCTCGAGGATCTTGAAGAGGAGGAACGTCAGGCCGAGGGCGGCCTTTTGCACGGGGGCGTCGAACTCCTTCGTCAGCACCTGGCAGAACGCCGCCACGTGGGGCTGCCGCTCGAGGAACGCGCGCGCCTCGTCCTCGGCCCGGCCGGGCGGATAGGCCGTGATTTCCCGCCACACCGCATCCACCAGGGACTGGTCGATCGCTCTCACAACGCCTCCGAAAGGGCGGAATCTGCTTGCGGGACATCGGAGTTCTGCAGTATCGTGAACGCTCGGCGGCAGGGATTGTAGCACACCACCTTCGAGAGGGATACGTCGATGAGCGATCCGTGCGGGCAACCGGTCGGCTGGGTGCTGTTGGCGTTCGGATTCCTCGGCCAGGCCTTCTTCTCCACGCGATTTCTCGTTCAGTGGATCGCGTCGGAGCGCAAGAAGGAGAGCGTGATCCCGATCTACTTCTGGTACTTCTCCGTAGGGGGCGGCCTCACCCTCCTGATTTACGCCATTCTCCGCGTGGACCCGGTCTTCATCGTCGGCCAGGCCGCCGGACTGTTCGTGTACTCCCGGAACCTCTACCTGATCTGGCGGAAGAAAGACCGGCTGGCCGCTTCTCACGGGGCCTGATCGAACCGGAGAAGCATCGTGCCGCCATCCACGCCCGATCGCGTCCGCATCGTCGTCCCGGACGATTTCCCGTCGGTCTTCAAGGGAACCGACGCCCACAAACGGGCGGCCGCGCTCTGGGAAGTGACGGTTTTCAGCGAACGCGGGGCGGATCAGGAAGACGAGTTGATCCGCCGCATCGGCCGAGCCCAGGTCGCCATCAACATCCGAGCCCACGCCAAGTTCGCTGAGCCCGTCTTCCGCGCCTGCCCGACTCTCACGCTCATCTCGGTCTGGGGAACGGGCGTGGACAACATTGACCTCCACGCGGCCGGTCGGAACGGGGTGACGGTCTGCAACACGCCAGGCACCAACGCGAACGCGGTGGCCGAGCACGCGCTGGCCCTCATGCTCGCGGTCGCGCGGCAGGTCCCGGCGGTTGACCGGGCGATGCGCGGAGGTCAGTGGCCCCGCGAGCTTCTGACCCAACTCACCGGAAAGACGCTCGGCGTGTTCGGACTCGGCACGATCGGAAGCCGGGTGGCCACAATGGGGAGGGCATTGGGCATGAATGTTCTCGCGTGGAGCGCTCGGGGCGATGCCAATCGAGCTCGCGCGCTAGGGGCGCAGCCGGCCTCGAAGGAGGACATTCTCCGCGAGGCGGACGTCGTGACGCTCCACCTGATGCTCGAGACCGAGACGCGCGGCTTCCTCAGACGGAAAGAGTTCGCCCTGATGAAGCCCACCGCCATCCTGGTCAACACCGGGCGCGGGGCCCTGGTGGATCGCGAGGCACTGCTCGAGGTGCTGCGCGAGCGAAAGATCCTGGGAGCCGGTCTCGACGTCTTTCACGAGGAGCCGCTCAAACCCGACGATCCCATCCTGGCGCTCCCCAACGTCGTGCTCTCGCCGCACATCGCGGGTCAGACGCCCGAGGTCATCCGCGACGGGCTGCTGCGCGCGGTGGAAAACGTCGAGAACTTCCTCAAGGGCGCTCCCACCGACGTCGTCGTCTCCCCCTCACCCTCCCGAAGGTGATGCTCCCCTCACCTCTTCTCCTCTCCCCAGTGGGGAGAGGTAGGGTGAGGGGGGAGAGGATCAAGGTGAGGGGGTCCCCCTTCTCAACTGAGCCCGCGCATCACGAGCCAGACCGCCAGCAGCGCCAGGAATCCCAGCACCACCCGGTTGAAGGTGACCTGATCCACTCGGTCCTGCGTCTTGAGACCCAGCCAGAAGGCGCCGAGCCCGACCACCGTCGCGAGGACCGACAGGCCGAACACCCGCCACGTCAAGAGCCCGAAGTAGATCACCGAGGCAAGCTGGGCGACCTTGTAGACCAGGAACGAAAAGGCGATGGAGCGGATGAACTCGTCCTTGCCCATGCCGAGGGCATAGAAGTAAATGGCCAGCGGGGTGCCGGGCACGTTGGTGACGCCCCCGAGCACTCCGCAGAGGAGACCCACCGGGGGCGAGAGGTAGCGCTCGAGGTCGGGCCGCACGCGGAGCGAGAAGCGGCCCACGTTCACAACCACGAAGAGGAGCACCACCGCGCCCAGGATGAGCAGAAGTCTCGGCGAGGAGATCCAGACGAGAAGCTGCGTGCCGACGAACGTGCCGCCGATGCCGAACAGATACAGGATCCAGTGGCGCCTGAGGGTGCGGACGAGGCCGGGCTTGCGGAGGACCTGGATGCCGTCCATGAGGATATTGGGGAAGATCAGGACCACGATGGCTGTCCGGAGATCCACGAACAGGGCGAGGAGTGGAGTGGCAATGGTCGGGAAGCCGAAGCCGATGACGCCCTTCACGTAGGACGCCAGGAGCACCGCGAGGAGGCTCAGCCCCGCAGGGACTCCCACAGCACCTCGGCGGGATGCTTGGCGCGGCGGCCGGCCAGGTGCTCGATCTGCTGCCGGCAGGAGATTCCCGGGGCCACGATCTCCATGTCGGCGGCCGCGGCCTTGACGGCCGGGACGAGCCGACGGTTTCCGAGGGCGACGGAGAGATCGTAGTGCTCCCGCTCGAAGCCGAACGAGCCGGCCATTCCGCAGCACCCGGAGTCCACCTCCTGCACGTCGAAGCCGGCCCACGTGAGGGCCGACACCGTGGGTGCCATCCCGACGAGCGCCTTCTGGTGGCAGTGGCCGTGGAGCAGCGCCTTCCGGCCGTTCCCGGCGAACGGTAGCGAGAGCCCGCTCTTTCGCTCGCGCTCGAGGAACTCCTCCAGGAGGAGGCTCTGCTCCGCCACCCGCCTCGCCGCGTCGCTCCGGAGCAGATCCACGTACTCGTCCCGGAGGGTCAAGAGACACGACGGCTCGAGGCCGACGATGGCCACGCCCCGCCGCGCGTGAGGCAGGAGCCGCTCCACGTTCCACGCCGCGTGGGCCTTGGCCTCCGCGAGCATGCCCTTCGAGATGAGCGGTCTCCCGCAGCACTTCTTGTCCACGAGCGTCACGCGATAGCCTGCCCGTCCGAGCAGCCGCACCGCGGCGATCCCGACGTGGGGCGCGTTGTACGTGACGAAGGTGTCGTGGAACAGGACCACCTCGCCCCGGGGCGCGGGCGCCGACTGCTCATGACGGGCGAACCAGTCGGCGAACGTCCGACGCGCGAAGCAGGGAAGCGGCCGGCGCCGATCGATCCCGACGAGGCGCTCGAGGGCCCAGCGGTGAAGCCCGGATGCGGCGACCCAGTTGGAGACCGGCGCGAGGCGAGAGGCGAGCCGGCTGAGCGACTCGATCCGGCCGAACAGCCGGTTACGGAGCGGTAGGCCGTTGGCCCGGTGGTAGTGGGCCAGGAACTCGTACTTGAGCTTCGCCATGTCCACGTTCGAGGGGCACTCGGCCTTGCACGCCTTGCACTCCAGGCAGAGATCCATGACCTCATAGAGCCGTCGCCCCGTGAAGTCCGAGGCCGGCACCTGCCCCGACAGGACGGCGCGGAACGCGTTCGCGCGCCCCCGCGTCGAGTGCTCCTCATCGCGGGTGACCATGTACGACGGGCACATCGTCCCTTCCAGCTTCTTCCGGCAGACGCCGACGCCGTTGCACATCTCCACGGCGGCGGCAAACCCGCCCTGCGCCGAAAAATCGAGCGTCGTGGCCGGCTCCCAGGTCCTGTACTCCGGCCCGTAGCGGAGGTGCTCCGTGATGCCGGGGCTGTCCACGAGGTTGCCCGGGTTCATCAGATTCTTCGGATCGAAGGCGTGCTTGAATTCGCTGAACGCCCGAAACAGCCGTGGTCCGAAGACGCGCTCCAAAAACGGGCTCCTCGCCCGCCCGTCGCCGTGCTCGCTCGAGATTGCGCCGCCGAACTCCAGGACGAGGTCCACAATCTCATCCGCGATGGCCCGCACCTGCTCGAGTCCCCGGCGCGTTTTCAGGTTGATCAGCGGGCGGATGTGGATGCACCCGACCGAGCAGTGGCCGTAATAGGCCCCCTCGGCGCCGTGCTCGGCCATGATCTCGCGGAAGCGCGGCACGAAGGTAGGCAAGTGCTTCGGATCCACCGCGGTGTCCTCGATGAAGGCGATGGGCTTGGAGTCGCCCTTCATACCCAGGAGGAGCCCCAGCCCCGCCTTGCGCAGCTTCCAGATGGACTGCTGCTCCGCCGGATCGTAGGCCGCGTGGGAGGCGTAACCGAAACGGCCCCGGGATCGCCGCGCTTCGAGCGCCTCGACCTTGCTCTTCACCTCGGCGTCGCTGTCACCGGCGTACTCGACGATCAGGATGGCGACCGGATCCCCCTGGACGAACCCCATCCGCTTGGACTGCTCGATGTTTCCCCTCGCCAGATCGAGGATCATCTTGTCCGTGAGCTCCACCGCGTACGGCCCCGTCTCCAGAATCGCCTGGGAGGACTCGAGCGCCTCGAGCATGTCGGCAAAGTGGATCACGTCGAGCGCGGTCCTCTTCGGCCGGCCCACCAGCCGCATCTTGGCCTCGACCACGGTGAGCAGGGTGCCCTCGGAGCCCACCACGAGGCGCGCCATGTTGAGCGGGCGGTCCTTGACCAGCTCGTCCAGGTTGTAGCCGCACACGCGGCGCCAGTACTTCGGGTAGCGCGCGCGGATCTCCCCGCGGTATTGGTCCCGCAGCCGCGCCACTTCGCGGTAGATCTGCCCCTCGAGCCCGGGGACGTTCATCTTGGCCCGGAAGGCCTCCGGGGGCACTTCCCCGAACACCGCTCGGCTGCCGTCGGCGAGGAGCGCGGTCACCTCGATGACGTGCTCCACCGTCAGGCCGTAGACGATGGAGTGGGCGCCGCCCGAGTTGTTGCCGATCATGCCGCCCAGCGTCGCCCGGCTGGACGTGGAGGTATCAGGGCCGAAGAGCAGTCCCAGCGGGTGGATATGCGCGTTCAGCTCGTCCTGGATCACCCCGGGCTCCACGCGGCACCAGCCCTCCTCCGGGTTGACCTCGAGCACGCGGCTCATGCGAGGGGAGAAGTCGAGCACGACCGCGCGGTTGACGGTCTGCCCGGTCAGCGACGTGCCGCCGCCGCGCGGGAGGATCGGCACGTTCTGCCGGTTCGCGACCTCGATCGTCGCCTGCACGTCCCCCGCATGCCGCGGGATCACGACGCCGATGGGCTCCATCTGGTACATCGACGCGTCGGTCGCGTAGAGCAGCCGCGAGTACCGGTCGAAGCGGACTTCGCCCTCGACGACTCGACGAAGGTCGTGCTCGAGCCCGGTCATGCCCCACATTATACCCGCGGTCCCCGATCGGCGGTATACTGGCGGGGTGCGACGCATCTTCGGTCTGGGGCTGGCTCTGGCGTTAGCGTGGAGTTTCCCGGCCGCGGGGTGGGCTCACCCCTCGGCGCCGGCCTTCACGCTCCGGCTCCTCGACAGCCGTAAGACGCTCGACTCGCGCTCCTACCTCGGAAGGAAGGTCCTGGTCGTCCGCTTCCAGGCTTCGTGGTGCAATCTCTGCGTGCGGGAAGCGCCCTCCTTCGAGCGCGCGTACCGCAAGTACAGGTCGCGAGGGGTGGAGTTCGTCGGGATCCAGGTGCTGGACACCGAGGCCGACGTGCGAAGGTTTCTCAAGGCCCACGGCGCGACTTATCCGGCGGGCCTCGATCCGAATCTGACGATCGCCAATCGATTCGGCTTCCAGCGCACGCCCTACACGATCGTCATCTCGCGAAAGGGGGAGATGATGGCGAGGATCCACGACTCCGCGGACGAGACCCGGCTCGCCAAGGTGATCGAGCCACTCCTCGCCCGCTCGGCCAAGCCCCGCCAGGGCTAACCCGTGGCGGCGGCGTTCATCCGCCGCCTGCCGGGGCTCGCTCGGTCTCGTAGAGGTAGAGAGCGGCGCCCCCCAGCACGGCGGCCCGCTTGTCCAGGGACAGCAAGCTGATCCGCGTCGTGACCAGGGCGCGCCTGAAGGCGTACTCGGCGACCCAGCCGAGGACCCTGGACTCCAGCGGGATCAGCGACTCGGCCACCCCGCCCGTCACCAGTACGACCTCCGGATTCAGGGCGTTGACGATGACTGCCAGCCCCGCCGCCAGCGCCTGGCAGATCTCCTCCACCAGGACCCGGGCTCCGGCGTGGCCGGCGCGCGCCGCCTGGAACACCGCCGGGGCGCCGACGTCCGGCCCGAGGTCGGGGAGGTCCCGGCGCGCGCGCTCGGCGATCTCCCGCCCGGACACGTAACTGTCGAGCCACCCCCGGCCGAAGGCGGACGTCTTCGGCGCATCGAAGTTGATGGGAACGCAACCAATCTCCCCGCCGTAGCCGCCTTCGCCGCGGACGAGGCGGCCGTCCAGGATGATCCCGCCGCCGACGCCGGTCCCGAGCGCCAGGAGGACGAGAGAGCGGGTTCCCCGGCCGGCGCCGAAGAGCCACTGGCCCAGGGCGAGGAGGTTCACGTCGTTGTCCACTCGCGCGCGGAGGCCGTAGCGGGCGGCGAGACGATCGGCGAGCGCACAGCCCGCCAGCTCGGGCACGTTCTTGATGTCCTCTCCCACGATCCCGCGCGCCGCGTCCACGACGCCGGGCACGCCGGCGCCGATGGCGAGGAGCGTGATTCCCTGCGCCTTGGCCATCGCCACGAGCTCATCGGCCAGGTCGAAGATCGTCCCGAGCGCCCCGCCACGCTCCGCCGCGTGGGTAGGCGCCTGGGAGTGCGCAAGCGTCTCGCCCTCAGGCGTGACGAGTCCGGCCGCCGTGACGCTTCCGCCGACGTCGAGGCATAGAATCGCCTCACGACCCGAGCCACGTAAAGTGGCTCGGGTGCCCGCGGAGGTGGCTCGCCTCCGCTCGCGACGACCCGCGCCAGTAGCGCGGGTGCCCGCAGGGGTCGCTCGCTTCGCTCGCATGTCACTCAAGATGGCCGAAGTGGCCGAGCCGGATGCCGCGCGCGTCCACGCTCTCGCGCACCCGGGGATCGGTGAGCCCCTCGAGCTCCACCTCGCGCTGCGGGCCGTAGCGGCTCCCCGCGAGGTCCGGGTCGAAGTAGCCCGGGTGGGTCATGAACTCGGACACGCCGTCCGGCAGCGAGGCCAGATGCGCCAGGAGACGCTCGGACGACCAGTAGGCCTCCGGGCCGGACTCGCCCATGAAGTGATCCGGCGTCCTGAGCTTGAGCCGCCGCGCGGCGGCCCGGACCAGGGCGTCCTGGCTCCTCACCGGCACCCTGATGGCTTGCGCGAACTCCAGGATCAGCGCCAGGATCGGCTCGTGGCGCCCCACGTGGTGGTGACTGTCGAGATGGGTGGGAAACCGTCCCATGAGCTTCCTGAACGCGTCGATCTGGGCGCCCAGCTCGATACGCGCCTCTTCGGCCTTGGCGCGCGCCGCCGCCTGCCGCGCGTCCCGCACGAACTTCCCCTCGCCGTCCACGAGCGAGGGCACGCGCCGGGGATCGGAGACTGGAGCGCCGAGGGTCAGGTTCAGGTGGAGGCCCACGCCCAGGGCCGACGCCTTCAACGCCCCCACGAGCGCGAGATCCATCGGGCGGTTCACGAGCATCGTGGTGCTGCTGACGATGCCCTTGCCATGCGCCTCCAGGATCCCCCGGCTCACACCGGCCGTCAGGCCGAAATCATCGGCGTTCACGATCAGACGCTTCACGCGGGTTTCGTCCCCTGCACCACGAAGCGTTCGACCGTCTTGGGGATCCCCGTTCGGGGGAGCGTTCCCTCGGTGTCCAGGCTCCGGATGTGATCCAGCCGCTCGTAGCCGATCCGCGGAAAGGCCTGGACCTCCCGTCCGATGACCCGGGGGGTGAGCCCCACCCCCTCGAGCTTCGAGGTCGCGACCTTCTGGCCGAGGAAGGCAAAGATCGTGAAGACGAGCCGGCCCCCGGGAGCCAAGTGACGCGGGGCGCCCTGGATGGCGCGATCCAGGATCTCCCAGCCGTCCACACCTCCGTTGTCCGCGACCGCGACGGGATCGTCCCGGTCGCGCCCCGGCGGGGTCGGCATCTGCGGCGGGTTGGTGCAGATCAGGTCGAAATTCAGCCCGGCGACCGGATCATAGCAGTCCCCCAGCCTCACCTCGAGCCGATCCGCGACGCCGTTGAGCAGGGCGTTTTCGCGCGCGCAGGCGACCGCCTCGGGGACCACGTCCGTCGCCACGACGCGGCACCCGGCCCTTGCCGCGAGGATCGCCGCGAGACCGGCTCCGCACCCCAGCTCCAGCACGCGCTCCCCCGGCTCGACCCGGAGGTGCCGGCAAAAAAGCAAGGAGCCCGCTTTGGGGACCTGCACGCCGTCGGCGATCCTGACGAGCGCCCCCTGATAGACGTAGAGCAGGACCCCGTCGTCCATAGGAGCCTCCGCTGCGCTAGCGCCCCTGCACCTTCCTGAAGTAGAGGCGGAGCGCTTCCTTCAGCTGCGCCCGGGCACCCGGGGAGCTCTTGGCGTCCTCCAGCTCCTCCAGATCAAGCTGAAGGGGCACCCCTTCTTTCTTGACGCCGTCCAGCTCGGCCGTGAGCCCGCAGCGCTCGTCGGACTCGGTGAAGACGACCTTGGCCTTCTTGAAGCTGCCATCGTCCTGGGCGATCTGCTGGATCGTCTCCGTCAGAAGCTGCTTGATCGCCTCGGCCTCGGCTGTCGGGACGGTCGAGAACGCGGCGATGAGATCGATCTCGGCCATGGCGGTCTACCTTTCCTCATCCCACACCTTGAGGATGTCGGCGTGGGTCTTGGCGGCGTTGGCCCGGATGGCGAAGCTGATGGCCTCGCGGATCTCGTCCTCGGTCGCGCCGGCGGCCCTGGCACCTGCCAGGTCTCGCTTCGCTCAGTGGGTGTTCCCCGCCGCAAGGTTGGCGGCGAGATAGCAGAGGGATGCGGTCTTGGGGTCCAGCACGCCCTTCTTGTAGCGCCAGCTCGCGATCACCTTTTCCTCAACCATCGTGGCTCTCCTCCCTGGGGAACTTGAACGGATGAAGCCGACAGGTCCAGACGCCTCCCTGGTTCTCGATGGCGAGGCGAACGTGAACGAAGCCGTCGCGATGCGTGGTCCAGAGAAAGACCGAGGCATCCTCGGCCTCCCCGCACCCGTCGCAGATCCAGGCCGTACCGAACCGCTCCGGCTCTCGCTGGAGACCCGCGTGTGCCTCGGGGGTCACGAAGAGCGGCCCGGAGTCCGAGGGGAGGAAGGCGTTCAGGTCGCTCAGGTAGGGCAGCACCTCTGCCGGGGCGGTCTCGCCCCAGGCGTCGAGGACGGGCAGCAGGGGGGCCCGGCGGCACGTGGCCACGAACTCCAGCTCGTCGCTGAGCCGGCCTTCCGCGACATCCAGGTCGCCGAGGAAGGCCCGGAGATCGGCCAACGTCACCTCGGCGCGGTAGAGACGGCCGGCGAACGCGCTCCGCTCGAGGGGCGCCAGCAGGAAGTACGGAGAAGCCGGCACCGGCTCCAGCACCGGTCCAGCGACCTGGTAGAGACGATCACCGCCCCGCGCCTCCCCCACGCCGTCGTACCAGATGAGGGTCGCCGTGAGACCGGGCTGAATCCAGGCAGGAGACTCCGCCATCGCGCTCCGTCAGGAGAGATCAGTCTACCACACGCTCCTACCGCGGGAGGAGGGCGCTCCGCGTCTGGGTGATGTCCGTGAGGGTGTCACCGTCGAAGTAGAGCGTCCAGCCCGCCGGGTAGACCCAGGCTTCCTTCGCCTGCGGCTTGACAGCCGGCCAGAACTTGCCGGCCAGCTCCGCCATGCGCGCGGCGGCGTCGGTGGCCTCCCGGGGGGCGCCCAGCAGGAGCGTGATCTCCCCCTTCTTCATCCCCACCGTCACCTGGCGAAAGAGGCGCAGGTTGCCCACCCCATAGGAGCTCGCGATCACCGGATTGTCCCGGAGGAAATTCCGGACGCGGGCATCCATCTCCTCCTCGAATGTCTGCTTCTCGCCGAAGGTCGGACTTCGGCCATTGCTCGCCTGGAACCCGACCTTCCACATCTCCTCGGCCGTCGGGCCGTCGGTCGTCCGTTGCTCCGCGGTCAACCCGGCGCAGCCGGCGACGGCGATGCCGACGACAAGGCCCATCCCGATCGCGCGCACGACTCCCATGCGTTCCCTCCTAAATCAGGGCCGATTCGAGGACGATCCCGCGGTCAATGACCCGCGCCGCCTGCCCCAGGAGGGCCGCGAGGGAGGTCGTCACCTCCGAGGACTCCGCGAGCTGACGCAGGAGATCGATGAGTCGGCGCATCGCGCGGATCAGGTCCCCCTCGTGACCGCCGAAGGACTCTTCGACGATGCCGGTCCAGCCGTCGTCGCCGGACGCCCACCGATGGACCGCCGGCATGAACCCGGCGTGAACGGCCACCGGCAGCGGGAGGTGACGGGCGCGCTGGGCCTGCCACACGGCCTCCGCGGCGGCTTCCATCTGGTGAAGCTTCTTCCTCAGGCCCGGGCGCTTCTTCAAAAAGACGCGCCAGGCCGCGTGCTCCCCCGACCGCGCCTCCTCGAGCAGGCACGAGCAGAGGGCGGCTGCCTCCGCCAGCGGAACCCCCTCAAGGATGCGGCGATCCACGATCTCGGCCACCAGCAGCTCGTTGTCGTGGCGGATTCCCGCCACCAGCCGACCCTTGGCCTCGAGCACGCCGGCCCGGACCGCCCCGAACTCTTCCAGCACCTCCACCACGCGGCAGAACTCCTGCCAGTACGCGCCCTTCAGGGCGCCGAGCGCCTCCTCGCGCTGGCGGAACCTGCTCTCGAGCTTCTCGATCTGCTTCCACGCCTGCTCACACCGGGGTTGAGCGCTCCAGGGGCAGCGGTGGCATTCGATGCTGGCGAACTGGGCCTGGCTTCCGTGCCCGCGCTCGCGCTCGAGGAGGTCGCCGAGGGAGAGCTCCGAGAGCTGCGCCACGAGTCCCTTCGGACGTTGCCGCCAGTCGCGCGGCACCGCCAAGGGCGGCGTCGCCCAGAAGATCTTCTTGATGTTTCCGGACTTGACCCGCACCACCGCGCCGTGGGGGAGCAGGGCGTCCACGAGGACACGCGACGCCCGCACGCTGTGGATGGAGACAACCGCGGCCAGGCTGCCTCCGCCGCGACGGCGCAGCAGGACGAGACGACCCGGCTCGGCCTCGGCCACCGCTTCCCCCCGCCGATGGCCTCCCCGCCCGAGGGCCCGCCGTTGGGCCTCGGCTTCGGCCCGCAGCTGCCGGTAGCGGCCGATGCGCCCGAAATCCCCGCACGGCGCCTCATAGCCTCGTGCTTCAGCCAGCGCCGCCTGGAGCTCTTCGACCTCCTGCGCCAGGGCGCGGATCCGTTTCAGGTTCTGATACTGCCCGAAGGAGGATTCAACAGTGCGCCGGATCGTCTCCTGGTCGTGGCCGGTTCCCAGCAGCAGGGCCACCGAGCCGTACCCGAGCCTGAACTGGCTCTCCACCGGTTCCGGCGGCCCATCCACAGTGCGCAGGGCCTCCTCCAGGCTGTCGCGGCTGTCGAGGGCGAGGACGCACTTGCCCTCCGGGTCGATCCCGCGCCGCCCGGCCCGCCCGGCCATCTGCGTCAACTCGTTGTGGGTGAGGCCTCGAAAGCCGCGATCGGTCCGCTTGGTCAATCCCTGGAGCACCACGCTCCGGGCGGGCATGTGGATGCCGAGGCTCATCGTCTCGGTGGCGAAGACCACCCGGCAGAGGCCGCGCTCGAAGAGGTGCTCGATGAGCCGCTTGAGACTCGGCAGGATGCCGGCGTGGTGGAGGCCGATCCCCATCCCGAGGGCCTCGAAGATCGTCTGGTTCAGCGGCGACTCGGCCATCGCGGGGCTCTCTTGCGTGGCCTCCCCGATCGCGCGCTCGACCTCATCCTGCTGCGGCCGCGTCAGGAGCGGCTTGCCTTTCGCCAGGTAGCTCTCCATCGCGCGCTCGCACCCCGCCCGGCTGAAGATGAAGTAGATCGCCGGAAGCCACCCGCGCGCCTCCAGCTCCTCGATCGCCAGCGTCGGGTCCGCCACGCGACGGGGAACCCAGCGGCGGCCATCGCCCCCGCGCTCGTCCGAGCGACCGGCGAGACCCACCTTCCCCCGCCGCACCGCCTCCAGCGGATGAATCTCCCCGGTGACGTCGGCCACCAGGTACTCGAGCGGCACCGGGCGATGGGGATGGATGACGGGCACGATGGGGCGATGGACGAGGCTGATCCAGTCCGCGATCTCGGCGATGTTGGCGACGGTGGCAGACAGCGCGACCAGCGCCGCCTCCCGAGGCGCGCTGACGATGGTCTCCTCCCACACCGTACCCCGTCCCGGGTCGCCCATGTAGTGACACTCGTCCAGGACCACCGCCGCCAGCCCGGGAAGCCCACCCGCGTAGAACATGTTGCGGAGGATCTCCGTGGTCATGATCAGCACCGGCGCGCGCGGGTTCACCTTGACGTCGCCGGTGAGGATGCCCACCTCCGCCACGCCCAACTGACGGCAGAAGTCGGCGTACTTCTGGTTGGAGAGCGCCTTGAGCGGGGTCGTGTAGGCAATCCGCCGGCGGCGCCGGAGGGCCTGGTGGATCGCGAACTCGGCGATCAGCGTCTTGCCGGACCCCGTCGGGGCCGACACGATGACCGAGTCGCCCTCCAGGATCGCCCTGATCGCCCGGACCTGAAAGCCGTCCAGCGAAAACGGATAGCGGGCCTGGAAGCTCCTGTAGAGGTCGAGGTCGCTCGCGGCGAGGCGGCCCTCGCGGTGGGCGGCCTCGAGCTCCTTGGGCAGAATATCGGTGAGAATCGGGTCCCTCCCTGTCGCACTCAGCCTATCACGGGCTTGCTCCCCGGGAAAATCGACGCTAAGCTGCACGCGACATGCTCGTCTATCACGCGCGAATCGCCGCGGCGGAGGATTCTCTCGAGCGGCGACTTCCGCACCGCCAGGCCCACCTCGAGCGGCTCCTGGAGCTTCGCGCCCGCGGTCTCGTGATCGGCGGCGGGCCGGCTCCCGACGGCCGGACGGCCGACCTCTTCTACCGGGTCGCCCTGCCGCCCGACGTGGTCCGCCTCATCGAGGACGATCCGTATTTCACCGCCAAGGTCTGGACCGGCTCCACTCTCCGGACGTTCTCCCGGTTCATCGAGCCCTGGGAGCTGCCGCCGGTGGTGACCGACGGCTCACGCCAGGCGACGCTCGTCGAGGGAATCGCGCTCGACGCGGACATGGCGACCTTCGCGCTGATCGAGCTCCGCGGCGCCGGCCGGCTCGCCTTCGGCGGCTTTCTCGAGGGCGAAAAGACCCTCGGCCTGATGAACACGGCCGACGCCGCCGCGGCCCTCGGGTGGCTCGCCGGAACCGGATTCTGGCGGGACGGGAGCTTGACGACCCGCCCGCTGCTCCGCGTGATGTAGGCCCGCGACGATGGCCAGGCCGGCGCCGACCGTCGGCATTATCGGGCTCGGGTTCGGCCGGGCCCACATCCCCGCCTTCCAGGCCAACGGCTGCCAGGTCGTCGCCGTCTGCCAGCGGAATCAAGTCCAGGCCAGAGCCGTGGCCGCCAAGTACGACGTCCCTCGCGTGTTCACACGGTGGGAGGAAATGCTGGACGAGGTGCGGCCCCAGATCGTCGTCATCGCCGCGCCGCCCCATCTCCATCACCCGATCGCGCTCCGGGCCCTCGAGGCCGGAGCCCACGTCCTCTGCGAGAAGCCGCTGGCGAGGAGCCGCGCCGAGGCCCAGGAGATGGTCGCGGCCGCGGCGCGCGCCAAGCGCGTGGCGATGACCGGCTTCAACTGGCGCTTTCCTGCCGCCATGCAAAGCCTTCACGCCCTGGTCGAAGAGGGTTTCCTCGGCCGGCTCTTTCACGCGAGCGCCCGGTACCTCGTTCCCCGCTGGGTGGACGAGGCCACGCCCACCACGTGGCGCATGGATCGTTCCCAGGCCGGCCACGGCGTCATGGGGGACCTCGGCGTCCATCTCGTGGACCTGACCCGGTGGAATTTCGGCGAGATCGTCCGCGTCTCGGCCCGAGCCGGCATCGCGTACCCGGGGCGCACCGTGCCGGGCGGAGCGAGGCCCGCCGACGCGGAGGATTTCTGCGCCGTCACGGCGGAGCTCGCCTCCGGCGCCCTCGTCACCCTCATGGCGAGCCGCGTCGCCCGGGCCCGCAACGAGCAAACCCTGGAGGCGTACGGCAGTCAGGGCGCGCTCTCCTATCGCCTCGCCCGCCAGGAGCCCCGGTGGTATGAGGGCGAGCTGCGGGCCGCCTCGGGGTCCACCGGACTTGAGCCGGTGAAGGTCGCCTCGGGACTTCCGAGCTCGGCGGCAGAGGGAGAGCAGCTCGAGGTCACCGGCAAGGCCACGATCGCCCCGCTGGTGAAGCGACTCCTGGCTGGGATCGAAAGGGGCGAGAACCCGTCGCCCACGTTCGAGGACGGGATGCGGGCCCAGACGGTGCTGGATGCGGTCTGCGACTCGGTCGCGCGAGAGTCCTGGGTGGAGGTTCCCCTCGGCTAGCCGCCCTTGATCAGCCTGAGGGCGGCGTCGTGGAGCCTGCCGTTCGTCGCCAGCGCCGTTCCCGAATAGATCGTGGGGACTCCGGCAAAGTCGGTGAAGCGGCCCCCGGCTTCCTCGACCAGGATCTTGACCGGGGCCACGTCCCAGGGCTTCAGGTCCGACTCTACAACGAGCTCGGCCTTCCCCTCGGCGAGCACCGTGTAGCACATGTAGTCGCCGAAGCCCCGCTGACGCTCCGTGGCGTCCACCAACCGGGCGAGCGACTCCCAGTGGCCCCCCCGACGGAGGAGGTTGAGGCTCGCGTGGATCAGCGTGGCCTTGTCGAGCGAGGCGACGTCCGAGACCCGAAGGCGCTCGCGTCCCCGATACGCGCCCTTGCCTTTCCCGGCCGTGTACAGCTCGCCGCTCACGGGGTTCAGCATCACGCCCGCCGTGATCTCCCCCTCCTCCTCCAGCCCGATCAGGACGGCCCAGATCGGGATCCCCCGGACGAAGTTCCGCGTCCCGTCAATGGGATCGATGATCCAGCGGCGCTCCTTCGACCCCCGGCCACCCAACTCCTCGCCCAGGAAGCCGTGCTCCGGAAACGCCTTCCCCAGAATCTCGACGATGACCCGCTCCGCCTCGCGATCTGCCCGCGTCACGGGTGACCGGTCGGGCTTGAACGTTACCTCCACGCCGCGCCGGAAGTAGTCCAGCGCGAGCTTCCCGGCCTCCCGGGCCGCCCCGGTCATCGCCCTGAGTGCCTGATCCATCTCGGCGAAGTCCATGGCGGGGCTATTCTACTCCTTCCACTCGCCGCGCTCGACGAGGACCGCCCCCTCACCCCGACCCTCTCCCCATCGGGGAGAGGGGCCGGGCCGTTACGGGCCGGCCCAGCGGATGGGGGCGTAGTGGCCGTTGCGCCCGCTGTTGTCGAAGGTGAAGGCGTGGTCCCGGTAGCGGCTGGACGTTCCCCGGGCGGCCGCCAGGCGACGCGCCGCGAAGTGGGCCACGTTGTCGAGCCAGACCTCTTGCTTTCCCGCCCCCTCGATCCCTTCCACCGTCACCTCGACAATGCCCGGAATCTCCACGCTGCGACGCCTGCCCTGGATCGAGAAGGTGATCGGGACGGCCCTCGTCGGCATGCGCTTGGAAATGAGCGGGCCGAGCCGGCCGAGCGGCCCGCCGGCCTGTCCGGAGAAGATCGCTTCCAGGACGTGACGCTGGTCCGGCGTGGCCCGCTCATCCACGTAAGAGGCCACGGTCCAGTCGCCCAGGGCCATGACGCCGGGAGTGTAAATCGCGAGGACGGCATTGAGGCCGTCCAGGATCGTGTCGCCGGAGCGGCCGGAATCCACATGGAACGCCACGACGACGTCGCAGTGCCCTTCGGTGGGCCTCGCCTGGGCCCGGGAGAGGAGGCACGGGCAGAGCACCTCGCAGTTGCAGCTCTCGAAGTACTCCCCCGCAATCTGCCAAGCGGGGCCCGTCATGGTCCGCTCCTCCTTCGGGGTTGACTCGGGGCGGCTCGCGCCCTATCGTCGGAGTGGTCCGCCCCACCATACTCCAGGACGGCGGAACAAGACAATGCCGGAGCGGCTGGCCCAGGGAGGAGTGCCCGTCTGAACATCGTCGTCCCGGACGACTACGACAAGGCGTACCTGGGGAGCCCGCACCTGGAGCGGCTGGCTCCTCACGGCCGGGTGCACGTCTATACCGACCCGCCCCGCGACGACGGCGAGCTGATCGAGCGCCTGCGCCCCGCCGAGGTCGTGATCCCGATTCGAGAGCGGACTCCTCTGACCGGCGACCGGCTCGTCCAGCTCCCGCGCCTTCGGCTCATCTCGATGACCGGCACCGGCGTCGCCAGCATCGACGTCAGGACCGCGACCGCCCGCCGGATCGCCGTGACCAACACTCCCGGCGCCTCCGTGCCGGCTGTCGTGGAGCTGACCTTCGGGCTGATGATCGCCCTCTGCCGCCGCTTGGCCGCCGTGGACCGCGAGGTCCGCCAGGGGCTGTGGCCCCAGCACGTCGGCACGGAGCTCAACGGGAAGATGCTCGGCATCATCGGCCTGGGAGCGATCGGGTCGCGCGTGGCAGAGGTGGCCCGAGCCTTCGGCATGGAGGTGATCGCGTGGAGCCCGAGGCTCACGCCCGAGCGAGCCCGGCTCCACGGCGCCACGCCCGCCGCTCTTCCCGACCTCATGGCCCGGGCCGACTTCGTCTCGGTCCACCTCCGCACCCTCCCCGCCACCCGAGGGCTCGTCTCTCGGGACTTGATCGGACTCATGAAGCCCGGCGCGGTGTTCGTCAACACGGCCCGGGCCGCGATCGTGGACGAGGACGCGCTCTGGGAGGCGCTCCGCGCCGGGCGTCTGGCCGGGGCGGGGCTCGACGTCTTCGGCCAGGAGCCCCTCCCCGACAATCACCGGTGGGCGAGTCTCGATAACGTGATCTTGACCTCCCATCGCGGGTGGGTCACGCGCGAAACCCTGGACCGCTTCATGGCGGCCGCCGTGGAGAACGTCCTGGCGTTCCTCGCCGGCCGGCCGGTCAACGTGGTCAACCCCGAGGCCCTCCAATGAACCCCCACATCTTCCGGGCCTACGACATCCGGGGCAAGGTCGGCAGCGACATCACCGCGGACGTGTTCCGGCAGGTCGGCCGGGCCTACGGCACTCTCGTGCGCCGGAAGAGCGGGACGCGGCAGCCACGGGTCGCCCTGGGCCAGGACAACCGGCTCTCCTCGGCGGAGCTCAAGGCCGCGTTCGCCGACGGCGCGCGGGGCGCCGGTGTGTCCATCGTGGACATCGGGCTCGTCCACACCCCGCTCCTCTACTTCGCCACCGCCCACTGGAAGCTCGACGGCGGGGCCAACGTCACCGGCAGCCACAACCCCGTCGAGTACAACGGGGTCAAGATGGTCCACGCGGCCGCCGTCCCCCTGACCGAAGAGGAAATCCAGGATCTCCGCCGCATGATCGAGGCCAACGATCTGGAGTCGGGCGCCGGCGCCGTGAGTCAGGCGGATCCGAAGGAGGACTACTTCCGCGTCATCTGCGATCGCGTGCGGCTCACCCGGCGCCTCCGGGTGGTGGTGGACGCCGGCAACGGCGTCGCCGGTCTCTACGCGCCCGAGCTGCTCCGGCGGCTGGGATGCGAGGTGGTCGAGCTTTACTGCGAATCCGACGGGCGCTTCCCCCACCACATGCCCGACCCGGAGGTCGAGGAAAACATGCGGGACCTCATGGCCCGCGTGGTGGAGGTCAAGGCCGACCTGGGCATCGCCTACGACGGCGACGCCGACCGAGTGGGGCTGGTGGACGACAAAGGCCGGCGGCACGAGGCCGACCTGCTGCTCATCCTCCTGGCGCGGGATCTCCTGACCCGTCACCCCGGAGCCAAGATCGTCTTCGACGTCAAATCCTCCCAGACGCTCGTGGACGCGATCAGGGCCCACGGCGGGGTGCCCGTGATGTACAAGACGGGCCATTCGCATCTGAAGCGCAAGATGCGCGAGGAGGGAATCCTCCTCGGCGGCGAAGTGAGCGGCCACATGTTCTTCGCGGAGAACTACTACGGCGTGGACGACGGCCTCCTGGCCTCCGCCAAGCTCATCGAGATCGCCGCCCGGAGCCGGGAGCCCCTGTCCACCCAGTTCGACGCGATGCCCCACCTCCACGTGACTCCCGAGCTGAAGGCGCCGTGCCCGGACGGGGAGAAATTCCGCGTCGTCGAGGAGCTGGCGCGCGACTTCAAGAGGCGCTACGAGACCATCGACGTGGACGGCGCGCGCATCATCTTCCCGGGAGGGTGGGGGCTGGTCCGCGCCTCCAACACCAATCCCTACCTGACACTCCGCTTCGAAGCCCGGACCAAGGGTGAGCTGGAGGAGATGAAGCGCATCGTGTACGAGGCCCTCTCTCACCACCCGTTCGTGACGCTACCCGCCGAGGGCTAGCTCCACCGCTTCCCCGAGACTCTGCGCCAGCGGGCAATCCCGCTCCCCCCAGACGCCCCCGGGGTCCAGGAGGATGCCCCCGAGGCCGGCGGCGCGGGCGCCGACGATGTCCACGGAATAGAGGTCCCCGATGTACGCGGCCTCTTCCGGCTCCACCCGCGCCTCGCCCAGCGCCATCAGGAAGATCCGGGGGTCGGGCTTCTCCACTCCCACCACCGCCGAGTCCAGGATGAAATCCAGGTGAGCGGCAAGCCCCGTCTCCTCGAGGATCGAGCGGACCGACCCGTTCGAGTTCGAGATGACTCCCACCGACAGCCCCGCCTCCCTCGCCCGCCGGAGGGCGGCCTCGGCCTGGGGATGCGGGAGGTTCCAGATCCCGACGGGACGGTTGTAACTTCTGCGCCACTGGGTCACGGCCTGGATGGTGGCCTCGTCCTCGACCCCGAGCCCCTCGAGGATGTAGCGGAGGTACTGGCCGACGACCGACCTTCCTTCGGTGGACGCCCCTGGCGCCAGGTCGGGATCCAGCCGTACCCGCGCCCGGTACTCGGACCGGGCGACGGCCTCCGGCGTCACGCCGATCCCGTGGCGCCGGAGCTCAGCGGCGATGGCGGCGTAGTTCATCTGGAGCAGGGTATTGCCGGCGTCGAAGAAGAGCCCCCGCAGAGGACGGGATCGTGTCAGAGAGATGGCGCGTTTCGTCATGGGCCTAGCCTATTATAAGGATGAAGGAGCCGATGGAAATGCCCAAGGCGCGCGGCGTGGTTACGGGGTGTGGCGGCTCGCCGGTTCCGGCCGACCAGGCGCCCGGACGGTGATCGCGCTCGGCTTGGCGGCCCGCTGGGTCCATCTGGGGGCCGGCGTCTGGCTCGTGGGCACCTTCGCGCTCTTCCTCCTGGCGGGTCGCTCGGACCGACCGACGGCCCGGGCGTGGGAGCAGCGCCTCATCTGGTGGACCCGGTGGGTCGTGGGGCTTCTCTTTCTCTCCGGGCTTGGCAGCCTCGCCTATCAGGCGGCGCTCGTCACGGGGCATCCCCGGGGTGCCTGGTCGGGCCCGACACTCCTCGGGCTCCTCGCCGCCACCCAGTTCGGCACGGTCTGGCTTCTCCGTCACAGCCTGCTCCTCCTTCTCGCCGGGCTGATCCTCCTCCGGGACAGCGAGGACCGGGAGTGGGACTGGGCCGCGTTTCGAGGGGAAGGGCTCGTGCTCGGGGGAATCGGGCTCGCGCTCATGGCCTGGGCAGGCCACGCCGCCGCCGTCGAGCCCTGGGGACTCGCCGCGGCCGGAGCCGACGCGCTCCACCTGCTGGCCGTCGGCGTCTGGCTGGGAGGGCTCGGCCCCCTCTGTCTCCTCCTCCGCGCTGCCGGCACGGAGGCCGGGGCCGACGCCCGACCCTTCGCCGTGTCGGCCGCGAAGAGCTTCTCCCAGGTCTCTCTCGTCGCGGTGCTGGCGGTCGCGGCCACGGGCGGCTGGAACAGCTGGAACCAGGTCGGCGGTGTCCCCGGCCTCGTCGGCACCCGCTACGGACGTCTCCTCCTCGTGAAACTCGGGTTGTTCATCGCGATCCTCACCCTGGCCGCCGTCAACCGTCTCCGCTTGCTCTCCCTCTTGTCGGGGGAGGCGGAGACCGTCGGCCGTCCCGCGATGAGACGGCTTGCCGCGTTCGTCGGGATCGAACTGGTCCTCGGCGCCGCCATCCTCGCCGTCGTCACGGCAATGGCGGTCACGCCTCCGGGCCGGCACACCCAGCCGTGGTGGCCGTTTCCGTTCCGGTTCTCCTACGCGGCCACCGCCGATCTGCCCGGCGTCAGAACGCGACTTCTCATCGGGAGTCAAGTTGCCCTGGCCGGATTCCTGGGAATGTTGATGGGATGGTTCCTCGGCTGGCGCCGCCGGCTGGCGGTGAGCCTGGCCGCGGCCGCTTTCGTGGCAGGGCTGGGCGTGGGGCTGCCTCCGCTCGCGGTCGAAGCCCATCCGACCACTTACCGTCGCTCGCCGGTCTCCTATCACGCCGCCTCCATCGTCTACGGCCGGGAACTCTACGCCACCCACTGCGCGACGTGCCACGGGCTCACGAAAAAGGGCGACGGGCGCCCGGACCTGGCCGCGCCACGCCTCGCCCGGCTGACCGCGGGGGACCTCTTCTGGTGGACCCGGCACTGGGTCGCCCTGCGCGGCGCGCCGGCCACGGCCGGCCGCCTGTCGGACGAGGAGCGCTGGGACGTCGCGAACTTCCTGCGAACCCTCTCGGCGGCCGAGCGCGCGCGGACGCTCACGGACGTCGTCGAGCCCGACAAGCCGTGGCTCGTCGCTCCGGACTTCACGTTCGCGGTCGGTCCGGGCGCGCCGCAATCGCTCAGGGACTTCCAGGGCCGCCGTGTCGTGCTGGCAGTGCTCTTCACCCTGCCCCACTCGCGCCCCCGGCTCTCCCAACTGGCCCGGAACTACGACATCCTCCGGGTCATGGGGGCCGAGGTCATCGCGGTGCCGACCGATGGCGGAGAGCAGATCATCTCCCGTCTGGGTGCCTCCCCGCGGATTCTCTTTCCCGTGGCCACCCAAGGCGGACAGGAGATTTTGGCCGCGTACTCGTTCTTCTGGCCAGGGACCCGCGCCGCCTCCCCAGCCCACGCGGAGTTCCTGGTTGATCGGCAGGGGTTTCTCCGTGCCCGCTGGGTCCCCGACGGCAAGGGGTGGACCGAGATCACCGCCCTGCTCGCCGAGATCCAGCAACTCAACCAGGAAGTGCCGGCGACCACGCCCCCCGACGAGCACGTGCACTGAGCATGAGACTCTGGAAAGCGATCCTGCTCCTCAACGTGGCCGTCGGCGTGGGGATTCTCATCGGGTACGCCTGGTGGGGGCGCGAGGCGGCGCGGCTCCGGCGGGAGACGGTCGTCACTTTTCAGGCGGCCGGCGCTCCCGGGGAAGAGCGCCAGTGGACGGTCCAGGGCGTGGTGCGGTCAGTGATCCCCGAGATCCACGTGCTGGTGCTCACCCACGAGGAGATCCCCGGCTACATGCCGTCCATGACCATGGGGTTCCGGGCCGCCAACCCCCAGCTCTACAGCGGCCTCCAGGTCGGCGACCGGATCCGCTTCACGCTGCGGGGGGTGCCGCCCGACGTCACCATCATCGCCATCACCCGGGAGGGGAAATCCTGAGTTGACAACGCTCTCTTTGAGGGCTGGCGCGTGCGTTGGTGGGACTTCCTCTTCTACGCCTCCTTCGGAGTGGTCGTCACCAGCTCCGTTCGCATCGCGGGCGTCCTCTTGGTCTTCTCCTACCTGATTGTCCCCGCCCTGGCGGGCATCATCCTCGGGGCCCGCGTCGGGACTCGGCTCTTGATCGGGTGGGCCTTCGGCACCGCAGTGAGCATCCTGGCCATGGTCGCCTCCGCCGCGCTCGATCTTCCGACTGGAGCGACCGTGGTCTGCGCGTTCGGGGTCGCCCTGCTCGCCCTCGGAGGGATCGTGCAAGTCGCCCGCCGGCGCGC
>JAHFDN010000042.1 GCA_023248995.1 Candidatus Rokuibacteriota bacterium
CATCCGCTCCTACTCGCCCATCATCACGATCGGAGGAGGCACACTCCTGGATGTGGCTCCTCCTCGCTTCAAGAGGAAGGCCCCCGCGCTTCTCGCCCATCTCCAGATCCTCGAGCGCGGGACGCCGGAGGAGGTGTTGGAAGAGCATCTCCGCCAGGCCGGCCCCCTCGGGCTCAAGACGGGAGATCTCAGGGCCCGGACACCCTTCGGCCCTGAGCGGCTGAAAGCGCTGTTGGAGGCTCTCACGAAGTCGGGGAAGATCGTGGCCGTGGACCGGGACTGGTTCGTCCACGGCGACGCGCGGGGGCGGCTCCGTGACCAGGTCGTCCGCGTACTCGAGGCTTTCCATCGCCAGAACCCGCTCCGCTCGGGCATCTCCCGGGAGGAGCTCAGGACGCGCGCCGGTGGCGCTGAGGAGCGCCTCTTTTCCCACATGCTGGCGGCGTTGGAAACTGAGGGGATCCTCAAGGCCGAGAAGGACAAGGTGAGGCTTCGGACCCACGAGATCCGCCTCGCCCCGGCCCAGCGCGCGGCGGTGGAGAAGGTCGAGGCGTTGTTCAGGGATGCCGGCGCGGCGCCTCCCGGTCCCGAGGAGGCGCTGACCAAGGCCGGCCTCAGGGGGTCAGAGGAGAACGAACTGTTTCAGCTGCTTCTCGAAGAGCGGCGCCTGGTGAGGATCAAGGAGTCGCTCTTCTTCCACGCGGATATTCTCAAAACGATCGAGGAGAAGCTGGTGACCTTCCTCAAGGAGAAGAAGGAGATCACCCCGGCGGACATGAAGGATCTGTTCGGCATCTCCCGGAAGTACGCCATCCCGCTCATGGAGTACTTCGACGGCCAGCGCGTCACCACCCGGGTCGGCGACAAGCGCGTCCTCCGGGCGACCCACGCCACCTGAAGTGGCGTGGGTGCCGCGACCCGCGGCGAGCCTGTTGACAGCGGGGAAGGGGGGGCGTAACGTAGGAGAGCGTCGCAGAACGGAAAGGGGTTGAGGCTATGTTCGGTCTGGGATACCAAGAGCTGCTCCTGATTCTCCTGATCGTCCTGATCCTGTTCGGGGCTCAGCGCCTGCCCGACCTGGCGCGCTCCTTGGGCTCCAGCGTCAAGGAGTTCAAGAAGGGCGTTTCCGAGGCGACGAAGGACGAGGGGACCTCGCAAGCCAAGAAAGAAGAAGAGAAAAAGGCCTGACCCCGTCCGTCCGCCGCAATGAAGCGCCAGGAGTGGACGCGGCGTGACCTGATCCTGGCGCTCTCTCTCTCCGTCCTCACGCTTCTCTCCCGCTGGCCGTACCGCGCCCGGATGCTCTACAACTGGGATGCGGTCCAGTTCGCCCTGGCTCTCAAGGAGTACGACGTCGCCAAGCACCAGCCCCATCCTCCCGGCTATATCCTCTATGTGGCGGTGGGCCGGCTCCTCAACGCTTTCCTGCATGACCCGACCCTCTCTTACGTGATCCTGGCGATGCTGGCCAGCGCCGCCGCCACGTTCGTCGTTTATTTCCTCGCGGCGGCGCTCTACGATCGGCTGACGGCCGTCACCGCCGCGAGCCTCCTGGCGGTGAGCCCGCTCTTCTGGTTCTACGGCTCGGTCGGGCTCACCTACGCGGGCGAAGCGCTGTTCGCGTGCGTCGTGGCCTCTCTCGCCTACGGGGCGCTCGAGGGCAGCGAGCGTCACCTGTACCTTGGGGCGGCGGCGCTGGGCCTGGCGGGGGGCATGAGGCAGTCCGTCCTGCTGCTGCTCTTGCCGCTCTGGCTCGGAAGCGCCGCGCGGGGGATTCGCTCGCCGAGAAAGATCGGGACGGCGGCGGGGCTGCTCGTGCTGGTCGTGCTCGCGTGGTTCCTCCCCATGATCTGGCTCACGGGTGGGCTCGAGCGCTACCTGGTGGCCTCCAACGAGCTCTACGCCTCGGTGGTCAAGCCCACGTCGGTCTTCGGCGAGGACGCCCTCCAGGTCGCCCTGACCCAGTTCCGCTTCCTCCTGGAGTCCACCGCCGTCGGCCTGGGTCCGCTCCTGCTCGCCTTCCTCGCCCTTCCCTTTTACGTGCGACGGGTCGGGTGGGAGGTCCGGGAGTGGTTTCTGCTGGGGTGGATACTTCCGCCCGTCCTCGTGTATACCTTCGTCCATTTCGGCCAGGCGGGCTACGTGCTCACCTTCCTGCCGGCCCTGGTCATTCTGCTGGCGCGCATCCTCCTGACGACGCTGGAGGTCGCGGCCCAGCGCCTGGCGCGCCCGGAGCGACGCTGGGGGTTGGTCGCCGCTGTAGTCGGCGTCCTGATCTTCGCCAACGGCGCCTTCTTCGTCAGCGCGCGCCCGCTCCCCCGGGACTTCGACGCTCCCCGCCAGGGCCTGGTCGGAAGGCTGAGGGACAACGCCAGTGAGTGGCTCTGGAGCCGAACGGCGGCGGCGCTCCACGAGCACGAGGCCGTGATCGGGGCCTACGTGAACACCATCCGCGCCTTCTACCCGCCGGAGGAAACCGTCGTCATCACCGAGCTCGGCAACCCGCGCTCCTACCCGTGGCTCCGCCACGCGATGTTCTATTTGCCCGAGTACCCGATCTACGAGCTCCGCGTGGGGGCGGTGCCCCGTGGCTACTACGCGCCGCAGTCGGCGGCGACGATTCGGCTGACCCCCGGCGAGCGCATCGCGCTGCCCCTTCGGGTGAAGCGGCTCGTGTGGTTCGTGGACCACTGGGATCCGGCCACGCCGCGGCCGCGGGGGGTCGAGGAGATCGCGCTGCCGTACGGGCGCTGGCTCTACGCGCTCCCGGTCGGGCGGCGCCCCGTGGAGTACGCCGGGTACACCTTCCTCAAAGCCAAGGAGCCTCGTCGGATCCCTCGGGCTCGCTCCTGAGCCGTGGACCGAAAAGACGGACTCCTCGCTCTGGTAGCGCTCGCCGTTCTCGTTCTCTTCCTCGCCCAGGAGCAGCGGATCGCCGGCGCCTCCGGGCTTCCGCTGGACGACAGCTGGATCCATCTCCACTTCGCTCGGAACCTCGCCGAGGGCGCGGGGTTTTCCTACAACCCCGGGCATCCGGTGGCGGGTTCCACCGCGCCGCTCTGGACGCTCCTCCTCGGCGCCATATTCGTCGTCGCGGGCCCGGCGCTCTGGCTCGTCAAGTCGCTCGGAGTTCTCCTGACGCTGGCCACGGCGCTCGTGACGAGACGTCTGGCCCTGGCCCTGACGCGCCCCCCTCACCTTTATCCTCTCCCCCTCGGGGGGAGAGGGCAGGGTGAGGGGGCCCAGGATCAAGGTGAGTGGGTCGGTCTGCTGGCCGGCCTGGCCGTGCTGGGCACCGCCGGCCTCGCGTGGGGATCGCTCTCGGGAATGGAGGTGCCACTGGCGGCCTTCCTGGTAACGGCGGCGCTCTGGGCCCACGTGGGGGCGCGAGAGTGGGCGACGGCGATCTTCTGCGGCCTCGCCGTCCTCGCGCGCCCCGAGGCCCTTGTCCTGGCTCCCTTCCTGCTCTTCTCCCGTCCTCTTACCCCGGGACGGGCCGCGAGGCTCCTCGGCGTGGTCGCGCTCCTCGTGGCGCCAGCCGCCATCTTCAGCCTGGCGACGGTCGGCGCGCCCATACCCGCCACCGCCGCGGCCAAGGTGGAGGGGGGACTCTTGGGCCTGCTGCTTGGAGTGCCTGAGCCGTGGACGCTGACGCTGGGCGTGAGGCCGTGGCGCTTCTTGGTGGACTGGGTGGGCTTTCTCTGGACCCAGCACCCCCTCTTGCCGTTTCTGGTTCCCGTCGGTCTCTTGTCGCTCGCCCGGCAAGGCCGCGCGCTCCTCGTTCCCGCGCTCATCCTCGTCGCCCACCCGATCGGGATGGCGCTCCTGGCGCCCTATCGCGGGCCGTCTTTTCAGGAGGGCCGCTACTCCGCCCATCTCGTGCCGCTGGCCGTCGTCGTGGCGCTGGCAGGGATTTCTTGGCTTTGGCGCCAGCGCCGACGGCAGTGGGTGATCGCGGGATGGCTTTGCCTCACGCTCGTCTCGCTCTGGCCCGCGAGCCTCCGCTATGCGTGGGCGGTCCAGAACATCAACGCCATGCAGGTCCACCTGGGGGAATGGGTCACCCGCAATGTTCCGGCGAACGCCCGCCTCGCCCTGAACGACGTCGGCGCCATCGCCTTCATCTCGCGCCGGGAGGTGGTGGACCTCATGGGGCTGGTGACGCCGGGAATCATCCCGTACCGCCGATCGGGCGAGGCCGGGGTGCTCGAGTACCTCGAGCAGGCCTGTCCCGATTACCTGATCATTTTCCCGGCGTGGTTTCCCCGGCTGGCCGCGCTGAGCGACCGGTTCTCCCCCGTGTACCACGTGAGGCTCCCGCGCAACACCGTGGCCGGGGCCGACGAGATGGTGGTCTTCGAGACCGTCTGGAACCGCTGGGGCCGCTCTCCGGTTCCATGTCACAAAATTCAAGCCTCTGGGCTAGAATATGAGCATGAAGCGCCTGGGTTCTGGCCTCTTGGCCCTGAGTTTCCTGGGGATGCTGCTCGCCCCCTCCGTGGCGCTGGCCCAGGCCTATCGCTGGGTGGACGAGCAGGGTAAGGTCCACTACGCCGAAGGGCTGGACAGCGTCCCCCCCCAGTACCGCGCGACGGCCACGCCGATCCAGTTTCCCAAAGCCCCGCCGCCTCCGCCGCCGCCCGCGCCCGAAAAGACCGACGCGGAGAAGGCGCCGGCCGACCAGCCCGGCGAGCCGGAAAAGCCCAAGGAGGAGGGAGGCTGACCCCGTGGGGCGACTCCGCCCTCTTCTGATCCTCCTCGCCCTTCTGGCTGGGCCGGTCGGCGCCAACGCCCAGTTGGTCCGCTGGACCGACGACCAGGGTCAGGTCCACTATTCAGAGGGGCTCGACAGCGTTCCCGAGCGCTACCGCGCGAACGCCAGGCCGCTCGCCCTGCCAACCTCGCCGCCGGCGGCCGAGCCGCGCAAGCCAGGCGCCCCTCCGCCTGGCGTCACGAAGATTCCGTTTAAGCCCGGCTCCCCCATCATGGTCAATGCCAAGATCAACGGCGGCGGGCCCGTGACGCTCATGCTCGACACCGGCGCCTCGATCACGGTGGTGAATCCCCTCGCCCTCTGGCGTCTGGGGATCTCCACGTGGTTCGCCCCGCGCGCGGAGATCCGGGGGGCCACGGGCACGACGGACGTGGATGTCGTGCGCGTGCAATCCATCGAGGTCGGGGAGGCCAAGGCCGGACCGCTGATGATCGTCGCCCACGACATCGAGGCCAAGGAGGTGGACGGCCTGCTCGGCCGGGACTTCCTGGACCACTTCAACGTGAACATCGACACGGCCGCCGGCGTCGTCACGCTGTCTCCCCGCTGATCCCCCTCTTCCGTCGTCGCGGGTTCCCCGCATGGGGAGGCCGGTTCCTTGACGCTTCACGTCATCGGGTGCTAGCATCAGGATTCACTCTATGGACTACAAGGCGACGCTGAACCTGCCGAAGACGGACTTCCCCATGAAGGCCTCCCTCGCGCGGCTGGAGCCGGAGCTGCTTCGCCGCTGGGAGGCAATGGACATCTACGCCGGGCTCCGGCAGGCGGGGAAGGACCGGCCCCTCTGGATCCTCCACGACGGCCCGCCCTACGCCAACGGCCACATCCACATGGGCACGGCGCTCAACAAGATCCTAAAGGACCTTGTCGTGAAGTCGCGCTCCATGCTCGGCTACAACGCCGTGTACGTACCCGGCTGGGACTGCCATGGGCTCCCGATCGAGCACCAGGTGGACAAGGAGCTCGGGCTCGACACGGTCGACGTGGACGTGCGCACCGCCATGGATCCCGTCGAGAAGCTCCGCCGCTGCCGCGAGTACGCGGCGAAGTTCATCGACATCCAGCGCGGGGAGTTCAAACGGCTCGGCGTGTTCGGGGACTGGAAGAACCCGTACATCACGATGGAGCCCACCTACCAGGCGACGATCGCGCGGGAGTTCGGGCGCTTCGTAGGGCGGGGCCTCGTCTACAAGGGACTGAAGCCGGTCCATTGGTGCATGCACTGCAAGACGGCGCTGGCGCAGGCCGAGGTGGAGTACGAGGACCAGACGACGCCATCGGTGTACGTGAAGTTCCCCGTGAAGACGGCGGCTCCGGCGCTCGCCAAGGCGCTGGGCGGCGAGCGCGCGTCCTTCGTCATCTGGACGACCACGCCCTGGACGCTCCCGGCGAACCTGGCGATCGCCGTCCACCCCGGCGAGACCTACACGGCGGTGGAGCTGGACGGCGAGGCGCTGGTCGTGGCGCGTTCGCTCGCGCCCGCCTTCATGCAGCTTGAGGGGGTTCGCGGTCGCGGGAAGCCGACGCCGCTCGCGCTCTTGGGAGCGGACCTCGACGGCACGGTGTGCCGTCACGCGTGGATCGAGCGCGACTCCGGCGTGGTGACGGCGGACTTCGTGGCCATGGACACGGGGACGGGCCTCGTCCATATCGCCCCCGGCCACGGCGAGGAGGACTACGAGCTGGGGCGCAAGGTCGGCCTCAAGATCTACAACCCCGTGGACGACGACGGCCGCTTCGTCCCGGAGGTGGCCCACTTCGCCGGGCTGACCGTCTGGGACGCCAATCCCAAGATCATCGACCACCTCCGCCAGGTGGGCACGCTGATCGCGTCGGTGCCGCTCCAGCACACGTATCCCCACTGCTGGCGCTGCAAGAACCCGACGCTCTTCCGGGCAACCGAGCAATGGTTCATCGCGCTCGACAAGAACGGGAAGAAGGGTCTCCGGCAGAAGGCCCTCGACGCCATCAAGGGCGACGTCGCGTGGATCCCCGGCTGGGGCGAGGAGCGGATCTACAACATGGTGGCCCACCGTCCCGAGTGGGTGATCTCGCGCCAGCGGATCTGGGGCGTGCCCATCGTGGCCTTCTACTGCACGAAGTGCGAGGCGCTCCTGGTGGAGGAGCGTTTGGTGGAGCACGTGGCGGCCATCATGCGGCAGGGTCGGGGCGCCGACGAGTGGCACGCGCGGGAGGCCGGGGACCTCCTGCCCCCCGGCACGCGCTGTCCCAAGTGCGGCGGCGCCTCGTTCCGCAAGGAGACGGACATCCTCGACGTCTGGTTCGACTCCGGGTGCAGCCACGCGGCGGTGCTCGAGACGCGGCCGGACCTCCGCTGGCCGGCCGAGATGTACCTCGAGGGCTCGGACCAGCACCGCGGCTGGTTCCACTCCTCTCTCCTCGAGGCCGTCGGGACGCGGGACAGGGCCCCGTACAAGTCGGTCCTGACCCACGGCTTCGTCGTGGACGGCGAGGGGCGCAAGATGTCCAAGTCCCTGGGCAACTACGTCAGCCCGGAGGAGCTCCTCCCGAAGTACGGCGCCGAGGTGCTGCGGCTCTGGGTGGCGGCCGAAGACTACACCGAGGACATCCGCCTGTCGCACGAGATCCTCAACCGGCAGGCCGATGCCTACCGGCGCATCCGGAACACCTGGCGGTTCCTGCTCGGGAACTTGAGCGACTTCGACCCGGCCCGGGACCGCGTCCCCTACGCCCGGCTTGAGGAGGAAGACCGCTGGGCCCTCGGTCGGCTGGGCGTTCTCATCGCCCGGGTGCGCAGGGCCTACGAGGAGTATCAGTTCCACACCGTCTTCCACTCGCTCCACAACTTCTGCGCGGTGGACCTCTCCGCGCTCTATCTGGACATCCTGAAGGACCGGCTCTACACGTCGGCCCGGACGGCTCCGTCCCGGCGGCAGGCCCAGACGGCGTGCCACGAGATCCTCGACACGCTCCTCCGCCTGATGGCGCCGATCCTCACGTTCACTGCCGAGGAGGCGTGGGGGTACCTGGGAGGGACGAAGAGTGACAGCGTGCACCTCGCGCGTTTCCCCGAGGTCCCCCGCGAGTGGCTCGACGAGGGGCTCGAGCGCGAGTGGACACGCCTCCTCGAGGTGCGGCGCGAGGTGGCCAAGGCGCTCGAGTCGGCGCGGCAGCAGGGCGCCATCGGCAGCGGGCTCGAGGCCCGGGTGCTGATCCACCGGGCCCCGGAGGACCTGGGGCCGCTGCTCAGGCGGAAGGAAGGGCTCCTGAGGACCCTCTTCATCGTCTCCCAGGTGTCGCTGTCCGGATCCCCGGCGGCGCGGCCGCTCGTGACCTACGAGGGCCAGGACATCCCGGGTCTCCTGATCGAGGTGGAGCGCGCCCGCGGGACCAAGTGCGAGCGCTGCTGGGTCTGGAGCGAGCGGGTGGGGGAGGACCCGGACCACCCCGCGCTCTGCGAGCGCTGCGTTCCCGTCGTCCGCGCTCTGGGATGAGGCTGGCGCTCCCCGTGGGGCTCGTCATCCTGGTGCTCGACCAGGCGACGAAGCTCCTCGCCCTGTCCCGGCTGTCCCTCGGCATTCCGGTGTCCGTGGTGGATGGCCTCTTCGCGCTCACCCTCGTGATGAACCCCGGCCTCGCCTTCGGCATCCTCGGCGCGGTGCCGCCCGGCTGGCGCTGGGTGGTGGCGCTGCTGTCGCTCGCCGCCCTTTGCGCCCTGGCGTTCCTGGCGGTCCGGCTCCTGCCGGGCGGCGGCTGGCCCGCGGCCCTCGCCCTCGGCCTCATCTTCGGCGGCGCGGTGGGGAACCTCATCGACCGCTGGCGCTTCGGCGCCGTGGTGGACTTCATCGACGTGTACTGGAGGGCCTATCACTGGCCGGCCTTCAACGTGGCCGACTCGGCGATCAGCCTCGGCGTCGCGCTCCTGGCCCTCCGGCTTCTCACCGGGAACGCGCCGCGCCCGGCCTGATGCCCGAGAGCCTGACCGTCGAGTCCGGCGCGGTGGGGCGCCGGCTCGACCTGTGGCTGGCGGCGAAGCTGCCCCAGGTCTCGCGGACGCGCCTCAAGGCGCTCGTGGCCGAGGGGCACGTGAGCGTGGACGGCCGCGCCGTGAAGGCTTCCACGCGGCTCAAGGCGGGGCAGCGCGTGGTCGTCACGATCCCGCCACGCCCGCCCGAGACCCTGACCGCTGAGCCCATTCCCCTCCACGTGATTTACGAAGACGCCGACGTCCTGGTCGTGGACAAGCCGGCCCGCCTCGTCGTCCATCCGGGGGCCGGCCAGCGCACCGGGACCCTCGCTCACGCGCTCCTGGCCCACGCGCCCTCCACCGCGGGGGTGGGCGGCCCGCGGCGCCCCGGCATCGTCCACCGCCTCGACAAAGGGACGTCGGGATTGCTCGTCGTGGCCAAGAGCCCCCGCGCGTACGCTGGGCTCACCGAGCAGTTGGCCGCGCGGCGGGTGACGCGGCGCTACCTCACCCTCGTCCACGGCGAGGTGAGGCAGACGGAGGGAACGATCGATGCGCCTATCGGCCGGCACCCGCGCCACCGGACCCGGATGGCGGTCCTGCCCCCGGGCAAGGGCAAGCGCGCCGTGACGCGCTTCAGGGTGCTGGAGCGCTTCAGGGGGTTCACGTACCTCGAGGCGCAGCTCGAAACCGGCCGCACCCATCAGATCCGCGTTCACCTGGCCTCGCTCGGTCACCCGGTGGTGGGCGACCTCACGTACCGGCTGCGCTCGACACCGCGGATCACCGATCCCACCCAGGCGGCGCTCGTGGAAGGGCTCGAGGGCGTGGCCCTCCACGCCGCGAGCCTGGCCTTCACCCATCCCGTGACCGGCGCCCGCCTCGAGTTCGGGTCTCCTCTCCCCAACAGGATCGAGCGCCTCCTCACCGATCTGCGGGGCGGCCTGACCCCCTCACGCCGCCCTCTTTCCCCAGGGGGGAGAGGACCAAGGTGAGGGGGAGGGGCGTGCTATTATTGGGAACACAATGGGCACCGGTTTGACCGTGGTCGTTCTGGCGGCGGGAGAGGGCAAGCGCATGCGCTCGCGCCGCCCGAAGGTCCTTCACCGGCTCGGGGGCCGTCCCCTCATCGCTTACCCGGTGAACCTCGCCCGGCGTCTCGGGTCCCGGCTCGTCCTGGTGGTGGGGCCGGAAGGCGAGGAGGTCCGGCCCGCGGTGGGCGAGACGACCGACGTCCACTTCGTCGAGCAGAAGGAGCGGCTCGGCACCGGCCACGCCCTCCTCCAGGCCCGGAGCGCATGCGGTAACGGCTCGGGCACGATCCTGGTCCTTCCGGGCGATACCCCCCTCCTCTCTGAGGCCACCCTCCGACGGCTTGTCGAAGCACACCAGGCCGGGAAGGCCGCCGCCACGCTCCTCACGGCCGTGGTGGACGACCCGGCGGGCTACGGCCGGGTCATTCGCAAGGGGGGCCGGGTCACGGCCATCGTCGAGGACCGGGACGCCTCGCGCCAGCAGAAGCAGATCCGCGAGATCGCGACGAGCATCTACTGCTTCGACGCCCGCCGGCTCTGGGCGGCCCTGGATCAGGTCCGCGCCGACAACGACCAGGGGGAATACTACCTGACCGACGTCATCGGTATTCTGCGGCGCAAGGGTCAGCGGGTGGAGGCCGTGGGCACGCACGACCCCGCCGAGTGCCTGGGGATCAACGATCGGAAGCAGCTCGCCCGCATCGCGGGGCTCCTTCGGGCGCGGACGCTCGACCGGCTCATGGCCGAGGGAGTCACCGTCATCGACCCCGCCACGACTTACGTGGACGACACGGTCACTGTCGGAGCCGACAGCGTGCTGGCGCCGGGAGTCGTCCTCGAGGGCGCCACCGTCATCGGCGCCGAGAGCGCGATCGGTCTCGGCTCCCACGTCGCCGACAGTCGCCTGGGCGACAGGGTAACGCTCCTCCCATATTGCGTCCTGAGGCAATCGACAGTGGAAGACGAGGCCACCCTGGGCCCCTTCTGTCACCTCCGTCCTTTGTCGCACGTGGGACCCCGTGCCAAGATCGGGAACTTCGTGGAACTCAAGAAATCCCGGATCGGCCGCGGCTCCAAGGTCCCCCACCTTTCCTACGTGGGCGACGCGACGGTGGCGGAGGACGTCAACGTCGGCGCCGGCACGATCACCTGCAACTACGACGGCGTCGCGAAGCAC
>JAHFDN010000026.1:0-30864 GCA_023248995.1 Candidatus Rokuibacteriota bacterium
CCCAGGCATACTACCACGCTCGCGCCCGGCCCCGTCAGCGGGCTTCGGCGCGCGGCGAGGCCTTGAGTGCGGCCAAGGCCTCTCGGGCCTTCTGAGCCAGGTCCGGCTCGACCCCCGGCTGGGCCAGGAGCTTCCGGTACACGGTGACGGCCGAGTCCGACTGCTTGAGCGCGGTGAAGCTCTGGCCCGCGCCGAGCAGGGCGCGCCGCCCCCAGCTCGAGTCGGGCGCCAGATAGGCCGCAGTCATGTACGCCTCGGCGGCGTCCGCGTGGCCCCCGCGGGCTCGGAAGCCCTCGCCGAGGAGAAAGGCCGCCTCGACTGCCGCGGCCTGCTCCGGGCCGGAAAGGGCTTTCTCGAACGCCTCCCGCGCCTCGTCCCCGCGCCCCTCCTGCTGCAACAATCGCCCCTGGGCCACCCGGGCGACCATGGTCCACTCGGCGTTGGGATAGTCGGCCGAGAGGCGCGCGTAGGTCTCGAGCGCCCCGGCAGGGTCGCCGGCGGCCGCGCGCGCCTGGCCCAAGAGGAACGACGCCCGGGGCAGGCGCGGATCTCCCGAGGCCGAAGCGACAAACGCCTCCAGCCGCTGGCGCGCCTCGGCCACGCCCCCCGAGCGCAGCAGGGCTTCGCTCAGCCCCAGCCTCACGTCTTCGGCCAGCGCGCTCTTGGGGTACCGATCCTCGAGGAGCTGGAGCGCCTCGCGGGCCAGAGGCCACTGGCCGGCCGCTGACGCGCCCGTCCCCAGGCGAAAGAGCGCATCGTCGGCCGGCTCGCTGCCCGGGTAGTCGTTGACGAGACGCAGGGTCAGCGTGCGCGCGTCACTCCACTTCTTGTCCTCCACCGCCAGAGCCGCTAGCACGTAGAGGAAGGACGGCATCACCGAGGCGGCCGGCGGCTTCCGGAGGAGCGAGACCGCCGCTTTCGCGAACTCTTCCCGCTTTTCCGAGTTGAGGGCGACAGCGGCCAGCCCGTACTCCGCGGCCAGGCCGACGGCCGTCGTCCCCGCGGCGCGGGCCTCGCCGAACTCCGCCGCGGCGTCCTCCCACTGGCGCAGGACGAGCGCGGTGGTCCCCTGGCCCAGGTGCGCCAGGGCACCTTCGCCCTGCTGGAGGGCGAGCGCGAACTCCTTGCCCGCTTCCTCTGTCCGGCCGAGCGCCAGGAGCGCGGTCCCCAGCGCCACGCGCGCGCGCCCGACGAACGGCGAGAGCGGTGCCCGCGTGAGCAGGGCTCCCAACTCCTCGTGCGCCTCCCGGTTCCGGCCCGCCCGGACGTCGAGGATCGCCCGGTTCAGACGGGCAACGTCCAGCTGCTCGTAGTTGGGATGGCGAGCGAGAAGCTGGTCCAGCAGCTCCCGGCCGGCGGGGTCGCCGGCCTCGCCCGCCAATTCCGCCGCCAGGAGCAGCGCCTCCGGGGCGCGCGGGTCGGCCGGGAAGTACCGGGCGAAGGCCGTCCATCGCTGGCGGGCCGCGGCGGCGTTCCCGCGCCGGAGCTCCGCCCACCCGAGCGAAAGGGCTGCCGCCCCGGCCTGGGGGTGGCCTGGATAGTCCGACAAAAAGCGCCCGTAGGCCGCCGCCGAGCCATCCCAGTCCCGAGCCCGGTACGCGGCTTCCGCGTTCAAGAGGAGCGCCAGCGCGCGCACGTCGTAGGGGAGCGGCTGGCGCAAGATGGTGGCGCTCCCGGCGGCCGCGCGGGCGAACTCCCGGGCTTCCAGGTCCATCTGGGCCAGGCGGAGTCCCGCGATCCAGCCGAACGGCGAGCCGCTCTCGGAAGCGGCCACCAGCTCGTACTGGCTCCGCGCCTCCCCGCTCTGGCCTTCCCGGCGATAGGCCTCGCCGTTCAGCAGGAGCGTGTACGCGCGATCGTGCGGGGTGAGATCCATGGCGAGGATCTCCTCGCCCAGGCCGTGGGCGGCCTCGAAGGCGTTGTGCTCGACCGCCCAGCGCGCCAGAAGGAAAAGCCCGGGGAGCACGAGCGCGTGACCGGGGGAAGCGCTCTGGAGCTGGCGCAGCTCCACCCGCGCCCCGGCCGCGTCGCCCAGAACGAGCAGCGCCCGGGCAAGCCCCACGCGCGCCCAGGGCCCTAGGCCGGTCTGGGGGTACGCCGACAGAAGCCAGCGAAAAGCCTTGGCCGCCTCGAGCGCGTCCCCCGCGGCCAGGCTCCACCACCCGAGCCTCAAGATGCCGGCCTCGATGAGAGGATGGGGCCCGGCGGCGGTGAAGCGCTGGAGATAGTCGATGGCCGCCTTGTACTGGCCTAGACGGCCCAGAGTGTCGCCGAGCCAGAAGGCTCCTTCGATCGTCAGCGGGCGCGGAATGGAGAGCTTGAGCATCTCCTGCCAGACCTCGCGCGCCTCCTCCAGACTCCCGAGCGCGTAGAGGGCGATGCCACGCGCGTGCGTCACGAAGGGGGCGAGCGCCGGGACGGGAGCCGCCCGCCGCAGCTCGTCAAAGCGAGCGAGCGCCCGGGCGGGGTCGTTGAGCCTGAGCGCGACCCAGCCCAGCGTGTAGGTGGCATAGTCCGAGAACTCGTCGCCCGCTCCTTCCTGGGCGACGAGGAGGAAGTTGCGCTCGGCGGGCTCGTAGCGGCCGAGCCTGAGGAGCGTCTCGCCGAGCCAGTACCGCGCCTCGCGGACAAGCGCGCGATCGGTGCCGCCGCGCACGGCCGCCTCGAACGCCTGCCGGGCTTGCTCGAGCTCCTCGCCCTGGAAGCGCGCGCGCCCGCACTCGACGAGCTCCGAGGTCACCCCGAAGACTGAGCCGAGCGGGTTGCAGGCGAGGACGCGCGGCGACGGCAGGGGGGCCACGGGCTTGCCGGAGGCCTCCGTGGCGAGCGGGGGCGGCGGGAGCGGCGGCAGTGCCTTGGCCGGATCGGGAAGCTGGACCTCCGGCATCGGCACCGCCGGCTTGTCCAGCGGGGGCGCCGCCAGCGGAAGGAGGGGCGCCAGGTCCGGCGGCGGCAGCTCGAGCGGCAGGAGCGTCGAGGGGCTCGCCGGCCGGGGCAAGAGGACCAGCGCCACCAACAGGAGGGTCAGCGCGCGCCTCACGACTTGGGTTTCTCCGCTCGCGGCTGGGCGGGCGGCTTGGCCCTGGCGCGAACCTCGGCCAGCCGGGCGCTCGCCCATTCCTTCAGGGCCTTGTCTACGTTCTGCTCGGCGACGGCGGCGTAGAGCTTCGCCGCCTCCGGGAGCTGACCGCGCTCCTCGTGGGCGAGGCCGCTCCCCGCCAGGGCCCGGAAGCGGAGCGCCGGATCGACCCCCTCCATCGCCACCACCGCCTGGAAGGCCTTGAGCGCCACGTCGTAGCGCTTCTGCTTGAGCTCGCTTTCCCCCAACAACAAGAACCCCTCCACGCGCACGCCGTCGTCGCTGCTCTCGCTGGCGGCCCGGGCGAGCCCTGCCGCGTCTTTGAACTGGTTCCGCTTGAACGCTGCCTGAGCCACCTCCAGCGAGGCCTTCAGGCTCAGGGGATGCTTGGGGAACTCGGCCCGGAGCCTTCGCCACGCGGCCTCGGCGTCCTTCGGCCGCTCCAGGTTCCGGGCGATCATCCCGGCGTCGTAGAGCCCTTCGGCCGTCGGGGGCGCCTGGGCGATCAGGGACTGATACTCCTGGACGAGCTCGGACTTCCTGCCCTGCTTCATGAGCGTGTCCGCGATCGCGCGCCGCGCGGAGACGACGAGCTCGTGCCGGGGGTAGGTGGCGACGAACTCCCTGAGCTCGCTGAGCCCCTCCGCGCTCTTCCCGGCGGCGAGGCGGCTCCACCCAAGGAGGTACTTGGCGTCGGGGACGAGAGCGTGCTCGGGGTAGCGGCTTGGAAACGGCGCCAGGAGGGCGATGGCCTCGGCGGACTTTTTCTGCTCCACCAGGGTGCGCGCCAGATAGAACGTGGCCGAGGGGGCCAGCGGCGAATCCGGCCACGTCTTCAAGAGCTGCCGGAAGGCTGTGGCCGCCGGCTCCCGGCGCTTCAGCTCAAGCTCGGACCACGCCACGCTGTACGTCGCATCGGGAGCCAGGGGCGATGTCGCGTTGGCCGCCAGGAGCTTCTCGTAGACGGCGCGCGCTTCGGCGTAGCGCTTGAGCCTGAACAGCGCCTCCCCTTCCCAGAAGCGCGCCTCTTCCGTGCGGCCGGGGGGCGGCGACAGGCGCTGGGCCTTCCGGAAACTTTCCAGCGCACGCTGGAACTCTCCCAGGCCGAACTGGCTCTTACCGAGAAGGAACGTCCCCTCCGGGGCCCGGGGCTCGTCGGGAAACTTCTTCAGAAAGCGCTCGAACGAGCGGCTCGACAACCAGTAGAGACGATCGGCGAAGGCGTGCTCCCCGACGAGCCAGAGGCGGTCGGCCTCGCCGATCCCCCACGCCCGAGCCGCTACCCCGAGGGAGACAAAGACGACCACCCCCAGGGCCAGGAGTCCTCGCGACCACTGCCGCCTCATGATCCTCCCCCAGCCTACCATAATACCTGGCTTGATCGGCCGTCCTGATAGTGTACTATCGTACTAGTACACCATGACACAAGGCTCTCAGATCCTCCTGCCGTCGGGTCTCCGGGTCAACCGGCAGAGCGCGGTACCGGTGCACGCGCAGCTGACAACGCAGGTCCGCCACCTCATCTCGACGGGCACCCTCAAGCCCGGAAACCAGCTGCCGACGGTGCGGCAACTGGCGGGCTTCCTCCGGATCAATCCGAACACGGTCGCCAAGGCGCTGGCCGAGCTCCAGCAGGACGGCTACCTGGAAAGCCGACCGGGGCGAGGCACGTTCGTCACGGATCGGGCCCGGGCGGGGGAGGGACGGATGGCCCGGGGCCTGGAACGCCTGGTGGACGAGACGCTGGAGCGCGTCCGGCGCCTGGGTTACTCCGGCGAAGAGTTCCTCGCAGCGGCCGCCGCGCGCGCTCCGGCCGGGACAGGCAAGAAACCCCGCCGAACCCGCCGGGCGCTCGTGGTCGAGTGCAACGGGCCCGAGCTGTCGCGGTTCCGTGCCGAGCTTGAAGCCGAACTGCCCCTCTCCGTGGAGCGCATGCTCGTGGAGGAGCTGACAGAGCGGGCGCGCCGCGATCCGTCCTTCCCGAGCGAGTGGAGCGTCGTTGTCACCACGTTCTTTCACATCCACGAGGTCAAGGAGGCCCTCGCCGGTCGGTCGGTGCCCGTGGTCGCGCTCCTCACCGAGTCGAGCATCTCCACCATCTCCCGCCTCAGCGAGCTGCCGGAGGGGACCACGGTGGGGCTGGTATGTTCGACCGCGACCGGGAGCCGGAACCTGCTCCGGTCCGTAGAGTCCGCGGGCCTCCACCATCTCAAACCCGTCCTCGCCAGCACGGACGACCCCTGGAGTCTCGATCGGATGCTGGAGGCCACCTCCGTCGTCGTCTGCTCGGAGCAGGCGGCCGAGAGGCTTCGCGCCACGCTGCCCCCGACGGTCGAGGTCATCATTTCGAACCGGACGCTCGACCGCGCCGGGCTCGACCTCCTGCGGGACCTGTTGGCGCGGCTCGACGAGCCTCCACCGAGCGCCGCCCCCCCCACGCGCCGCGTCGCCTGAGCCGCTATAATAGCGGCGTGGACCTCTTCGACTCTCCTGACGTCCCCGCCTCTCGCGCCCCCGCTCCGCTCGCCGACCGCATGCGCCCGCGGACCCTCGAAGAGTTCCTGGGCCAGGAGCACCTCTGGGGCCCGGGCAAGATTCTCAGACAGGGCGTGGAGTCGGGCGACCTCCACTCCATGATTCTCTGGGGGCCGCCGGGGTCCGGGAAGACCACGCTCGCGCTCCTCTTGGCGCGGGCGGGCGGCGCCCACTTCGTCGCTTTCTCCGCCGTGCTCTCCGGCGTCAAAGAGATCCGCCAGGTCATCGCCGACGCGGAGGTTCTGCGGGAGCGGCGAGGGGCCCGGACGATTCTGTTCGTGGACGAGATCCACCGTTTCAACAAGGCCCAGCAGGACGCCTTTCTCCCCCACGTGGAAAAGGGAACGATCCTCCTGATCGGCGCGACGACGGAGAATCCCTCCTTCGAGGTGATCGGCGCGCTCCTCTCCCGCTGCCGCGTCTACGTGCTGAAGCCGCTCGGCGAAGCCGACCTGCTGGTCCTGCTCGACCGGGCGCTCCGGGACCCCGAGCGGGGCCTCGGCGCGTTCAAGCCGGAGGTCACGCCGGAGACGCTCCGGCTGATCGCCCGCTCGGCCAACGGCGACGCCCGGAGCGCGCTCAACATCCTGGAGCTCGCCGTCATGCTCACCCCGCCAGGCGGCGACGGGGGGCGGCGCGTCACCGAGACCGCGATTCGCGAGGCGGTGCAGAAGAAGGCGCTCCTCTACGACAAGGCCGGCGAGGAGCACTACAACCTGATCTCGGCGCTCCACAAATCGCTGCGCGACTCGGACCCGGACGCCTCGCTCTACTGGCTCGCGCGGATGCTCGAGTCCGGCGAGGATCCGCTCTACCTCGCCCGGCGGCTCGTGCGCTTCGCCTCCGAGGACGTGGGCAACGCCGATCCGCTGGCGCTCCAGCTCGCACTCGCCGCCAAGGACGCCTACCATTTCCTCGGCTCTCCCGAAGGGGAACTGGCGCTGGCCCAGGCCGCCGTCTATCTCGCCTGCGCGCCCAAGTCCAACGCGGTCTACCTCGCGTTCGGCCTAGCCCAGAAGGACGTCCACGACAAGCCCGCGGAGCCCGTGCCGCTTCACCTCCGAAACGCCCCCACGGAGCTCATGGCGGGCCTCGGCTACGGCGAGGGCTACCGCTACGCCCACGACGCGCCGGAGGCGCTGGTAGATCAGACACACCTCCCCGACGCCCTCAAGGGCCGCACGTACTACCGTCCCACAGACCGCGGCCTCGAGGCGGAGATCGCCCAGCGCCTCACGCGCTGGCGGCACTGGCAGCAGTCCCGGGGCGCCCGGTGAAGGGGGGCGGACCGCACCACGGCTGGCTCGCTGCCCTGTGCGCCGCCGAGCTGGGGACGATGCTCGTCTTCAGCAACTTCGCGGCCGTCCTCCCGCTGCTCCAGACGGAGTGGGGCCTCTCCAACACCGAGGCCGGGCTGATCTTCACCGCCTACCAGCTGGGTTACATCCTCGCCGTCGCCGTCCTCTCCACGCTGACCGACTGGGTCGAGCCCCGGCGCATCTACCTGGCCGGGGCGCTCTGGGCCGGCCTCGCGGGCCTGGCCTTCCCGCTCTGGGCCGAGGGTGTACGCTCGGCGCTCATCCTCCGGGCCCTGGCGGGAATCGGGCTGGCCGGCACCTACATGCCCGGCATGCGCCTCGTGGCCGAGCGCTTCCCGGCCTCCCGCCGCGGCTTCGCGATGGGCTCTTACATCGCCACCTTCACCGCCGGGACGTCGCTCTCGCTCCTGCTGACCACCTGGGCCAACGCCCGCTGGGGATGGCGGGCCGCCTTCGTCCTCACGGCGCTCGGACCGCTCCTGGCCGTGCTCATCGCGTCTCTTACACTCGGGCCCGGCCAGGGGAGCCCGGCGGGCCGGCCCGCGCGCGGAGCGGGGGTCGCCCCCGTCCTCAGGAACCGCACCGCGCTCAGGCTCATCGTCGCCTACGGCGCCCACACGTGGGAACTCATGGGGATGCGGGGATGGATCGTTCCGTTCTTCGCGGCGAGCCTCATGGCAGGCGGGGTGAGCCTCGCCCCCGCCACCGAGCGAGCTGGCCTTGCCGGGTCGGCGGTACTCGCGATCGGCGCCGTCTCGCATCCCGTGGCCGGGCTTCTCTCCGACCGCTGGGGGCGAAGCCGTCTCATCAGCGTCATCATGCTCGTGTCGGGAGCCTGCTCGCTCGCGATCGGCTGGGCGCTCGGCTGGCCGTTCGGGGCGCTGGTCGTCCTGGCGCTCTTCTACGGGCTCATGGTGACGGCCGAATCGTCAATCCTCTCCACGAGCATCGCCGAGAGCGCCGAGCCCGCGTACCTCGGACGCACGATGGCGCTCCAGTCCACGGTGGGGTTTTCAGCCGGGGCTCTGGCGCCGGCCGTCTTCGGCGGGGTGCTCGACCTCGCTGCCAGGCTGGGGCGCCCGGCGGCGGAGGCCTGGGGGTGGGCGTTCACGCTCCTCGCCGCCGGCGTCCTGATCGGCCCGCTCGCCGTCGGCTTCACGGGACCCCGAGCGGTGCCATCGGCCGGGAGTGTGGTACACAGGTAGATATGGGCCGCGTCCGTGTCGGCGTCATGTTCGGCGGGCGCTCGGGGGAGCACGAGGTCTCTCTCGCGTCCGCGGCGTCGGTTCTCCAGGCCATGGACCGGAGCCGCTTCGAGCCCATCCCCATCGGCATCGCCAAGGATGGCCGCTGGCTGGTGGGAGGAGATCCGCTCTGCGCCCTCGCCGACAACGTCAAGGGGGCGCTCTCGCCGGGCGACGTCACGAGCCCGGTCAAGCACGGGCTCGTCTCCCGCGCCGAGAAGAGCGAGTCGGCAGACCAGGCGCTCGCCCGGGTCGAGACTGCCGAGAGCTTCCCCGCCGGCCTCCGGCGCGAGCTGGACGTGGTCCTGATCATGCTCCACGGCCCCTACGGCGAAGACGGGACCGTGCAGGGGCTCCTGGAGCTGGCCGGGATTCCGTACGTCGGCGCCGGCGTGCTGGCTTCGGCCGTGGGGATGGACAAGGCCGTCATGAAGGCCGTCTTCCGGGCGGCCGGGCTCCCGGTGGTCGAGCACCTGGTGATCCTGAGCCGGGAGTGGGAGAGCGCCCCGGACGCCGTCGCCGGCCAGGTGGCCCGGGAGCTCGGCTATCCCTGCTTCGTCAAGCCGTCGAACCTCGGCTCGAGCGTGGGAGTCACGAAGGTCAAGTCCCCCGAGGCCCTGCCGGCCGCCATGGCGGAGGCGGCGCGTCACGGGCGGAAGCTCCTGGTGGAGCGCGCCGTCCAGGGGCGCGAGATCGAGGTCAGCGTGCTCGGAAACGACGCCCCGCTGGCGTCCCTGCCCGGCGAGATCCTCTACGACAGGGAGTGGTACGACTACGAGGCCAAGTACGCGGAGGGGCACACGACGCTCCAGATCCCGGCGCCCCTCGCCCCGGAACAAACCCGGCGGTTCCAGCAACTGGCCGTGGCGGCCTTCCGCGCCATTGACTGCCGAGGCATGGCGCGCGTGGACTTCTTCCTGGAAGGCGAACGCATCCTCGTCAACGAGATCAACACCATCCCGGGCTTCACCGCCACCTCCGCCTATCCGAAGCTCTGGGAAGCCTCAGGCCTGGCCTACCCTGAGCTGATCACCCGTCTCATCGAATTGGCTTTGGAGGTAAAGGGGGGAACGCCATGACGCCGCTCGGGGGAAGCGGCGGGTGGCGCGGCGAGCGGGGAGCCCCACGGCGCGGAGCGGACCGCCTATCGAACTCGCGATCATGCAGCATCACGCACAGCTAGAGAAGCGTCCACGCGCACGCGGGAGCGAGCACCGTGGGGCTGCTCGCCGCGACAGGACCCGCCGCCCATGCGGGTAGTCATCACGGGGGGCGGCACGGGCGGCCACACGAGCGCCGGGCTGGCGGTGGCTGCCGCGCTCAAGCGGCGCGGGATCGAGTGCGCGTGGATCGGCAGTCGCACGGGCATCGAGGCTCGGCGCGTCCCCGAAGCCGGTCTTCCATACTACGCCATCCCCACCGGCAAGCTTCGTCGCTACTGGGACTGGCAGAACTTCCCTGACGTCCTGCTCCGCGCTCCCGCCGGCCTCGTCCGGGCCCGGCGCCTCTTACGGGAGCTCAAGCCGAACCTCCTCTTTGCGACCGGCGGCTTCGTCGCGCTGCCGGCCGTCCTTGCCGCCCGGTCGTCGCGGATCCCGATCGTCGTCCACGAGCAGACCGCCGTCCCAGGCCTGGCGAACCGGATCGCCGGGCGCGCCGCGAAGAGGATCGCCGTGACGTTCCCCCAGTCGGGGACCGAGTTTCCCCCCGACAAGGTGGTGGTGACGGGCAATCCCCTCCGCCCGGAGCTCGCCGGCGGGTCGCGCGAGGCAGGTCTCTCCCGGCTCGGGCTGGACCCGGCGCTCCCCGTCGTCTACGTGACCGGCGGCGCTCAGGGCTCCCACTGGATCAACCGGATAGTCGGGGCAATCCTGAGACCGCTCCTCGACATCGCCCAGGTCATCCACCAGTGCGGAGACACTCCACGGACCGACGACCGGCCGTGGCTCGAGGAGCAGACCCGGCACCTGCCCCAGAAAGCGAGAGCCCGTTACCAGCTGTTCGCCTACGTGGGGAGTGAGCTCCGCGACGTCTACGCGGTGGCGAGCCTCGTCGTCGGACGAGCGGGGGCAGGCACCGTCAACGAGTGCTGCCAGCTCGGGCTGCCGGCGCTCTACGTTCCCCTGCCGGGGACCCGCGGCGACGAGCAAACAGCGAACGCCAGGCTGGTCGAGGCCATCGGCGGGGCCGTCCTCTTTCCCCAGGTCGTCCTCACGCCCGAACGGCTCCTGGAGTGCCTGCAGGGCCTCCTCGCGGACCCGCCGCGACTCAAGGCGATGGGAGAACGGGCGCGGAGCCTCGCGGTGCCCGACGCCGCCGACCGGCTCGTCGCGCTCCTCCTCGAGGTGGCTTCCCCCTGAGGTCGAAGCGGAGCGGACACTCCTCGCAGCGCGGGCGGCTCTGGCAGTAGCGCTTGCCCACGGCCACGAGGAGCGCGTGGTACTCGTTGAAGAGGCGGGGGTCGCCGGGCAGGTGCCGCTCGAACAGGGCGCGGGCCTCCTCGTAGCCGGCCGCCGCCGAGAGCAAGCGATGGCGGTGGAGGACGCGTCGCGTGTAGGCGTCCACGACGAAGACCGGCCGCCCCAGGGCGTAGAGAAGGATGCTGTCGGCGGTCTCGGGGCCGACGCCGGGGACGGCGAGCAACCCGGCGCGAAGCTCCGCCAGAGGCGTTCTGTCCATCCCACGGAGGCGTCCCCGGTAGCGCCTCCGGAGGTAGGCGAGAAAAGCGCGAAGCCGCCGCGCTTTGATCCTGAACGTGCCTGAGGGACGGATGAGGCGGGCCAAGCGCCGAGGCGGAACCACCCCGAGGCGCCTCGGGGTGAGGAGCCCGCGGGCCCGGAGCGCGGCGAGCGCGCGCTCCACGTTGCTCCAGGCGGTGTTCTGGGCGAGGATAGCGCCCACGACGACCTCGAACGGGCTCCGGGCCGGCCACCAGCCCTGAGGGCCGAAGCGCCCATGAAGGGCCTGGTAGAGGCGCAGGAGTCTTCGTTTAACCGAGCGGGAGGCCTGATTCGTGATCGCGCTCCTAGTGTTCCTTCAGGCGAGTCTCACCGTCGCCGTGAGCGGCCCCTACAGCTCGCCGGAGTACCTGCCGCTCCACTTGGCCGAGGCCGAAGGCTATTTTACCCAGGAGGGACTCCAGGTCTCGCTCAAGACGACCCGCGCCGAGCCGTCTGCGGCCGAGGCTCTCGCCCGCGGCCAGGCCGACCTGGCGGCGACCTCGCTGGACGCCGCGCTCCGCACCGGCGCCTCCGACGGCCGACCGCCCCGGCTCGTCTTCGGGCTGACGGCGGCGCCGCCAGTCGCGCTGCTCGTCTCTCTCGCCCACCGGGACGCGATCGCTCGCGTGGAGGACCTCATCGGCCGGACCGTCGGGGTCTCGAGCCCGGGGGCGCCCGAGGCGGCCCTCTTCTTCAGCTTGCTGGCACGTCACCGAATCTCTCCGACTCAGCTCGCGCTGGTGAGCCTCGGCGAACGCGGCCTCGTGGCCGCCCTCGACCACGGGGAGGTCCACGCGGGCCTCCTGCCCGACCCCTGGGCCAGCCGGCTCGTCGAGGAGGGAAAGGCCGTGGTCCTCGCCGATTTCCGCCGGCGCGACGAGGCCACCCGCTGGCTCGGAGGACCGACGGTCCACGCCGCCGTGTTCGTCAAGGCCGAGACGTCCCTGAAGCCGCCCCAGCTCGCCGCCTTGGCCCGGGCGCTGCTCCGGGCCATCGGCCGAATCGAAACCGCCGACGCCGATGAGCTGCTCACACGGCTGCCTCCACGCGTCACCGGGCTCGGCGACGATTTCAAGAGCCGTCTCGCCGGCGCGCGCCAGATCTATCTGCCGGGCGGTTGGGTCCGGCTGGAGACGCTGGAGAAGAGCGTGACGATGATCCGTGACCGGGCTCCCCTGCCGAAGAGCGTCAACCTCCCCCGCCGACGGGCGAGCCTGCTCCTCCTGGACCCGCTCAAGAAGATCCTCGAGTCCCGATAACTCCCCACGCCTCCAGGAGACGCCGCGTCGTGGTGAGGGGGAGGCCGACGACGTTCGTGTAGCACCCCTGGACGTCGGCCACGAGCGCCCCGCCGGCGCCCTGGACGGCGTAGGCGCCGGCCTTGTCGAACGGCTCACCGGAGGCGAGATACCCCTCGACCTCGGCATCGCTGTAATCCCGCATCAGGACCCGGCTGACCACATGGGTGGCGGCCTCGGGCCCCGCCGGCGCCTTGACGAGAGCGACGGCGGTGATCACGAGGTGCTCGCGCCCGCGGAGGGCCTGGAGCATGCGGCGCGCCTCCTCCGGGGTCTCGGGCTTGCCGAACGCTTTGCCCTCCAGCACGACGGCCGTGTCAGCCCCGAGAACGACGGCGTCCGCCAGGCGGCTCGCGACGGCGCGGGCTTTGGCGAGCGCCAGCGCCGTCACCGCCTCGGCCGGCGGACCGGGCGGCAGGGTCTCGGGGAGGTCGCTCGGGATGACCTCGAAGGGGATGCCGAACTGGCGGAGGAGGTCGGCGCGACGGGGAGAGGCGGAGCCTAGGACGAAACGACCCTTCACTCTGCCCTCTCCCCCATGGGGGAGAGGTTACGCGATGATGAGCGGGTGCTTGTCCGTGATAACCCGGTCCTGCTTCTCCAGGGCCCGCCGGAGATGCTTGGGCAGGGTGAAGGCGTGGACGTGGGTCTGGCCGTCCCAGTACCCGAGCTCTCCCGTCAGCCTCTCGGCGATGAGCGCGTTCACGGCCTCGGCGCTCAGGCTCCGCGGGTCCAGCGCCTTGGAGGCCAGGGCGAACCCCCACGGGGTCCCGAAGCAAGAGATGAAGGTCTGGTACGGCGCGACCACCGGGAACACCTCGCGGAGCGTCCGGCAGACGGCGGTGAAGAAGTCGAGCTCTCCCACCTTGGTCATGCCCGCCTGCATGGTCATGATGCCCTCGGGCGTCAGGCGGTCACGGATCAGGCTGTAGAACTCCTTGGTGAACAGGAGGCACGCGGGCCCCTCCTCCAGGGGCTCTGTCAGGTCCACCACGATCAGGTCGAAGCGCTCGCCCGTCTGCTCGAGGAAGGCCCGGGCGTCCTCGTGACGCACCTCGGTCCGGGGGTCGTCGAAGGCGCCTTGGTGCATCTCCGGGAGGTGGCGCTTGCACTGCTCCACCACCTCCTCGTCAATGTCCACCATGAGGGCCCGGCGGATACTCTTCCAGCGCAGGATCTCCCTGAGGGTGGCCCCCTCCCCGCCGCCGATCACCATGGCGCGCTCGGGCCGGGGGTGGGCCAGGAGGCCGGGGTGGACGAGCGCCTCGTGGTAGATGTACTCGTCGGCCTGGCTCGACTGGATCCGCCCGTCGAGGACCAGGGCCTTGCCGTAGTCGGCGAGCTCGAGGATCTCCATCTGCTGGTACTTCGTCCGCGCGAAGGCGAGGGTGCGGAGGACGGCGTGCATGTGCCCTTCGACGGGCGTGGTGGTCTCCAAGAACCACTTGTAGCTCTGGGGACTGATCATGCGCGGATGGCCATCGGCTTGTGGGGCATGGGGAAGGCGTTCTGAACGAAGATGCCCCGCTGGAGCTCGACGATCGAGGCCCGCTCGGCGGCGAACTGCTCGACCAGGTACCCCGCCGCCACGTCGGGCTGGAGCATCTCACCGCAGGAGAAGATGTCCACCGCCGCGTACCGGTACTCCGGCCAGGTGTGGATCGACAGGTGCGACTCGGCGATGACGACGACCCCGCTGATCCCAAACGGGTTGAACTCGTGAAAGACCACGTCCACGATGGTCGCCTGCGCGCGTTTCGCGGCCTCCACCAGGGCGCCCTTCACGGCTTCCAGGTTGTTGATGACCTGTGCGTCGCAGTCAAACAACTCGAGAAGCATGTGCCGTCCCAGAGCTTGCAATCCGATCAGCCCCCTTTCTCTCCTCTCTCCGAAAAAACTTTTTCGACCGAATTTTTTTCACTGTAGGGCCCATTGTTTTGAAATGCAAGAAAAAAATGCGGCGTTAGGCCCTCCCCGGGGCAAAATTTTGCTTGCATTCCCCGGTCGAGCGGCTAAGAATGGGCGAAAATTTGTCCAACGCGGGCAGTCGGACACCGAAGGAGGCGACAAGGAGGGCCGGATGCTCTGGAAAAAGGTGACCAAGGTGGCGGCGACCGCCGGACACGCGGAAGGCTCCACTCCCCTCAACGCCTTCGACAACGCGCTCCTGGCGGCAGGCATCGGCAACATCAACCTCGTCAAGATCTCCAGCATCGTCCCCCCCGACGTGGACATCGTGGACCTGCCCCAGATCAAGCCCGGCGCCCTCATCCCGACGGCCTACGCCTGGGAGACGAGCAGCGTCCCCGGCGAGGTCATCTCGGCGGCGGTCGGCTACGCCCTCCCCAAGGACCGGACCCGGGCCGGCGTCATCATGGAGCACCACGCCAAGGTGCCCCGGGCGGAGGCCGAGCGGATGATCCGCCAGATGCTGGAGGAGGCCTTCCGGGTCCGCGGGGAGGCCATCCGCGAGTGGAAGGTGTTCGCCGCCGAGCACCGGGTGGAGCGGGTCGGCTGCGCCGTTGCGGCGGTCACGCTCCTGTCCGAAGAGGACATCCTCTAGCCGCTCGCCGAGCGGCCCGACCGCCCGGTCGCCACTCTTCGGGACCATGCGACCCGCTTCCCCTCGCTTCATCGCCTGCACCCGCTCCCCCGCCGAGGCCCAGATCTGCTTCTTCGGGATCCCCTTCGAAGGAACGGTGAATCTCCGGAAGGGCGCCGCCCGCGGGCCCTGGGACCTCCGCGTGGCCTCGGACTCCATCGAAACCTACTCGCCGGCCCTCGGCCGGGACCTCGAGGACCTGGCCTTGGCGGACCTGGGCGACTGCGAGCTTCCCCCGGGGTCGCCCCGGGCTCAGCTCGACGCCGCCCGCGAGGAGGTTCGCCGCTTCTGGACTCCGGGGATCCGGCCCGTCATGCTGGGCGGCGACCACACCGCCACCCTGCCGGTGATCGAGATCCTCGCCCCTGCCATTGCCGACCTCAGGATCCTCCACCTCGACGCCCACCCGGACACCAGGCAGGAGTTCCTCGGCGAGCGCTTCAACTACGCCTCCGCCATGGCGCGCGTCATGGAGGTCGTGCCGCCGGAGCGCGTCTTCCAGGTCGGCATGCGCACCGGCTCCCGGGAGGAGTTCGAGCGCCGGCTGCCCCACTTCTTCCCGACCACAACCCACCAGCCAGCGACCGCCGTCCGGATGATCCTGCCCGAGCTCCGCGCTCATCCCGTCTACGTGACGATTGACATCGACGTCCTCGACCCGGCGGAAGCGCCCGGCACCGGGTCTCCCGAGCCGGGAGGGCTCACGGTTCCCGAGCTGGTGGAGATCATCCGGCTCCTCGACGGCGTGGAGGTGGTCGGGACCGATCTCGTGGAGGTGGCTCACGCCCACGATCCCTCCGGCCGGACGGGGATCGCCGGCGCGTGGATCCTGCGCGAGGCTATCCTGACCTGGTGGGGAAAGTGACGCGGACCCGGAAGGGAGAGTACTCCACCCCTCGCTACTACGAGATCGCCTTCGACCTGAACCGCAAGGCGGAGGTGGACTTCATCGAGAGCTGCTTCAGGCGCTGGAGCCGCCGCCCGGTGCGACAGGTGCTCGACATCGCCTGCGGCACCGGTCCCCACCTCTTGCGGCTGGCCCGGCGAGGCTACCGGATGGCCGGACTGGACCTCTCCCGCGACAACATCGCCTACGTCCGGGGGCGGGCCGCCGCCTTCGGCCTTCCCGTCTCCCTCTACTGCCAGGACATGCGGCGCTTCGCCCTCTCCGCCCCCGTGGACGCCGCCATCTGCATGCAGGACTCCCAGGGGCACCTCCTGACCAACGGGGAGATCGTGGATCACTTCCGCGCGGTCGCCCGGGCCCTCAAGCCGGGTGGGCTCTACGTCTTCGACCGCTTCATCCCCTCCTCGTGGACCAACCCGGCCCGGCGCTGGTCCTGGACCCGGCGGCGGGGCAAGCTGACGGTGCGCGCCACGTTCGCGGCGCTGGAGGCCGTGAACCCGGTCACCCAGGTCTTCCGGGAGGAGATGGACTTCGAGGTGCTCGAGAACGGGACGGTCAAGCGCTACCACCAGCACCATCTCTCGCGGATGGTCTTTCCCCAGGAGCTGAAGGCGCTGGTCGCGCTCGCCGGTGGCTTCGAGTTTGTCCAGTGGTTTTACGGCTTCAAGCTCCAGCAGGTCCTCGAGCGAGCCAAGCACCCGCTCATGATGATCGTCATCCTCCGGCGGCGCTAGCCCTCCGAAGGCCCGCGGGTCCTGTCCCGGCGAGCAGCCCCATGGTGCTCACTCCCGCACGCCAAGCGGCGCGACATTCGGTTCTCGCCAAGGTCACAGCCGCGCAGCTCCTACGCGGTACGTTCCGCCCCATGGGGCGCCCCGCTCGCCGTGCCACGCGCGGGCCCGCCGATGGCTGAGCGGTCGACTCCGGCGAAGCTCATTTTGAAGCGCGGGCGAGACGGCCGGGTGCGCGCTGGCCACCCGTGGATCTACCGCGGAGAGGTGGCTGAAGTCGTCGGCCACTGGCGGAGCGGGGAGGCCGTGAGCGTCCTGGACGGCCAGCGCCGCTTCCTGGGCCGAGGCTTCTACAACCCTCGCCCGTCCCTCGTCTGCCGCCTTGTCACCCGCGAGGACGAGCCGGTGGACACGGCCTTCTTCAGGCGGCGGGTCGAGGCCGCTCTGGCGCTCCGGCGCGAGGCCGGGCTGTCAGATGCCTTCAGGGTGGTCTGGAGCGAGGCCGACGGGCTCCCCGGCCTCGTGGTGGACCGTTACGGAGAGGTCGCCGTGATCCAGTGCCTGACGCTGGGGATGGTGCGCTCTCGCCCCTCGATCGTCGAGGCGCTCCGGGCCCTCGGCGGGGTGTCGGCTCTCTACGGCCACGATGAGGCGACGGCGGGGCGTCTCGAGGGCTTCGAGCCGCTCCAGGGGTGGATTGACGCCCCCGGGCCGCCGGAGGTCGAGATTCGCGAGGGGCCCTGCCGATTCGTCGTCCAGATCGAGGGCGGCCAGAAGACGGGCTTCTACCTCGACCAGCGCGAAAACCGCGCCCTCGTCGCCAGCCTCGCCCCCGGCAGACGCCTCCTGGACGTCTTCTGCTATTCGGGAGCCTTTGCCTGCCAGGGGCTCGTGGCGGGCGCCGTCGGCGCCGTCGGGGTGGACAGCTCGCCGGAGGCCCTGGCGCTGGCCCGAAGGAATCTGGCGCTGAACGGCGCGGAGGCCCGCGCCGAGCTCCGTGAAGGAAACGGCTTCGATCTCCTCCGGACGATGGAGCGGGGCGGCGAGCGCTTCGACCTGGTCGTGCTGGATCCGCCGCCGTTCACCCGCACCAAGACGGCGCTTGAGGCGGCGGCACGGGGCTACAAGGAAATCAACCTGCGGGCGCTCCGGCTCCTCCACCCGGGCGGGATCCTGGCGACCTTCTCCTGCTCCCACCACGTGGAGCCGGCCTTCTTCGAGGAGATCTGTCGGGCCGCTGCCGCCGACGCCGGCGTGACCGTTCGGGTGCTCGCGACCCTCGGCCAGTCACGGGACCACCCGGTCCTGTTGAACGTCCCCGAGACGCGCTACCTGAAGGGGCTGCTGCTGGAGGTCGTCTAGCACCGAAGAGGTGAGGGGGCGCATTAACGGGCGGCGCGGGAGGCTGCTTCGCCGAGGAGAGTCATGACGTTCTCGAAGGTGAAGGGCTTGGGCAGGGTCAGGGCCCCGGCCTCCTTCACCAGCTCCAGGAGCTCGGGGAAGCGCGCGTTGCCGCTCATGAATGCCAGCCGGCGGACCGCCGGAGAGCTGCGCGCCCTGAGCGCCTCCCAGAACTGCCGCCCGCTCATCCCGGGCATCTTGTAGTCCACGATCAGGAGGTCCCAGTCGGAGGCCGCCACGCAGGCGAGCGCCTCCTCGCCGTTCCCCGCTACCTCAGCCTTATGGCCCAGCCGGCGCAGCAGGCCCGAGAGGACCTGGGCCACGCCCGCCTCGTCCTCGACCACCAGGATCCGCATCTGCCTCGACGGCGACGGGGTCGGGGACGCGGCGCCCTCCCGGCTCGTGGGGGCGCCCACAGGAAGCTCGACGAAGAACGCCGCGCCGGCGTCCGGGCGATTCTCGGCCCAGAGTCGGCCGCCGTGTTCCGTCACGATCCGGTAGGAGACGCTGAGCCCCAGTCCGGTCCCCTCTCCCGGAGGCTTGGTGGTGAAGAACGGATCGAACAGTCGCGGCAGATGCTCGACCGAGATGCCCGGCCCGTCGTCGAGGACCTCCACCCGCACCCCGGACTCGAGGGAGCGGAGCCGGATCACGAGGGTGCCGCGGCCGTGGGCCGTCCTCATGGCCTGGTGGGCGTTCTGGACAAGGTTCAGAAAGACTTGCTGAAGCTGGTTCTCGTCCGCCCAGACCGTCGGCACGGGCTCGAACTGAGTCTCTACCCGGATGTCGTCGGTACGGAGCTGATAACCCTTGAGGTCCAGGATGCGCCGAATCTGGTCGGCCACCGCGCAAAGGGAGCGCTGCGGGGGGTAGCGCCCGGCAAAGAGGAGGAGGTTCTGGACGATCCGAGCGGCGCGCAGGGTCTCATCCGAGACGACCTGGAGGCGTTCCTTGATCTCTTTGCCCAGGTGGCCCAGGAGGAGGAGCTGGACCTCGCCCAGGATCGTCGTCAGGGGATTGTTGATCTCGTGGGCCACCCCGGCGGCCAGCTCGCCAACCGCGGCGAGTTTCTCGGCATGGATCAGCTCTGCCTGGGTGCGGCGGAGCTCTTCGAGCTGACTCCGGATCTCGGAGTACAGCCGTGCGTTGTCGAGCGCCAGGCCGATCTGGTCCGCAGCCGACTCCAGGAGGGCGACTTCCTCCTCCGAGAACGTATCGGGGGTTTGCCGCCCGATGGAGAGGGTCCCGAGGATCCGGTCCCGCGCCCGGATGGGAACCGAGATGAAGCCGCGAATCCCCTCCGCCTCGACCACCGGTCGCGCGGCGGGCAGGAGATCCGGTGAGGTGCGCACATCGCTCACGACGAGGGTGCACCCCCGGGCGGCCGCCTGGCCGATCAACCCCTCTCCGAAGGGAAGGACCATGTTGACCTCGCGCAGCTTCGGAGAGAGCCCGCGGTCGCCCCGGAGGATGAGCGAGTGCCCGTCCGGAGAGAGGAGATGGAAGCTCGCGATCTCGTGCCCCGTGACCTCGGTGAGAGCGGCCAGGGATTTCTCCAGGACCTCCTCGAAATCAAGTGAGCGGCTGACCGCTTCGGCCACCGTGCGGAGGATGGCCAGGTGCCGTCCGACGGGGCGCTCCGTGGAACGATTCGTCATGTGGATGCAGACCGGATTACCCAGTCGGGGACGATCCGGAGCGCCGCGTCCAGCTTGGACGGATCCCCGCCGCCGGCCTGCGCCAGATCGGGGCGCCCGCCGCCGCGGCCCCCCACGGAGCTGGCGACCTCCTGGATCAGCTTGCCCGCATTGAAGCGCGCCGTGAGGTCCTTGCTGACGGCGGTCACGAGGCTCACCTTGTCTCCCTGGGTGCTCCCGAGGCAGATCACCCCCGACCCTAGCCGCTCCCTCACCGAGTCGGCGACGGCGCGGAGCCCCTCCTGATTGAGCCCGTCTACCCGCGCAGCCACGACGGCGATCCCGCCGACCTGGCGGGCGGCGGCCACCAGCTCCTGGGCCCGGCCCTTCGCCAGCCGCGCCTCGAAGGTCTCGAGCTGCTTCTCGAGTTGCCGCTGCTCGTCGAGAAGCTTGGCCAGCCGCTGGGGTACCTCAAGCGGAGAGATCCGCAACAGGGCGGCGGCCTCCCGGAGCGCTGACTCCTCCCGTCCCACGTGCTGGAGCGCGGCGTCCCCCGTGAGGGCCTCAAGGCGACGAACCCCGGCGGCCACAGCCCCCTCGGAGACGATCTTGAAAAGGCCGATCTGCCCCGTCTGGTCAAGATGGGTGCCGCCGCAGAGCTCGGTAGAGAAATCGCCGATCCGGATCACTCGGACGCGCTGGCCGTACTTCTCACCGAAAAGCGCGAGCGCGCCCATCTTCAGCGCCTGCTCAAGGTCGGTCTGGATCGGGTCCACGCGGAGATTGTCGCGCACCTTCTCGTTCACCAGCTCCTCCACTTGCTCGAGCTCTCGCTCCCTGACCTGGCTTCCGTGGGTGATGTCGAAGCGGAGATGATCGGGCGCCACGAGCGAGCCCGCCTGGGTCACGTGGGTGCCGAGCACCTTCCGGAGCGCGGCGTGGAGGAGATGCGTCCCCGTATGGTGGAGCCTGAGCCCCTGACGCCTGGGCGATTCCACGGAGACGGCGACGTCCTCGCCCTCCCTGAAGCCCCCCTGCTCAACCTTCACGCGATGGACCATGAGCCCGCTTCCCCGATGGTAGGTGTCCAGGATCCGCCCCTTCCCCTGGCGGCCCGCGAGCTGGCCCGTGTCGCCGATCTGGCCTCCTGATTCGGCATAGCATGGAGTCCGATCCAGGATGGCCTCGACGTCGTCGCCGGCAACGGCCTCGCGGACGCGGCGGCCGCCCTTGATCATCACGAGGATCCGCGCAGGCGCCGCGAGGGACTCGTAGCCCAGGAACTCCGAAGGGGGGATCTCGGTCGACAGCTCCACGAAGAGTTTAGCCGGTGCACCCGTGACCGAGAGTGCCCCGGGTTCCGGTGTGAGTTCGAATGCGGCGCCGGCCCGGGCGCGCTCGCGCTGGGAGGCCATTTCCTCCTCGTAGGCGTCGAGGCTCGCCTGGGGCACCGACCAGCCGGCCTCCTGGAAGACTTCCTGCGCGAGGTCCAGCGGGAAGCCGTAGGTATCGTAGAGGGTGAAGAGGAATTTCCCGTCGGCCACGCGCGCCGCCGCCCCCCCGTTCGCCTCGACATACTCCCGGATTTTCGCCACGCCCGTGTCCAGCGTTTCGGCGAAGCGCTCCTCCTCCGCCTTGACGACCTCCTGCACCCGCCCTTTCTCCTTCTCGAGCTCCGGGTAGGCCCCCGCCATGACGCCGACGACCCACTCCACGGCCCTCCAGAGGAAGGGCTCGTCCAGGCCGAGCAGCTGGCCGTGCCGCATGGCGCGGCGCATGATGCGCCGGAGGACGTACCCGCGCCACTCGTTGGAGGGATAGACCCCGTCGGCGATCAGGAACGTGGCGGCCCGGGCGTGGTCGGTAATCACGCGGAGCGAGACGTCGTCCGCCTCCGAGGCGCCGTAGGGTTTCCGCGCGAGGCGGGCAGCCGCCTCCAGGATGGGCCAGAGGAGGTCGGTCTCGAAGTTGGAGGACTTGCCCTGCATGATCGCGGCGGTCCGCTCGAGCCCCATCCCGGTGTCGATGGACGGTTTGGGCAGGGGCGTCAGGATCCCACCCGCGTCCCGGTTGAACTGCATGAAGACCAGGTTCCAGATCTCGAGCCAGCGGTCGCACTCGCAGGCCGGGCCGAGGCACCGGCGTCCCGCCCGCTCCTCCGCGCAGGGGAGATGATTGCCCTGGTGATAGTGGACCTCCGAGCAGGGCCCGCAGGGTCCCGTCTCCCCCATGGCCCAGAAGTTGTCGGCCTCTCCCAGGCGCAAGATGCGCTCCTTGGGGAGCCCGGCCACTGTCTGCCAGAGACCGAAGGCCTCGTCGTCGTCGGTGAACACGGTGGCCCAGAGACGGTCCCGCGGCAGCCCCAGGTCCTTCGTGAGGAAGTCCCAGGCGAAGGCCACCGCCTCCGCCTTGAAGTAGTCGCCGAAGGAGAAGTTCCCGAGCATCTCGAAAAACGTGTGGTGGCGGACGGTGCGTCCCACGTTCTCCAGGTCGTTGTGCTTGCCGCCGGCCCGCACACACTTCTGGCAAGTGACGGCGCGGACGTAGGGGCGTCGCTCCTCGCCGAGGAAGACCGACTTGAACTGCACCATGCCGGCGTTGGTGAAGAGGAGCGTGGGGTCCTGGGCCGGGACGAGGGGAGAGGAGCGGATCACGGTGTGGCCCTGCCCGGCGAAGTAGTCGAGGAAGCGCTTTCGGAGTTCGTTGCCCGTCATTCTTCGGTGTCCACGCGCAAAAGGCGGTGGAGGACGCGCCGCACGACGTCCGGTGGATAGCCCCGGCGGAGCAGGTGGTCCCGGAGCTTCGGCGCCGCCCGATCGGCGTTCTGACGCCGGAGGGCCGGGAGCCGGCGACGCGCGACCTCGAGCGCCCGTTCCTCCTCCCCCGTCTCGGCAAAAGCCTGGCGAAGGGCGGCGTCGGCGTGGCGACGGGAGACGCCTTTTCGCAGGAGCTCGTCCCGGAGCCTGAGGCTTCCGAGGTGCCGCCGGCTCGCGCGCCCGTCGGCCCACTGGCGGGCGAAGGCCGCATCGTCAACGTACCCCTGAACCTCCAGGGCGGCAACCACGTCTTCGACTACCTCCGGGGGCGCGCCCCGACGCCTGAGCCGCGCGGCCAGTTCGCGCCGGCTCCAGGGCTTTCGCGAGAGGAGGTCATAGGCGACTCGCTTGGCCGCGCGCGCATCGAGGCTCCTCCGAGGGCGAGACCGATCCCTGAGGGCGGCCATGGCGCGCGGCGCGGGTGCGGGGGGCGGCTACTGTTCCTTCCTGAAGAAGGTGGCCCCGCCGGCCGTCGGCGCCCCCGGGGCGGCGCGCGACGCGGGCTTGGACGGGTCCCCCGTGCCGACCTCCCAGGTCATCTCCGCCGCCGAGAGGATGCCGCGAATCTTGAGGGCGAAGTCGTCCGCGTTGGTGGCCGCCTCCATGGCGGTCTCGAGGCTGATCATGTCGTCGCGGTAGAGGGCTAGGAGCGACTGGTCGAACGTCTGCATCCCGTACTGCGCCTGGCCGGCGGCGATGACGGCCGGAATCTGCGGTGTTTTTTCCCGGTCCCGGATGGACTCGCGGACGAGCCCGGTCCCCACCATGACCTCGACGGCGGGCACCCGGCCTTTGCCCCCCGCCTTGACCACGAGCCGCTGGGAGAGGATACCCGCCATGACCCCGGAGAGCTGCGAGCGGATCTGGTCCTCCTGGTGCGGCGGGAAGCTAGAGATGAGCCGGTTGATGGTTTCGGCGGCGTTCAGCGTGTGTAGGGTGGAGAGCACGAGGTGGCCGGTCTCGGCGGCGTGGAGCGCCGTGGCCATGGTCTCGGGGTCTCGCATCTCGCCCACGAGGATCACGTCCGGGTCCTGGCGCAGGGCGGCGCGCAGGGCCTGGGTGAAGTTCGGCGAGTCCTGGCCGATCTCGCGCTGGCTGACGACGCAGGTCTTGTCCTCGTGGACGAACTCGATCGGGTCCTCGATGGTGATGATGTGGTCGTTCCGGTAGCGATTCATGTAGTCGATCATCGCCGCCAGGGTCGTGGATTTGCCGCAGCCCGTCACCCCGGTCACGAGGATCATACCGCGGCGCTCCATCGTCAGCTTCTCCAGCACCTTGGGCAGGTTCAGTTCCTCGAAGGCGGGAATCTTGTCGGGGATCGCCCGGAAGGACCCGTGGATCTCCCCCTTGGCGAGATAGAGGTTCACGCGGAAGCGGCCCGCCCCCGGGACCGTGTGGGCCAAGTCGACCTCCGTGCCTTCCTCGAGGAGCGCCGTGAGCCGTTCGGGCTTGAGGAGGCGCGTGGCCTGCTCGAGCATGTACTCCTGCGTGACGAGGAACCAGTCCGGCTGGAGCTCGAGGGCTCCGTGAATCCGGAGGATCGGGTGGGAACGGGGCTTGATGTGGACGTCGGAAGCCCCGCGCTCCGCGCCGAGGCTCAGGAGTTCATCCAATTCCATCGTCTCGTCCTCCCGGGTCCTTAGTGAGGTGCTGCGACCGCCTTCAGGCCGAGGGCGGAGCGCACCTTGGCCTCGAGGTCGGCCAGCACCTTGGGGTTCTCCTTGAGGAACTTCTTGGCGTTCTCGCGCCCCTGGCCGATCCGCTCGTTCTTGAAGGTGAACCAGGTGCCCGACTTCTCCACCAGCCCCTGCTCCACCGCCTGGTCGAGCACGCTGCCCTCCTTCGAGATCCCCTCGCCGTAGATCATGTCGAACTCCCCCTCGCGGAACGGGGGCGAGAGCTTGTTCTTGACCACCTTGACCTTGGTCCGGGCCCCCACCGAGTCGGTGCCGACCTTGATCGCCTCCAGCCGCCGGATGTCCAGGCGGATCGAGGCGTAGAACTTCAGCGCCCGGCCGCCCGGCGTGACCTCCGGGTTCCCAAACATTATCCCTATCTTCTCCCGGATCTGGTTGATGAAGATCACCGCGGTCCCCGAGCGCGAGATCGCCGCCGTGAGCTTCCGGAGGGCCTGGGACATGAGCCGCGCCTGGAGCCCCGGGAGCGAGTCGCCCATGTCGCCGTCGAGCTCGGCGCGCGGGACCAGCGCCGCGACCGAGTCCACCACGACCACGTCCACCGCGTTCGAGCGGACCAGCGTCTCGACGATCTCGAGCGCCTGCTCGCCGGTGTCGGGCTGTGCGATCAGGAGCTCGTCGGTGTTGACCCCCAGGTTCTTGGCGTAGATCGCGTCGAGGGCATGCTCGGCGTCCACGAACGCGGCGATCCCGCCGAGGCGCTGGGCTTCCGCGATGATGTGGAGGGCCAGGGTCGTCTTCCCCGAGGATTCGGGACCGAAGATCTCGGTGACGCGCCCGCGCGGGATGCCGCCGATTCCGAGGGCGACGTCCAGGGCGATGGACCCGGTCGGGATGACCGGCACCTCGTCGAGCGCCCCGCGGGCGCCCAGGCGCATGACGGCCCCCTTGCCGAACTGCCTCTCGATCTGGGAGATCGCCAGTTCCAGCGCCTGACGGCGGTCGCTCTTCACCTCAGCCATGCTGTCCTCCCGAGAACCCGCGGGAACCCGTGACTATCAACAAACAGTCGATGTGACAAGGAGTTATGCCATTGTACGGGGGGAGCCCCGGAAAAGTCAATTCTGCCGCGCATCATGCCCGCATTTATGAGCGCGGCGCGGCCTCCTGTCAATGTCGACAATCCGAGACGGCGCCGGACGAACGCGCCCCTCTAGCCCGGGGCGACCCAGAGAGTCCCGCCTACTTGATCGCGCCGACCGTGAAGCCCGCGATGAAGCGATCCACGAAGAAGTTGTACAGGATGGCGATGGGGACGCTGGCGATGAAGGAGCCGGCCATCAGCGACCCCCAGAAATAGACGTCCCCGTGGACCAGGAACGTCGGCACCCCGACGCTCACCGTCATCTGCGAGACGGCGGAGATGAAGGTCAGGGCGTAGACGAACTCCTGCATCACCAGCGTGAGGGTGAAGATCACGACCGTCAGGATCCCCGCCATCGAGATTGGAATCACGATCTTCACAAACGCCCCGAACCGGCTATGGCCGTCGATCATGGCCGCTTCCTCCAGGTCGCGGGGGATGGCCTTGAAGAAGCCCATCATGAGCCATGTGCAGAAGGGGATCGTGAAGGACGGATAGACCAGCACCAGCGACCAGATGGAATCCTGAAGGCCGAGGTCGGCGATCACCCGGGACATGGGAATGAAGAGGAGGGTCGGCGGGATCAGGTAGGTCAGGAAGATGCCGATGCCGAGCTGTTCCCCCCACCGTCCCGTCAGCCGGGCGAGGGCATACCCCGCCGGGATTGCGAGGAGAAGGGTAATCGCCACCACGACTGCTCCGACGAGGGCGGTGTTCCAGAGCCACCGGCCGTACATGGTTTCGAAGAACAGGACCTTCAGGTGCTCGAGCGTCGGCGGCTCGTTATACACGAAGGGGTTATTGCCCCGGTTCATGAGGTCGCTGGTGCGCTTGAAGGTGGTGATGAGCATCCAGTAGAAGGGGAAGGCGGCGAAGACGGTGAACATCGCCACGATGCCGAAGTGGACCGCACCACCCCTCACCCGGCGCAGCGCGTTCGGAAGCGCCATCTCAGGTCACCTCCGCGCGGCGGGCGATGCGGAGGAACACGATGGCGGCGGCCAGGAGCAGGGGGAAGAGGAAGAGGGCGATGGCCGCGCCCTCGGCGAGATCTCCCCCCTGGATGCCCGTGAAGAAGGCCAGGCTGGCCAGCACCTGTGTGGTGTCGTACGGCCCGCCCCGGGTGAGGACGAAGATCACGATCATGTCGGTGAAGGCGAAGACGAGCCCGAAGAGGAGTGCGACGAGCATGATCGGGCGCACCAGCGGCATCGTGATCTGGAAGAGATGCCGCCAGAAGCTGGCCCCGTCCACGGCGGCCGCATCGTGGATGTCCGCGGGGATAGAGCTGAGTCCCCCGAGTAGGATCACCGTCGCCAGCGGGAGCAGCCGCCAGACGTGGACGGTGATCACGGAGCCCATGGCCAAGTGGGGGATCCCGAGCCACATGGGCCAGGTCTCGGGACTGATAAGCCCGAGGGCCTCGAGGGTCCAGTTGATCACACTGTAGATGGAGTCGAGAATCCACAGCCACCCGATCGTCCCCAGCGAAATGGGGGCGACCCACGGGAGCAGGATCAGGAACCGGACCACCCACTTGCCTTTGAAGTCCTTCAGCAGCGCCAGGGCCAGCACGGTGGCCAGCACTATCACCACGGCCTGGGAGACGAAGGCGAAAATGAAGGTGTTCTTGAGGGAGGTCTGGAATTTCGTGGTCCCGACCACGCCGATGAAATTCTTCAGGCCCACGAACTCCAGGGTCCGGCTCCCCGCGGTGACGCTGCTGACGCTGTAGAAGAGGGCCAGGAAGAACGGGAACCCGACGACCAGGACGATGTACAGGACGGCCGGTCCGATCATGAGGGGCCCGAGCCACTCCTCCCGGTCCACGAGGAAACTGAAGCGGCCCCGTCGGGCTCCGGTCACGACCACGGCCTCGCGCTCGAGGGTTCCCATCGCGCCTCAGATCGGCCGGGGCCCGGTGCGGAGGCCCGTGGCCTTATCGAAGAACTTCAGCTCCTTCTCGTGGACGGCGAAGGAGTAGCGTTCCCCCGGCTCTACGGGCGCCGTGATCGTCCACGGAAGCTTGGCGACCACCTTGGCCTCCGGGAATGGGCTCCCGAGGATCCCGTAGAGCAACCGGTCGGCGCCGAGGTACTCGACGCGCGTCACCCGGAACGGAAGGGTGACGACGCGGTCGGCGTGCCCGAAGGCCTCGCGCGGGAAGAACTGCTCGGGGCGGAAGCCCAGGATATGGTCGTCCCGCTCGACCAGGTTCATGGGAGGCGAGCCCAGGAAGGCGCCGACGAACGTGTCGGCGGGCTCGTCGTACACGTCTTGGGCCGTTCCGATCTGCCTCACTTTGCCCAGCTGCATCACCGCGATCCGGTCACCCAGGCCCATGGCCTCGACCTGGTCATGAGTCACGTAGATGCTCGTGGTCCCGATCCGGCGCTGGAACTGCTTCAGCTCGTCCCGGGCCGAGGCCCGGAGCTTCGCGTCGAGGTTCGAGAGCGGCTCGTCGAAAAGGAAGACGGCCGGCTCGCGCACCAACGCCCGCGCCAGCGCCACACGCTGCCGCTCGCCCCCGGACAACTCCCGGGGCTTCCGGTGGACAAGCCGTTCGATCCCGAACAGGGAGGCGGCCCACTCGACTTTCTGCGGAATGGCTTCTTTCGGCACGCCCTGCGCCTTCAAGGGGAACGCAATGTTGTTGAAGACCGTCATGTGCGGATAGAGCGCATAGCTCTGGAAGACCATGGCGATCTTCCGGTCCCGCGGGGGGAGCTCGTTCACCACCTGCCCGCCGATGAGGATCTGGCCCCCGGTCGGCTTTTCCAGCCCGGCGATCATACGAAGAAGGGTCGTCTTCCCGCACCCGGAGGGGCCCAGCAGTACCAGGAGCTCGCCCTCCTGGGTGGAGAGGTCCACGCCGTCCACGGCCCGGACGTCGCCGAAGTGCTTCCGGATGTCCCGCGTCTCTACCGTTGCCATGCGCGATGGGCTCCCAGAGGGTCAACGCGGCGGGAGGCTCCGGCGCCCGGAGCCTCCCTCTCGAGAACCGATCTCGGACCTGATTCGGTCGCCTAGATCAGGCCCTTCTCCTTCCACTTGCCGAAGATGCGCTTGGCGGCCGCGTCAGCCTCCTTCAGCGCGTCTTCCGGGCTCACCGCGCCGGACGCCGCCTTTGCGAACATGACGTTGAGAACCCAGGTGCTGAAGATCTCGTCGACGGCCGCGGTGGCGTAACCGGGATAGCCCACGTTGGTCGCCCAGTCCAGGACGTCCTCCAGCACCTTGTACTTGTCGGCCGGATGGGCCTTCGGGTCGTTGGCGATGAGCTTCTTGAGATCCGGCACGGTCTTGGGGAAGCAGGGGAAGTCGTAGTACTCGCCCGCCACGAAGGCCTGGCGGAAATCCGTGGTGTAGTCGATGAGGAACTTCTTGGCGCCGTCGATGTTCTCGGCGAACTTCCAGACGGCGTAGCACTGCATCACGTGCTCGAGCCCGATCGCCCGCACGGGGCCCCGGAGCGCCTTCGTCAGCTGGATCTTCCTGGAGATGTCGGGGTTGTCCTTTTCCGCGGTGCGGGTGATCGAGATGGCGTTGAGGGCCAGGGAGCACTTGCCGGCGAGCATTGCCCGGTTGTTCGAGGAGGCGTCCCACGTGAAGACCTCCGCGGTCATCGTCTCGCCGTAGAGCGCCTTGACGAACTTGATGGCTTCGAGGGTCTCCTTGGAGTTCAGCGTCAGGTTGCCGGCCGCGTCCTGCTCGTGAGCCCCGAAGGCGTACATGATGGTGCGCATGGCCATGCCCGTGTCGATCTCGTTGGCGAGGCCGATTCCCACGGGATTCCCGAACTGCTTCTTGATCTTCGCCCCGGCGGTTCGGACCTCTTCCCACGTCCTCGGGCCGTTGGGCAGCCCGACCTGGGAGAACAGGTCCTGCCGGTAGTTCACCGGGTCCGGCGTGAATGACGGAGAGAAGGCGTAGTACTTCTTGGTCTTCGGGTTGTAGGTGCTCTTGACGGCGAGCTCGATGGGCTTCCCGACTTTCCGCTCCACCTCCTGATAGACATCCTTCAGGTCCACCGTCTGCTCTTCGAACGCGGGCGGCGGCCAGTTGAAGAGGAACAGGTCGTGCCCCTTCTGGGCAGACACCTCGGCGGCAGCGCGGGGGTTGACGCCGGCGACGCCGATGTTGTCCACGATCACCTCAGTGTCGTTCTTCTCTCCCCATTCCTTCGTGTACTTCTTGTTGAACCACTCGTCGTATGGGGGGACGAAATGCACCCAGTTGAGAATCTTCAACGTCTTCTTGGCGGCGTGGGCGCGCCCTGGAATGATGATGTTGGCGCCGATCCCCGTCGCCAGCGCCCCCGCCCCGGTGGCCTTGATGAAGTCGCGCCGACTTACCGTCTCCTCAGCCATAGGCCGCTCCTCCTGTTGGGACCTGGACCCGGGCTCGACCCCGGGTGCGGCCCCTGTTGGCACACGTGAAAAATAGCGCCCCTGCCACCGTGAGACGCCCTGCATTCTAACCATATTCAGAGAGGTGTCAAGACCCCTCAGGGGAATGGAAAAGCGGCGAGTTCGGTGTAGCGGGCGCCTGCCGGTGAGAGGTCACTCCGCATGAGGGAGAGCGCCCGGACCTCCAGGCGGCCGAACTCCATCTCCGCGTCGCGCGCCATCGCCTCCTGGAGCCCCGCGAGTCCCCGCGGCTCCCGCACGCGGCCGATCGTGAGGTGGGACGAGTACGGGCGCTCCTCCTGGGCGAACCCGCGCCGGGCGAGGGCCGCCTCCACACGAGCCTGAAGCCCCTGCGCCGCCTGGGTGCCCTCGACCACGCCGACCCAGAGCACCCGCGGCCGGGCCAATTCCGGAAACGCCCCCAGGCCCTGGAACGAGAGCCGGAACGGGGCCCCGCCGGCCACCGCCTCGGTGAGACCCTCTTTGGCCAGCTCCAGGGTCTTCGGCGGGAGTTCGCCGAGGAACTTGAGGGTCAGGTGGAGATTGGGCGGGGCTATCCAGCCCACGCGCGGCGCGAGCACCTTGAGACGGGCGATCTCGCTCGCGACGGCGGCCCGCAGGGCGTCATCCAGCAGGATCGCCACGAACGACCGGACCCGCTCCACGACTAGTGCCGGAGCAGCCAGCGACGGAGCAGGTCCAGGGCCATCTGGGCCGACTGCCACTTGATGGACTCCCGGCCGCCGGAGAAGAGAAACCGGCGGGCTTCAACCCCACCGGGATGGGCCAGCGCGACGAACACCGTCCCCACGGGCTTGGCTTTCGTGCCGCCCTCGGGTCCCGCGATTCCGGTGATCGCCAACCCGAGCGGGGTATGGCTGGCGCGGCAGATGCCCCGCGCCATCGCCTCGACCACCGGTCCGCTCACGGCGCCGTGCGCGGCGAGCAGCTGATGGGGCACCCCGAGCAGCTCCTCCTTGGCGGGGTTGCTGTACGGCACGACCCCGCGCTCGAAATAGGCCGAGGAGCCGGGGACGTTGGTGATCCGGTGGCCCAGGAGCCCGCCGGTGCACGACTCGGCCACAGAGAGCGTCAGCCGCCGCTCCCGGAGAGCCCGACCCACCACGCCTTCGAGGCTCTCCTGGTTGCGCCCGTAGCAATCGGCGCCGAGGGCCTCGACCACCGGAGCCTCGACGTCCCGGAGGGCCGCCTCGGCCAGGGGGAGCGACGTGGCCCGCGCGGACAGACGTACCCAGACCTCCCCCTCCACGGGTAGGCAGCTCACCGAGACGTCCTCTCCGCCGCCGAGCCACGGGGCGATGCGTTCCTCGACCTCGGCCGGCGTGAGCCCCGCGGTCCTGAGCGTCCGCACCAACACCCCC